>DATKPQ010000185.1:0-17066 GCA_035523995.1 Acetobacteraceae bacterium | reverse complement strand
CGCATAGCGGCGGCATGCCGCGGTCAGCAACCTCGGCATGCCGCAGCATCGGCATTCGATGCCAGTATTCATTGACGACGGCCCGGGATGCGCCAGGATTTCGTCACACGCCGCGACACGATCCAACTCAAGCGTCGAAGCGCGAGCGCCGGGCAAGCCTCCGCACTTACCCTTCCTCCGCTACAGAGAAAGTGTTAGGAGATCCTCACTGGCGGACTACTCCGGGAATGACCGCTACCGTCTTATGTGCGGTCTTGTCTCCTCGCTCAGGAGCATGTTTATCGAATTTTCTCGCCTGGCGCAACTATTTAATCACACAGCGTCGACCGCAGCGCCTCACGGGATGAGAAATGCCCGTTGCAGCGAGACGCGCGAGACGCGTCCTCGATGCCAATAATCAGGCGCGTATCGGGGCAATGCCTGGCAAAGCCGGTTACAGCCGCGATTGAACCCCCCGTTCTGATCGCCGCCACGCCGCAGGGACTGCTGCTCTCCCTGCATTGGCAATTCTCGTACGGAGCACCCGGATCCTGTACAGGCCCAGCGACGATCGCGATCAACCCCGAAGTAGACGGCGGCTCAGCACCACAAGAGGATCGGTTCGGATCAGGTCCAGGCTGGCCAGCCGCCCGACAATAAGACCATCCCATGTTGCCGCCAGCGCCTTGATGGTATCGGCCGCGAAATGGGTCCGGCCCAGGGTAACGTGTGGGACCCAGCCGCCTACCTCGTAGGTCGGATGTGTGGGCAGGTCGGTCATTGCTCGATGCAGGTTTGCGTGCCGCGTCAGTAATTCGATGGTCGGCACGACGGCCAGCCAGAGCGTAGGCGGGTCGCCGGGAAACACCCCGATGCCGGCCAGCGTGGCCGGCAGAACGTTCCATGCCCCGACCAACGTCGCGAGTGCCTTGTCAATGTCCCCGGGGTCCACCGCGTCGCTGTAGACCGCCAGCCTGAGATGCGGGGGGTAGATCTCGCTCGGGTTGCGGTGGCAGCGGTCGGGCAATGCCTCTGCCATCGCGTCAATGTAGCCGCAGGTCTCCGCGTCCAGCCGCAGAACGATCGCAATAGTCATGATCAAGGCGCAGCGTCGTTGGTCGGCATCATGATTGTACAGAGGTCGATGACGTTCGGGGGGAATGCTGCGAAAAGCCGAGCCGTTGGGCCAATCTCAACGCCAGCCGCCGGTGCTGCGTGCGCGCCCGCACAGTCAATGGGCACGTCTCCCCGACGGATCCATTATGTGTCATGGTTTCGTGGGCCAACCAAAAATGCACGAATGGTCAACGGCCGCTCGGCGCGGCGCCACACTGCCGTCAGGTCCCGCGTGGATAAGCGAGCGTGGCGGACGGCCGGGCCGGGGTTCCAGGCCTCAAGCGCAAGCGCCGCGGGGCCGTCGGTGCTTTACAATTCGGGACAAACCCCGGGCCTTGGGCCGAGGCTACCGGTGCTCTCAGGAGCAGCCGCGGCGTGCTGTTTAGCGTTCGCGGAACAATCGTCGCCGAAGCAGACCCTCAGATGCAGCGAGCTTTCACCCGACGGTCGATGCACAGCCGCGACGCTTCCGCCGATCCGCTGCCCGGATCATCCGGGCCGCCGATGGGGTCGTGTCCTATGCCAAAATCGCCGAGGACACTTCCGTTGGCGGTGGCACTCGGTCTGCTGACGAGATTATCTGCCACCATCTCTGATCACGCAAGCGTCAAAATCAGCAAACCGATAGGACCCGGTCGGGTTTCAACGGGTGGCCGCGCCCGGGCCGAACCGGACTGTCTGGCACAGGCATCGGTTGAGCGGGCTGTTATCGTCGCCTGTGGAACGGCGGACATCGGTGCAAGAAATTCGCAGCCAGTCTGGCTGACCGCCTGCCGAACCCAGCCGCCGCATCCGGCCGATCGCGGCGATCATGCCCCAGCCCGTCCCCACAACCGGCGCGAAACGATGCGCGCGCCCTCGGCGGCGGCGGCCAGCTTCGCCCAGACGACATCCTCAGCCACATATTCCCGGCCCGCGAAGGTGCCAAAGCCGCAATCCGTACCCACGATCACCCGCTCCCGGTCGCCGACCACGGACACCGCTTCCTCCAGCCGTCGCGCGACAACTTCCGGGTGCTCTACGATATTCGTCGTGGTGTCCAGAACGCCCGGCATCAGCAGCATATGCGCAGGTAACGGATTGCGACGCAGCGCATCATATTCATGCTGATGCCGCGGATTGGCGAACTCGATCGACAAAGCCCCGACATTGGCCCGATACAGCTCCGGCAGGATGTCCGCCATCGCAATATCGTAGACGTGCGGCCCGTCATTGTTACCCCAGCAGACATGCAGCCGCACGCGGTCGCGCGGAATCCCCTCGATCCCCCGATTGATGGCCGCGATATGCAGTTCGAGCTGCGGCATGAACTCGGCATCCGTCAAATGGTCGAAGAACCGATGCCGCTCCATCGCCAGGTCCGGCGCATCGATCTGCAGAATCAGTCCGGCCTCATGAATCGCCCGATATTCGTTCGCCAGCGCCTTCGCCAGCGCCATCACATACGCCTCGTGGCTGTCGTAATGTTGGTTGAGCATCGTCGTGGCAACGATGCCCGGTGAAGGCGCCGTCATGAAACATTCGCGAAATCCGCCCCCCAACCGCTTGAGCCGCGCAGCGTCCTGCTTGATCGGCGCGCTGTCGACGTACTGCACATCCGACAGCGCCGCCGGCGCGTTCATCGCCCGCGCCGCATGCGGAAAGCGCCGGGCCGCCTGCCGGACATAGCTTGGGAATTCAATCTGGTCCCGCGCCGGAGGCCGTTTCGACTCACCCCCAAAGCCGCACATGCACCGCGGCACATAGGTCTGAAACCCAACCCGCGATTGTTCGCCATCGTTGCCGACATCAACGCCGGCTTCGACCTGTTTATCGATCACATGCGCGGTCGCCGTCTCCACCTGGCGAGCCAGTTGGGCGGTGTCGATCGTCTCGCCGGCTTCCTGGCGGATCAGCAGATCGGACAACGCTTCGGCCCGAGGCAAACTGCCGACATGACTGACCAGGATGCGATCGATACTTTTCTGCATGGGCGTTTCCTCGTCGCGTTGGATCGGGAAACATCATGCCGCAAGTGATTGCACCCGCAAATGGGCCATGGCGCTATCATTGCGCAAACGACCGCGCCACCCCCATGCAACGGCCGGATTGTCCCGCTACTCCGCCGCCGCCACGACCTCACTCTCGTGCGCCGCAACCTCCCACAACTCCGGCTGCAGCTCCTCCTTCCGGTCAGGAAAAGCCAGCGCGCAGCCCAGCGTCATTACGCCAAATCCGGCCATGACCAGCGTCACGGTCGCCAGGCTGCCGGTCCGGTCGTACAGCCACGCCACCAACGGTGCCGACGCCGCCGCACCCAGAAACCCAACAAAGAACCGCACCGAGTACATCCGCGCCCGCAGCGCCGGCGAAATATACCGCGCGGTCATCGTATCGTTCACCGTCACCTGCCCGAAGATCGCCGCCGCCACGACCGCCGACATGGGCAGCACCAGCCAGCCCCGCGCGTAGGAAACCGCCAGCAGCCCCGGTACCAACAGCATGCTCACCGGCAGGAACACCCGCTTCAGCGTGGTGCGATCGATCATCCGGCCCACCGTGAACTGCGTCAGCGCGCCGCACAGCGTCGCCAGGAACGCCGCGGCCCCCACCAGAGGCACCAGGCTCGGGCTGTCGCCCAACCGCTCCTGCATCAGCTTCGGCAGCAGCAAGGTGAAGGAATTGAACACCAGCCCGGACACGATCGCGATCAGCAGCAACACCACCACGGCTCGCCGCACCAGGTGGCGTGGAATCTCCGGGAATGGCCGTGACGCGTGATGCACCGCCGCCTCGGGCGACTTCACGCGCAGCCATAGCAACCCAAGCGCGATGCTCACGGCACCCGGTCCCAGGAACGCCGCGCGCCAGCCCATCCGGTGCGCCAGGAACGCCGTCACCACGGGCGCCAGCGCCACGCCCAGATTGCCGAACATGCCATTCACGCCGATCACGCGCCCAGGCTTGTCCCCCGCCGCGTCCACCAGCATGGCCGTGCCGATCGGATGGTAGATCGCCGAGAACAATCCGATCGCCGCCAGCCCCACCGCCAGCGTCAGGCGCGAGGCAGCAAACGCCGTCGCGGCCATCGCAGCGCCGGTACCAAAGAAAAACACCGTTATCAGCGCGGGCCGGCCGATGCGCTGGGCGATCCACCCCTGCGGCAGCGAGAACATGCCGTACGCCACGAACATTCCGGTCGCGAGCGCCAGAATCGGCCCATAGTGGTCGCCAAACCGTCCACCCGGCGCGACCATGACCAGCACCGCGGTCGGCAGGATCAGCAGCGAATAATGCGTCAGCGTGTGTGCCGCATTGATGAAGGCAATCAGACGGGAGTTCTGGGGATGCATCGGTCGGGTCCCTCACCGGCTGGCAGGTTCGTGTCCGATAAGCTAGGCTGTCTGTCCTTCGACGTACGGCCAAGTTATGTCGCACACCGGACACCCTGCCGACCGCGGACGTCTGCTCCCGTTCGAGCAAGCGCCGCGCCCGCTCGTCGGCTACGCCTACGACTACGCCGCCGCCCACGACACCGGCTGGCACCAGCATCCGCGTGCCCAGTTTCTCTTCGCCATCGCCGGCGTGACCCGCGTGGCCACCGAAACGGCATGGTTCATTGTTCCGCCGGGCACCGGGTTATGGATGCCGGCGCAGACACGCCACGTGACGCGCATGCCCGCAGGCTTGCGCATGCGCGCATTGTTCTTGCGTGAGGACGCAGCCCGGGCAGGCCCCGGCGTGGTCACAGTGGTTGCCGTTTCGTCCCTGTTGCGCGAACTGATCCTGGCGGCCTGCGAGGAACCGGTGATGTGGGACGAAACCGGCCCAGTGCAGCACGTCGTCGCACTGGCCCTGCATGAGATCGGCCGCGCCGCCACGCGGCCGATTTCCGTCCCGGCCTGCCGCGATCCGCGGCTGCAACGCGTCGCCGACGCCTTGCTCGCCGATCCGGCCGATCCGCGCGGCCTGGAAGCCTTCGCCGACATGGCCGGCGCCTCCGCCCGCACCTTGGCGCGCTTGTTCCGCCGCGACACCGGCATGAGCTTCCAGGCCTGGCGGCGCCAGTTGCGCCTGACGGAAGCTCTGGCATCGCTGGCGCAGGGCGAGACCCCGGCACGGGCCGCCGCTGCGGTCGGCTATACCAGCGGCCCAGCCTTCGGTGCGGCGTTCCGCACGGCGTTCGGCACAACCCCGGGACGGTCGCGATACGAAACGTCGCCGCCCTAGCGATTCTTGGCAGTTGCCGCCCAGCCCACCAACATGGCGTGGATGATCGCCTTCGCCGAACTCTTGGAACGCCTGGCCTTCACCCCCGCCCGCAACGCCAAGATCGCGTTGCTGAAGCGCTACTTCGCGACCCAGCCGGACCCGGATCGAGGCATCGGCCTCGCCGCCATCACCGCCGAACTCGCCTTCACCACCGCCAAGCCCGGCCTGATCCGCGAACTCGCTGCGGCCCGCACCGACCCGGTGTTGTTCGCGTGGTCCTACGATTACGTCGGCGATCTGGCGGAAACGGTGGCCCTGATGTGGCCGGCCGCGCCCACCAATGCCCCCCCGCCGAGCCTTGCCGAAGTCGTGGAAGCGCTGGAATCCGCCCCCAAATCGGCACTCCCCGGTTTGGTCGCCGGTTGGCTCGATGCGTCCGATCCCTCGACGCGGCTTGCGCTGCTGAAGCTGATCACCGGCGCGTTGCGCGTGGGTGCCAGCGCTCGGCTGGCGAAGATCGCACTGGCGGAAATCGGTGGCGTCAGTCCCGACGAGGTAGAGGAGGTGTGGCACGCGCTTGCGCCGCCCTACCTGCCATTGTTCGCGTGGCTGGAGGGCCGCGCCCCGCGCCCCGATCCAGCCGAGCAACCGGTCTTCCGTCCGCCCATGCTGGCGCATCCGCTCGAACAAGCGGACCTCGCCGCCCTGGATCCCCAGGAGTGGCGTGCGGAATGGAAATGGGACGGCATCCGCGTGCAGCTTGTCGCCACGTCCGGCGGGCGCCGGCTTTATTCCCGCGGCGCCGACGATATCTCGGGCGCGTTTCCGGAAATCATCGAGGCGATGGACTTTCACGCGGTGCTGGATGGCGAGCTGCTGGTGATGCGCGAAGGCAGGGTGGCGCCGTTCGGCGATCTTCAGCAGCGGCTGAACCGCAAGGGCGTAACAGCGAAAATGATGCAGGACTTTCCCGTCGGCATCCGGCTGTACGACCTGTTGTTCCATGGCACCGAGGACGTGCGTCCGCTGTCCTTCGATGAACGCCGCACGCGGCTCGAATCATGGTACGCGCACAGCCACCCTGCGCGCATGGATTTGTCGGAGCTGATCAGCTTCGGCTCGCTGGATGAACTGACGGCATTGCGCGACGGCGCGCGCGCGGCCTCGATCGAGGGGCTCATGCTGAAGCGCCGCGATTCCGCGTATGTGCCAGGACGGGTGAAGGGGCTGTGGTGGAAATGGAAGCGCGATCCGCTGACCATCGATGCGGTGCTGATGTACGCGCAACGCGGCCACGGCAAACGCAGCAGCTTCTATTCCGATTACACGTTCGGTCTGTGGCGGTCGGGCAGCGCGGGCGACGATGAGCTGGTGCCGGTCGGCAAGGCGTATTTCGGTTTTACCGACCAGGAGCTGGCGTTTCTCGATCGCTGGATTCGCAATCATACGATCGCGCGGTTCGGTCCGGTGCGCGAGGTAGAGAAGGCGCTGGTGCTGGAAGTCGCATTCGATGCGGCGCAGCTTTCAAACCGGCACAAGTCGGGCGTGGCGCTGAGGTTTCCGCGGATCGCGCGAATCCGCACCGATAAGCCGGCAGCGGAGGCGGACCGGTTGGAGAGCTTGATGGCGGTGATAGAGGGAAAAGTGGCTGGGGCCGAAATAGCCGCAGGGTAGGGCAGGGGATGCTGGCACCCCACAACTCAGCAGTTTGATCGATCCCGCAGGTGCGATCGGCTCAGGGTCGAAGTAGCATCGCACGCCCTATGGAACCGCAGATGAACGCAAATGAACGCAGATCGAATGCTCGCTCCGTGCACATCTTGGTCCTTTGCTCTGTCTCCGTGCTGAATACTAAAGCCGACCTTGCGGCACGAGCGTCCCACGACGAACGGCAGCACTTGCTTTGCGGCCAGACCGCTTGATTCACGTCGCGGCTCAATCCCGCCCAGCGGGCGAGGTTCATTTGCTGCCAGAGCATACGAAGTGCGGGTTCTCCCACCCCGGCTTGCCGTAACGCAGTGGTGCACCGTCCAGCGTGCAGACACTCCCGCCCGCAGCTTCCAGCACCGCCTGCGGGGCGCCGGTGTCCCATTCCATCGTACGGCCAAAGCGCGGATAGAGATCGGCAGCACCCTCGGCCAGGCGACAGAATTTCAAACTCGACCCGAAATTCAACATCCGGGCGACCTGCCGGCCCTGCAGGAATGCGTCCAGCCGTGCGGAATCCCCATGATGGCGGCTCGCGACAACCGTCACACCCTCCACCGGAGGCACCCGCGCGCTGATCGCACTCTGTCCTGCCGCTGTTCGTTTCCAGGCGCCTACCCCGACGATGCCGGAGAACATCTCGCCCATGGCCGGCACGCCGACAATCCCCAGCACAGGGCGGCCGTCCCGCATCAGCCCGATATTCACGGTGAACTCGTCGCTGCCGTTGGTGAACTCGCGCGTGCCGTCCAGCGGATCCACCAGCCAGAACGCCGCGGCCGGCGCGGCGACGTGGCCCGCGGCGATTTCTTCTTCCGCAATCACCGGGATGTCCGGCAAAGCCGACCGCAACCCCGCAACGATCATCGCCTCGGCGGCCTCGTCCGCCTCCGTGACCGGCGAGCGGTCTTCCTTGCGCCGCACATCAAACCCGCGGCGCCGCACATCGAGGATCGCTGCACCCGCCTGTGCCGCCAGATCGGCCGCGAGCGCAAGCAGGCCATGGTCATCCATGCAGGTTACGCCGACTCGCGCTGCCGCCGGCCGCGCGACTTCTGTTTCCGACCGACCGGCGGAGCATCGCCCGTCGAAACAAGGTCACGCTCCGTCTCGTCAGGCTCCGTCTCCTCACGTTCCGCCACCGTTTCCGCCACACAGTCGCCTTGCCCAGCCACCATCTGCTCCGGTTCAGTCGCGACCGTCGCGGGTTCATCCGACGCCGGCGCCGGTCGATCTGGCCCCGATACGTCGTCGGCCAACTCCGGCACCAACCCATCCGTCGCCGGCGTTTCAGCGCGCCGCGCCGCCGCCCTCACATCTTCCCGGTTCGCCACAAAGGCGGCTGCCGCCGCTGCTTCATCTATCACGATCGCAGCCTTCTCTGCCACCGGCCGCGCCAGGAGCATCGTCGCCGCCTGATGCACCACCGACGGTTCAAGCTGCCGCAGGCAGGACAAAGACCGCGGGCAATCCTCCGCCTTCGCGAGGTAGCACGGCCCGCACGTCATGTTCCGCTGCAACGCCACGGCGCGAGGCCCTACCGGCCCCCATTCGAAGGCATCCACCACGCCGGAATGAATCCCGATCGTCGGCACCCCCAACGCCGCGGCGATGTGCTTCGGACCGCTGTCGTTGCCGATATACAGGCAGCAGGCCGACAGCAGCCGCGGCAGCGCGTCCAACGATGTCAGCCCGGCGACCGAGCGCACCGCCTCTGGCCGCAACAACGTCTCCAGCAGCGCCTCCGAGGCCTCGCGGTCGTCCGGTCCCCCGATCAGCATCACGTTGACGCCGTTGGTGTCCGTCAGCAGATCGATCAACGCGCTGAAATACTCGGCAGGCCAGGTCTTGGTGACGTTGCCGGCGCCGATATGCATGGCAACCACCGGCTTTTCGAACATCGGCCGCATCGCTTCCGGCAACGTCTCCGGCTCCGGCCGCGCCGCCACCGCCGGCAGCAAATTGCGCTCGGTGCCGCAGGCGGTGGCGATGGCTTCCACCAGCGCCAGCAGGTCATCGACGACATGGCTGCGCTTGCGTTGCAGGTTCTTGTCGCCGTCCCATTCCAGCGCGACGTCGAGGAACGGGCACTGGCCCATATAGTCGTAGCCCGCGAGGTAGCGAGCCCCGGTGTATGGCAGCACATCGCGCGTCGAGAGATGCTTGCGCAGATCCACGGCCAGATCGAAGCGATACGGCGCCAGCCGCGCCCGCAGCGCCAGCAGATCGTCCCTGGTCACTTCTTTTTCGCCAAGCTGCGAACGGGCATGGAAAAATTCGAATTCCAGCAACTCGTCGATCGCCGGTTCCATGCTGGCGAAGCCGCGCGCGTGGCGGCCGGCAAGAACCGTGATGCGGGCCTGCGGAAACAGCGCCTTCAACCGGCGAATCGACGGCAGCGCCGTCACAAAATCGCCGATATGGTCCAGCTTCACCACCAGGATGCGCTGGATCTCCTCGCGCAGGAACAAGGGATGCGCGGCGAAGATCTGCTGCACCGCCTCATCATCGGGCCGGTAGTCGTCCGAGAAGCGGGACAGCAGCGGACTGAAATACGGGTCGCCCGAGGCGAACAACGTCTTCCACCGGGTGGTGAAATGCGAGGTGTCGAACACGTCGGGCAGCCGGTCGCGGCTCGCCAGCTCGTGGTGCAGCAGGCTGACATGCGGCGTATAGATGGTCAGTTTGCCGGCCTCGTGCGCACGCAGGCAGAAGTCGAGGTCGTTGTTGATCACCGAATGCGCTTCTTCGAACCCGCCGAGCGCATTGTACAGGCTGCGGCGCATCAGCATGCAGGCACCGGTGACGGCAATCACGTTCCGCTGCGTCAGCGCCAGCCCGAAATAGCCGGGCTCACCTGCGTCAGCGAAACGGAACGCATGGCGGCCGATGCCGGCGCCCAGGAACATGCCGGCATGCTGCACCTTGCCTGACGGATACAGCAGTTGCGGCCCGACGATCCCGACTTCCGGCCGCTGTGCATGCTCTAGCAGCCCCTGCAGCCAGTCGTCCTGCGTAATCTCGATATCGTCGTTCAAGAACAACAGGTATTCGCTGTCGACCGCGTCTGCCGCGATGTTATTGAAGCGCGACCAGTTGAATTGCTCGTCGATGTTGACAATGCAGTCTGCGTTCTGTTGCAGCCAGAGCTTCCAGGCCATCTGGCCTTCCGGGATATTGTCGATGCAGACGATTTCGTAATTCGGATAGGACGTGCGCGCGCGCAGCGTGCCAATGCAGTTCTCGATATAACCTTGCGCAGCGCAGGTAGGAATGATGATCGCCACCTTGCCGTCCGCCCGCGCCGTGCGCTTCAGGCGCCATGTATGGGGCAGGCAGCCATCCACGACCTCGGCATCGATCCCGCGGCGGCGCGCGGCATTCACCAGCGCGACGCGGCCGGCTGCATCGTCATCGAGCGCTTCGGGGCCGCGCTGTGCCAGCAGTTTCGCCACGTGGCGGATCGCCGCGGCTTGCTCGGTGCAGCGCAGAACCAGATCGTATTCGCCGTCGCGCAGCAGCGTCCGCGGACTGGCGCCCGTGCGTTGCAGCAGCGCTGCGGCGGCGAACCACGGGCGGCCGATATAGTTGGTGGATAGCAGCAAATCGGGGGAAAAATCCGGCTTGAAGAATTGCTCGCGCTCCTGCGTCGCGGGGCTGACGCGCGCTTCGTCGGCGTAGAGAAAATCCGCCTCGCGGTGCAGCCCTCCGGCCAGGGCGATCTCCGCCAGCGCATCGATGCCGAGTTCATCGCCCGGGCACAGCAACCCCGCCAGCACCGGACCGTCGGCTGCATCGCCTCCCAATGGCGCATCGAACGCCGCGTCATCCGGGCCGATTACGCTGACCCGATCCGCCCACATCCCCGCATCGTCGGCAACCCGCGCGCGCAGATCGGCAGCCAGATCATCCGCGTCAGCCAGAACAACGAGTTCCCATTTCGCATGGGTCTGGCGCGTCAAGGATTCGAGCGTGGCGCGGATACGCTCCGGTGCCGCCGCACTGTTGTGCCGCAGCAGCAGACGGAAATGCGGATGGTGGTCGAGGTCTCGCAGCACGCCCGCCAGCACCGCGGTTTCCGCCTGGCTCTCGCGGCGGCGGATCGAGTTCCGGCCGTCATCCTCGTCCGACTTCTTCACTTCGATGGTGAAGCTGCGCACGAATTCCTGGCGGTTCTTGGCCCGCACCACCATGCGCACGGTATGCCGTCCGTTGCGCAAGCTGCGCGGCGGACAATGAAACGCGTAGCCGCTGCGCAATGCATTGGGCCAGTCGGGATACGCCGCGCCGACATCCTGCCGCGCGAGTCCGTAATGCGCCTCGCCCAGCCGCTGGTCGTCGAGGCATATGTCGATGCCGGCGATACCCGACCGCGCCAGCACCCACCCCTCGATCGCCAGCCGGCCAGTAACTTGCTCCAGTGCAATATCGTTCTGTATCGTCGGCCCGTCGAGCTCGAAGCGGAATTCCGATTGTTCCTCGGACGCCGTCGTTGACGCGGGAGTATCGGTGACCACCGGTTCCGGCCGACGGAAGACGACGGCCTTGGTCTCTTCATGCTCGTCGTCCAGACCATTGCGCACCACGATGCGTACGCCATGCTCGCCGTCGGCGAGATCGTCCAGTTCGAGAAGATTGCACCCGAAGCGGTAGCCGGAAAACCGCGCCAAGGGGATGTTGGGGTATGCCTCGCCAACATCAGGCCGCAGCAGACCAAGTTCCGCTTCGCCGATTTTCTCGCGGCCGAGATAGACGCTGACGCCCGCTATCCCCACCGCGCACACCGCCCAGCCATGCACTGTCAGCTTGCCGTCCGGTGTGACCACCGCCTCGTCGCAGTAGCCGGGGATTTCCCGGCGTTTGTCCATCGGCGGCTGGGAAGGTCCCGGCGTCGGCGTCTCCTGGATCGCGACGGCCGCCAATGGCGGTCCCATGCGCGGCGGTCCCATGCGCGGCAGACCCTGTGCCTCCGGGAAGGTTTCGGCGCCCGCAATGAGTTGCTCGCCCGGCTTCGACGCCGGACGGACACCGCCTTGCGATTGTGGCGCTGGCTCCGCCACCGGCGTCAGAGGCCTCAGCGCGACACGCTCCACCGGCACAACCACTTCCATGGCAAAGCCATGCATGCTGATCGCCTGCACGCGAACGCTGCCGAGGCTACGCACGGATTGGGAAAGCTGCGTCTGCAGGATGAAGCCGGGATACCGCGCGTTCGGGTAGGTCGGATAGAAATCCGCGACATCGTCGCGTTGCCCGCCAAGCTGGGCCGCAGGCAGGCGGTCGTTGTCATCCGCAAACACCTGCACCGTCACGATCTGCGTCATGGCCACCGCCCAGCCATGCACGGCCAGGTTGCCGTCGCTGTCGAGCAAGGCGCGTTCCACGTACAGCACGATCTGCGGCCGGCCGCCGGTGTTGGCCAGGCTGGCGAGGGTCGCGCCCGACCGCACCATCACCGGGTCGGGCGCGGTTGGATCGATCGCGAGGTCGAAGGTTTCGGTATAGCGAAAGCCCTCGCTCGTGCGCGCATGGATGGCACAGATGCACGGCGTGTCGGCCAGTGCTTGCGGGCGGGCCAGCGTAAGCCGGAACGGGCGATGCAGGCCTTCCGACCCGTCCGGCATGGTGACGACCGCCGCGCGCTGCGGCTGGCCAAACGTCGCCCGCCCCAGTGTGGTGCCGTCGGCCTCCAGCGCCACCTCCTCCACGATCGCGGACGAAGCCACCCGGCCATGAATTTCGACATCGAACCGGCCGTAGATGTAGCCGCCGCTGACCGCCGGATCGATTTGAATGAGTATTGGCGGTGCCGCGCCAGCCGGCGTCGCCGCTTGCTCATCCGTCATGAAAATATCACCTGGCGCCTGAGCGGAGGGCGCCTCGCCCATCGCCGCAAGCGGTGTCTGCCTGGCACGCGTCGACACCCGCTTTGCGGCCTGCATACCCCGCCGATCGGCGATCGTCGCGCTGGCGTCATGAGCCGCCTGAGGACGGCCCGGTTTTTGGACAGGCTTCGCCCTCTTCATCTGCCGCAGTACCCCGCCATTCGCCCGTTACCCAAGTTCTATCCGGCCGGACCGCCTCAGTGAGCCCGCCCGGATGGTTGATCCGGAGCAGACCGGTTACAAAACGAAATCCGCGGCCGGCCGGTCCATCATGCAGGACCGTATCGGCACCCATAAACAAGATTGCTACAGTGGAAACGGCAAACGTCCCTCGCGGTAGCCATCCTCATCAAAATGCGCCTGCGCCGACGGCAACGCGTCCCGTCGAATGCTGTCGGCGACATCCGGGTACTGCTGCAGGTACCATCGCTCATCCACTCGCATCGGGAACGGCAGCCGGCCTTCGAAATAACCGTCATCCACGAAGTGCTGCTGCGCCGATTTCACCGCACCGTCCTTGATTGCCTTGCCGATATCTTCGTACGTGCCGGTATACCAATCGTCATTCACCTCGACTCCGGAAATCATCATTTTCAAAATCCGGATGAACTCTTCATAGGACACATTAACCCGCAACTCGCCCTTGACGGTCGAAATCTCCACCGAGCGCCGGATCAGATCGAAGGGTGGGACGTATCTCACGAAGCCTCCTGCACGATTGCGGCGACCACCCCGCGGCCGCAGCGGATGACAGCGATCAATACCCGTACAACTGGCTCAATGGAACAGGAAATCGGGTTTTTTCGACGAGTTGACGGAAACGGTACGCGACAGCGCAATGACACTTGGCGCTCTGCCGGAATTCTGTGCTAACTCTCGCGCTATATGCCGGCGGCCCAAAAGCGGTAGTCTGCCAGCGCAGGACGTTCTATATGAAAACCGACCAGGCAGCCCGTCCGGGTCCCGCCGCAAACGACATCGAGCTTGCAGACCGTGTACGCCATTTTCCGGACGCACGTGTAGCGGTGCTGGGTGACGTCATACTCGACCGCTACGTGTCCGGCAACGCGCATCGCCTGTCACCCGAAGCGCCAATTCCCGTGCTGCGCCCCACCGGCAATCGCTGCACGCTGGGCGGCGCGGCGAACGTCGCACTGAACATCGCCACTCTGGGCGGCCAGACCATGTTGCTCGGCGTCGTTGGCGACGACGCAGCGGGCGCGGAAACGGCCCGGCTTGTCCAGGCCGCCGACGGGATCGACTGCCAGCTTGTGGTCGCAGACGGGCGGCCCACTACGGCCAAGACCCGTTTCATGGCCGGATCGCACCAGCTCCTGCGCCTCGACGAAGAAACCACCGAGCCGGTGTCACCGGCGATCGCGGCAGCAGTGCTCGACCGCTTCCAGGCGGCGCTGGGCTGGGCCGACGTCATCGTCCTGTCGGACTATGCCAAGGGCGTGCTCAGCGATGCCGTGCTGTCCGCTGCCCTGTCTGCCGCGGAGTCCCGCGGCGCGCTGGTGGTTGCCGATCCGAAGCGTCCGGATTTCGCCGCCTATCGCGGCGCCACCATCCTGACCCCGAACGAGCATGAGGTCCGGCTCGCCACCCGCATCGACGCCGACCACGACGCGGAAGCCGACCGCGCCGGCCGTGCCGCGCTGGATGCCACCGGCGGCGAGGCCGTTGTGGTAACCCGCTCGGCCAAGGGCCTGACCCTGGTCCGCCGCGACTGCCAGGCCCTGCATTTGCCCACCCGTGCACGCGAGGTGGCCGACGTCTCCGGCGCCGGCGACACCTTGGTTGCCGCCCTCGCAGTGGCCTTGGCCGCCGCTGCGCCGCTGCCCGACGCGGCCATGCTCGCCAACCTCACGGCCGGCATCTCGGTTGGCAAGCCGGGCACCGCGACCGTGAGCGCTCAGGAGTTGCTTGGCGCGCTGCACATGGAAGACCTGGTCGCAACCGACCGCAAGGTGATGACCGCCGACCAGGCCGCCCGCCGCATCGCAGGCTGGCGCGCCAATCGCCTGAAGGTCGGCTTCGCCAATGGCTGCTTCGACCTGATCCACCCGGGCCACATTCGCTTGCTCACCGAGGCGCGCGCGGCCTGCGATCGGCTGGTGGTAGCCTTGAACACCGATGCTTCGGTGAAACGCCTGAAGGGCCCGACGCGCCCGGTACAAACCGAGACCGCCCGTGCCACCGTCATGGCCTCGCTGGCCCCCGTCGATCTCGTCGTATTGTTCGATGAGGACACGCCATTGAACCTGATCCGCGCGCTGCGGCCGGACGTGCTGGTCAAGGGCGCCGACTACACGGTGGATCAGGTGGTCGGCGGCGATCTGGTGCAGGGTTGGGGCGGTCGTGTATTGCTCGTGAACCTTCAGGAAGGCCACAGCACCACTGGCACGATCCGCCGTATGACGGCCCCCGTCCTGGCCGATCCGGCTGCCTGATTCCCGGAATCAAAGAAGCGCAGCACGGCGCACAGCATGTTGCAGCACACAGTATGGCATTGCGAGAAGCGAACCGACGCAGCAATCTTGCCCGGCAAGGCCCCCGGACCGCCCAGGCGGCCGGGATTGCCGCATCGCTTCGTGCCTCCCAATGACATGGGGCATCACCCGCGCTTCTCCGGTTGTAAGGTGCCGGTGTTCTGACTCTGTCGGATCGCGCTGCTGTCATTGCGAGCGAAGTAACGCAATGAGCGAATGTGCCACCGCCTGCTGGGCCTTGCTTCGCCTCGCTCGCAATGACATGTGGAGCGCCCACCATCCCTCCGGATCACAACACCAGGCTTAGCGGATCGCAGCGATGCAAACAAAAACATTGGCGGTGTGTGCGATATTCGAAAACGTCGCGGCGCACCTGCCCGAATGGCTTGCCTATCACAGCGTCGTCGGCGTGGAGCATTTCGTCCTCTACGACAATGACAGCGCGGACGACCCGGCGCGTGCCGTTCGCGCGTCGCCCCTGGCCGGGCATGTGACGCTGATCCGCTGGCGCCAGCGGCCCGGGCAATTGGCGGCGTATCGGCACTTCATCGACATCTTCGCGCCCGGATTCGAATGGACGGCGTTTCTTGGCGTGGACGATTTCCTGCTGCCGCTGGCAGGCAACAACGTGCTGGGCGCACTCGACTCCCGCGATGGCGCCGCCGCGGTGGCGGTAACGCGCCGTATCTTCTCGCCAGTGCCATCGTCGCGGCCACGATCCGGGCTTGTCATTGAAACGCGTGATCAGCGCGCCGGCGACGATTTTCCGGCAAATCGTCACGTGCGGATGATCGCACGCTGCCGCGATCTGCAGGACGTGGGGTCGGTGCCGCACGAGTTCCGTGTGAACGGTTCGGTGTTCGACACGGCCGGCCGCCTGGCGCCGAACGCGGCGGTGCAGGACCTGCCGTGCTACCGCAACCTGGTGGTCAATCATTACTGCCTCGGGTCGCAGGATGACTGGCTGGAACGGGTTCGGCAGGACTGTGCTGCGGCGTCCGGGGGCGCGGCTGCGGCGGCGGGCGACCTGCTGGCGGAGCTGTCGCAGGTGCAGGACACCAGCATCCGGACGTTCGCGCCGGCAGTACGCGCGCTGCTGGGACTGCCGCCGGCGGACACAGTTACGCCCGTGCCCGTGCCCGTGCCCGCGCCGGCCGATCCGCTGGCGCCGGACGTCGCTGCCACGGCAGAGCCGGATCCACCCGCCGCCGCAGCCGCGGAGCTGCTGACCGTCGCAGGACTGAACCTGCCCCATGCCACGGGCCAGGTTTCGGCCATCGTCGCGGATTTGCCGGCCACGGTCTCGGCTTTCGATCTCGGCGCGGTCACGGCGCCGGAGTTCCCTGTACCCCCTGATCCCGGTGCGATCGAGCACAGGACAGCTCTTGCGACGGCCGTGGTCGCCACGCCGGTCGCGCCGCGCTGGCGTCCCTGCGGTGTCGACGCGCTGGAACGCATCGGCGGGACCGGACTCGTGTTCCGCGACCGATCGTTTCCAGGCGAGCACTGGCTGGCTGCCCTGCGCGGCGCCGCGGCCGCGGGGATCGATCCTGCGTTCCTGATGGACGATTTCGACCGGATCCGGGACTTTCCCACCGCCGACGAGGCGCGCCTTGCATGCGAAGCGGCCCTGGCGGGTGAGGCAAGGGGCTGAGTCCTCTGTTTCATAAATTCGGTGACGTATTCTGGCGCTCGC
>DATKPQ010000184.1:0-5883 GCA_035523995.1 Acetobacteraceae bacterium | reverse complement strand
GCAATCGACCGCGGTGTTGAGGAAGGTGTCGAGGTTGTTGTTGGCGTGCGGCATGCCGTGGATGTCGCACAGGCGCTGGCCGCGGCGCATGTCGCCGCACCACACAAGGAACACCGGCGCTGAGGCGATCCAGTCCATGGTGCCGATCCAGTCGGCGATCTGCTTGATGCGCGCGGCGTCGCGCATAACCACGACGCTATATTGCTGCAGGTCGGATTTTGCCGGCGCCGACTGCGCTGCGGCGAGCAAGCCATCGAGCAAGGAATCGGGGACGGGTTCGTCGCGGTAGCGGCGGACGACGCGGCGGTCGAGCAATGGGGCGATTGCGTCGGGAACCTCGGCGCCGCGAATATCGATGCCGAAGCGTGCGCGCAACAACTCCGGTGCGTCTGCCATGACAGGTTCTCCCATTCCGCGCTCGTCACCCTTGCCGGAATGGCATCGCCGCGCAAGGCTGAGGCAACGCGGCGATGTGCCCGCGTGATGGGCGCGGAGGTGGGCATGTCCGCATCGTCGATCGATTTCTGGTTCACCATGGGCAGCACCTATACGTGCCTGACGGCGCTGCGTCTGGCGGATGTCGCAGAGCACTCCGGCCTGACATTCAACTGGCGTCCGTTCGACTTCCGCACGCTGTTGCGTGAAAGAAACTACTCGCCGTTTCCGCCGCAATCGCCCAAGACCGCCTATATGTGGCGCGACATCGAACGCCGCGCTGGCATGTACGGCTTCGAGATGCGCGTGCCTGCGCCCTATCCGGTTGCCGATTCGTGGCACGCCAACTGCGTGGCGTTGCTCGGCATGCAGGAGGGCTGGGGGCCGGACTTCGTTGCCGCGGCTTACCGCCGCTGGTTTCTCTTCCGTGAGGAGAACGGAGGCGAACCCAATCTGCGTGTGGCTCTCACGGAAGCCGGCCAGAATTACGACCGGGTCATCCCGATTGCACGCAGCGATAAGCTCCGGCGCGATCTGGAGCTTCAGACCGACGAGGCGCGGCGCCTGCGTCTCGTCGGGTCGCCGACATTCATCGTTGCGGGCGAGATGTTCTGGGGCGACGACCGGCTGCAAGACGCCATCGATTGGGCGAAGCATGGCCGGGTGGTGGGATGCGGATGAGGCGTCCTCCCTCTCGCTTTCGTCGTGCATGCCGAACTTGCCGGACGCCGCCACGCAGGCAAGTCTGTCCGCGCACGACCATCGGGGGACGCCAGAAAGGAGCCTGCCATGCCGAGCTTTCACCGGTCTGCTGATCTCGACATGCATTACGCGGTCGATGACTTCACCGATCCGTGGCGTGCGCCGCAAACGATCCTGCTGCTGCATGGCAATGCAGAGAGCGGGCTGGCCTGGTATGCCTGGGTGCCGAAGCTGGCGCGGCAGTACCGCGTGGTGCGCCCGGACATGCGCGGCTTCGGCCAGTCCACGCCGATGCCACGCGACTATCCCTGGAACCTCGATGGGCTGCTCGGCGATTTCTGTGCGCTGATGGACCATCTGGGGATCGCGCGGTTTCACCTCGTTGGCGCCAAGATCGGCGGCACCATTGCGCGTGCCTTTGCTGCTCGCCAGCCGGCGCGCGTGGTGACGCTAACGGTGGTGGGCACGCCGCCGCCATTCCGTCCCGGTGCGGCCGAGCGGGTGCCGGACCTGATTCGCGATTTCGAAGCCCGCGGCGTCACTGCTTGGGCGCGCGAGAACATGGGTGCGCGGCTGGGCAGCGGCTTTCCGCCGGAAGGGGTGGCGTGGTGGACGGAGTACATGGGCCGCACGGCCGCCTCCACGCAGATCGGGTTCATGGGGCCGATTGCCGCGGCTGACATAACGGCCGACCTGCCGAATATACGCTGCCCCACGCTGGTGATCGTCACCGAGCAAAGCGCGCTGGGCTCGGTCGAGGAAACCCGGGCCTGGCAGCAGCAGATTCCCGATTCCCGGCTGGTCGTGTTGCCGGGCAATTCGTACCATGTCGCCGCCACGCATGCGGATGCCAGCGCTGCGGCGACGCTGGACTTCATCGCCGCGTGTGGCCAAGGCGAATGATGCTGCTGATATCGCTACGCCGCGATCATTGTGAGCAATCGTTCAAGGTCGGGTTTCATCGCAGTAAAACGCCAGGCGTTGCTTTCAGTATCCTCGATCTCCTGAATCCGGCTCATCAAGACCATCTTCTGCTCAAACGCCGCGGTAACCTGGTACTGGGCTTCGGAGAACCAACCGACGGTTGCGACGACGGTGCCTGGGTCGCAAAAGACCGAGGCGTGCAGCCCGGAGCCGACCTCGCCCAGCACGCAATCGGCCGAACGGAACAAGGCGACCTGGTCAGCGAAGCTGAGTTCCTCTGGCCGCACGACGGCGAAGCCATGATCCTCGGCGAGATGTTCCATCGCTTCCCGTTTTTCGAAGATGCGACGGTAGCTGAACGTTTCGCGTTCCTGGTTGCGACGGGACAGGCAGATCCTGCGCTTTGGTGCTGACGCATCGCGATTGCCGAACTGGTCGTAGAATGCGCGCATGAAGGGATGCAGCACGTAGTTGCCATTATGGGCGAAACTGGGCAGACAGACTCGCGCGCAAACCAGCTTATCGTTATGGCGATGATACGGCAGGATGCGTTCAGGGGCGATGCCGCAAAAGGTTTCCATCATTGCCGTTGCCCACGCCGGCGTATCGGAGGGCAGCGGTACCACGAATTCATCCAGCGCGTCTCCCAGCAATCGCTGCGCTATGGCGATGCGTGGCAGGAAATCCAGCAGCCAGTGGCCGTAGATGGAGGAGCCGGGTCCGAACACCATCAGCACCGGCCGGTCTATCGCCACGATGTTGCACGGTGGCCTGGTGATCGGATGGTCGTGAAACTCCGGATCCGCCAGCCATTCCAACGCGGCGTCGGACGTGTGGACGCCCTCGTGCACGAAGCGGCCAGCGTGGAACGGGTAGCCGCTGCCGCAAATCTCCAGGTTTTGCAGGAAGTAGCATCCGATGGCAGGGACCTCCGCAGCAGGGCTCTGGTGCCAGGTCCACCCACTGTCCTCGCCGAGTTCGGCATAGGGTTGTCCCTGTCGGCTTTGCGCGGGTGGTGCCAGTTCGGCGAAGCCGCGCCAAGAGGACAGTGCCTCGGCGAGCGATGTCGGTGAGGCCAAGAGATGAATGGGAATGCTCGGGATCGCGCTCATGCCATGGTTCCTGTCGACGAAAACCCATGCAGAGGGGCAGATTTAGTACGGCGTTGGTAATTCAGTCGCGTATTTGCGTTAACCGGAGCAGCTATCCGGCATGTTATCTGCGGTAATTGTGCGATGGCAAAATAGATGCGAATTTAACGCTTGGCGCGATTTGTCGATGTTTATCTCCGGTGATCGGCAGATCGAGGATGATTCATGTACTTTGCAGAACACTGCAAGTCTCAAATTACGTCATCGCTTTAAGATGTATCTGCTGTCGCTGCTTGCGGTAGCCGCTGCCAATTCGTTCATCGGTGCAGGGGTGACCTCCTGGTCGTCCCGTAGGCCGGATTTCCTCCACTGCCGTGCCCAGGCATAAACGCCACCCGACGAACCGGAGGAGAAGCCGCCCATGCCCGCCCCGTACCAAGCTCACCGTGGACAGATCAAAGCCATCCTGCTGGCCTGGGGCATGCCGGAGGACAACGCCGAAGCCACCGCCGACATCCTGTCCTGGGCCGACCTGCATGGCGTGGACAGCCACGGTATGTCGATGCTCCCCGGCTATGACCGCCTGCGCCGCAGCGGGCGTGCGAAGATGGATGCGCGTCCACGGATCGTGCGCGAAACGCCGGTCTCCGCGCTGGTGGATGGCGATGGTGGACTGGGCCACGTTCCGGCGCGGTTCGGCATGCAGGTCGCGATCGACAAGGCGAAGCAGTCGGGAATGGCGATCGCTGCCGTACGCAATTCGGCGCATTTCGGTGCCACCGGTTATTATACGCTGATGGCTGCCAAGGTGGGGCTGATCGGGATGGCCTGCACCAGCGCGTCCAGCATCCAGGTGGCGCCGACGTTCGGCAAGGAAGCGAAGCTCGGCACCGACCCATGGTCCTTCGCCGCCCCCACCGCCGATGGCCGTCCCTTCTTGCTCGACATGGCGACGACCACGGTGGCGGCGGGCCGCATCCGCAACAAGGCAAACGAGGGTTTGCAGTGCCCGCCCGGCTGGGTGCTGAACAAGGACGGGCTGCCAAGCACCGACCCGCTGGAGGCGCGCGAGAAGGGTGGGTTCCTGACATCGCTCGGGGGTTCGCCGGAAAATTCCAGCTACAAGGGGTACGGTCTGGCGGCCATGGTGAATATCCTGGGGTCGTGTCTCTCGGGGGCGACGCTGATCACCGACCCGCTGCACACGAAGAAGCCGCAGGGCAACGATATCGGCCATTGCTTCATCGCGATCGATCCGGGATTGTTTCGTGACCCTGCCGATTTCTCCGCTGATGTCACGCGATTCTGCAACGACCTGCGTGCGACCAAGCCGGTGGATCCGGCGCAGCCCGTGATGGTGGCCGGCGATCCGCAATGGAACAACGCGGAGAAGCGGATGCGGGAAGGTATTCCGGTGGGGCCAGGCTTGCTGAACCAGGTGCGGCAGATCGCGCAGGCCTCTGCCGCCCCATGGTTGCTGGACTGAGGGTTGCTCTTCTGACGGCCTCGGCGTTCCGGTGGCAGAAAAACGATACCGCTACGCGGCTGTATCGCCGTGCCGGTTTCGAGGAGACCGGGCGCAGTCTGATGCGGCTGCGCCTCGCGAACGGAAAAGCGTCGTAACCGTCCGACTGCCCTGCCTGTGTTGCCGGGCGCGGCGGCGACCATTCAGTCCGGGCGGCCGCCTTTCCTTTCGGTCGAGGCCGATCCGCATTACGCTGCGGCCAACCAGAGAAGGTGCCCCATGAACGATCTCGCCTTGCCAGCGGATGCGCTGCTGGCCGCCGACCAGCGCCACCTGATCCACCCACTACACCACCCGAACGATCACGCCCAGGCGCGCATCTTCACCGAGGGCCGCGGTGCCATGTTGCGCACCAATGACGGGCGCGAATTCATCGACGGCCTGTCCTGCCTGTGGAACGTCAATATCGGTCACGGCCGCAAGGAGCTTGCCGACGCCGCGCAGAAGCAAATGGCGCAGCTTGCCTACGCGTCAGCCTATGCCGGCTTCTCCAATGAGCCGGCAATCCGCTTGGCGGAGAAAATTGTCTCGCATGCCTATCCCGGCAGCAGGGCGGTCTATTTCACCACCGGTGGCGCCGAAGCGAATGAGAGTGCCTTCAAGTTCGCCCGCTATCACTGGAAGCGCCTGGGCAAGCCGAACAAGGTGAAGATCATCAGCCGCGTCTACGGCTATCACGGCGTCACGCTGGCAGCGATGAGCGCCACCAGCCTGCCCGGCTACCAAAAGATGTTCGGTCCGCTGGTGCCGGAGTTCCTGCAGGTTGCGCCGCCTTACCCATATCGCTGGCCGGGCAACGGCGACGCCGGCATCGGCGCGGCGGACGCGGTGGAGGAGGCGATCCTGGCCAACGGGGCCGACACCGTCGCCGCGGTGATCGCCGAGCCGGTGATGGGCGCCGGCGGCGTCATCGTCCCGCCCGACAGCTATTTCCCGCGCCTGCGCGAGATCTGCGACCGCTATGACGTGCTGCTGATCGCCGACGAGGTGATCACCGGGTTCGGCCGCACCGGCCGCTGGTTCGCACTCGGGCATTGGGGTGTCGAGCCTGACCTCGTCTCGTTCGCCAAGGGTGTCACCAGCGGGTATCTGCCGCTGGGTGGCGTGATCGCCTCGAAGCGGGTGCATGACGCGATCCTCTCGGCGCCACTCGACCGCCGCTTCATGCACGCGGCGACCTACAGCGCGCATCCGGTGTGCTGCGCG
>DATKPQ010000183.1:0-31030 GCA_035523995.1 Acetobacteraceae bacterium | reverse complement strand
ATCACCGACAAGGCGGAGCTGCTGCCAGCCTGGCTTCGATTCGTGCAGGGCGTGGTGGATACCGAGGACCTGCCGCTGAACGTCTCGCGTGAAATGCTGCAGACGACGCCGGTGCTGGGCCGCATCCGCAAGGCGCTGGTCGGCCGCGTCCTGTCGGAGTTGAAGACGCATGCCAAGGAAGCCGAGAACTACGCGAAGTTCTGGGAGAACTTCGGCGCCGTTTTGAAGGAAGGCGTGTGGGAGGACACCGAACACCGCACCGAGCTGGCGCCGCTGCTGCGCTTCAGGTCATCGACGCAGGACGGCTGGACCTCGCTGCCGGAATACGCCGACCGCATGCAGACCGGCCAGGACACCATCTGGTATCTTGCCGGCGACACCGCCGACGCGCTGAAATCGTCGCCGCAGCTTGAAGGCTTCCGCGCCAAGGGGATCGAGGTGCTGCTGATGGCCGATCCGATCGACGCCTTCTGGCCGGACCGGATGGACAGCTTCGAGGGCAAGAAGCTGAAAAGCGTCACCCAGGTGGGGGATGAACTCGGCAAGGATGCCGATGCACCCGATATTTCCCCCCTGCTGGCGGCGATGAAGGAAGCGCTCGGTGCCGATGTGTCCGACGTGCGGGCGACGGCGAGGCTGACCGACAGCGCGGTGGTGCTGTCGGCGCGCGAGCAGGGGCCGGACCTGCAGATGCAACGCCTGATGCGCCGAGCCGGGCGGGCGATGATGCCCAGCGCTCCGGTCCTGGAGGTCAACCCGCGCCACAAGCTGATCGAGACCTTGGCCGGGCAGGTGGACAACAAGGACCTGATCGGCGAGGCCGCCGCGACGTTGCTGGATCTCGCGCGCGTGCAAGAGGGGGACCTGCCGCGTGACCCGGGCGCCTTCGCGCGGCGGGTGACGGGGCTGCTGGCGCGGTAGGAGGATCGCCCGGGTCTCGGCCGTTGGCCGCCATCGATCGGGTGGGCGGGAGCGGTCAGTGCGCATAGCGGAGCGCCAGCCATAGTTTCTGCCAAAGCGGCAGGCTCGCGCGCTGATCCAGGTGCTGCCAGCCGCGTTGCTCGAGGCGGGAGAGGATGGCGTCGTAGGTGGCGCCCATCAGGCGGGCCGGCTTCATCGCGCGGCGGTCGCATTGGTCCATTGCCGCGGACGCCTCGTCGAAATAGCCGTGGGCCAGGGTGGCGACCCGTTCGCATACCTCGGCCAGCCGGGGCGAGGAGAGGGCGCCGGCCGGATCGGGAGGCACCGCCGCGGCGTCCAGGTATTCGCGCGGGAGATAGAGGCGGCCGCGGTCGGCGTCCTCCTGCAGGTCGCGCAGGATGTTGGTGAGCTGGAGGGCGCGGCCAAGCGCGTGCGCGACCCGATCGGCCGCCGGCGAGGCATCGCCGAACGCGCGCACCGACAACCGGCCGACCGCGGATGCCACCCGGTCGCAGTAGAGGTCCAGCGTGGCGAGGTTGGGCGCGACGATGACCGTTTCGGCGTCCATCGCCATGCCGTCCACGACGGCGATGAAATCCTCGGCGCGCAGGGCAAAGCGGCGCACGGCGGCGACCAGGACACGGGTGACCGGATCGTCGGCGGCGCCGCGGTACAGGCCGGCGATGCGGTCGCGCCAGGCTGCGAGCCGTTGGCGCTTGTCGGCCAGTTCGCCCGGCTCGTCGGCGATGTCGTCCACCACGCGGCAGAACGCGTAGATCGCGTACATCGCATAGCGGCGGTCCGGCGGCAGCAGGCGCATGCCGCGATAGAAGCTGGTGCCGGCGGCGCGCACCATCGCCTCGACCGCGTCGAGATCGGCGGGGGCGGCATCCAGCGGCGCGGCCATGCTCATAGGTGCCGCAGCGACAGCAGCGCGCCGAGGGCGAAGTCGACCTTGCTCAGCTTCACCGGGGCTGACAGCGGATCGCCTCGCTGCAGCCGCGCCGTGAGGCGCTTGGCCAGGCTGACGATGGTCGCCGTTTCCAGCCGCAGGCGCCGGTCTTCGACGCGTTTCGGCAGGTCGGAGGCGAAGCGGGTCATCCGATCGACACGGTGCAGGATCGAGCCGAACACCTTTCTCATTCCGGGTGTCATCGCTGGGCGGTGCAGGTCCGCGATGGAGGTGCCGAAGGAGGTCATCATGTCTTCTGGTAGATAGCAGCGGTCGAGCGCGTCCAGGTCCTTCACGCAGTCCTGCAAGTGGTTCAGCACCTGCAATGCGCCGCACAGGGCATCGGACGGCGCGTAGGTCCGGTGGGGCTCCTTATGCAGGTCCAGCACGTAGCGGCCGACGGGGAAGGCGGAGTAGCGGCAGTAGTCATAGAGTTCGGACAGCGTGGCGTAGCGCTGTTTGGTGGCGTCGCGGCGGAAGGCGATCAGCAGCTCGCTGGCGTGGACGGGGTTGACGGCGGTCTGCACCAGGCTTTCGTGGAGGGCCAGCGCGCTGGGCGAGCCTTCCTTGGAGCGGCCGAGCAAGACAGCCTCCATCGCGTCGAGACGGGCCAGCTTCTCCTGGGGGGAGAGGGTGGGCGAGTCGGCGATGTCGTCGGCATTGCGGGCAAAGGTGTAGAAGGTGTGGACATGGCGGCGCAGGTCGGGGCGGATCAACCACGAGGCGACCGGGAAATTCTCGTCGCTGCGGCCCTTGCCGGACCAGGCCTCGACCGACGTGGCGGCGCTCACCCGCCGGTCCCCTGATAGGCGCGGCCCTTCCACGCGACGCCGCGGCCCCTGTGGTGGTTCACCGCCGAACCGATGGTGGCGGCCAGGTAGAAGGCGGCGACCAAGGGCAGGAACGGCGCCCAGAGGCGCGAGCACTGGTAGCGGCGGAGCGTGGGCAGGTAGCTGGCGGAGAGCATGATCCAGGCGGCGATGCCCAGCCAGCGGGCGGTGCCGTGGGCGAACAAGGCGGCGGCGGGGGGGATCAGCCAGGCGAGGACCATCGCCAGCACCGTCCCCAGCAGCAGGATCGGGGAGAAGCGGAGCTGCGCATAGGCGGTGCGGGCGACCATGGCCCAGATGTCGGCGAAGCCCGGGTAGGGGCGGAGCGAGGCCGCCAGCGTGCTGTGGCCCAGCCAGATCCGGCCGCCCTTCTTCACGGCTGCCGCCAGGGCCACGTCGTCGATCAGTTTGCCGCGCACTGCCTCGATTCCGCCGATCCGCTCCAGGGCCCGCCGGTGGAGCAGGATTGTGCCGCCTGCCGCGGCGGCTGTGTTGATCTGTGAGTCGTTGACCCGCGAAAATGGATAAAGCAACTGAAAGAAGAACACAAAAGCCGGGACCAGAGCTTGCTCGGCCAGGCTTTGGCAGCGGAGCGCGACCATTTCCGAGACCAGGTCGCAGCCGGTGGTTTCCTGTTGCGCGACCAGGGCTGCGAGGTGGCCTGGTTTGTGGTCGATGTCGGCGTCGGTGAGCAGAAGCAAATCGGGAGGGCCGGTTTCGGCGCGGCGGGCTTCGGTGAGGCCCTGAGCGACGGCCCACAGCTTGCCGCTCCATCCGGTGGGGCGGGGGGCGCCGGTCAATACCGTGAGGCGCGGATCGGCGAAGGAGCGGGCGATGTCGCCGGTGTGGTCGGTGCTGTTGTCGTCCACCAGGATGATGCGGAGCGGGCCGGCGTAGTCCTGGGCGGCGAGCGATCGGATCGTGGTGGCGATGACGGGGGCCTCGTCGCGGGCGGGGATGACGATGGCGACGCTGGGGGTGGCCGTGGGGCGCGCCGCCGGCAGTTCGGGCGCGGACCGCCAGAAGCGGCCGTGGCCGAGCAGGAGGTAGGCCCAGATCAGGGTTGCCAGGGCGGTCAGGACAAGCATGCGGCTTGTGTCATGCCGGGACCGGGAGGGCGGAGGCAATCCCCGGGATTCCGTGGGAGCGGGCAGGGGGCCGGGATTGGGCGTGAGTCCCGGCGGTGTCTCGATTCGTTTCCTGGGAGATCTTGTATTGGCGGATGAGATGTGTCGCGGGTGGTGTGTCTCGCGAACGTCTCGTTTCGTTTGCTGTGAGACGGAGACGGTGCGGGACGGAGGCTTGCCGGTGGCGGGCGGACCTGGTGTGGGGTTCGGCAAACGGGAGTGGGAACCGCTGATGAACGCAAATGGACGCTGATGGCATGCGGCCGGCCTGGAGGTGCCGGACAACACATGCGGACAACACATGCGGACAACACATGCGGGCGTCTGATCGTGGTGAGCCTCGGCATGGCGGTGGTTCGTGTGCCGTCCGCGTTGATCGGCGTGCATCTGCGGTTCCTGTTTCTTTTTGCGGAGGCGGACGCGGCGGGACGAATCGGAACGGCGGGGCCGGCTGCGCTCCGGCCCCGTTGTGCAGATTTGGATTGTTGGCAAAGCGATCAGGGCGGGCCAGTGGCGGTCGCGGGGACGGCCAGTTCGGCCTCAGGTGACGCGAAAAACGGATCGACCGGCGGTTCGCCGACGACGAATCCCAATGTTTTGCGGACTGCGTCTCTGGTTTCCCCCGGCCATCCCAGATTCGGATTGGCGTCGACTTCCTGCTCGACGTAGCGCTTCTGGCGGCGGCGCATTTCCTTGAACCATCTGTCGAAGCTGCCGCGATATTGGGCGAACGCACGATACAGGCTCTCCCACATCGCGTTGGAGCACAGGATCGGCGCGACGCCGAGATCGTTGCAGATAGCGAGAAGCGTGCGGCCGACAGGGTGGCGGCGGACTTCGGCTTCGACCTGGCGCATGGAGGGAAGGCTGTCGAGCGTGAGCGGCGCTTGCGGGAAGGGTTCCCGCGTGGGACGGCGCGTGGGTGTTTGTGGTGCTGACGGCTGCGTCGGGGGCGCGTTTGATCCGAAGGCAGCGTCCGGCCACGGCGGGACGGCCGGATTCGCCGCATCCAAGGTGTCGTCGGGCGGCGTGAATACGAGCAGATCGCGGCCACTCGCGGCGCGTTGCAGCAGCAGGCGTTCCAATGCCACGGCCCGCATGATGCCGCGGAAGATATGCGCGAGAATCACCGAGACTTTGGCGGTGGGGAAGAATTGCGCGATGGTGGCGAAGCCGCGCCTGACCGAGCGCCGCTGGATCGTGTCGGCGAGGTGGCGGCCGTAGGTGGCGAGGATGTGGACGATGTGGAGGATGGCCGCGATGCGCTCGGGCATGGCTTGGGCGTGACGATCCGGGTGGGGATCGAGCGGGTTGGCAAGGTCGGCGGTGGTTGTGCTCCTGTCTGACATTGGTCTGCGTTGCTACCTAAAATCGGTTTTTTATACTACCGGAAAGCCTGGCAGAATGCAATGACTATTTTCGCCGTTTTCGTTGACTATTTTCGCAGTTCCGATCTGGCAACAGTCCTGCGTCCAGGACCCTCGACGGATCGCCCGCGGTTTCCTGGTTTCGGTGTCGGGATGCGACTTGGCTCGATTCGACTTCTCTGCTCTGTTGAATCCAAGCTGCGGCAGCGTGTTCGGTTCGAACGATAGCGAGGGCCCATGCAACGTCATTAGCGGCGACGCCATCGCCAACGTGCCATCAACGACGTGCCATCAACAACGTGTCGGCATGCCACTGAGTACGATTCGGTCGTAGCATCGCTGACGGTGAACGTATGCCGTGTTAGTAGATGTCGCGCCGGGCAACGTTTACCGGCCACGTCTATCGGCTGCCAACCCCATTGTCCCCCATTCGCACACGTCCTACCCATCCCCCATGAGCAGTCGCATTGCCCTCCCCGACGCTCCCGCCGTCGTCGCCGGGCACGGCCGTGCCGCCATCCTTACCACCGACGGCGAACTCCTGCTCCTCCCGGCCGCAGAAGCCGCCGACCGCCTCCGAGACCTCCCACCGCCGCTCCTCCTTCACGCCCCCGCCACCTTCCGCCGCCTCAACCTTCGCCCCGGCCCTGCCTTCGACCTGCTGGAACTTTTGTCTTTTGTCCTCCCCGCCCGCACCGCCGCCCCGACCCCGCGCGGGCTCTCTCTCGCGCTCGACCACCCCATGCTCCCCACCACCCTGGACGCCGAAGCAGCGCTGCTTCCCGACCTCGCGGCCGCCCTGCTGAACCGTCTCGCCCAGGGCCGCACCACACCGCTGAACCGCGACGCCGCCACGCTCGCCGCCCGCATGGGCGCGGTCGGGTGGGGGTGGGCCCCCTTCGTCCTCGCCGCCCTGGACCGGACCGACGCCCCCCCCTCCACCGATGCCCTGAAAATCTGGCGCCGCCTGCCGGAGTGGGAGGACACCGCACCGCAGCCCGCTCCCTCCGCCCTGCCGGTCACCGACGCCGAAGCCCGCGCCCGCCTCTCTGCCATGCTCGGCCCCGACGCGGAGCAACGTCCCGGCCAGTCCGACTACGCCGCCGCCGCCGCATCCGCCTTCGCGCCGCGCCAGACCCGCGGCGACCCGGCCTTCGTGCTGGCCGAGGCCGGCACCGGCACCGGAAAGACGCTCGGCTACCTCGCCCCGGCCAGTGTCTGGGCACAGAAGAATCACGGCACCGTCTGGCTCAGCACCTTCACCCGCCACCTGCAACGCCAGATCGACGCCGAACTCGCCCGCCTGTTCCCCGACCCGGTCCAGCGCCGCCGGCGCGTGGTGATCCGCAAGGGCCGCGAGAACTACCTGTGCCTGCTGAACCTGGAAGACGCGGTCACGTCAGCCACGTCCGGTTTCGCCCAGCAGCAAACCATCCCCCTGGGGCTGATCTCGCGCTGGGCCATGGCCACCGACGACGGCGACCTGCAAGGCGGCGACCTCCCCGGCTGGTTCGCCGAACTGTTTTCCCCCGCCCTGCTGGCAAGCCTCGCCGACCGCCGCGGCGAGTGCATCCACGCCGCCTGCCCCCATTGGCGCCGCTGTTTCGTGGAACACACCATTCGCCGCGCCCGCACCGCCGAGTTGGTGGTGGCCAACCACGCCCTGGTCATGACGCAGGCCGCGTGGGGCGGGCTGGACGACAACACCGTCCCCACCCGCTACGTCTTCGACGAAGGCCACCATCTGTTCGATGCGGCCGATTCCGCCTTCGCCGCCGCCCTCTCCGGCCACGAGACCGCAGAACTGCGCCGTTGGTTGCTGGGCGCCGAAGGCGGCCGTTCCCGCGCGCGCGGGCTGGCGCGCAGGATCGAGGAACTGGTCGCCGGCCATGCCGAACTGGAAACCCCGCTCGAAGCCGCCTTGCAGGCTGCGCGCGCGCTGCCCGCCCCCGGCTGGCCGGCCCGCCTGGGTGATGACGGGCCGGAACTGACAGATCTGGACTCAGGCCGCCCCAACCCTGCCGAAACCTTCCTGCGCCTGATCCGCCAGCAGGTGCTCGCCCGCATCCAGGGCGCCGGAGGCGAGCCCTCGCGCTACGCCATCTGGGGTGCCGCGGAATGCGACGTGGTCCCCGCCGCGCCCGAAATCCCCCCCGCCGCCGACCGCCTGGCCCGTGCACTCGCCCGCATCGCCGAACCCCTGACCACCCTGCGCGAACGCTTGCTCGCGCGCCTGGACGCGGAAGCCGACGAAATGGACGCCGCCATGCGCAATCGCATCGAGGCGGCCGGCCGCTCGCTGCAACGCCGTGCCCTGCACCCGCTTGCCGCCTGGCAGTCCATGCTGCGCTTGCTCGCCCAGCCAGAACCCGACCCCGGCACCTTGTCGGACTATGTTCTGTTGTTCCGCCTGGAGCATCGCTTCGGCGGCCGGGACAGTGACGTCGGCCTGCACCGCCATTGGCTGGACCCCACGGTGCCGTTTGCCGCCACGCTCGCCGCGCCGGCCCACGGCCTGCTGGTTACGTCCGCCACGCTGCGCGACGCGAGCGGCGCCGATCCCGAAGCCACCTGGGCCGCTGCCGAATCCCGCGTCGGCGCGCCGCATTTGCCGTCCCCCGCCATCCGCGCCGGCGTGCTGTCGCCATTCGACTACGCCGCCCAAACCCGCGCCTTCATCGTCCACGATGTGGCCGGGGGGGATATCGCCCAGCTCGCCGCCGCCTACCGCGCCTTGTTCCTCGCCGCCGGGGGCGGCGGCCTGGGCCTCTTCACCGCCATCCGCCGGCTGCAGGCGGTGCACCAGCGCATTGCGCCGGAGCTGGAAGCCGCCGGCATCCCGCTCTACGCGCAGCACGTCGATGCGATGGGCAACGCCACCCTGGTGGACATCTTCCGGACCGAGGAATCGAGCTGCCTGCTGGGCACCGACGCCATGCGCGACGGCGTTGACGTGCCCGGCCGCGCCTGCCGCCTGGTGGTGTTCGAGCGCGTTCCCTGGCCGCGCCCCGACATCCTGCACCGCGAACGCCGCATCCACCTGAGCCACGGCGACCCCAAGGGCTACGACGATCGCATCGCCCGCCTGCGCCTGCGCCAGGCTTTTGGACGGCTCATCCGCCGCGCCTCCGACCGCGGCGTGTTCGCGCTGCTGGATCGGCAGACGCCAACCCGGCTGTTGTCCGCATTCCCGCCCGGCGTGCAGGTGCGGCGCGTCGGTCTGGCGGAAGCGGTGAAGCAGACGCGGGCGTTTTTGAGCGCGGAACGGGTGACGCAGCGGACGCGATGACGCTGTGGCGAGACGCGCCGGCATTCGCTGAGGGCACCGCCGCCCGGAAATCACCCCCCAACGTCACCAGCCAATCGGGCCGAACCATGGGGCGGTCCTGCCCTCGTCAAAATCCCCATTGGATTGCGCCTCTTTGTGCGGCTGAAATGCATGTGCCACGATGTCGTGCCGGTCGATCAACATCACGCCGGAGCAAGCAGCGTGGCTCGCTGTACATGTCGCGCGTGGCGAGTTCGCCTGCATCGACGAAGCAGCCCGCCAACCCATCGATGCGCGCATCGCCGAACGCATGCTCGGGGACGATGATCAGCCAACCCGCGAGCCCCCTGAACTCTCCTTGGGTAACGCCCTTGCGGCTTGATCGCCGCCGCGGCTTCGCTCAGGCTCGGCATCCATTCAGCAAGAGAGATGAAACATGTCCGCCCGCGACGCCCTGACCGCGCCCGAGGCTCTGGTGCTGACCATGGTGCTGGTCGCCGCCGCCGATGGCCGCATGAACGACCGCGAGATCGGCACCATGTCCGGCCAGATGCAGACCCTGCCCGCCTTTCAGGACTTCACCAGGCAGCAACTCGCCGATGCAACGGAAGCCGCGGTGAGCTTGCTCGACGAGGAGGATGGCCTGAAGCACGCCGGCAGCCTGATCCGTGCCGCGCTCACACCGCGTCTGCGCGAAACGGCCTATGTGCTGGCCTGCGAGGTGATCGCCGGCGACCAGGGGAAGAAATCGGCATCCTTCGACATGCTGGAATTCGTGCGCGATGAGCTGGGGCTCGATCCGCTGATCGCCACAGCGCTCGAGCGAGGCGTCAGGGCGCGGTATTCGACGGCGGAGGCATAAGGGCCACGATGTTGCGATGACGAACCGCAGTCCACCGGGCGTTGGCGCGGCATGCCCGGTGCAACGCGGCGGGCGGCACACCGGCTCACGCCAGCATCATCCCGATGGGCGGTTCGCAATCTGCCGCAGCAATTCCCAGGACACCGCCGTCGCCGAGAACAGGAGAACCAGGACGGAGGCAGCGAACCAATTGTAGGCGTCGCCCCAGTTCAGCGCCATGCGAAGCGCGGAAATCAGCATGATCCCGAATCCGACCGCGGATGATGCCTGGCGCCGCAAAGCGGGGCGCCAGGACCGCTGTTGAACGTGCAGGGCCATGGCCTGGCAGAACCTGATGACGACCCAGCCCGACCATCCTGCAGTGACGAGCAAGGTGACCAGCCCGAAGGTCGTCGCACTGATGCCTGGAAACAGTGCCAGGAACGCCACCATCATGACCGCGAGATAATTCTGGAAGGCTTGCTCGGTCAGTCGCCTGGACACCGCGTCCGCAGGACCGAGCGTGGCCGACACGTTGATCGACACGACCACAAACAGCAGGCCAAGCAGCGCTGCGGCGGCAGTGCCAACGGTGGCGTAGAATTGTGTCCAGGCCTGCATTGTCCTCCCCCCGACGACCGAGACCGATCGAAGCAGCGGCGCTGCCAGCGTCAATAGCGGCGGCCGTCGGCCTGTCTGCGACATGGCTCGCGTAACACTCCGGCTCCGATTAAATGCCACGCTTATGCGCATCCTCGCCCATGCCTTCGGCCTTGCCGTTGCGCCGATCGGCGCTCTGCTGGTGCTGGTGCTCGCGCATTGGGCTGTGCCTCGCGCCGCCATCGGCGCCATGGCTGTCGTTTTCGCTGTCGCGCTGGTGATCTCCTTCGTCTGGATCCACCGCCTGGACGCCGTCACCGACGCCGTACGCCGCGTTGCGGCCGAGGGCGGCGGCGAATCGTCCGCTCGTCCCGCGCTTTCCTCCCTGGGCCAGCTCGCCCGCGAGGTCGATCGCCTGTCCCGCCGTGTGGCGTCTCGGGCCGCCCTGGTGGACCAGCTCCAGCGCGCCGACGCCGCCATCGTCGGGCGCCTGCCCGACCCGCTGATCGTGCTCGCCGCCGACCGCTCTGTGCGCCGCGCCAATCCCGCCGCGCGCAAGGTCTTTGGCACCGAGATGGGTGCGGTGCTGCGCCACCCCCTGTTGCGCGAGGCAATCGACCGCGCCTTCGCCACCGGTGACGTCCAGGGCGCCGAACTGCTTCTCCCCGTCCCCGTCCAACGCGAGTTGCAGGCGACCGTGGTGCCGATGGATCCGCCGCTGGCCGACAGCGGCCGCGCCGTGGTGGTGCTCTCGGACCGAACCCGCGAGCGCGCCGTCGAACGCATGCGCGCCGATTTCGTCGCCAATGCCAGCCACGAGTTGCGGACTCCGCTGGCGTCGCTGATCGGGTTCGTCGAGACCCTGCGCGGCCCCGCCGCCGACGACCCGAAGGCGCAGCAGCAGTTCCTGTCGATCATGGCAGAGCAAGGCGCGCGCATGAACAGATTGATCGATGATCTGTTGAGCCTGTCGCGGATCGAGCTGACGGAACATCAGCCGCCGTCAGACCATGTTGATCTGATCACGCTGCTGCCGCGGCAGGTCGCCGGGTATCAGCCGCGGCTCGCGGAATCCCGGGCAAGGCTCCAGGTCGCCATCGGTGACCGCCTCCCGCCGGTGATTGCGGATGCCGACCAAATCGCCCAGGTGCTGCAGAACTTGCTCGACAACGCAGTGAAGTACGGCCGGCCCGACGGGACAGTAACGCTCTCGGCGCAGCGGGCACAGATTGGCGGCAACTGGCCGTCGCGTCCCGGCGTGGTGCTGGCCGTTGCCGACCAGGGTGTGGGCATCGCGCGCGAACACATCCCGCGCCTGACCGAACGCTTCTACCGGGTGGACAAGGGACGTTCGCGCGCGGTCGGCGGCACCGGGCTCGGCCTGGCTATCGTCAAGCACATCGTGAACCGTCATCGCGGCCACCTGCTGATCGAAAGCGAGGAAGGCATCGGCACCACCGTCAGTGTCTGGCTGCCGCAGGCCGCGCCGGCTGCCGCGACGCAGGCTGCCGGCGGCGTCGGTGAGGCGCGCGTGTCATGAACGCCGATACCCGGCCGTCCTTTCCCCGCATCGGACGCCGTGCCAACCTCACCGGCAACGAACCCCAGGAGACAAACCGATGCCACGCATGACCGGCGGAGAAGCGATCGTCGATGGCCTGTTACGGCATGGGATCGACACCGTCTTCGGCCTGCCGGGCGTGCAGGTCTATGGCTTGTTCGATGCCTTCGCCCGCGCGTCGAACCGCCTGCGGTTGATCAACGCGCGGCACGAGCAAACCACCGCCTACATGGCACTGGGCTACGCCGCCGCGACGGGCCGGCCGGCGGCCTATGCAGTGGTGCCCGGACCGGGCGTGCTGAACACCGGTGCCGCGCTTGCCACCGGCTGGGGATTGAACGCGCCGGTGCTGTGCCTGACCGGCCAGGTGCCCAGCCTGATGATCGGCCGCCTGCGTGGTTCGCTGCATGAACTGCCGGACCAGCTTGCAACCCTGCGCAGCCTGCTGAAATGGGCTGAGCGCATAGAGCACCCGTCGCAGGCGCCGTATCTGGTCGCACGCGCCTTTCAGGAGATGCTGTCCGGCCGGCGCAGCCCGGTGGCGCTGGAGATGCCCTGGGACCAGTTCGGCGCTGCCGCCGAAGTATCGCCGCACGATCCGCTGCCCCTGCACCCCAACCCGACGCCAGACCCCGAGAAGATCGCCGCCCTGGCGAAGCTGGTGGATGCCGCGCGGTCGCCGATGATCTGGGTAGGTGGCGGCGCGGCACATGCGCCGGCCGAGATCCTGGCCCTGGCGGAGAAGATCGGAGCCCCGGTGGTGTCGTTCCGCACCGGCCGCGGCATCGTCGATGACCGGCACCGGCTTGGCCTGACCCTTCCCGCCGCCTACCAGCTTTGGAAACAGACCGACCTGCTGATCGGCTTCGGCACGCGGCTGGAAGTGCCGACGCTGCGCTGGGGCGCTCTGCCGGCGGGTTTGAAGATCGCACGGGTGGATATCGATCCCGCCGAGATGCGGCGGCTGAAGGTCGATATCGGCATCGTCGCCGATGCCGCCGACGCGGCGCGGGCGCTGGCGGCGGCGGTGGCGCCGCGCGAGGATCCCGCGCGCGCCGAAGCGATCGCGCGTGCCAAGGCAGAGACAGCGCAGGCGATCCGCAAGGTGCAGCCGCAGATGTCGTTCCTCGAAGCGATCCGCGACGTGCTGCCCGAGGACGGCATCTTCTGCGACGAGATGACGCAGGTCGGCTACGTGTCGTGGTTCGGCTTTCCGTTTCACCGGCCGCGTGGGCTGGTCACATCGGGCTTCTCTGGCACGCTGGGCGCGGGGTTCCCGATGGCGTTGGGGGTAAAGGTGGCGCATCCGGACAAGCCGGTGATCGCGGTGACCGGCGACGGGGGCTTCATGTTCGGCAGCTCTGAACTGGCCACGGCGGTGCAGCACGGGATCAACCTGGTGACCGTCGTGTTCAACAATTCGTCCTACGGCAACGTGCTGCGCGATCAGCACCGTTTGTTCCAGGGCCGGGATTCGGGCTCGCGGCTGCGCAACCCCGATTTCCAGATCTACGCGAAAAGTTTCGGCGTACCCTCGTGGCGCGTAAGCGATGCGGACAGCCTGCGCGGCGCGCTACGCCAGGCCCTGGCAGCGAATGCGCCGGCTCTGGTGGAGGTACTAACCGACATCACGCAGGAATATCAACCGTGGGAGTTCATCTCTCCCGGTCGCGCCTAGACCACGAAACCTCTCCCGCAAAGCGGGAGAGGTTTTGCTATGAAGCACCGGTCCGCGCGCGCGATCGGCGCCACATCCAGATGGTTCCTGAATCAAAACGCAGGCGCCCACTGTAGCGCAGCTCGGCGAGTTCGATCGTGAGCCGACCGCAACCGTTCGCCGCCGGCACTCCTCGCAACGACATGGCGTGGGCTGTACCGCGCCTTGCCCCGCGCAGCCGCAGTTTGCTCAACCGCCAGCAGCCGCAACAACCGCTGCTCTGTTCTTCATCGCCGCGACAGGCTAACGCTCTGCGGCATGGATAAGGCCCGGACGCTTCGCAGCACCAACGATTTGCTCGCCGCAGGCCTGATCGCGCCCGACCGCCAGCAGGCCATTGCCGCAGTCGAGCGTCGCTACGCGATCGCTGTCACGCCTGCGCTACATGCGTTGATCCAGCATCCCGACGATCCGATCGGCCGCCAGTTCATCCCCGATCCGGCAGAGCTGGTCACTGCATCGCATGAGTCGCAGGACCCGATCGCCGACGATGCGCTTTCGCCAATCAAGGGCGTGGTCCACCGTTACCCGGACAGGGCCTTGCTGAAACCGCTGCTGGTCTGCCCGGTCTATTGCCGCTTCTGCTTTCGGCGCGAGCATGTCGGTCCCGGCGGCGGCGTGCTGACCGAGGCCGAACTGCAATCTGCTTACGACTGGTTCAGCTCGCACCCTCAGATCCGTGAAGCGATCCTGACCGGTGGCGACCCATTGATGCTGTCGCCGCGCCGGCTGGGTGCGATTGTCGCCGCGCTTGCGGCGATTCCCCACATCGAGCTGGTACGCGTGCACACGCGCGTACCAGTCGCTGATCCGGCCTTGGTCACGGATGCGCTGGCAGACGCGATGCAGGTGGACAAGCCGCTCTGGCTCGCGGTGCATGCCAACCACGCACGCGAGTTCACGCCCGATTCTCGCGCAGCGCTGAGCCGCATCCTTGCCCGTGGCGTCCCCTTGCTCGGCCAATCGGTGCTGTTGCGGGGCGTAAACGACAGCCCCGAGGCATTGGAGGCGTTGTTCCGCGCCATGCTCGCCGCACGGGTGAAGCCGTACTATCTGCATCAGCTCGATCCTGCGCCTGGCACCGCGCGATTCCATGTGCCGATCGAGGAAGGCAGGCGATTGCTGGAGAGTTTGCGGGGACGGGTAAGCGGTCTGGCCTGGCCGACCTATGTGCTGGACATTCCGGGCGGGCACGGAAAGGTGCCGATCGGACCGGGCTATCTGGATGAGGCAGGCGCAGTGCGTGGGCCGGATGGCAGGCGGCATGAACTCCATGTGCCGCCCGCGTCGGGGTAACCGCCGGTCAGCTTGCTGCGGCCTGTCCGTGGGTTTTCTCCGCCGGACTTGGGCCGCTGCCTTTCAGGCGCACGAAGCCCTGAAGGAGGTCGAACCAGAATGGTGCACCGAACAAGGTTGCCAGTGTGGTAATGAGCCAGCCTATGATCGACTGGACATAGTCGGCCGGCATGAAACCGACGGGCGTGCCATTGGCACTGACCTTGTTGAAGAATTTGCCATCCGGCCAACCTACGGGAAAGCTGTTGTCGAGAATGTTCATGGCGACAGAGGCATCGGGCTGCTGGGAATATTCGGCCAGTTGATCGGGGAAGGGATGCGCGTACACGGTTCGTGCAATATGGAGTGCATCGATATTGCAAGCGACGCATAGCAACAGCGCGACGATGCATCCAATCACCTGGGTATAGCGTTTATAGGTGCCGCTGACGCGGTCCATCGCGTTGTCGAACCAGTCAGCGAGCTCCTGATGGATCTTTGCCGGCTCACCGGCGGCGCGCTGGATGATGCCTCGCAGCAGCGCGTTCAATTGGACATTCCGATCCGGGGGAAGCGTCGCGTTGACCGCCGCTTGCAATTCGGCGGCGAGGTCCTTGGCCGGGATCGCGGCGGCAGCCTGACTGACGGCCTGAGACATCCCGGCCGCGTCCATCATGGCACTGGCAAACTGGGCGGGCGCGATATAGGCCGGCTTGTGTTGCAGTGGCGCGCTGACGCCCGGGCCACGCGGGTTGATCAGCGCATGTTCATAGAGCGTCTTCGCCAGGCCAGCGAAATTGGGGTCGTTGACCAGTTGCTTGACGCCGCCGAGCAAGGTCTTCGCACGCAGGTCCACGACCGAGGCCAGCGCCTCTACGATCGCGCCGGTCGCCAGGCTGACTGCCAGAAATGTGAAAATCAGGCCGACGGCCACTTCGAGGACTGTACTGTTGAACATGGCGACGTTGCTCCCGGGACGACGCGTGGTTTTTCGACGATCGTTCGCTGCAGAATACTTCAGTCGCGATGGACTCACTGTGACGCGGATCACATCCCGGAGTGTTCTGCGTCAGGGAAGCATGCCGATGCGAGGGCCGCTGCACGGCTCCTGCGCCGCAGTGCCTTGCCCCTGCTTGCCCCGCGGTCTAGAAGCGCGGCCCAAATCCCGGACATGAACGAGAGCAGGCAATGAAACAGCAGGCGAACCTGATTCGCGCCGGCCAGGTGATCGAGCATGAAGGTCGCCGCTGGACGGTGCTGAAGCAGCAGATCATTACTCCCGGCAAGGGCGGTGCCTTCATTCAGGTGGAAATGCGGGATCTTCGGTCCGGCAACAAGACCAACGAGCGCTGGCGCACCGCCGACACCGTCGAGCGGTTGATGACCGAGGAGAAGGAATACACCTACTCCTACACTGACGGCTCCAACCTGGTGCTGATGGATCCGGAGACTTACGAGGAAAGTCACGTTTCCGCCGATTTGCTCGGCGACGCCAAGCCGTTCCTGCAGGACCAGATGACGGTGAAGGTGGACCTGGTGGAGGGTGATCCGGTCGCGATGCATCTGCCGCCGACCGTGGTGCTGGAAGTGGTGGAAGCCGACCCGGTGGTGAAGGGGCAGACCGCGGCGAGCTCCTACAAGCCGGCACGGCTGTCCAATGGCGTGAAGACATCGGTGCCGCCGTTCATCGAGACCGGCGAGCGGATCGTGGTGCGCACCGAGGACGGCAGCTACGTGGAACGCGCCAAGGCCTGATCTGGCGCTGCGAACAGGGCCGCCGGAATGGCGCTGCGCCTCTCCCCGCACATGACTGTGATGGCCAACGCCGCCCATAAGGCGGCGCGGCGCCTGCTGCGCGACTTCGCCGAGGTCGAGCAATTGCAGGTCAGTGTGAAGGGACCGTCCGATTTTGTCTCCCAGGCGGATTTGCGCGCCGAGCAAACGCTGAAGGAGGAGCTGAACAAGGCCCGCCCCGGCTATGCCTTCATGATGGAGGAGTCGGGCAGTTCGGGCTCGGAGAACTGGGCGTGGCGCTGGGTGGTGGACCCGCTGGATGGCACGACCAACTTCCTGCACGGCATGCCGCATTGGTGCATCAGCATCGGATTGGAGCGGCGGCTGCCGGATGGCGGGTCTGAACTGGCGGCGGGTCTGGTCTATGCGCCGCCGACAGACGAGATGTTCTGGGCCGAGAAAGGCACCGGCGCGTTCGTCAATGAGCGGCGGCTGCGGGTTTCGGCGCGGCGGGAACTGAAAGACGCGGTGTTCGCCACCGGCATTCCGTTCGCTGCGGTAGCGCCGGCGCGGCGAACGGCATTCTCCCGCACGCTGGCGCTGTTGATGCCGCAGGTTGCCGGTATACGCCGGTTTGGCGCCGCGGCGCTGGACCTGGCCTGGGTCGCGGCCGGGCGGTACGACGGCTATTGGGAGCTGGGGGTGAAGCGCTGGGACATCGCGGCGGGCCTGCTGCTGGTGCGCGAGGCCGGCGGCTACGCGACCGATACGGGGGACGCGGACCCGCGCGATACCGGTGACGTGGTTGCCGCCAACCCGCATCTGCATCCAAAGTTGCGCGAGGCGGTGCTGGTGGGGATGGCGCCTGTGGCGGGACGACCGGCCGGAATGGCCTGAAGCTCGCCTGAAGCTCGGTTGAAGCCCGTGGGCATGGGGCGAGCGCGGGGATGCGGAACGAGCTCCCGCTCTCCTTGTGGGCTTGGGCCGCGAAGCGGACCAAAGTTGCGGGAGGGGACGCGTGGCAGACGACAATCGCGTTGCATTGGTGACGGGCGCGCAGCAGGGGATCGGCGCGGCCATGGCGGTCGCATTCTCTGCCGCGGGCTATGACGTGGCGATCAACTGGCTCGACGATCAGGCTGCGGCTGAAGCGGTGGCGGGGCAGGTGCGGACGGCGGGACGGCGGGCGCTGACGGTGCGGGCGGATGTCGCCCGGCTGGAGGACATCGCCGGCATGGTGGACGTCACGCTCAGCGGCCTGGGGCGGCTGGATGTGCTGGTGAACAATGCAGGGGTGTTTCCGCGGGTGAAGTTCCTCGACATGACCGAGGCGGATTGGGACACCGTGGTCGATATCAATTTGAAGGGCAGCGCGTTCTGCGCCCAGGCAGCGGCGCGGGCAATGGTGGCGGCAGGCCGCGGCGGATCGATCATCAACCTGAGTTCACGCTCGCTGGCCGGGGCGGTGCTGGGCGTGCACTATTCGGCGACCAAGGCTGGCATTGTTGGGATGACGCGTGCCATGGCACTGGCGCTGGCGCCCCACGGCATCCGGGTCAACGCGATTGCGCCTGGACTGACCGATACGGCGCAGCCGCGCTATGGCAACACCGAAGGCGAACTGGCTGACATGGCGAAGGCCGTGCCACTGGGACGCATGGCGCGGCCCGAGGAGATCGCGGCGTTGGGTGTGTTCCTGGCGTCCGATGCCGCGAGCTATATCACCGGACAAGTGCACCACATCAATGGTGGCGCCTATATGGGATGAGCCAGATGGGATGAGCCAGATGGGATGAGCCAGGGGGCGCTTTCTGCCTGCCGCGTGTTAAATTGTTGCGGTTGCCGTTCTACATCCGGGTTGCGGCGCTAATATCCGAAATCAGAGAAGCGGAGCACAACCCGCGCCCCATGTCATTGCGAGGAGCGAAGCGATGAAGCAATCCCGGTGGGGCAGGCGCACGCGCCACGCACTTGCACCCACTCGCGGGTCGGCCGCACCGGTCGGTGGTCAATGCGCATGGGCGTGTGACTGACGCTTCTGCTTTCGTGGGTACTGCGCCGCACGTAGTGGGTACTACGCCGCACGGCACGACCCAGTTGCGCTTCGTCGCCGATTACGCAATCGCACTGCCGCGCAACGCCTCCACCTCTGCCGCGCTCATCCCGAGCCAGGTCTGCAGCACCTCCGCCGTGTGCTGGCCCAGCACCGGCGACGTGGTCAGCGTCGGTGGCTTGCCGTCGATCCGCACCGGCCAGGCGGGCATTTTGAAATCGCCATGCGTCGGGTGGTGGATGGTCTGCATGATGCCGCGTTGCTCGAACGTCGCGTCGTTCTGCAGCTCCATGGTGTCGAGCACGGCGCCAGCCGGGATGCCGGCGTTGCCGACGGCATTCATCGCATCGTGCTTGGTGTGCTGGCGGGTCCAGGCGGCGATGATCGCGTCCACTTCCGCCTCGCGTGCCACGCGGTCGGACGGCGTTGCATAGCGCGGGTCGCCGAGCAAATCTTCGCGCCCGACCAGCTTCAGCAAGCGATCCCAATGTTCGGGATTGGCGCGGCTGGTCATGATGTAGACATAGTCGTTCGGTCCGCCAGGCTTGCATGGATACAGGCCCATCGGCGCGTTGTTCACGCCGGGCACCTTGTCGCCGCCGCGCCGTGCCGGTTTGCCGGTCAGCCCCTGGGTCGCGAAGTTGATGCGCATGTAGTGCATGATCGCGTCCTGCATCGCCACTTGCAGTCGCCGTCCCTGGCCTGTCTTCTGGCGCTTGAACAAGGCGCTGGCGACGGTGATGGCCATCAGCATGCCGGTGCCGGTGTCGCCGAGCGAAATGCCGGGACGCGTCGGCGGACTGTCCGGATACCCGGTCACGCTGAATGTGCCGCCGCAGGCCTGCGCGATCATGTCGAAGGCGAGGTTCTTCTCGTATGGGCTGCCCTCGCCGAAGCCTTTCACAGACGCATAGATGATGCCGGGATTGAGTTCCCGCACGACGTCATAACCCAGGCCCAGGCGCTCAATCGTGCCGGGCGCGAAATTCTCAACCGTAACGTCGGCCTTGCGCAGCAGGTCCTTCACCAGCGCCAGCCCGCGTGGGTTCTTCAGATCCACCGCCAGGGATTTCTTGTTGGCGTTGAAAACGTGAAAGTAATACGGATCGTTGTCAGGCTTGCCTGGCTGACGGCGACGGCCCGGATCGCCCAGCTTGGGATTCTCGATCTTCACCACTTCGGCGCCCATCCAGGCGAGGGCTTCGGTGCAGGAAGGCCCCGCCTCGAACTGCGTGAAATCGACAATGCGGATGCCGGTGAGAAGATCGGCGTCGGCGAACGGGCTTGCCATGGGTGTCTCCTGCCCTGGGACTTTCGGTGCGTCTTGTGCAGGGTGGCACAGGTTCGGGCGTTACCCAAGCCTGCGCGAGGCGCCAAGACCTTGGTCCCCATCGCGCCTTTTCTGAGAAGCCGGCAGCCGTCCGTCAGCCACGGCGCGGCGGCAATCGGGTGACGGGAGAATCCTGACAGGAGAATCCTGGTTGATGATGTAGGTTAATTAACCTACATTCGCGTAACGGCGGCGTGCGCTGCCCTACAGGGATGGCCGGGATCATCCGGTCATGACAGCTGGTACTAAAAACGTGCGACGGCGGCAGGTGCTTTGGCTGACGCAGTGGGGCAGGGAGACGACCGCTCGACGATTGCGATCTCACCGCTACGGTTACGCTTCAACCGCGGCGGCGCGCCCGGTCTTTGAACTGCTTTGGAGCCTGCTTCCGGATTGCAACAAAATTCGGGAGAACGACATGAGCAGTACGACGATTTCTGTCCGGGCGGAGATACCGGCAAGCCATGCGCTGGGACGGAAACTCGACAGCATTCCGTTCAGCGCGTACCACCTTGTGATTATCATGGTGTTGGGCGCTGTGGGGTTTATCGAGGGCTACGATCTCGCCCTGGGTGGTTCGTTACTGGTGCTGGCAAAAGCGCCATTGCAGCTTACCGGTTCGCAGATCCGCTGGCTGGCGGTGGCACCGACATTCCTGGTCGTGTTGGGTGGCTTCACGGCGGCCGCAATGTCCGATCGTGTCAGCCGCAAGACCGTCATGCAGATCGGCGTGATCATCAGCACCGGACTGACGCTGCTGATTCCATTCGCGCAGACCGGCGCGCAGTTGATCGCGATCCGAGTGCTGACCGGCATCGGGCTGGGCTTCGCCATCTCCGCCCCGTTCCCGATCGCCGCCGAGCTGATGCCAAAGCAGCATCGCCGGACCTATGGCGCGATCTTCGAAGTCATGCTGGCCAGCGCGTTTACCCTGCTTCCCTTCGTCGGCTTTCTGCTCGCCGGCAATCCCGAGGGATTCCGGCTGATCGCGCTGCCCGGCGGATTGGCATTGGGGATCGTGCCGCTGCTGGTGCATTTCGGCCTGCCGGAAAGCCCGCGTTGGTATCTGCGGCATGGCGATCCGCAGACCGCGGTGGAGACGGTCAATCGCATGATCGCGCGCTGCGGCAATCGCGTTGCGCCGCTGACCGTGCCGGAGCTTGGACCAAACCTGGCAAGCGCGACCGAACCCCTGCCGCCCTTCCGTGATCTGTTCTCGCGCGGGCAACTGCAATGGACCGTGGTCGGTATCGTGCTGTACGCTGCGGCCACAACTGCTTACTATTGCTCGGCGATTCTGCTGCCGAAGGCGTTGGTGGATCAGGGTGCCGCCGTTAGCCTCAGCTTCGGCCTGGGCACGCTGTTGTTCCTGGTGACGATCCCCGGCAAGTTCTTCACCGGGTACATCATGGAGATCATCGGCCGCCGCTGGACGATCACCTACTGCCTTGGCGGCGCGGTGCCAGGGCTGGTGCTGATGGCGGGTGCGCACATGATGGGGGATTACGCCACCGTCGCGATGGTGGCGGGCGCGATCATCACCGGCCTGACGGTGCTGTCTTCCTTTACCGCGGTACGTGTCTATCTGTCCGAGCAATTCCCCACCGCGTTGCGAGGGCGCGGGCATTTCTTCGGCGAGGCGACGGGACGGATCTTCTCCGGCGTGATCACGCCGTTCGTGCTGGAGCCGCACACCGGGTCGCCGGTGTTCTTCTTCGGCTGGATCGCGGTGGTGGTCGCGATCGGCGCCTGCATTCCGCTGGCGTTTGGCAAGGAGACGGTCGGGCAGCTCGAACTGGTCACGGAGACTGGCGCCGAAGCGGTGGCTTGAGGGGTGCGGGCCTCTTGAGCCAGGCGAGGCCCGTAGCGACGAAGCAATTCTCGCTGGAGGAGGCGCGCGGACGGAGCTGCGCCATGTCGAGCGAGATTGCTTCGACCCCTTGCGGGGCCTAACAAGAAGCAAGGCGCATTGCGGGCCTCGCAATGACGCCGTCGCACGACACCGGAGGCCCCATGTCCGACACGATGACAGTCGACTACGATGGCCTGATCCCGAACAATGTCGGCCTCAGCCAGGACGCACGTGTGCGCAAGGCGCTGGAGACCTGGCATCCCGGCTACATCGACTGGTGGAAGACGATGGGGCCGGATGGTTTCCAGGACGCGCTGGTCTATCTGCGCACCGCTGTCGGAGTCGGCGCCGAAGGCTGGGCACGCTTCGACTACGTGAAAATGCCAGAGTATCGCTGGGGCATTCTGCTCGCACCGAAGGTCGAAGGCCGCACCATCCCGTTCGGCGCGCATAAGGCAGAACCCGCCTGGCAGGAAGTCCCCGGCGAATGCCGCGCCATGCTGCGCCGGCTGCTGGTGATCCAGGGCGATACGGAGCCTGCATCCGTGGAGCAACAGCGCCATCTCGGCGCCACCGCTCCCTCGCAATACGACCTGCGCAATCTGTTTCAGGTGAACGTGGAAGAAGGCCGTCACCTGTGGGCGATGGTGTACCTTCTGCAAAAATACTTTGGCCGCGACGGCCGCGAGGAAGCCGAGGAACTACTGCGCCGCCACTCCGGCGATCCGGATTCGCCGCGCATGCTGGGTGCCTTCAACGAAGCCACGCCTGACTGGCTGAGCTTCTTCATGTTCACCTTCTTCACTGACCGCGACGGCAAGATGCAGCTCGCCGCGCTGGCGCAGTCCGGCTTCGATCCGCTGTCGCGTACCTGCCGCTTCATGCTGACGGAGGAGGCGCACCACATGTTCGTCGGCGAGACCGGCGTGCAGCGCATCATCCAGCGCACCTGTGACGCTATGCGCGACGCCGGCATCGAAGACCCGACGGATACCGAACACGTGCGCCGCCTGGGCGTGATCGATCTGCCCACCATCCAGAAGAAAGTGAACCTGCATTTCTCGCTGACGCTGGATCTGTTCGGTTCCGAAATCAGCACCAACGCCGCGAACGCGTTCAATGCCGGTCTGAAAGGCCGCTACCGCGAGGACAAGCTGACCGACGACCACCAGTTGCTGCACGATACTTATTCCGTGCTGCGGCTGAAGGATGGTGCCATCGTGCAGGAAGCTGTGCCGGCGCTGTCATCGCTGAACATGCGGTTGCGCGACGATTTTGTCGCGGACGCGTCGCAGGGGATCGCACGGTGGAATCGCGTACTGGAACGGGCAGGGCTCGAATTCCGCATTCGCCTGCCCCATGTCGCGTTCAACCGCCGCATCGGCGAGTTCGCCGCGGCGCGCGCGGATACCGAAGGCAATCTGCTGGACCCCGCGGCCTGGCAGGGGCGGAAGGACGCCATGCTGCCGACCGATGACGATTATCGGTTCGTTGAAAGTTTGATGCACCCGGTGCGGGAACGGGGCGCGTATGCCGGATGGATCGCGCCGCCGCGCGCCGGCATCGATAACAAGCCAGGGGATTTCGAGTACGTGCGCATCGAAGCGTAGCGCTTGTTCCGCCGGGACGGAATGCCCACGATCGAGCGCCCCGCCGAACGCACAGAACTTGTTGCCACCTGGCTGGTGATGTGATCCTGGCAAGCGGCGGCTGCCGGCGGCGGAACCGGTTTCTTCGACCCCGGAATCTGTCAAATCCGTTTTCGCGACCCGCGCCGGCGAGGCAGTGCCCGAGGTATTGAGATGACGCAAATCGCGATAGCGCGGCTTGCGCCCGGCATCGCCGAACTGGCGCCGCGCATATCGTGGCCCGGGGGTGAGACAGCAACGGCATAGGAACTCGCATGTTCCGCCGCGGACATGCGGCGGATGCGCCGGTGCAGGCGCTGCCGGGTTACGCCTACTCTGCGGCGGCGGCCTCGGGCGCGGTGGTGTCTCCGGCGCCGGTCGTGACGCGGGCACGCTCGGCGATGCGGGCGCGCTTGCCGGAGCGTCCGCGCAGGTAATACAGCTTCGCCCGGCGCACGTCGCCGCGGCGGACGACCGCGATCTCCGCGATCAGCGGCGAATAGAGCGGGAAGACGCGCTCCACACCCTCGCCATAGCTGATCTTACGAACAGTAAAATTGCTGCTCAGGCCCTTGTTGGAACGGGCGATGCAGACACCTTCGAAGGCCTGGGTGCGAGTGCGCTCGCCTTCCACCACTTTCACCGCAACGCGCAGCGTGTCGCCTGGCTGGAATTCCGGCACGATGCGGTCCTTGGTAAGGCGGGCGACTTCGCCGGCTTCGTATTGCTGCACGATGTTCATGGGAGGAGTTCCTTTACGCGTATTGCTTAGGGGGCGGCAGGCGCGCTGGCAACCGGCGCGGCGGGATGGCGCGCACGGTAGGCGGCCCAGAGATCGGGGCGGCGCTCGGCGGTGATGCGTTCGGCTTCGGCGCGGCGCCAGGCGGCGACGGCGGCGTGGTTGCCGGAGAGCAACACGTCCGGGACGCGCCGGCCCTGCCAGTCGGCCGGGCGGGTGTAGTGGGGGTATTCGAGCAAGGGTTCGGCGAAGCTTTCCTCGACGGCGCTGTCGGCGTCGCCCATCACGCCGGGGAGAAGGCGGATGACGGCGTCGAGAACGACCAGGGCGGGGAGTTCGCCGCCGGAGAGGACGTAGTCGCCGATGGAGATTTCTTCACAGCCGTGGGCGTCGATGACGCGCTGGTCGACGCCCTCGTAGCGGCCGGCGAGCAAGATGAGGCCGGGGGCGGCGGCGTAACCCTGGGCTTCGGCCTGCGTGAAGCGGCGGCCTCGGGGGGTGAGGAAGACGCGGGGGCGGTCATCGGCGATGGAAGTCAGGGCGGCGTCGATGATGTCGGGGCGCATCACCATGCCGGGGCCGCCGCCGAACGGGGTGTCGTCGACGGTGCGATGGCGGTCAGTGGCGAAGTCGCGGATGTTGACGGTCTGGAGAGACCAGAGGCCGCGCGCGAGCGCACGTCCGGCGAGCGAGGCTGCCAGCGGGCCCGGGAACATGTCCGGGAAGAGGGTCAGCACGGAGGCGCGGAAAGTCATGGCGCCGTGCACCTCTCCCGCCGCGCAGCGGGAGAGGTCGAGGCGCGTGAGTGCCTGACGTGAGGGTGATCGGGTCGGTACGCTGCCTCGTCTGGCTGCGTGCCGACTCGATTACCCTCGCTCTTGGCGCTACGCCCCTCGCCTTGATCCGCTTCGCGGTTCAAGCCCGCTTCGTGGGCGAGGTTAAGGGCCTCGTGGGCGTCGTTCAGCGTCACCTCTTGCGCCGGGCTTACGGTTACGCGTCTCCCGGCTATATCCACTTGTGGCACGCAGGCCCGCGTGAACGGCACCAACAGCGGTGCGGCGCCGTCCCGCACGATTTCCAGGCTCGTGCCGGCACCGTAGTCGTGCACCGTGACAACCTTGCCCAGCATCGCTCCGGCTGCATCCACGGCCGCCATCCCGACCAGGTCGGCGACGTAAAACTCCTCCGCGTCCTCGGGGGCTGGCAGTTGCTCGCGGTCTACGTACAGCCGCGTGTTCACCAACTTCTCCGCAGCCGTCCGGTCGGAAACCCGCGCCGGCCCGGCGTCCCGCAGTTCTGTCACCTCGGCCAGGCCTTCGCCGCGCCAGCGCAACGAGAAGCGGCGGCCGCGGCCGTCGGACAGCGGGCCGTAGGCGGTCAGGTTGGCGGGATCAGCGGTGTGGCTGACCACGTGCACCAGGCCGCGCACGCCATGCGGCCGGCCGATCACGCCCAGCAGGATGCGGTTCTGTGTCACGGTTGCCTTACGCCGGGGCGGCTTCCTTGGCGCGCTCCTGCGCCTTCTTGCCTGGGGCGGACTTGATCGGTTGCTCGCGAATGGCCGGAATCGGGGCGAGGCCCGCCTTGCCCAGGAACTTCGCGACCCGGTCTGTCGGCAGCGCGCCGTGACTCATCCAGTGCTGGATGCGCTCGTCCTGCAGGCGCACGCGGTCCGCATGCTCTGCGGGCAGCATGGGATTGTAGCTGCCGAGCTTTTCGATGAAGCGGCCGTCGCGGGGGCTGCGGCTGTCGGCGACCACGATGTGGTAATAGGGGCGCTTCTTGGCGCCGGCACGGGCAAGGCGGATTTTCAGGCTCATCGGTGGTTTGGCTCCTTTGGTTCACGTCATGGCCGGCCTTGAGCCGGCGATCTGCGTGGGGATGGGTCGGGGTAGGTGGCGGGTTGATCCCCGGATCAAGCCCGGGGAGTTAAGGCCGGCCATGACGGGAGAGGCCACGGCCTCCGCCTCCGCCCTGCTGCTGCAAATGGCGGGGCATCAGGGCGGAGAGGCCGTGACGCATCAGGCCCTTCTGGCCCAGCTTGCTCATGCGCTTCATCATTGTCGACATGTCGTCGAACTGCTTCAGCAACTTGTTCACGTCCTGCACCGTGGTGCCGGACCCGGCTGCGATGCGCTTCTTGCGACTGGCCTTGATGATGTCGGGGTCCTTGCGTTCCTTCTTTGTCATCGAACTGATGATCGCGGCGTGGCGCTTCAGGATGGTCTGGTCGATATTCGCCTCGTCGAGCTGCGCCTTCATTTTGCCGACGCCGGGCAGCATGCCCAGGATGCCGGACAGGCTGCCCATCTTGGTGATCTGCCTGAGCTGCGACGCGTAGTCTTCCAGGTCGAATTTGCCCCGCGCCATCTTGGCGGCGAGCTTTTCCGCCTCCTCCTGGTCGACGGTGTCGCTGACCTTCTCCACCAGGCCGACGATGTCGCCCATGCCGAGGATGCGGCCGGCGACACGTTCGGGGTGGAAGTCTTCAAGCGCGTCCTGCTTCTCGCCGACGCCGACCAGCTTGATCGGGGCGCCGGTGATGGCACGCATGGAGAGCGCCGCGCCGCCACGTGCGTCGCCGTCCATGCGGGTGAGCACGACGCCGGTGATCTGGAGCGCCTCGTTGAAGGCCTGGGCGGTGTTCACCGCGTCCTGGCCGGTCATGGCATCGACGACGAGCAAGGTCTCGGCCGGGTTGGAGACGGAGCGGACCTGTTTGACCTCGTCCATCAACTCCTGGTTGATGGAGAGGCGGCCGGCGGTGTCGAGGATCACCACGTCGATGCCCTCGCGGCGGGCGGTGTCCATGGCACGCAGGGCGATCTGCACCGGGGTTTCACCCCCGACGATGGGCAGTGACGGGACGCCGGCCTGCTGGGCGAGCTGGGCGAGCTGAAGCTGGGCGGCGGGGCGCTGGGTGTCGAGCGATGCGAGCAAGACCTTGCGGCGTTGGCGGTCTTTCAGGCGAAGCGCGATCTTGCCGGCGGTGGTGGTCTTGCCGGAGCCTTGCAGGCCGACCACCAGGATGGGTACGGGGGGCGCGGCGTTCAGGTTGAGGGGGACGGCGCCCTCGCCGCCCAGCTCCTCGATCATCACGTCGTTGACGATCTTGACGATCTGCTGGCCGGGGGTGACCGAGGACAGGACCTCGGTGCCGAGGGCGCGATCGCGGGCCTTGGCGATGAAGTCGCGGACGACGGGGAGCGCCACGTCCGCGTCGAGCAAGGCGACGCGGACTTCGCGCAGCGCCTCGCCGATGTCGGTTTCGGAGAGGGCGCCGCGCTGGCGCAGGCGGTCGAAGACGCCGGAGAGCTTGTCGGACAGGGCTTCGAACATGCATTGACCTTTGGTGGCGGTCCTTGACGGCGGTCCCTTGGGTGGCTGGCCCAGAACGACAAATGCGCCGCTGCGCGAGCCTTCGCGGAGCGGCGGAGCCCCCGCATTGGGCGGGGACCGGGATATGGGGGTTACCCGGAGGGTGGGTGTTTAGGGTGGAGCGGTGTCGGAAGTCAACCGAACCGCCCCGCCGGAATAGTTGTGTCCCGGGGTTCTTCCGCGGCCCACCCGCCCCGGCAGGCTCACCTGGCCTGAATTGGAGCGTAACGCTTTCTGGGTATCGGACGGTGCGGTACGCTCGCCGCGTTTCATGAGAGACGAGGCATGTAAAAGGTCCAGTTTACCGATTTCAGATGCTTCGGACAGGCGGAGCCTGTCGAGATACGACCAATTACTCTGTTGGTAGGGAAGAACAGTACTGGCAAAATGTCGTTCCTTGCCGGCTACGCTTTGTGTTGGAGAGCTTCGCGCCTCAGTCGCGCAATCCGTTCAATCGTGACCGATATTTCCTGGGTGGCTTCGACCAGATTGCCCAATTCACCCGGTGGCAGAAGGGGGTGCGCAAAAAGCTTCAGCATGTCACTTCACATTCCATCTCATGGCCGAGGACGGTCTTCTGTGGCGAAGTATGGTGCGATCCATCGATTTTCTCTCGCCTCAGCCGGAGCTGCACGTTTATCAGTTCTCCGCAGATGAAATCTAGGTCGAACTCTCTCTGGAAGGCGAAAAAAGCCTAATTTGAAAGCAGCTTATAATCGAAAGCCGTGAAGGAATCGAGCGCCTGATCGCCGCCGCCTCCCGGGGGCCCGCTCACGTGCGCCTCGCGGTTTCCGAGTCATCAACCGTTTGGCAAGCTTTTGCGGGCAGGCTGGGTAAGAAGAAAGGCTCAACACAGATGAACACGGATGCACACAGATGAACACGGATAGGCCGGAGCGGAATGCGATTTCAGAGCGGATCATCGGCTGCACGTTCACGGTGGCGAACACCCTGGGCAGGGATTTCCGGAAAAGGTTTATGAAAATGCGCTGGCGCTGGAATTGCGCAAAGCGGGGCTTGCCGGCGAACAGCAGCGCGGAATGACCGTCGCTTATAAGGGAACCGTGCTCGGAGAATCCTTTGCCGACCTGCTCATCGAGGACTCCATTCTCATCGAATTGAAAACCGTCCGGGCGCTCGATCGTGCGCATCGCGCGCAATGCATCAACTACCTGCGGGCAGTCGGAAAGGAGCTCTGTCTGATGACCAACTTCGGTGCGCCGCGCGTCGAGATTCAGCCTGTCGTCCAGGACCTGGGAAGTACGCGACGCTATTGCCCGTCCCCGGCACGATTCGTGTTCATCTGTGTCCATCTGTGTCCATCAGCGTAGAATTTTTCTTGCTTTTTCACGCCCCGGCCTCAGGATCGCCGGCAGTTTGCCGCCTCGCGCCCTGGCTCTTGAACCAATCCAGCCCATCAGCATCCAGCCGCAATGAGAGCAGCTTCCCGGTTTCCGCATCACCGCGCCCGCCTTCAGATACCAGTCGGCCGGGACGCTGATAGCGCCTCAGACCTCCGCCGCGCCTGCACAAACGCCTGCAGCACCGCATTGATTCGCGTCTGATACCCCGGCCCATGCGCCTTGAACCAGCGCAGCACCTCGGGATCGACCCGGATATGAATCGCCTGCCGCCGCTCCGGCATGCCAGGCTCTACCGTGCTTTCCCAGCCTTCCGGCCGTGTTCCGTCCTCTTCATCCGCCAGGCGCTCAACCTCCGCCTGCGACATCGCCTCGGCGGCCTGCCAGTCGCTGCTGGTCTCGCCGCGCTCACGCGTCGCCCGGATTTGCTCCGACGAAGCGCGCCGTCGCTGCTGTGCCCGCCATCGAGCGCGGCGTTTGGGCGTTCGCGTTCATGCCCGGCGTCATGCCTCGCCGATCGACCAACGGTAAATCGAGCGAACGTGGATCGCCGCGCAGTCGATAACGGGAAAGCCGCAATCTTGTTCCTCGAACGCTAAAAACAAATCGGTCCCGCCGAGCATGATGGCTTCAGCGCCTTGCAGCGCGCGCATCTGCCGGCCGGCAGAGAAGAACACGCGCCGCTTCTCGTCCGTGGCGCGCCCCTCCAAAGCCATGTCACGGTAGCTGTCGTGGACCTGGCGCAGCATGTCGCCTTCCGGCAGCACGATCTTCGCCGAGGAAATCCCGCCATATAGTCTCGACTGCATCACGGTCATGTTGCCGAGGATGCCGATCGTGCGCAGCCCGCGTTGCTGAACCGCGGAGTCCACGGCAGGGATGGCGTCGAGCACAGGCAGTGGCGAAATTGCCGCGAATTCACGGATGCAGAAATGGCCACCCATCGAGGTGATGGCAACCGCGTCGGCGCCGGCCGCGGCCAGGCGCTGCGTCAGACGGGCGAAAATATCGGCTTGCGACGGTGCATCGTCCTTCGCCGCGTTGCGCACCAGGTCCCGGACATCGGCATGAACGATCGTCAGTTCCGGTGATGTGCCGCCAGCACGATGGAGGTCGACGATGCTGCGATAATAGTACTCGGTTGCCGCGGGGCCTATGCCACCAATCAGGCCAACATGCATTGCTGCGGCTCCCGGACAACGATGGTGCGCTATCTGACGATTTTTCACGGCAGGAAGCAACATGCGCCCGGTCGCATGTGCTTGGTTGCGAGCCGCGTTGCGAAGCCAGGACATGCGCCTTCGTTGTGGGACAGCGTACCCAGGATTCGTGTGCCTGCCCGCCCGGGATTGCTGCGACCGGCCACGCTTCGCTCGCGGTCCCAACAAGAAACAACGTTGCCTTCTCCCCGTAGCCCCGTGCCACAAGGGGAGAGGGAACCCTTCGGTCCGCTGCGGTTTCATCCAGTTGCGGGCCGGCCGCGCCGGCCGGTGCTCAGCTCGCAATGACATGGGGTGGATGTATCGCGTCTCTCTGGTTCCGGGTACAAGACCACTCTTCCCAAGGATGCATCCGCGCGCAGCGCCGGCGGGCGGTGTTTTCCTCACGCCAACCCCTGTGGCAGCATCTCCGCAACCAGGAGACGCGCCATGTCAGACCGTTATTCCGCCTATCAACGCCTGCGTTTCGATCGCCCGCACCCGCGCGTGCTGCGCATCACCATGAGCAATCCCGGCAAGCTGAACGCCGCGGATCGCGCGATGCACGACGAGCTCGGCCGCATCTGGCGCGACGTCGATGCCGACCCCGAAATCTCCGCCGCGATCCTGCAAGGCGAGGGCCGCGCCTTCTCCGCCGGCGGCGATTTCAAAATGATCGAGCGAATGATGGCCGAATTCGACGTACGCGCCGCCGTTTGGAAGGAAGCCCGCGACCTCGTCTACAACATCGTCAATTGCTCGAAGCCCGTGGTCAGCGCCATGCGTGGCCCGGCGGTCGGCGCGGGCCTGGTCTGCGGGCTGCTTGCCGACATCTCCATCGCCAGCAAGGACGCGCGGCTGATCGATGGCCACACACGCCTCGGCGTCACCGCCGGCGACCACGCCGCGATCATCTGGCCATTGCTCTGCGGCATGGCCAAGGCGAAATACTACCTGCTGCTGTGCGATCCGCTCACCGGCGCCGAAGCCGAGCGCATCGGCCTCATCTCGCTGGCCGTGGAAGACGCCGAGCTGGACGCCAAGGCGCTCGAAATTGCCACCCGCCTCGCCGAGGGCGCCCCCAACGCCATCCGCTGGACCAAGTATGCCCTGAACAACTGGCTGCGCGCCGCGGGACCGATTTTCGATACCTCGCTGGCATTGGAGTTCATGGGGTTCAGTTCGCCCGACGTGCAGGAAGGGCTTGCCGCCCACCAGGAGAAACGCCGTCCGGTATTCCGGCCGGACTCGCCGCTATAATGCGCCGCGCCGCACGATAGATCGGTTTCCCTATCCG
>DATKPQ010000182.1:0-15975 GCA_035523995.1 Acetobacteraceae bacterium | reverse complement strand
CGCGAATGGGCGGCAAAGAACCCGCGCGCCACCTTCCGTCAGCCGGTCACGGTCGAGGATGTGCTGGGTTCGCGGATGATCGCCTACCCGTTCCGCCTGTTGCAGTGCTGCCTCGTCACCGACGGCGGCGGCGCCCTGATCCTGACCTCCGCTGACCGCGCCAAAGATTTTCCCACCAAGCCGGTGTACATCCTGGGCACTGGCGAAAGCGTCGAGACGCCGATGGTCAGCCAGATGGAGGATTTCACCTCCTCGCGCGCCTTCCGCGTCGCCGGCCCGACGGCGTTCCAGCAGGCCGGCATCAGCCGCAATGACGTCGACCACCTGATGATCTACGACGCTTTCGCGCATCTTCCGCTGTATGGCCTGGAAGATCTCGGCTTCGTTCCCCGCGGCACGGCCGTCAGCTTCATCGGCGAGCGTCACACCGCGCCCGGCGGCAAGCTGCCGCTGAACACCAATGGCGGTGGGCTGTCCTACATGCACTCCGGCATGTACGGCATGTACGCGCTGCAGGAGAGCGTGCGGCAGATGCGGGGCATCGCGCCGGCACAGGTGGAAGGGGCGAAAATCTCGGTGTGCCACGGCGTCGGCGGGATGTTCGCTGCTTCCGGCACCATCATTTTTTCGAACGAAGCTCCCTGATCAACGAGATCCTCGATCAACGAGGCATTTTGATTTTGGAACGCGGCGCCGAGTCCGACTCGCCTTATTCCTGGTTCCGGCTCGGCGTCGCGCTGCTGCTGTCCAGCATCGGCGGCGTCGGCATGTGGTCGATGGTCGCCGCACTGCCGGCGGCGCAGATCGAGTTCGGCATCGCCCGCGGCGATGCGTCGCTGCCGTACTCGTGCTGCATGCTTGGCTTTGCAGTGGGTGGCGTGTTGATGGGGCGCGTGGCCGACCGGCTGGGCGTGATGCTGCCGGTGCTGGGCGGCGCGATATCACTGACGCTCGGCTATCTCGCGGCCGGTTCCGCCACCACGCTGTGGCAGTTCGCGCTCGCCTACGGTGTGCTGATCGGATTGTTCGGGTGCTCTGCCACCTTCGTGCCACTGTTGGCCGACGTGTCGCATTGGTTCGACCGGCGGCGGGGCCTGGCCGTGACGATTTGCGCATCCGGCAATTATGTTGCCGGAGCGTTCTGGCCGCCGGTGGTGGAGCATTTCATCGGCACCGCCGGGTGGCGGCAGACGCATTTCGACATCGCCTTGTTCTGCGCCGTGACGATGGTGCCGTTGGCATTGCTGCTGCGCCGGCGCCCGCCGCTTCATGGGTCGTCCGCCGGTGGTCGAACGTCGGTGCGCGTTTCAAGCCCGTTGGGCGTCAGCTCGGGTGTATTGCAGGCGGCGCTGGCCCTGGCCGGCGTTTGCTGCTGCGTTGCGATGTCGATGCCGCAGGTGCAGATCGTCGCCTATTGCGGCGACATGGGCTACGGCGTCGCGGCGGGCGCACAGATGCTGTCGCTGATGCTGGCTTGCGGCATCGTCAGCCGTATCGGGTCCGGCTTCATTGCCGACCGCATTGGCGGGCTGCGAACGCTCTTGCTCGGATCGCTGGCGCAGATGACGGCGCTGATGCTGTACTTGCTTATGAACGGACTCACGTCGCTCTACATCATCTCCGCGTTGTTCGGCTTGTTCCAGGGCGGCATCGTGCCCTGCTATGCGATCATCGTGCGCGAGCATTTCCCGCCGCACCAGGCCGGAACGCGAGTCGGCATTGTGATGATGGCCACCTTGTTCGGCATGGCTCTGGGCGGCTGGATGTCGGGCGCGATCTTCGACCTCACCGGTTCCTACCGAGCGGCATTCGCCAATGGCGTCGCGTGGAATGTCGGCAATGCCCTGATCGTGCTATGGCTGCTGTTAAGACCTCTCCCGCGCCTGGCACGGGGTCGGGGCGCGACGCGGACCGACGCGAGCGTGCAAGCGCGAGGGTGATCGGATCGCTGCAAAATCCTTCCCCTCTCCCCCGCGGTATTTTCCGCATCAGTCACCTTCGGAGGACCCCGCATGGACACCGCGCTCACATTCAGTCTCCCGACGGAGAAGATGCTGGCCCAGATCGAAGGCCCTATCGGCTGGATCGTCTTCAACAACCCCGCGCGCCGCAACGCCGTGTCGCTTGAGATGTGGGAAACGATCCCCGCAATCATCGACCGCTTTGAATCCGACCCCGCCGTGCGCGTGATCGTGCTGCGCGGCGCGGGCGAAACCGCGTTCGTTTCCGGCGCCGATATTTCCCAGTTCGAGCAAGCACGCAGTTCGCCGGAATCCAACATCCGCTACGAGCATGCGGTGAACGAGGCCTCCCGTCGCCTGTACGACAGCACCAGGCCGACCATCGCGATGATCCGCGGTTGGTGCATCGGCGGTGGCCTCGGCATTGCGGTGAGCTGCGATCTGCGGATTGTGGCGGACAATGCAAAGTTCGGCATCCCGGCGGCGCGGCTGGGCGTCGGGTACGGCCATAAAGGTGTGAAAAAGCTGATGGACCTGGTCGGCCCGTCGTTCACCAAGGAAATCTTCTTCACCGCGCGGCATTTCTCTGCGACCGAGGCCCTGGCGATGGGGCTGGTCAACCGCGTGCTGCCACCGGCAGAACTTGAAAACTATGTCCGGGGCTATTGCGCCACGATCGCCGAGAACGCGCCGCTGACAATTCACGCGTTGAAACGCACGGTCGGCGAGTTGTTGCAAGGTCCCGAAGGCGATCTCACGCTGAGCGACCGGCTGGTGCAGTCCTGTTTCGCCAGCGAGGATTTCATCGAAGGCCGCCGCGCCTTCATGGAAAAACGCCGCCCGGCATTCCGCGGGGTTTGACCGACTCAGGGTGACATCGCAAGGCCCGTGGAGGCGCAAGCGGCCATGGCGCGAAGCGGTGACGGACTGGTAGCGGCGAAGATTAAACTTCCTGGGAGGGAGAGTTGGATCTTCAGGACAACACCGGCACGGAGGCCCGCTTCAAGGCCTGTGCCGCCGGACTGGCAGCCGGCGTTGGGCTATGCCGACCCTGTGAAGACATTCCATCCTGGCAAGAAAGACGGAGAGAGAGTTTCCCCCGGATGTGCCCCGTCTGGAGGGGTCTTTCATCCCGCCGCACGCCGGCCACCTTGGCGGGTGGCAACTCGCAACGACACTGCGGTCGCCTCACTGCTTCGGCAGCGCATCCAGCGCTGTTCTCACCAGCTTCGCGTCCTCGCCGTCCGCCGGAAGCTGGCTCAGCAGCTTTGTCCAATCCCGCCGCGCATCCTCGGGCTTGCCGGTGGTGGCCGCCTCGACGCCGAGATACCACAGCACTTCCGGCTGATCCGGCCTGAGAGCCGCCATCTGGTGCAACAACGCCGCCGCCGCCGCCGGCAAGGGCGCAGTCGGCTTCAGGGTCGCGATCATCGCCTGGAATTCCTGCATCTTGATTTCGGGATCATCCGGCTTCAGTGCCGCCGCCTTCGCGAAGGCCGCCACGGACTTGTCGGTGTCGCCCAGTACCGCATAGGACCGGCCCAGCCGCAGCCAGCCTTCCAGATCCGAGGGATCGTTCTGCAAGTGGTTGGCAAGCTGTGCGACCATGCCTTCGATCATCTGCTTGCGCTGCGCATCCGTCATCTTTCCGGCGGCCGCCATCTGGTCCTGGCTTGGCCCAGCGGACGGGGTCTCGGCTGCTTCCGGCTCAGGCGCCGGGATCGTGCCCTTCGGCATGGCCGGCGCGGCAATGCCGGCATCTTTCGCCGCTTCCGTGACACCGCGCGCGATGGCATCGCGCATCGGCGAGTCCTCGGGCAGCTCCGCGGCAAGGGCGATCCAGCGCTGGATCGCGCGCCTGTCCTCACCGGCCTGGGCGTCGGCCACGGCCAGATAGTAGCGAGCCACCTCGTTCTTCGGGTCGGCGGCCAGCGCCGCGGCGAAGGCGGCGTGCGCGGCCGGCGAGACGATGCCGCCGGCCGCCAGCACCTGCATTTCGCCGTAGCCCGCCATCACGTCCGGTCCTTTCTGGCCCAGCCCTACGGCGTGGCGAAACGCATCGGTCGCCTTCTGCCAGTCGCCCAGCGTCGCCTCGGTGCGCGCCAGCAACACCCAGCCCTGGGCATCGGACGGCGTTTCCTGCAGCTTTTTCTCCAGCGACTCCGCCGCCTGGTGCATGTCCATGTGCTCGCCATGCGCGGCATCGGCTTCTTGCTGTGCGACCCGACCATTGAACGGCGCGTCAGGCAGGGACGGCGACCCGAAATGCAGGTAAAGGCCGGTCGCCACCGCCAGCACGAAAACCGCCACCACCGCCGCCAAGCGGGGGCTGGGTTCCGACCAGACCTGCCGCCCGGTCAGCGCATCCGCCGCCAGCAGCCGGCGCTGGATTTCCAGCCGTGCCGAGCCGGCCTCCTCCGGGCTCAGCACGCCGCGCGCCACGTCACGGTCCACTTCGCGAAGCTGGTCGCGGTAGACGGCGCGGTCGAACTGCGCGCGGTCCGCCGTGACGTGCACGCCCCGCAGCAAGGGGTGACAGACCACCGTGACGGCGCAAAGCGCAACCGCGGTGAACAACAGCAGGAAGATCATGTTTGCTCCCGGGTGTCAGTCCGGTCCTCACACATCATGGCCGCACGCGATCGGGCCATCATGCTTGCTTCCGGGCGTCAGCCCGGCCTTCACAGATGATCGCCGGACGCGGTCCGGGCAGCATCAGCGGTCGGCCTCGCGCAGCAGGGTGTCGAGACGGGATTCTTCCTGGGGGGAAAGCGGCGGCGGCGTTGCAACGGATTCGCGCCATCGGTACCGCAGCCACAGCACGACGCCGGCAAACCCGGCAACCAGCAGTACCACCGGTCCGTACCACAGGACATAAGTCGCCGGCTGGACGGGGGGGTTCAGCAGTACGAACTCGCCATAGCGCGCGACGATGGCTTGGCGCGCCTGGGCATCGGTGTCGCCCTTCAGCAGAAGCTGGCGCAGCAGCACGCGGATGTCGTGGGCGAGGCTCGCGTTCGATTCCTCGATGGATTCGTTCTGGCAAACCAGGCAGCGCAGAGTCCGGCCGATGGCTTCGGCGCGGGCTTCCAGCTTCGGGTCAGCGAGACGCTCGCTGGGCTCGACCGCGAAGGCGTGGGTGGCGAGGGAAAGCAGCAGGACGGCGATAAGGCTGGTCAGGGCGGCAGCCAGCCAGCGCTCTCCATCATGGCTGGGCTTGACCCGGCCATCTCCTCGCGATGACCGGACGCTCCATCGCGATTCGCGCGCCGATCGCACGTGCGCAGATTGCCGGGTCGGGTCGGGCCATGACGCGAGGACTCTCATGACTTCCCCAGCGCCCTCAGCAATGGCAGCAACTGCTTGTTCACTTCCTCGGCCGTCAGCGGCCCGACAAAACGCTTGCGAATGTGGCCGCTCGAATCGAGCACATAGGTTTCCGGCACGCCGTACACCCCGAAATTCAGTCCCACCGTGCCGTCCGGATCCAGGCCGATGCGCCGGTACGGATCGCCGAACTCCGTCAGCAGCTTTTGTGCGGCCTCGGGCTGATCCTTGTAGTCGATGCCGTAGAGTGGAATGTGCTCCTGGTTCGCCAGCCGCATCAGCACGGGTTGCTCTTCGCGGCAGGGCACGCACCAGGAGGCGAAGAAATTGATCAGCACGGGGCTGCCCTTCAGCGCATCGAGCGCGAGCCCCTTGCCGTACAGCCCGGCGAGATCGAATTGCGGCGCTTCCTTGTCGATCATCGCGGACGGCAGCAGGCGCGGGTCGTAGCTCGGCCGCAACGCCAGTGCGAAATATCCCGCCAGCACCAGGAACAAGAGCAGGGGCAGCAGGTAGACAAGGCGGCGCATGGCGATCACTCGCCGGGGGCGGGTTGCAACACCGGTGCGGCGCGGCGGCGCGCACGCGCGGCCACGCCGACTCGCCAGCGGCGATCGCTCAGGCTCACCACGCCGCCGAAGGCCATGATGATGGCGCCAATCCAGATCCAGGGCACCAATGGCTTCCAATAGGCGCGCACGGTCCAGTTGCCTTGTGCGTCACCATCGCCGAGCGCGACGTACAGGTCGGCCAGGAAATTGGTGCGGATCGCGGTCTCGCTGGTGGTCTGCTGCTGCACCGGGAAGAAGCGTTGCTCCGGGTGTACGACGGCAACAGTCTGGCCGTCGCGGTCGATCTCGATCGTTGAGCGGTTGGCGGTGAAATTCGGGCCGGGCACGCGGTCCACGCCCATGAAGTGAAGTTCATAGCCGGCAAGCTTCAGCACGCTGCCGTCATGCACCGAGGCGATGACCTGGCTGTCGAAGGCGGACGCGGAGAACCCGGCGATCGACACGGCAAGGCCGAAATGCGCCAGCGTCATGCCATAGGCAGAACGCGGCAGATGGACGGCACGGCGCACGCTGTCACCGATTCCAACACGGAACAGTTTGACGCGTTCGGCGAATTCGACGATCACGGCGACGCCGACCCAGGCGGCGAGACCGAAACCAAGAATCGGAAAAATGTCGTGGCGGTGCGTGACGAACCAGGCGGCCAGGACGGCGGCGACCGCGGCGATATACGCCGCCCAGACGCGTTGCAGCGCGCCCAACAGGTCGCCGCGCTTCCAGGACAGCATCGGGCCGATGCCGACGGCGATGATCAGCGGCACCATCAGCGGCGCGAAGGTGCGATTGAAGAACGGGAAACCGACGGAAAGCTTCGGTCCGCCGACTGCGTCCAAGAACAATGGATAGAGCGTGCCGAGGAAGACGGTGGCGCAGCCGCACGAGAGAATAAGGTTGTTCAGCACCAGCGCGCCCTCGCGCGAGATTGGCGCGAACAATCCGCCGCCCTTCAGCGCCGGCGCGCGGATCGCATACAGCGTCAATGATCCGCCGATCGCGACCAGCAGAAGCAGCAGAATGAACATGCCGCGGCGCGGATCGGTGGCGAAGGCATGCACCGAGGTCAGCACGCCGGAGCGCACCAGGAACGTTCCTACCAGCGACAACGAGAAGGTGATGATCGCCAGCAGGATGGTCCAGCTTTTCAGCGTGTCGCGCTTCTCGACCACGATCGAGGAGTGGATCAGCGCGGTGCCGACCAGCCACGGCATGAAGGACGCGTTTTCGACCGGGTCCCAATACCACCAGCCACCCCAGCCCAGCGTGTAGTAGGCCCACCACGACCCCATCGCGATGCCGATAGTGAGGAAGCACCAGGACGCCAGCGTCCACGGCCGCACCCAGCGCGCCCAGGCGGCGTCGACGCGGCCCTCGATCAATGCGGCAACGGCGAAGGCAAAGCCGACCGAGAAGCCGACATAGCCGAGATAGAGAAACGGCGGATGGAAGGCCAAACCCGGATCCTGCAACACCGGATTCAGTCCCTGGCCGTTCGGCGCCGGCGGCCAGGTGCGGAGGAACGGATCTGACGTCAGCAGAATGAACAACAGGAAGCCGGCGGCGATCATGCCTTGCACGGCCAGCACGCGGGCGCGCAATTCCGGCGGCAGGTTGTTCGAGAACAACGCCAGTGCCGCACTGCACACGCCAAGCATGAGGACCCAAAGGATCATCGAGCCCTCATGGTTTCCCCACACCCCGGTGATCTGATACAGCAACGGCTTATCCGTATGACTGTTCTCGATCACGTTGATGACGGAGAAATCGTTGGTGACGTAGGCGTGCATCAGCGACAGCATCGCCAGTGCCACCAGCGCGAATTCCGCCAGCGCGGCGTTACGGCCGACTGCCATCCAGGCCGGGTTGCCGCGTGACGCGCCAACCAGCGGCACGATGGCCTGCACCAGCGAGACGCACAGCGCCAGGATCAGCGCGAAATGGCCGAGTTCGGTGATCATTTTCCACCCGTCAGGCACTCGTCATGGCCGGGCAACGCCCTCGGGCCAACAGCCGAAATCGGCCGGTAGCATCATTGCGAGGAGCGAAGCGACGAAGCAACCCCGGTCATGCCGGCTCGCGCACGGTCCGAACGCCCCGCCTGAACGGGGTTGCTTCGTCGCTTCGCTCCTCGCAATGACATAATTTGCTCGCCTTCACGCAGCCGCCCTTTGTGCTGGCACCAGAATGGTGCACAGCGCATCCACCAGCGACGCCATCATTGCATCGGTGTGCAGCGGTGTCGGCGTGAAACGCAACCGCTCCTCGCCGCGCGGCACCGTGGGATAATTGATCGGCGTGGCATACATGCCGAACTCGTCCAGCAGCCGGCGGCTCACGTCCCTGCACAGCGCGGCCTCCCCCACGTGCAGCGGCACGATGTGGCTGGCGGAGGGAATGCGCGGCAGCCCGGCCATGTCGAAGCGGCGCTTCAGCGCATCCGCGCGTTCGAACAATTTGGCGCGCCGGGCATGGTCGGCGCGCACATGGCGAACGCTGGCCAGTGCCGCGGCCGCCGTCATCGGCGGCAGCGAGGTGGTGAAAATGAAGCCGGGCGCCACCGAGCGGACATAGTCCACGACGTCCACATCGCCGGTGATGTAGCCGCCGTGGCAGCCGAACGCCTTGGCCAGCGTGCCCTCGATGATGTCGACCCGATGCGCGACTCCGTCACGCTCCGACACGCCGCCGCCGTTGGGGCCGTACATGCCGACCGCGTGCACTTCGTCCAGGTAGGTCATCGCCCCGTAGCGCGCGGCGAGGTCGCAGATCGCACCGATCGGCGCGATATCGGCATCCATCGAATAGACGGATTCGAACGCGATCAGCTTCGGCGTCCCGACAGGCGATGCCTGCAACAGTTCCTCGAGATGCGCCATGTCGTTGTGGCGGAACACGTGGCAGACGCATTTCGAACCCTTGATGCCGGCGATCATCGACGCGTGGTTCTTCGCATCGGAGAAGCAGTGCCACGGATTGTTCGGTCCGTTCGGCGAGCTGTTAAGAATTGTGGAAAGCCCGGCCTGGTTCGAAACGAACCCGGAGGTGAACAACAGCGCCGCATCCTTCCCGTGCAGCGCGGCGAGCTCCGCTTCCAGAGCATCATGCGCGGGGCTGGTGCCGCTGATGTTGCGCGTCCCGCCGGCCCCGGCGCCCATCAGTTGAGCCGCTTCGCATGCCGCTTCCACGACCACCGGGTGGCCGCCCATGGCGAGATAGTCGTTCGAGGACCAGACCAGCACCTCGGCGCCGTCCGGCCGCTGGTAATACGGGAAACGATGCGCCTGCTTTTGCAGCGGTGTGAATTCGCGGTAACGGCCCTGGGCCCGAATGTCGTCCAGCGCGCGGCGGCAATAGGCGTGGAAAGCAACCATCCTCGGGACACCCCTTCCCTGCGGGCCAGCCCGTCCGGCCCGCTGTGTCTACGTCTGACCGTCGCTCGGCCGTTGCAAACGTATGTGGCCAATATGGTCGATACTCATTGATTTGGATCAACGCATTGAACTTACGATTTGTTCATCGTTTCTGCCTCATCTTAGCGGGCTGACGCGCCAGGCAAAAGTGCTTCGTGCGCTCGTTCCGTGGGGGAGGATTGCATGCCGGACCGAGAGACACACCAGAAAGGTTGTGGCGCGGGGGGGTGGAAACCTTGCTAATTCCGTTAAAGCTCGTCCGCGACCAGCCATTACAGCAGCAGCTCTACGATCAATTGCGGGAGCTGATTGCCACGGCGCGGCTGCAACCGGGCACCCGCATGCCATCAACGCGGATGCTGGCTGAACAATTTTCAATCTCTCGCATCACCGCTTTGCTGACCTACGAGCGGCTGATTGCCGAGGGCTATCTGCAAACGCTGCCGGCCAAGGGCACCTTTGTGGCACGAGGTCCGATCGCCCCGACGCCGGATTGTCCCACCGCATCCGCCCCGGCCGCACTGTCCGGAAAGCCCGATCCATCGGCCAGCGTTACGATCGGCCAGCCCGATCCAGCCCTGTTCCCGGCTGGCCGCTGGCGTGCCTTGACCCGCGGGGCGCTGGACCGGTTCGGCGCCCGGTTGGCGTGCGAGCATGCCAGCGGCCATCCGCGGCTGCGTGCGGCGATTGCCGGCTGGCTATCCACTTCGCGCGGGCTGGCGGTGGCGCCAGACCAGATCATCCTGGTGAACGGGCGCCAGCAGGCGCTGCATCTGGTGACTCATCTGCTGCTGCGGCCCGGTGCACGCGCGGTGGTGGAGGATCCGTGCGACCCTCGTGCCGCCGCGGCCTTCACCAGCGTAGGCGCGACGCTGGCGCGCATCTCGGTGGACGCGGACGGACTCTGCACGGGGCTGCTACCGCCGGGCCGGTCGGCTCTGGTGCACGTCACGCCAGAACATCAGCGGCCGCTCGGTGTGGCCCTGACTGCCAAGCGCCGTGCAGCCTTGCTCGAATGGGCCGGCCGCGCCGGCGCCGTGGTGGTGGAGGAGGATTGTGAGGGCGAGTTGCGCTATCACGGCATGGACGTGCCGCCGCTGATGGCGATGGATCGGTCGGAGCATGTGATCCTGGTCGGCGGCTTCCATTGCTCGCTGGGACCGTGGCTGAGTCTGGGTTTCATGGCGGTACCGCTGCGGCTGATTCCGGCCGCACTCGCTGCGCGGCGCCTGACCGACGACAGCACCCGATGGTTGGAAGAGACGGCGCTGGCGGAGTTCCTGATGAGCGGCGGCTATGCACGGCACCTGCATCGGCTGGGAAAGGCCTATGCCAGCCGGCGCGATGCACTGGTTGCGGCGCTGCGGCAGAATTTCGGGGAGAGCACGCCAATCTGGGGCAGCGGGGCCGGCCTGCATCTGTCGTGGGGACCGCCTGGGTGTGTCGGGCCGCTGGGCGGCCTGGCGCGATTGGCCCGTCAGTGCGGGCTGGAGGCAGCGAGCCCGGTAACCGAGGGGAGCCGGAATGCGGGTCCTGCCGGACAGGCGTTGCTGCTGGGGTTTGGCAGCGCCCCGGAGATGCAGATCGGGTCGCGGGTCGCGCAGTTTGCTGCGGCGCTACGCGATGGCCGGGCGGGGAATGCGATCGGGGCGGATTGAGAAGCGCTGGCGAAACAAACACGTTGGCATCCGCATAGCCCGCGACAGCGAGCATATCGCCACGCGTTCGACGCGACGCCGGGTTATCACCGCAGCAGAACTTCCCAAATCGGTCGGGCGTGCGGCCGACCTCAGTGCTTTATAAAGTTTACCAAGCATCGTCGTCATTGGGGGACGCTGCCGATCGGGATCGGGGGAAGCTTACCCGGCAATCCTTGAAACGTTGCCACTCTCGCGAGGCGTGTCCAGGTGCACGCCAGTATGGCGCGCGCCCGGCGGTTCATCGCACGGCGTCATGTTGTCTCGCGCGTCGTAATACGCCGGGCTGATGATATCGCGTCCTGCACGATAGCCGTTGTAGAACATGTCTTCAGATTTGCCGTCACCATCGGCGTCGACCATCTGGCCGACATGCGCCAGGCTGTCGCATAGCGTGGAGTATTGCAGTGTCAGTATCACCAACACGGAGCTTCAAGTTCTCCTCAGAGCCCTGTGCGTCTCAGCCTTCAGCGATAAATTTGCCAGAAGCGAGAGGCACCTGCGGGGCCGGGTCCCCACGAATCTCCCTCATGTGGCCCGACCGTATCGCCGGCAGTTTCCATTCGCTGGATGAGTCGGGGTTCGCGGCCGGCAAACTTATCACTGAAGGCAGAGACGCAGAGGGCGCTGAGAAGTATCTCGTATTCCGTGCCGGCGAGCGGCACATCCAGCGGGCGCACGAGAGACCGGCACGCGCCGAGTCCCAGCGGCACGCGGGAGGTCCCCACCGCCCGTACACCCGACCTTGCTTGGCAACGGCCTGCCGTGACGCCACATAAGGCGCCATGAACCGACGTGCTCTTCTGCGCTTCGCGCTTCTTCTGCCGCTCCTTGGTGCGCCCGCTGCGGCGTTTGCCGCGCCAGCCGGCTATATCCTCACGCCGCAGGATGTTACGGAACTGGAGCAAGTCCAGGCCTACCTGAATTCGATCCATACCCTGAAGGCGCATTTCCTCCAGGTCGCGCCGGACGGGGCCATGAGCCAGGGCACCGTCTGGATGGACCGGCCCGGCCGGATGCGGTTCGAATACAACCCGCCGGCGCCCTACCTGCTGGTCGCAGGTGGGGGCGTGCTCTCCTTCGAGGACAAATCGATCCAGCAGGTCAGCCAGGCGCCGCTCTCGATGACGCCGCTCGGCATGCTGCTATCCGATCACATCAGGTTCAGCGGCCCCGTCCTGGTGACCGGCATGCAGCACCTGCCCGGCCAGCTTCAGGTGACCGTGGTTCGCAGCAGCGCACCGTACGACGGCTCCCTGACGCTGCTGTTCACGGAGAATCCGCTGTCCCTCAGGCAGTGGACGGTGCGAGACGCGCAGAACCGAGTCACCACCGTGACGCTGTACAATATAGAGCAGGGCATTAACCTAAACCCTGATTTGTTCCAGTTCAAGGATCCGCGCAGCTTCCAGAATGGCGGCAACGGCGGCGGCGGGTAGCCGACCGTGGGGCGTATTCCCTGGCCGCGGGGCCGCCGCGCGTCAGACTCATGGCCGAGTGGGCGTGAAATCCCTTCATTTTCTGGTCACGATCATGAATTATGACTCCTGGCCATGGCACCCGGGCGAATCGTCAAGCCGTTGATCGGCATAAGCTGCTGCACGAAGCAATTCGGCGTCTTCGGAATGCCGAACCATGCCGCCTCCAACACCTATGTTCGCGCGACCGACGAAGTCCTGCACGCTGTTCCTGTTTTGTTGCCGGCCAACGGCCCGACCTGCGATATCGAGACGCTGCTGGCCCACCTGGACGGCATCATGCTGACCGGCAGCCGATCCAACGTGCACCCCAGCTATTATGATGGTCCGCCGCATGCGGAAGGGACGTGGGAGGATCTGAACCGCGACAGCACAACCCTGCCGCTGATCCGCGCTGCCGTGGTGCGGGGCGTACCGCTGCTGGCGGTCTGCCGCGGCTTCCAGGAGCTGAACGTCGCGATGGGCGGCTCGCTGCACCAGCGACTGCAGGACCTGCCTGACCGGATGGACCATTCGGCGCCGATGCAGCGCTCGGTGCAGGTGCGGCAGGGCAAAGCGCACAGTATCCGCGTCACGCCCGGCGGCTGGCTGCACAAACTGGCCGGCAGCACCGAAATCGCGGTGAACTCGCTGCACAACCAGGGGGTGGACCGGCTGGCGCCGGGCCTGGTGGTGGAAGGCACCGCGCCGGACGGTACCATCGAGGCTGTTCGCGTGGTCCATACCCCTGCCGGTCCCGCCCTGGGCTTCGCGGTCGGCATACAATGGCACCCGGAATATGACTGGCCGGCAGACATCGTATCGCGCCGCATCTTCGAATCGTTTGGGGCGGCAGTGCGCGCCTATATGGGTCAGGCGGCCCCGCAGCCTTTGGCGTTGGCGGCGGAGTAGGCCGGCGGGTCAGCGCGCCGGGGAGGCCGGTGGCGCCGGGACCAGACCAAGCATGTCGTAAAGGCGTGTGCTCGGCGGCCAGGCACGCATGACGTCCGTGCGCCACGTCACGAAACCCCAACCCAGTATGAGCAAGACAGTAAGGCTCGCGGCCCAGGCAGCGGCCAGACCCCGTGGCCTGCGCGGCACCGGGGCGGGCTGCCGCGCAAGGCGATCCATGGCCGTCAGCGGCGGTGGGGCCAACCGTGATTCGTACGCGGGATCGCTGTCGGGCTCAGCGTCGGGTTCCGGGTCCGTGACGGAGGGCGGGGGTGGGGGTGCCGCGACCGGAATGGCCACCCATTGCTCGCTGCAACGGGCGCAGCGGACGACGCGCCCTGGCTTGAGCAACGAATCCTGCACCTCGTAGGTGGCGGAGCAAATGGGGCAGACGATGCGCATGCGCGCAGAATGCCACAACTTGGGCTTGCACCCCAGCGTCCGACTGGCCTGGCACGAATGCCGCGGCAGCCTGGGGGAGGGAGAAGCGACGACCTCTGTGGTCGTCATTCTTCCACTGTGTCAGATGTTGAAACTGGCAGCGCCGTACGAGCGGTTGGTGTACCGCACGCGGCAGCGTTGCAGGGAGCAGGCCATCGCCTCGACCTCATCCAGAGATTGCTCCGACGTTTCGGCTCGCTCGTGTTGTGACTCTGACAAATCGTGCCTGCTGTCATCGCGCGCGAAGCGAAGCAATCGCCCTCGAGAAGAACGTACGATTGCCCGTTGGGGATTGCTTCGCTTCGCTCGCAATGACATGTGGGGCGGGCATCGCGGAGATCGCGCGCCGCGTTCGCGTCGGCCGTCTCGAGTCCCCGGTGGGTCGGGGCTGTTGCGATGTGACCCGATCCCTATGCGCAGATGGCCGGGTCAAGCCCGGGGTCAAGCCCGGCCATGACAGCGTCCGACGTGACAGCGTGCGACGTTCGTGCCCGGCCCTGCCGCCGGACAGGAATGCCGTCAGCTCTCCAGTTCGCTGTCCCAGTAGAGATAGTCGCGCCAGCTCTCGTGCAGGTAATTGGGTGGGAACAGCCGGCCCTGGTCTTGCAATTCCCAGGTCGTGGGCTGGCGCGGGTGGCTGCGCGGGAACATCGCGCACTCCTTTGGCAGGCGCGACCCCTTGCACAAATTGCAGTCAGCGCAGGCGGTGACGACGTTCTCCCACGTCGTGCGGCCACCGCGGCTGCGCGGCACGACGTGGTCGAAGGTCAGGTCGTGGGCCGGAAACCGCTCGCCGCAGTACTGGCAGTGGAAACCGTCACGCAGGAACACGTTGAACCGGGTGAACGCCGGCCGCCGCGCCGAGGGAATGTAGTCCTTCAGCGCGATCACACTGGGCAGGCGCATGCTGATGCTGGGGGAGCGGACCTGCGTTTCGTACTCGCTCAGCACGGAGACCCGGTCGAGGAAAACGGCCTTCACCGCGTCCTGCCAGGACCACAGTGAAAGAGGGAAATAGGACAAAGGGCGGAAATCCGCGTTCAGGACCAGCGCCGGAAAAGTTTGGCCACCGTCGGGCAACACCCGCTCCCTTGCGTGCGGAGCGCAATGTCTGGGGCCAGCCTAGTCGTCAGCCCGCGAGATATTGTGCGCCGCCGAAAACCCGGCCGGTTTATTGCAGACCGCACGCCGCGCCGCAAGTTGCGGAGCCCATCAACGGCCCGCCAGGGGCGCGGTTTCATGCCGCTGTCATTGGCCCACGAGGCGCGCATTGGGAGCGCCTGCGCCCGAACCTGGCACACGCGCCGGACGGGAATTGTCCAGGGGCTAACCGTTAGGACGACCGAGACGATGATCGATTTCGTGCCGGCCCCGCGCTTCGGGCTGGCGTGGCGCAGCCGTGCGCTGAATTTCTTGTGGCTTTCACGCAACAGTGTTCCAAAAATGCCCTAAGTGGTGCTTAAGCCTCGTTGCAGCATTGCGGATAGTTGCGCCACAGTCCCCGCCAGGTTCGGCCGCTTCGCCTGCGTTTACTGTGCCCGCCTATCGGTGGAGCAGGAACGGCGCATCGGGACGGGGCCTGGAATCCGCCGGCTCGCCGGCGCAACAAGGAGGACAGAACGTGGGTAAGCTCAGAGTGCTATTGTCCGCAGGGGCGATACTGGGCCTGGTCGCCGGGACGGCGAACGCCGGACGTATCCTGGACATGGAGGGCAACCCCGCCACCGTGTCCGGCACTGGCTTGGTCACCAACCTTGACGGCTTCGGCGAAATGGGTGGCCCCTACACGGGCGGCCAGGGTCTCGAAGGCGAATCAGCGGTGCCGTGGTCCGTGCCGCAGCCCGGCAAGGTCAACATGCGCGTCAACGTGTTCGTCAACGAGTTTCCGATGGCGTCATGGTGGACCGGCATGGGCGGCAGCACCGCCAGCCCCGCCCTCGTAGGCAACAAGCAGCAGCCATTCGGCATCTACGGCTGGATCCGTCTTGACTTCGGCATCGACGGCATGACGAAGAACGGCGTCCAGTACGGCGGTTACGTCCAGATCCGTGAAAACAACACCACGGCGATCAGTGGCGGCACGGCGAGCCTGACCGATGTGGCCCAGACCGCGCCCGCACCCGCGACCGGTCTCGCCGGCTCCAGCGTCACCTCCGGTTTCG
>DATKPQ010000181.1:0-82055 GCA_035523995.1 Acetobacteraceae bacterium | reverse complement strand
GCAGGATGCCCTGGCTGGATGGCTGCAGCCCGCCGCCGGCGAGGCCCTGCATCACGCGGAACAGGATCAGTTCGCCGAGCCCGGTGGCCATGCCGCACAGGCCGGAGGCGAGCGTGAACACTGCAATCGACAGCAGGAAGTAATTGCGCCGGCCGATATGCGCGATCAGCCAGCCGGTGATCGGCAGGATGATCGCGTTGGCGGCGAGGTAGCTGGTGATGACCCATTCGCCGTCATCGACCGTGGCCGACAGGCCGCCGGCGATATAGCGCAGGGCGACGACGGCGATCGTGGTGTCGAGCACCTCCATGAAGGTCGGCACCACGACGACCGCGGCAACCACCCAGGGGTTTACGCCTGCGCGGGTTCGGGAACTCGAAAGTGCCGCCGCCGCCCCGCTCATTGCCCCGGGCCCGATGCGCCGGCGGACGGATTGGCACCCGGAGACTGCGGCACATGGGCCTGGAGGAACTTTCCGGCATTGGGCCCGGTTGGCGGCTTATCGATATAAACGTAGGGCTCGACCGAGGTGCCGATGAACAGAGGTAGCTGGTCGGGGTTGTAACCGACGAGATCGATCCGGACGGGCAGACGCTGAACGACCTTGATGAAATTGCCGGTGGCATTCTCGGCGGGCAGCAGCGCAAGGGTCGATCCAGTCCCCTCGGTAAAGCCGGAGATCCGTCCGTTGAATACATGACGCCCGCCATACATGTCGACGTACAGTTTAACCGGCTGACCGATGCGCAAGTCGTGCAGCTGGGTTTCCTTGAAGTTCGCATCGACCCAGATTTCGCGAAGCGAGCGAATCGCCATCAGGTTCTGTCCAACCTGGACATAGTTGCCCGGGTTGACGTTGCGGCGCGTGATGACGCCGTCGATGTCCGCCGTGATATCGCAGTAGCTCAGATTCAGCTTGGCCTGTACGAGATCGCGCCTGGCGGCTTCGAGTTTCGCCTCGGCCTGCTTGACTGCCGGAGCGTTCGCTGCATAGCGATCGAACGTGGTGTCGACATCGCCCAGCTTATAGAACTGCTCCAGCATCGCTTTCGGGCCCTGGTCGAACGAATGCACGATGCCGAGTTGCGCGGCGTCGTGAATCAGCGCCGCCTGCGCCTGGAGGACGGTCGAAAACGTCTCGTCGAGATCGGGCGGCACCTGATCGAGATTGGCGCCTTGGTCGGGTTGCGCCGGAAGCCCCAGCGAGGCGCGGATCTGGTAGACATCGGCCAGGCTCTGGGTGAGCTGCGCAACAGCCGTCGTCAGGGCCGCTTGCCGCCGGTCGTACTCCTCGCGCGGCACGTCGTTCTTCGCGACAAGTATCTTCGCCCGATCGAATTGAAGCTGTGCCAGCACCAGTGCAGCCTTGCTCTTCTCGATGTCGGTGACCCGCGCGCGCAGCAGATCGATCTGGCTGTCAACACTCTCCACCGCGTTTTGCAGGTTCCAGCGCTGGCTCATGGCCTCCGCTTCGATCGAACGTGCCGCCGCGATGGCGGCTTGCAGGTCTGCCGTTGCGGTATCGACCGCTGCCTGTTTCTGGGAGACCGCAATTTGGTACGGCTCCTTGTCCAACACGGCGAGGAGCTCTCCCTTACGCACACGATTGTTGTCATCAACGAAAACGCGGGCAATCTGTCCTGCCACGCGGGGCGCAACGAATGTCACATGTCCGTTTACGTAAGCATCGTCTGTTGAGACGGTGCTGAGCATGGTCTCGACCCATGGGATGCCGAACACGAGCACACCTGCCAGAATAACAGTGCCGGCCAAACCGGCGAGGAGCTTTCGCTTCCGTGGCGTTGCCCGGGCCTGCCGCGGCACGGGCACCGACCCCGGCGAGGTCTGTGTGGGCCGCCCGCTGCGAGCAACGGCCTCATCGCCATCCGCTGCCGGCTCGGCGTCGAGTGAGACCGATCTACTGTTTTGCTCAGTCATGTCGGGCCCCCGTTGCGGCTTGCGCCGGAAGGCCAGGATTGCCCCCCGGCGTTCAGATTGCTTGGCTATTTTGCCTTCCCATTGAGCCTTTCGATCAGAATCTTAGCGGTCGGACCTGACGAGGCCGGGTTCTGGCCGGTGATCAACTGGCCATCCGCCACCGTGTGCACACCCCAGTTCTTCACCTTGGAAAAGGTGGCACCGAGCCTCATCAGCTCATCCTCCACAAGGAAGGGCACCACCTTCGTCAAGCCCACCTCTTCTTCTTCGCCGTCGGTGAAGCCGGTCACCGTCTTGCCTTCGACCAGGGGCTTGCCGCTCGGCGTCCTGACATGGCGCAGCGCACCAGACGAGTGGCAAACCACTGCGATGGTCTTACCGGCGGCCAGGAAGGATTCCAGCAGCCTGATCGAGTTCTTGTCTTCGGCGAGATCCCACATCGGACCGTGACCACCCGGGTAGAAGACTGTATCGTAGTCCTCTTGCCTGACGCTATCGAGGCGAACCGTCCTGTCGAGCCGGCTTTCAGCGTCGGCATCCTTCTCAAAGCGGCGCGTGATATCGGTCTGGAAGGTCGGCTCGTTGCTTTTGGGATCCAGCGGCGGACGTCCGCCCTTGGGCGATGCGATGGTGATCTGGGCGCCGGCGTCCTTAAAGACATAGTATGGCGCGGCCATTTCCTCCAGCCAAAAACCGGTCTTCCGTCCGGTGTTGCCAAGCTGATCGTGAGATGTGAGGACCATTAGTACCTTCATAACGCGCTCCTTTGCCGGTCGCGCGCAAATGTGCGGACGGTGGCTGACGGCGCGAATGGCTGCTGACCGGCAGACACTTTTCCGCCCTGCGACCGTATGAACGCCGTCGCGCGGTCGGACAGCCTATGGAGCGCCCGCCGTGGCGGGTACATGCACTTGCGAGGCGTTTTGCGATTCGTGCAGGGTTCACCACAAAGTCTACTCCGCCTGCGCGCGTGCCTGGATGCTCCGATAAGTCAGCCAGTCCAAAGGCTGGCGCTAGCGCACGATCCCTCTGGCCCGACAGCGCTCCGCCAGCCGGAGTCCAGAGAGCACCTACTCCCGGTTGGCGTAATACGCCGCAGCTTCCTGTATCTCCGTCGGCGTCATCTGTCGCGCCACATTCCGCATTTGCCCGTTGATATCATTATGCCGGGTACCGGCGGCAAACGCGCTAAGCTGCGCGGCAAGATAGGCCTCGGGCTGCCCTTCCAGCCATGGCACACCCTCCTTGTGGGCGAGTTCGCCATGGCACGCACCGCAGGGGGCGACGTTGCGCACAGGTGCGCCACTTAGCACAATTTCGGGCCCTGCGCCGGCCGGATGATAGGGTGGCAGGCGCGGCAAATAGGCATAGTAGGCAGCGAGATCGCGCATGTCCTTGTTCGACAACCCGGCCACCAACGGCTGCATCACAGCACTCACCCGCGCACCGGACTGAAAGTCCCGCAACTGCTTGTAGATCGCGATTGGATACTGGCCAGCCAGATTGGGTATATCGGCTGGACCAAGTCCGCGGGCACCGTGGCACATGGTGCAGCGTAGCGCCAAGGTTGCGCCTCGGCCGATCGATTCGGCGCTGGTGCCGCGCAGCAGATCAGGAACAAGCTCTACCTGCGACAGAGGAAAATGCGGCTGCACGACCGGCTGGTTGGCGGGGGCAACATAGATCAGGCCCGCGGCGGTGCAGATGGCATTCCAGATGCCGGTGACTCGGGAGCCAGGCTGGATCAGCGGCAGCCAGACAAAGCCGGCCGCAGCAGCGACCACCACCAGCGCGGCCAGCACGGTCGCGCTGGTCGGCGCCCAGCGGTCGCGCCTGGGGGCCGGTTCGCCGCTCATCGCGTGGCTCCGACGATCACCGCGGGCACCGCACCACCGCGTGCGGCGATCAGATGGGCAACCGGGAAGCCGTAGTTCACCACGGTCAGCGCGATCATCAGCGCCAGCCAAAGGCCGAACCCGTTCAGCGCCGCGGGAAGACGAAGCGGTTCATGCACAGCGACGCTGAAGCGATAAGCGGCCGGTGCGACGCGCAGTGCGCGCTGGCCGCGGATCAGAACGGCAAAGAAAAGTACTCCGGAGATCACGAGGATAACGGCGCCGACGACGGAGAGATCGACGTAGGGGGCTTCAGGTGCGATCTGGGGAACGCTGTAGTCGTAGAATGCCATGCGGCGTGGCATGCCCAGGATGCCGACATAATGCCAGGGAAACGTCGTCACGATCATGCCGATAAACCAGGTCCAGAGCTGCGCCCGCATCAGCGCGAAACTGTCCAGGGTACGGCCGGTCAGATGCGGCCAGACGTCGTAGGCGATGGCGAAATACATGATGACGACCGCGCCGCCGAAGATCAGGTGGAAATGGCCGGTCACCCATTGCGTGTTATGAATGGTGGTATTGAGCTGGTAGCTCATGTTCACCAGGCCACCGGCGCCGCCGAAGCCAAGCATGATGAAGGAGAATGCCACTGCAAGCATCAACGGGTTTCGCCACGGCAGCACGCGCAGCCAGCCCAGCACACCTTTGCCGCCGCGCAAGCGGCCGGCGATCGCGACCGACGCGCAGATTGTGAACACGGTCATGAAGGTCGGCAGCGTCACCAGGGCGGTGAAGACCGAGTGCGTGAACTTGAAACCGGCGCCGACTTCAGGATCCATGAACAAGTGATGGATGCCGATCGGCATTGAAATGACCAGGAACATGGCGAAAGCCAGGCGCCCCATCTGGTCGCTGAACAAGCGTCCGCCGATGGCGCGGGGAATGATGGTGTAGTAGGCCGTATAGGCCGGGATCAGCCAGAAATAGACGATCGCGTGCAGCGTCCAGGAGAAGAACACCCGCGCCAGGCCGGCATTGATCGTGGTCGTAAGCCCCAGCGCCACGGGAAGGATCAAAAACAATAATTCGATCGCGGCCCCGACTGACGTCCAAGCCCAGAGATAGGCGCCGGCGGTCGCGGCGAACATCGCCAGCGGTACCGGCTCGCCGGGATTAGCGCGTTTCCAAAGCCGCAGGTTCACCGACATCAGCGCGACCCAGATCCAGGAGCCGACCACCACCAGGACCACCCCGATGTAATAAAATGGGTTGCCGACCATCGGCGGATAAAAGGTGTACAGGACGGAGTCGCGGCCCAACGCGACCGGCACCACCGCGGTGATAGTGCCGATCAGCACCAGGGCGAAGCCGGCCCAGGCCCAGCGCAGGCCGGTCAATGGCCGGCGCAGTGCGGTTTCCGCGATGAAATAGCCGAACCCCATCGCCACCAGCGTAGGAAACACATAGGCCATCGTGGTGCCGTGCGCGGTGACCGAGCGATAATACAATTCAGGATCGCGCAGCCAGGCGTGCATCGGGCTGCGAACGAACATCTGCCAGGCGCCGAGCAATAGCGCCGCGCCGAAGCCGATGAATGCAAGCCAGAAATGTGCGAGGATCAGCGTTCTGCTATTTGACACAGTCCAGCCTCCGCCGGTCTGCCGCCAGTTTCATGAACGCGGCCTTGTCGATGATCTGCACGTGGGCCCACATGCCTTCGTGCCCGACGCCGCAGAATTCGTGGCATGGCATCAGTCGCTCGCCCGGTGCGTCGAAGCGCGTGCTGATAACGGAGATATAGCCGGGCACCAGCATGGTGTTGACGTTGGTACCGTCGATGAGAAAGCCGTGGATCGCGTCGGCGCTGGTGGCACGGAAGGTGATCGGCGTGTCGGTTGGCACCAGGATGCATTGCGGCGTGAAGGAATATTGCTGTCCCACCACGCGCACCGTGACCGAACTGTCCGGATTTACCGCGCTGCCCAGGTTGCTTTCGATGAACTCGCCGGCGACGTGAAGGGTGGTGGGGTCCACAGTTTCCACCCGGGCCTGTGGCATTGTCGCCTGATGGATGCCGGCGAACGCTGCCAGCACGATCATCATTACCACCACCACGGCGGCTGCGAACGCCCAGTATTGCTCTGCCCGTTCCGTCGCATCGTCATCGGGTGGGTGGGATGTGCTCATGGGACGATGGCGCGGGGCACGAAGATGAACAAATAGAAGGCGAACCAGAGGCCGATGACGATCACGCTGGAGATGCCGGCCAACACCAATGCGCCGCTTAGGGCGCTGCGGCCGGCGGCTTGCACGGCGGCATCGCTTGGCTCGGATCCGGTCGGCAGATCGGAGTTGATCATGCGTGCCTCAGTCCAATGGCGCCGGCCGCAATGCGTTGGCATCCCGTGCGGACACCGGGGTGCCGTGATTGCCCCAGCTCGTGCGAATATACGTCACGACGGCGGCCACCTGATCGTCGGTGAGAATTTGCGCGAAGGGCGGCATGCCGTAGGGTTTCGGGTTCCCTTCCGTGGCCGGCGGAAAGCCGCCGTTCAATACCATGCGGATCGGGTTCACCGAGGACTGCATCTGGATCGATTGGTTGCCGGCCAGCGGCGGATATTGTGGCGGCATGCCGCGTCCGTCGGCACCGTGGCACTCCGCGCATTGTACCGTGTAGACCGTGCTGCCGAGTGCCGTCAGCAAGCTGCTTTCGGCCGGCGGCAGCGCAGAGGCGAGGGGCTGCGAGGCACCGCCCGGGGCCAGGCTTTTCAAATACACGGCCATGGCGCGGATATCGGACTCGTTCAAATATTGCAGGCTGTCGTGCACGACTTCCGCCATCGGGCCATACACGGCGCCGCGCTGCGACACGCCGGTGCGCAGCAGAGCGACAATGTCGTTCAGGCTCCATTGCCCAAGCCCGGCTTCGAGATTCGACGTGAGCGAGGGCGCGTACCAATCCTGCATCGGGATCAGCCCGCCCTGAAATGCCTGCGATTCCGAACTGCCGCCAAGCGCGTTGATCGGCGTGTGGCACATGGAGCAATGCCCAAGGCCCTGCACCAGATACGCTCCGCGATTCCATTGCGCGGACTGGACCGGATCCGGTTGGAACGTGCCTTCGGAAAAGAACAATGTCCGCCAGCCAAGGATCAGCTCGCGGTTGTTATAGGGAAACCGCAGGTCGTTCGGCCGATTAGGCGCGCGCACCGGTGGCACCGTGCGCAGATATGCGAAGATCGCATCGGAGTCCTGGCGCGTCACCTTGGTGTAATTACCGAACGGCATCGCAGGATAGATCAACCCGCCATCGGGAAACCGCCCGTCATGCAGCGCATTATAGAATTGCTCCGCGGTCCAGGTGCCGATGCCGGTCTCCTGGTCGGGCGTGATATTGCTGGAATACAGCGTACCGAACGGGGTGGGCATCGGCAGGCCGCCGGCAAAGGTGCGGTCGCCGGGATTGGTATGGCAGGCGACGCAGTCACCGGCATAGGCGAGGTATTCACCTTGGCGCACCACGTCGGCAGACGTGGCGGTGTGTGGCGTCTGGGCTCGCACCGCGGGCGGTGCGGCAAGCAGCGACGCGGCGCACAACAGCGGGCCGAGCCATTGCCGCGCGCGGGTCATTGTTGCTCACTGCCGCACGGCAGCGGCGTGCGCAGCGTGCCGGCCGGCAGTGGCGTCGTACCCGCCGTCACGGGCAGCGAGGCGAGATAGGCGGCGACCGCGGTGACATCGCGATCGGTCAGCCGGGCCGCGACCTGCTGCATGCAATCCGGCGCGATGGCTGTCCGTGTGCCATAGCGAAATGCGCCGAGCTGGGCAGAGATGTAATCGGGCTTCAATCCGACCAGGCCCGGGATCCCAGGCTGCATGCCGCTGAACGACTGGCCATGGCAGGCTGAACAAGGGGGAATCCCACGGGCGTAATCGCCCTTGGCAACCAGCGACTGTCCATGCACCAACACATCGTGCACCACCGCCGGCAGGCTAGTGGGTTGCGACGGCAGCGGCTGCGCGGCGAAATAGGCTGCCATGTCGTGCAGGTAGCTCTCGGTCTGGTACTGCAACAGGTAGTTCATCGGCGCGTAGTGGCGCCGGCCCTGATGGAAGGCGACGAGTTGGTTAAAGAGATATTGCTCTGGCTTGCCGGCCAGGCGGGGAAAATAGTCGTTGCTGGTGCCCTGGCCCTGGACCCCATGGCAGGGTACGCACGCCCGCATTCGCGCTGCCATCGTATCGGGGGGATGGTCGGTGTCCTGGGCGCGCGGCACGCCCGGCCACACGTTGAGCGTGGCCAGAAGCAGCATGCCAATCAGCAGGCGGTGGCCACGGATCATGGTCGACCCAGGTTGCGGCGATACGGATGAACGCGAGGTAACCTAGGCTCCATATAACTTGGCGCAAGCCCTGATGCGCTGTCGTCGTCACGAAAACGTGCGTTTCGGCAAACGCCGTGTCTTCATCCAATGCCGATGGCGGGTCAGGCCACCTGCGCACCGTTCAGGGCAGGGATCGGCGACGCTGAGGGGCTCAGCGCATCAGAACGGAATCTCGTCATCGAGATCGCCGCCCTTTGGTGCATCCCAGGACGGCCCGCCGCTGCGCTGTGCGCCACCCGCGGCCGGGCGCGGCGCGGGCGCGCGTTCACGGTAGCCACCGCCGCTTGGTTCACCCATGCCGGCTTCCTCCCCGCGCTGGCTGTCGATCAGCACCAGTTCGCCGCGGAACCTGCCGATCACCACTTCGGTGGTGTAGCGTTCCTGCCCGCTCTGGTCGGTCCACTTGCGGGTCTGTAACGAGCCTTCCAGATAGACCTTGCGGCCCTTGCGCAAATAACGTTCTGCCACCTCGCCGATGCGGTCGTTGAAGATGACCACGCGGTGCCACTCTGTGCGTTCCTTGCGCTCGCCGGAGGCGCGATCGGTCCAGTTCTCGCTTGTCGCCAGCGTCAGGCTGACGATTTTCGTGCCGTCCTGGGTGGTACGCACCTCCGGGTCCTTGCCGAGGTTGCCCACCAGGATCACTTTGTTCACGCTGCCCGCCATGACGGAGCCCCTGTTGTTAAAGGAGTGACGTTACTCCCTCCCATCTTGAGTCGCCATCGGTTAACCAAGCCCTTCCAGGCGGCTCGGAAATTGCCTATATACCGGGAACATGCCGTGAACAAGCAGGACAAACATGGCCGGCTCCATCCACGTGCGCGGCGCACGCGAGCACAATCTGAAGAACGTGGATGTCGTCATCCCGCGTGACAGCCTGACGGTGCTGACCGGGCTGTCGGGGTCCGGCAAATCCTCGCTGGCATTCGACACGATCTATGCCGAGGGCCAGCGGCGCTATGTCGAGTCGCTGTCGGCTTACGCCCGGCAGTTCCTGGAGCTGATGGGCAAGCCTGACGTGGACAGCATCGAGGGCCTGTCGCCGGCCATCTCGATCGAGCAAAAGACCACGTCGCGAAATCCGCGCTCCACCGTGGGCACGGTGACGGAAATCCACGACTACATGCGATTGCTGTGGGCGAGGGTCGGCGTGCCATATTCACCTGCGACCGGCCTGCCGATCGAGGCACAGACCGTTTCGCAGATGGTGGATCGCGTGATGGCGATGCCGGAGGGCACGCGCCTGCTGCTGCTGGCGCCAGTGGTGCGCGACCGCAAGGGCGAGTACCGCAAGGAACTCGCGGAACTGCAACGCAAGGGCTTCACGCGTGTCAAGGTAGACGGCACGCTGTACGAGATCGGCGACGTCCCGTCGCTGAACCGCAAGATCAAGCACGAGATCGAGGCGGTAGTGGACCGCATCGTCGTGCGCGACGGCATTGCCCCGCGCCTCGCCGACAGTTTCGAAACCGCGCTGGCGCTGTCGGATGGCGTTGCCTATACGGAAAACGCCGATGGCGGCGAGCGCACGGTGTTTTCCTCGCGTTTCGCCTGCCCTGTCTCCGGTTTTTCCATCGAGGAAATCGAACCGCGGTTGTTCAGCTTCAACTCGCCGCACGGAGCCTGCCCGGCCTGCGGTGGCATCGGCACGGAAACCTTCTTCGATCCCGCGTTGGTGGTGCCGGACGAACGCCTGTCGCTGGCCGACGGTGCAATCGCGCCGTGGCGCGGCGCGCAAAGCCCGTACTACGACCAGACGCTGCAAAGCCTAGCGAAGCACTACAAGGTTACCACGAAAACCCCATGGCAGGACCTTGCGAAACGCGTCCGCGAGGCGATCCTGCACGGCACCGGCGACGAGTCCGTCGCGATGACTTACAAGGACGGCGTGCGTGCCTATACGGTGACCAAGTCGTTCGAGGGCGTGTTGCACAACCTGCAACGCCGCTTCCAGGAAACCGACAGCGTCTGGGTGCGCGAGGAACTCTCGCGCTATCAGGCGGAAAAACCCTGCGCTGCCTGCAATGGCGCTCGGCTGAAACCGGAGGCGCTGGCGGTCCGCGTCGCCGGCAAGAACATCGCAGAAGCCTCCGCCCTGTCGATCCGCGACTCGCTGGCCTGGTTCGATGGCGTGATGCCGACTCTGACGCCGCAACGCGCCGAAATCGCCCGCCGCATCCTGCGCGAGATCCTCGACCGGCTGCAGTTCCTGGAAGACGTCGGGTTGGATTACCTGACGCTGGCGCGCTCCTCCGCCACGCTGTCCGGCGGCGAATCGCAGCGCATCCGCCTGGCAAGCCAGATCGGCTCCGGCCTGACCGGCGTGTTGTACGTGCTCGACGAACCGTCGATCGGACTGCACCAGCGCGACAATGAACGCCTGCTGACCACGCTGCGGCGATTGCGCGATCTCGGCAACACCGTGCTGGTGGTGGAACATGACGAGGATGCGATTCGCTCGGCCGACCATGTGATCGACATGGGTCCGGCGGCAGGCGTGAATGGCGGCCACGTGGTGGCCGAGGGTCCGCCGGCCGCCATTGCCGCCAACCCAAAATCGCTGACCGGCGACTATCTCTCGGGGCGCCGCAGCATCGCGGTGCCAACGATGCGCCGGCCGGTGCAGTCGGACCGCGCCGTGCGCGTGGTCGGCGCGCGCGGCAACAATCTGAAAAGCCTGTCAGCGGAATTTCCGCTCGGCACGTTCACCTGCGTCACCGGCGTGTCGGGCGGCGGCAAATCCACGCTGGTCGTGGATACGCTGTACAAAGCGGCCGCACGCCGCCTGATGGGTTCCGGCGAAGTACCCGCGCCGCACGACCGCATCGAGAACCTGGAATTGCTGGACAAGATCATCGACATCGACCAGTCGCCGATCGGCCGCACCCCCCGTTCCAATCCCGCCACCTACACCGATCTGTTCGCCCCCATCCGCGACTGGTTCGCCGAACTGCCGGATTCGCGTGCGCGCGGCTACAAGCCCGGCCGCTTCAGCTTCAACGTCAAAGGCGGGCGCTGCGAGGCGTGCCAGGGCGACGGCGTGCTGAAAATCGAGATGCATTTCCTGCCAGATGTTTACGTCACGTGCGACGTCTGCAAGGGCAAACGCTACAACCGCGAAACGCTGGAAATCAAGTTCCGCGACAAGTCGATCGCCGACGTGTTGGCGATGACCGTGGACGAGGCGGTGCCGTATTTCAGTGCGCAGCAGCGCATCCATGACCGGCTGAAAATACTGCAACAGGTCGGGCTGGGGTATATCGCACTTGGCCAGCAGGCCACCACCCTATCCGGCGGCGAAGCGCAGCGTATCAAGCTGTCGAAGGAACTGGCACGCCGCGCCACCGGGCGCACGTTATACATCCTGGACGAACCCACCACCGGTCTGCATTTCGAGGATGTGCGCAAGCTGCTGGAAGTCCTGCACGCGCTGGTGGAGCAAGGGAACACCGTCGTGGTGATCGAACACAATCTGGAAGTGATCAAGACGGCGGACTGGATTCTGGACCTCGGTCCGGAAGGCGGCGACGGCGGTGGCCGCATCGTTGCCGAAGGCACGCCGGAAGACGTGGCAGCAAACCCGGACAGCTACACCGGGCGGTTTCTGGCACCGCTGCTGGTGCAGGATACGAAGAAAGCAAGGCGTCGGGCATAAGAAACCTCGCGCGCGTCAGGAAACCTCGCCCGCGAAGCGGGAGGCGTCGAGGCGCCGAAGGCGGCGAGGGTAAGGGTAATCGGGTCGGCACGCTCTTTCGCCTACGTGCCCTCCCGATCACCCTCACCCGGCGCTGCGCGCCGACCTCTCCCGCGCGCGGGAGAAGTTATGAATTGCGTCCACCACCCTCCGTCGCGTCCCCGCATCGGTCCCCGGCGCAAAGTCGATCGACAAAGTATCGACAATCCCCCCGAACCTCCGTTCGATCGCCTCCGCGATCCCCTCATACGGCGCCCGCGCCACGAACAGATCCAGCACCTCGTCGGACACCAGCGACGCCATCTCTTTCCAGGCGCCCTGCTTCGACTTCTCTGTCAGCCGCACGCCAAGATCCGAAAGCCCATGAAGATCGAATACCCCGCGATACGCTGGCGTCGATCCATAGAACGCCACGCGATACCGAATCTTCTCCGCTGCCGCGCGCACGGCAGCCTCATCCGGCCCGGTTACCACAAACCCACCACCGGTTACCTCAAAACCATCGAACGACTTCCCCGCCGCCTCCAGTTCCGCCGCCAGCATCGGCCGCACCACCTCCTCCAGATACCGCCGTGTCGCGAACCCATGCAGCCGTACGCTGTCCGCCACGCGCGCCGCTGTCTTCAGCATCACCGGCCCCACCGCCGCCAGCGCGATCCGCGGCATCGGCAGCCCCAGCGGCCCCGGCGAGAATTCCGGAGTCATCAGCGTGAACGTGTAATACCTGCCGCGGTAGTCGAGCTTCTCCCCGTTCTCCCAGCAGCGAAAGATCGCCTGCAACGCCTGCACGTATTCGCCCATGCGTGCCGCCGGGGCGATCCAGGGCACCGAAAACCGCCGCTCGTTATGGGCCTTCACCTGGCTGCCCAGCCCCACCACGAACCGCCCCTTCGAATGCCGGTGCAGATCCCAGGCATGGTTTGCCACGATCATCGGGCTGCGCGGGAATGCGATCGCCACCGACGTTGCCAGTTCCACGCGCTGCGTTGCCAGTGCCGCGAAGGCCAGTGGCGAGAACGGATCATGCCGCAACTCGTTGGCGGTAACGCAGTCGAAGCCGTCCTCCTCGGCCTGGCGCGCGGCGGGTCCGCACGCCGCCCAATCCTCCACCGGCAGCACCATCGAAACGCGCATTGTGAAACTCCTTGGCAGCAAGCCAATGTCGCTGCGAGGAGCGTAGCGGCGAAGCAACCTCGATCAAGTGGCGCATCTGGCCGGGTCCTGCCCGTCCATCGGGTTCTGCCCGTCCATCACGGGCAGGGTCCGCGACGTGCCGTTTCATCCAGGGCGGGTCGGCCACAGCGCCGGTGGTCAGCTCGCAACGACATGGACACTATGGCCCTCGCGATGACACGGCATCACGGTCCTGGCGATGAAACCGGAAGCGCTCAGAAGAATATGCTCAGATTCTTCGCCAGCACGACGTTCTGATCCAGCACCAACCGCCGCCGCGCGATCTGCCACGCGCCGTTGCACCGCCGCAGCACATCATCCCGTGCCCCGACATAGAAATCCTGCTCGGTCTCCGCCCTGCTGCGATACACAATGTAGTTCGACCGCGCGCGCACTTCGCCGTCGCGCTCGCCCACCGCCACCTCGATATTGCTGATGAAATGCCGCGTCCGCGACGGCGGGTCCTCGGCCCACGCCATGCCCGTGTCCAGCCGCGCGACCCGTGCCGCCAGCGACTCCCGCGTTTCATCGAACAAAGCGAGGTCTTCCTCGCCCATCGGATCCTCCTCGACATAACGCGACCGATCCAGGATCGCGATCGCCTTGCTCGATTTCGGATAACGAATACCGCGCGCCGCCATCGAATAATGGATGTCGGGCGCAAGCAATTCCAGCCATTCGTGAAAGCGCCGCTCGTCCAGCAGACGCGTTTCGCGGTAGAGGAATTGCTCTACCTCGCGAATCACTCCGTCAGGCGGCATGGCTCACCTCCGCGAACTCCCTGCGGCACGGCAAGTCGGCCCAGCGCGGCGCGTCCATCAGATCCGCCCATCGCTGATAGAACAGACGGTGATTGCTCTCGCTGATGCGGAATGTGCTGGCTAGCGCGCCAAGCCGCGGATCGAAACGGTCGTGCCCCAGCCCCATCTGCGTATTCAGCTTCATGCGCCGGGACACCGCGCCGCGGCAGGTCTGCGTGCACTCCTGCCAATTGTCCATGTCGTCTTGCTCGAAGGTGCCGGATGGGCTGAAGCCGCGTATGCCGGTCAGGCGCAGCGCCTGTTTCACCGCCGGCGGCGCCGCCTTGTCGGCAAAGACCCATGACCAGACCTCGGTCTTCTCCGGTCCGCGCGGATGCCAGACCCGGAACGTGCGCGACGTGGCCCGCAGCAGCGAGAAATTTGGAAACATCGTGCCCACGAGCGGATTGATGTGCGCACTGCGCGGCCCAAGCCGCTGCGCGACCTCCGCCGCCGTGTCCGCCTCATAGGCCTGCAACTCCGGCACCGGCGGTTCGCCGCTGTCGTCCGGACCGACACAAATCAGGATGTGGCCGTTGCCCGGCGACACCATCGCGCCGCCGGAGTTGGCCTTCGTCGTCACGCCTGTGCTGAACGAGGTCCGCACCGCGGACAGATGGTTCCAGGCAACATGATAGGTGTCGCCACCGAAATTTTCCGCCGGAAACTTCCAGTTGCACGGCATGATCCATTTATGCATAGCAACGACTTCGACGCCGCCCTCGCGCCGGTCGACAAAGGTGTCGAGATACCAGCCCATTTCCCCCAGGTAGTGGCGCAGCGGCGGTGCCTCCGGGTCGAAGGTCGCGAACAGCAGCCCCTTGTGGCTGTCGAGCTGTGCGACCGGGATCAATCCCCACTGCGATCGGTCGAGTTCGCCATAATAGGCCTCGCGCAGCGACGGCACGCCGGTCAGCCGGCCGTCATTGCCGAAGGTCCAGCCGTGATACGCGCAAATGAACGAAGCGGCATTGCCGCTCTCGGCACGGCACAGGCGATTGCCGCGGTGACGGCAGATATTGAGAAAAGCGCGCACCGTCCCGCTGCTGTCGCGCACCACCAGTACCGGATCCTCGCCCATATACGTGGCGAAGAAATCGCCCGGCATTGGTACCTGACTTTCATGACACAAAAACAGCCAGCATCTCGCAAAAACTCGTTGCAATTCCTGCTCATAAATCTCCGGCTCTATGAATATCCGTCGGCTGAGCAATCCGTTGGTTGAATCGACGAGGCGACCGGCGTCAATCGTCATCGCAGCCTCCAACACGGTTTCAGTTCATGCGTTCAGTCCGTTCGGTATTACGAAGCAGCACCGCCAGAGCGCAGCCGCGGCATGCGCAGCATCGCGCCGCCATCCACCGTCACGATACTGCCGGTGATGCCGCGCGCATTGCGCCGCGAGGCGAGAAACACGTAGGCGCCGGCCAGATCGTCTGGCATCAGCGCGGTACGCAGCGGGTTGCCCGCGCGCAGCCGCTCCTCGATGCCGGGATTGGCAAACTGCGAGCGGTCGTCTTGACCAAGCGCCGCCAGCCCACGCAGGTCCGTCATCGTGCCGCCGGGCGCCACGCCGTTCACCCGCAAGTCCGGACCCAGTTCCACCGCAAGCTCCCGGATCAGCCCCACCACGGCGTGCTTCGAAGCGGTATACAGCGCCCCGCCACCGCCTGAGTTCATGCCTGCGACCGAGGCGGTGAAGATCATCGAACCGCCGGTCTTGCGCAGCTCATCCAGCGCCGCCTTGGCACCGAACAGGCAACCCTTGACGTTGACGCCGAACAATTCGTCATGCGCGCGATCGAGCGCATCGTCCGATAGCTCGGCGAACGAGGCGTAGACGTCGAAGATGCCGGCATTGCCGACGAACACGTCCAAACGGCCGAAGGCGGACACCGTATGCGCCACCGCGCGGCGGTTGTCTTCCATGCGGGAAACATCGCCGGCAATGCCGATGACCGAGTCGCCGAAGTCCTGGCGCAACAGGTCAGCGCGCGCTGCCACGCGGTCCATCACGCCGACCCGCGCGCCCTCCTCCACGAAGCGGGCAACCACCGCGCGGCCGATGCCCGAACCGCCGCCCGTCACGAGTGCTACCTGACCGTCGAGCCAGCCCATGATCTGGTCCTCCCCGGCACAAGGCTATAGGCGGGGCCGGTTTGCAGTCGGATGCCGGCTCCCTTAAAGCGACGGTAGAGGCGAACGAAGGGGCAGTCCATGCCGGAGCTCGCGGGCAAGGTTATTGTTGTCACCGGTGCCAGCCGCGGCATTGGCGCCGCCGCGGCTGAGGCTCTGGCCAAGGCGGGCGCAACGCTGATGCTGGCCGCGCGCGACGCCGCGCGGCTCGACAATGTTGCCCAATCCATCGCCCGCGCAGGCGGCACCGTAGCGACGCACCCCTGCGACGTTGCCGATTGGACGGCGGCGCAACGCCTGGCAGAGCAAACCCAACGCCGCTTCGGCAGGATCGATGCGCTGATCAACAACGCCGGTGTCGTCGAGCCGATCGCGACTGTTGCCGAAAGCGATCCCGCCGCCTGGTCACGCAATATCCAGATCAACCTGGTCGGCGCCTATCACGCCATCCGCGCCGTGCTGCCGCCCGTGATTGCGGCCGGAGGCGGCACCATTGTGAACGTCTCCTCCGGCGCGGCGCATAATCCGCTGGAAGGATGGAGTGCCTATTGCTCCGCCAAGGCCGGCCTCGCCATGCTGACCCGCGCCGTAGCGCAAGAGCATGCGACGCAAGGCATCCGCGTGTTCGGGTTCCAGCCCGGCACCACCGATACCGACATGCAGGTAATCGTCCGCGCGTCTGGCGTGAACCCGATCAGCAAGATTCCGCGCGAGAACCTGACCCCCGTTGCGCATCCCGCCGCCGCCATCGTCTATCTGTGCACCAGCGCCGCCGATGACCTTGCCGGCAAGGAATTCAGCCTGCGCGACGAAGCGTTTCGCAGCCGCCTCACCCTGACCTGACCCAATCACCGAGAGACACCATGCCCGAATCCTCCATCGACCGCGCCCTCCGTTACCAGGACGAACTCACCGAATTCCGCCGCGATATCCACGCGCACCCCGAGCTCGGCCTGGAGGAGCATCGCACCGCTGAGCGCGTTGCCGGCAAGCTGGCAGAATGGGGCATCGAGGTACATCGCGGCATCGGCAAGACCGGCGTGGTCGGCGTGCTGCGCAATGGCGATGGCCCCTCGGTCGGCCTGCGCGCGGATATGGACGCGCTGGCGATGGAAGAGCAGACGAATTTGGCGTACAGCAGCCGGAATCCGGGGCGGATGCATGCGTGCGGCCATGACGGTCACACCACCATGTTGCTGGGTGCGGCAAAGTACCTGGCGGATACACGTAATTTCACAGGCACGGTGAACTTCATCTTCCAGCCCGGCGAGGAGGGGGCGGGCGGTGCGCTTGCCATGCTGGAAGACAAATTGTTCGAACGATTCCCCTGCAATGCGATTTTCGGCATGCATAACCGGCCCGGCATGCCGGTTGGGCAGTTCGGCATCACCCCGGGTCTCGCCATGGCCGGTGCGGCGATGTTCGATGTCATTATCACGGGCAAGGGCGGCCACGGCGCGCGGCCCGAAGTTGCGATCGATCCCGTGCTGGCCTCGTTCCATGTCGGAGCGGCGCTGCAATCCATCGTGTCACGCAACGTACCGCCGCACGACATGGCGGTGGTCAGCATCTGCCGCATGCACGGTGGCGACGCCTATAACGTGATTCCGCAGACCGCGACGCTGGGCGGCACCGTGCGCACGTTCAAGACCGAGACGATGCAGCTCATCGAGACCAACATGAAGCGGCTCGCCAGCAATATTGCCGCCGGCTTTGGCGCCGAGGCGATGGTTGATTTCCGTTTCGTCTTCGCGCCGCTGATGAACGACCTGAACCACACGCGCGAGTTCGCCGATGCCGCGGCAGGCCTGGTGGGCGACACGAACGTGGACCGCAACAAGCCGCCGGCGAACGCGTCGGAAGATTTCAGCTTCATGCTGGAGAAGGTGCCCGGCGCCTATATCAACATCGGCAACGGCGAGGACAGCGCGCCGGTGCACAACCCCGCCTATAATTTCAACGACGCGGCCATTCCCTATGGCGTGGCGTTGTTCGCAGACATCGTGGAGCGCCGGCTGGCGAAGTGAACGAGCTGTCTCTGCTCGCTGCGACCTCGAGATTCGTTGTGGCCTCGATGTGATTGCGGGGAGCGCAGCGACGAAGCAACCCCGGTTACATGGCGCGCAACAAAAGTACGAGCGCCTCTTCCATCGAGATTGCTTCGTCGCTTCGCTCCTCGCAATGACATTAGATCTTCAACACCCAGTTTCTGAACGGCTCCCACAGCGCGCGTTTCGCACTGTGGCCTGCCGCCATGCCGATATGCCCGGCGGCCGGTTCAATCAGCGCGGCGCCGTCGATCAGCGCCGCCAGCGGCCGTGCGGACTCGGGCGGCACGATCCGGTCCCGCGCCGGCGCCGCCACGAAGCACGGCAGCCGTAACGCCCGCGGGTCCACCGCCAGCCCCGCAATCCGCCATTCTCCACGAGCAGGCGTGTTGGCGCCGTACCAGCCGGCCAGGCACTCCCGTGCCACCGGCGCGGCCAGCGGCACGCCGTCGTTCAGCCAGTCCTCCAGCGCGACAAACAGCCGCGCGCGCTCGCCTGCGGGGTCCTGGCGCGCGAAGCTGCGGTATTTGTCCGCCACGCCCCACGGGTCCAGCAGCGCGAACAACACCTGAAGCAGGTCCACCGGCAGCGTCTCGTTGAACGCCAGCGCCGGCTCGATCAGCGGCAGCATCTCGGCGGCCTGGATCGCTACCGTCGGATCGGGCGCATGGAGATCCCAAGGCGCTGCAAGCAAGGCCAGCGCCCGCACCAGGTCCGGCCGGCGTTGGGCCGCGGCGACGGCCAGCGTGCCGCCCATGCAATAGCCGGCCAGCACGGTGCCGGCGCCCGCCGCAACCAGCGCCCGCTCCAGCCGGCCGGCTACGTAGTCGGTCAGGGTGAAGCGGCGCTCGGTCTCGCCCGGCCAGCCCCAGTCCAGCAGCAGCGGATGCACCCCCTGCCCGGCCAGCCACCGCAGCATCGAATGGTCAGGCGCCAGGTCCAGCACATAGGCCCGGTTCACCAGGCTGGGCGCAAACAGCACGCGCGGTCCCTCGCCGCCATAATCCAGCACCCGGCTCCCGCCCTCCTGCCAGACCGCCGGCGGGTCCGGCAGGTCGCGCTGCCACGGATGACGGCGATAGGCAGCGATGCCTTCAATCAGGGCTGCGTCCTGCCGCAGCGTCTCTTCCCACACGGCGGCGGGGAACGCGCCCGCCGCGCCCGCTTCCAGCGCCTCGCGTACCGCCGCTGCCATCGCCTCGTTCGAGTTCGGCCAGGCGTGCTTCCAGTTCAGCGACGCGGCGCGCGAGGCGCTCGATCTCATCATCGCGAGCGTCAGGTGAAGCAGCAGCGGCCGCGGCCCCCGTCGTTGCAGCGGCGCGGTCATGGCCGTTGCGCGGAGGAGAGGACAAAGCACCCTCTCCCCTTGTGGAGGGTTGGGCCGCGGGGTGGACCGACGGGGGAGGGGGCGCCGCCGCGGGAGATGGCCAGCGAGAGGGGGCTGCGGATTGTTTGGAAGGCGAGTACCCTGCCTGCCCCACCGGCATCGCCCGCAGCATGCCCGCGGTCGCCGCAGCCCAAACCCGTACGATGGCCTGCCACACCTCCTGCGCTTCGCGGTCGGCCGCCATCCCCGCCAACTCGCTCTGCCACAGCGTAATCCAGTCCTGCGCCAGTTTCCGCAGGTCCGGGCCTGGGCCATCGTCCCGGCCAGGGCCGTCGCTCATGCCTCATTCGCCCTCCTTGTGCGCCGGAGGACCATAGGAGCATGGTGGCGTTCGCGGAACGTCAATCCGCGCTGCGGTGCAGAAAACACCTTCGCAAGCGCGGCATGGCCGGGCATGCTAGGCAAAACGCCCCGCCGCGAGGAAAAAACCCCATGGCCGACGACGTCCAGACCGCGCCTGAGACCAAAACCGCCGAACCGCCGATCGTGGTGAAGAAATACGCCAACCGCCGACTCTACGATACCCGGAGCTCCAGCTACATCACGCTGGACAACCTGGCTGAAATGGTCCGCGAAGGTCGGGATTTCGTGGTGTACGACGCCAAGACCGGCGAGGACATCACCCGCGGCGTGCTGACCCAGATCATCGTGGAGGAGGAAGGCAAGGGCCGCAACCTGCTGCCCACCGCTTTTCTACGCCAGCTAATCGGCTTCTATGGTGATCAGGTGCAAAGCCTGGTGCCGAAATACTTGGAGCAAGCAATGGCCGCGTTCGCGCAGCAGCAGGAGCAAATGCGGGCGGCGATGCAGAAGACCATGGGGTCGGTGGGAACGTTGTTCCCGTTCGGCAATATGGAGGAGGTCGGCCGCCAGAACATGGCCATGATGGAACGGGCGTTCAATTTGTTCTCGCCATTCTACCGGCCGCCGGGCGAAGCCCCACACAGCCGGCCAGACGCTGCCGACGAAGTCGAGAGGCTACGCGCGGAAGTAGAACGTCTTCGTGAAGAACTCGCGGTGGCCCGGCGGGAGAAGAAGTAAAATTCAATCGCGGCGGCGTGAAGCTTGCCACGGCGTATCAATGCCACGTGAGAGCAGCAACCAACTCTTGTCCCATTCCCGAGTTGCGATAATTCCTTAGTCCCGCTCCGTAAATATCCGAGCGGCGACCCTGCAACGTGTCGGGAGGGCGGCGCTCATGCTCACTTTGGGGATTGCCGGACTGGCAAACGTAACCGGTTTCCTCGAGCAACACTTCCCGGAACAAATGGCGAAGGATTCGCGCGTGGTGCAGGGCATGGATGCCGCTGCCGCGCTTTTGTTGGATGGCAGGATCATCGCTGCCGCATCCGAGGAGCGGTTCGACCGCAACAAGAAAAGCGGGGCGTTCCCCTTCCAGGCGATCCGGTATTGCCTGAACGAGGCCGGCGCGACGCTCGCCGAGGTCAGCGACATTTGCTGCAACTTCAATTTTGGCCGCTACCGGCCGATCTATACATCGGAAGACCTGCCCCGCGCCTACTGGCAGAAATGCCTGGCGCCCGACGCCATTTTCAATCTGCTGAAGACGCAGTTCCGCGCCGGCAACGCCACGCAGTTCCACCCGATAGACCATCACGACGCGCACCTGCACGCCGCCCTGGCAAGCTGCGAGTTCGAGCAAGGACTTGGTGTGGTGATGGACGCGGCCGGCGAGATCGGCGCGACCTCGGTCTATCATTTCGACGGCCCGAAGATCATGCGCCTGGCGCGTTATCCGGTGACGCAGTCGCTGGGCTTGTTCTATTCGCTGGTCACGCAGTTCCTCGGCTATGCGTTCAACGAGGACGAATACAAGGTGATGGGCCTCGCCAGCTTTGGCGATCCGCAACGCTATCGCACATTCTTCCGGTCAGCCATTCGCCTGGGCCCCAACGGCAGCATCGAAATCCCTTGTCTCACCCTGAACCGCGGCTTCACCGAAAGTCTGTTCTTTACCGGCAGCGCCGGGGCGTTGGCCGAGGGCCTGGGGATCGACGGGAACACATGTTCCCACCAGGAACGCGCCGACCTCAGCGCCGCCCTGCAGGAACGTTTCCGTGAGGCGTTGTTCCATATCTGCGGCCACTACCGGCAGCAGACCAGGGCCACCAACCTGCTGCTGAGCGGCGGCTGTGCCGAGAACTGCGCTGCCATTGGCGAATTGCGGTCCAACGGCATGTTCGAGCGCATCCATGTTGCCTACGCGTCGGGCGATGAAGGCACTGCCTTGGGCGCCGCCGCGGCACATGTCTTCAGCAACGGCGCGCCGCTGCACCTGCCCGGCGTGATGCCGTTCTTCGGTCCGGCGCCGCGTCCCGATCGGGTGCGTTCGATCGTCGCACAAGACAGCACGCTCGCGCTGCGCGAATTCGACGACGAGCAACAGATGCTGGATAGCGCGGCAGCCGATATTGCGGCGGACAAGATCGTGGCACTGTGCCACGGCCGCATGGAATACGGTGCCCGCGCCCTGGGCAACCGCAGCTTGCTCGCCTTGCCGGCCAAGGCGGAGAACAAGGACCGCATCAATTTGGCGATCAAGAAGCGGCAGAACTACCGCCCGTTCGCGCCCGCCGTCGCGGCCGAAGACGCCCATCGGTACTTCGTCCTCAACGCCGGTGAGGAATATCCTTACATGACGATGCTGACCCACGTGCGCGAGGAAGCCAAGGCGCTGCTGCCCGCCGTGACCCATGTGGACGGCACCGCGCGCGTGCAGACGGTGTGCCGCGACCATAATGCGGCATTCTATTATCTGCTGTCTCGGCTGAAGGCGCTGACCGGCGTTCCGGTGGTGCTGAACACGAGCTACAACGTCAATCACCAGCCGATCGTTTGCACAGAAGAAGAGGCGTTGGATACCTTCCTCGAAATGGGTATCGACGCGCTCTACATTGCGAATGCGCGGGTGGCGCTGCGCGACGATCCCCGTCTTGGCCTGGCTTGATCCGGCCATCTGCGCAGGATTGATCTGGTCCTATTGTCGCAGATCATGTCACTGCGAGGCCCGCAGGGCCGAAGCAATCTCCACCGGCAACGCGTATGAACCGTCCGAGTGCTCTGACGCCGAAGATTGCTTCGGCCCTGCGGGCCTCGCAATGACACGAGCCCGCCAGATCGACCACGGTCCCGACGAATGCCATCAAAGCAGCAGCCGCAATCTCACATTCCCGTCTATCACCGGTAGCTGATTGGAACCGATTCGTTTTCCGTAATATCTGAATGGCGGCAGGCTCGGAAGTTTCGCCGTGGATCAACACGCTAGACATGACGGTTCCGCATGGAGTGCGGCCGAACACGCAAATGCGCCGCCAAATCGCGACACATTCTCCGCCTCTACGCTCGGAACCGTGTTCCACCGCAGCGCCCTGCTTCACGCGACACGACCTGCGCTGTGGGTGGACGGAGAATTCGTCTCCTACGAAGTTCTTCTGTCACACGCATCGCGCATCGCGCAGAGCCTTACGGCGGCAGGTCTTAACGACGGCGGGGCGCGCTGTGCCATCCTTGGCAGCCGCAAGCTGATCGATTTCGTGGGCGTTGTCGGCGCGTCGATGGCACGCTGCGCCTATGTTCCCTTGAATTCGCGGCATCCATCCCAGCGCCTCGCGCAAATCATGCGCGACGCCGAAGCACAGGCGCTGGTGGTCGACCGCAATCACCTGGCCCACGCCCGCGCCGTCCTGCAAGATACGCCGCATTCAGTACTCGTCTTGCTGCCGGACTCGTCCTCGGCCCCTGACTGGGCAATCCACACCCGCCATCGCTTCCTGCCGGAAGCGGATTTGCCGCAGCCGTGCGTTGATGGCCCGCCACACGCAAATCCGGAAGACGGCGCTTACCTCTTGTTCACCTCCGGTAGCACGGGCGCACCGAAAGGCGTGTTGGTCCGAAACCGTAACGTCATGCCATACCTGCGCTCCATCGCGGCGCGTTATGCGCCAAGGCCCGATGACCGCTGCACCCAGTTGTTCGATCTGACCTTCGACTTGTCGGTGCACGACATGTTCCTCGCCTGGGGCGCCGGCGCCACATTGTACCGCGTGCCGGACAACGTACGCTTCGCACCACGCGACTTCGTCCGCCGGCATGCGTTGACAACGTGGTTCTCGGTGCCGTCCACCGCGGCAACCATGCTGGGCCTGCGCGCGTTGCGCCCCGGCGATTTCCCCAGCCTGCGTCTCAGTCTGTTCTGCGGCGAAGCCTTGCCGAAACGCCTCGCCCGCGCCTGGGCCGCCGCGGCACCGAACGCAACCATCGAGAATCTCTACGGACCCACCGAGGCCACGATCGCGCTGACAGCCTGGCGCCTGCCGCGTGAAGACCATGCTCTGGATGCGTTGCCCGAGGTCTTGCCGATTGGCAAACCGTTGCCAGGCCAGGGTGCAATTGCCGTCAACCCATTCGACGCACCCGCAGGCGAAGACGAGGAAGGCGAACTATGCCTCGCCGGCAGCCAGGTTACCGATGGCTACTGGCGGCGCCCCGATCTCACCGCTCAACGCTTTGTTCATTTCGCCTGGGACGAGCGCGTGTGGTACCGTACCGGTGACCGTGTACGAAACAGTCGTAACCACGGACTTGTGTTTCTCGGCCGGCTGGACCGACAGGTAAAAATAGCCGGTCATCGTGTGGAATTGCAGGAAGTGGAAGCCGTGCTGCACCGTGCCGGCGACACCAATGCCGCGGCGATCGCCTGGCCGATCGGCCCGGACGGGCTGGCGCGTGGCATCGTCGGGTTCGTCGGCAACACGAGCCTCCCCGACGACGCTTTGCTGCAGGCCTGCCGTGACGCCCTGCCACCTTACGCCGTGCCGTCGGCGATCCGTCGCATCGATGACTGGCCCCTGAACAACAGCGGCAAAACCGACCACGGCCGGTTGCGCGCCATGATGGAGGCAGAGACTTGCAGCAAGACATGATCGCCGCCGAGGATAGCAATCTATTGCGGCTGTTGAGCGATGCCCTCGCACGGCGCCTGCGCCAGGATGGCCGTAACGCCACCAGGGTCGCCCCCGATAGCGACCTGGTCGAACTCGGCCTTGTCGATTCACAAGGCCTGCTCGACATGATTCTCGATGCCGAAGAAGGCTCGGGCCAGATGTTCGACGCCGAGGGCATGGATTTCGAAAGCGGCGTCACCCTGCGCCGTCTCGCCGCGGCGTTCGCCGCACCGGCATAGCGGCAATGTCGGACGACGGCATCCGGATCTTCAGTACCTGCCCGCAGTCGAAAGACTTCGCGCGCGACGAGTATCTGCCGCAGATCCAGCGCGTCGCCCGTTGGAGCGAAGCGGCGGGCTGCACTGGCATGCTGATCTACACCGACAACAGCATCGTCGATCCCTGGCTGGTGGCACAGGTAACGCTGCAATGCACGGAACGCCTGTGCCCACTGGTCGCGGTGCAGCCGGTCTACATGCTGCCATACACGGCGGCAAAGATGGTCGCGTCGCTTGCTACGCTTCACGACCGGCGCATCTGGTTGAACATGCTCGCCGGAGGTTTCCGCAACGACCTGATCGCACTGGGCGACGAAACGCCGCATGATGACCGCTACGCCCGCACTGTCGAATATGCCCTGCTGATGCGGCAGTTGCTGGAGAATGACGCACCGGTGAATTTCGCCGGCCGCTTCTATCGCGCGCACGGCGTGCGGCTGGCACCCGCATTGCCGGAAACTCTGCAGCCAGGTTGGTTGATTTCCGGCTCGTCGGCCGCGGGTCGTGCGGCTGCGGTGGCGATGGGCGCGATCGCTGTCGAATATCCCGCGCCGCCCGATGCCGCCGCCGGCCACAACGACGGCGTGCCGGCAGGACGCGGCATACGTGTCGGCATCATCGCCCGCGACAGCGCCAATGACGCCTGGTCCATCGCCCAGGCGCGCTTTCCGGACGATCGCCGTGGCCGTCTCAGCCATACGCTTGCCATGAAGACCAGCGATTCAGTCTGGCATCGCACGCTTTCGGACCTCGCGCGTGAGCGCCCCGCCGACGGCAGCCCCTACTGGCTGTGGCCGTTCGAGCAACACCGGACGTTCTGCCCGTATCTGGTGGGCGACTTCGTCACGGTGGCGCAGGAAATCGCACGATATCTTGCGCTCGGGCATCGCAGTTTCATCCTGGACATTCCGACCAACGCTGATGATCTGGAAACGGCGGCCATCGTCATCCGCATGGCCGCGGACCAGGCGACCATTCCGGCGATAACGGTTGGGAGATGATCCCGGTTTACCTTTCCGGCTGCTTCGGCATGCTGCACCCCGGCCGCAGCCGGCGGGGCGTGCTGATCTGCGGTTCGCTGTCGGATGAGGCGCTGAACGCTTACCGTCCGTTGGCATTCCTGGCGGAGCAATTGGCTGCGGCCGATTTTCCGACCCTGCGTCTGTCGTATTACGGCACCGGCGATTCAGCCGGCGAAGACAGTGAACCCGAGCGCTTTGCGCAATGGCTGGATAGCATCAAGGCCGGCATGGCATGGCTGTGCGCACATGGCGTCGATGCGGTGACTCTGGTCGGCCATCGGATCGGCGCCAGTCTGGCGGCCCGCGTCGCTTGCGAAACCGACACCGCGGATTCGCTCGTGCTGCTGAGCCCCGTAAGCGGGCGCCATTTCCTGCATGAAATGACACTGGCCGCGCGAATTTCGCAGCGTGTCTGGCAGACCAGCCATAAGGTGGATGACGGCACCTGGTTCGAAGCGCACGGCCTGCGCATGGACCATGCCACGCGCGATGCCCTGTCGGCGCTCGATCTTCGCAAGCTGCCCAGGCAGCCCGCGCGGCAGGCGTTGTTGCTGCAGCCGGAGATACGGGCAGCAACGCAGCAGGTGGTGGACACGTTGCAACGCCTCGGCACGGACACGGTGGTGGAGCCATTCGAAGACCTCGCCAGCCTGATGCGCGATTCGCATCAAGCCGAGGTGCCAGCGGCTGCCTTCGCGCGCGTCGCGCAATGGGTGAGATCATTGCCCGCCATGGCAGGGGCTCGTATTGCGCCTGAGATGGCTGGTGACGCCTCACTGGATGTTGGTGTCGCATCGGAAATGCCGATCTATTTCGGTATCCACACAGAATTGTTCGGCATCCTCTCGATGCCCGTTCGGCCGGCGCCGGAAGCGCCTGCAATGCTGGTGGTGAATACCAGCGCCAATCCCCGCTGGGGCAATGCGCGTATTGCAGTCGATCTGGCCCGCGGCCTCGCCGCCGACGGGGTTGCGGTACTGCGGATGGATGCATCCGGCATGGGTGACTCCGCGCCACACACAGGCGATCTCGGTCGACCCTACGCCGAGACGCTGACGCGCGACGTGATGTCTGCCGTGGCAGAATTGAACCGGCGCACCGGGCAACGGGTGGCGGTCCTGGGTGTGTGTTCTGGCGCCTATCACGCATTGCAGGCCGCCCCTCGCGATCAGCGGATTGCCGGCCTGGTCCTGGTGAATCTGCAACGCTTTGCCTGGCGCGACGGTGATGTGCCCGATGCGATCCGCCGTACCGACCTGCGCCCGACACGATTCTATTTGCGCCAGATTTTTAGTGTCGATGCGTGGCGCCGGTTGCTGCGCGCTGATTTCGACGTGCTGAATCTTGCCCGCGTGTTGGGGTTGCGGCTGCTGCGACGGACCATTGCCGGCATCGATCCATTGCTCGCTCTTGTCTTCCGCGGCGCAACGCGTGTGGGACGGGTACGTCAGATGGCACGGACGCTCGGCCAGCGTGGCGTCAGAATACTTTATGTGTTAGGGTGCAACGATCCGGGCGTGGAAGAGCTGGCGGAGTATTTCGGCCACGAAGGTTGGCGGCTGCGCAAGCAGCCGCACGTGACGCTTCGCTCGCTCGCGGACGCCGACCATACGCTGGGCGCCGCTCGGGTGCGTGCGGAGCTTATCGGGCAGATACGCAACTGGCTGAGCGATGCCTGGCCGGCAATGCAACAGGTGGAGCGATCCGTTGAACGCGTGAAGCCAAGCGCCGCAACAGACACGCGGCCCGCGCTTTCTGTCGTTGCGAGACACGCACCCACCGGCCCCTCCGACGTGCACTTGGACGAAACAGCGCCGCACCACGCCGCCACGTCGTGGCCGGGCCTGATCCGGGCGTCTACGTTTGGCCGATGGCGTCACATCACGCGAACTGCGCCCAGTCATTTTGGATGACCGCCGGATCGAGCCCCTCAGACGCTAAACTTGAGCGGGGTGCTTCGCCATTCCCGTCATGGCCGGCCTTGAGCCGGCCATCTGCGCACCGGGGATCGGGCGCTTTTGGCACACCTGATCTGCACCGGTTGTTGGCCGGGCCAAGCCCGATAATAACAAGGAGGTGCGGCGCGCTCCCCAGGTACCTTGATTCGTAAATCCGATGACGTTTTTTCCGACGACCCCGGCAAGCTTCTACTGTGACAGTGGTCGATAAATATCGGAACCGCAGATGAACGTCGATAAGCCGGCTGGACTGCTATCTGCGTTCATCGGCGTCCATTTGCGGTTCCCATTTGTTGATTCTTGCGTCTCCCGCAATGCAGCGAGTTCCAAAATACGTCATCGTATTTATGAAACTGAGTGCTGAGTTAGCGGCCACGGGGGTCAAGCCCGGCCATAACGGGTTAGTATCCGGCCACAACGGGTCGTGGTCTCGCCACGGGCCGTCGCTTCAGAGGCTCAGTTCCCAGTCTTCGCCAACCATTGCGGGGCCGAACATAGTGTGCGGCTTGCTCGCCACCAGCCGGAACCCGGCCGCCAGATAGATGGCCCGTGCAGCGACAAGGATATCGTTGGTCCATAACGTGATGCGCCGATAGCCGGCGGTGCGAGCGAAGGCGATGCATTCCGAGACGAGCCGCTTGCCGATGCCCAGGCCCCGCGCACCCGGCTCAACCAAAAGCAGACGCAGCTTCGCCAGCTCGTCGTCGGCGCGAACCAGGAACACCGACCCCAATGGGATGCCGTCATGCTCTGCGATCCAGCAGCCTTCACGAACCGGATCGTGGTTGGCGAGGTAGGCTCCGGCGACCTGCGCGACCAGCGCCTCGAAGCGCGAGTCGAAGCCATATTCCTCGGCATAGAGCGCACCGTGGCGCGAGATCACCCAGCCGATGTCTCCCGGGCCTGGCGCGCGCAGCCGCCATGGGGTGGCCGGTGCTGCGCCCAGGAGCGTTTCGATGCGCCCCATGGCCGCGACGACCGCCTCCTGGGCGGCCGGAGGCAGGCGGGCGAGCAGGGCGCCGACTTCCTCGCGCGAACGCGCATCCAGAGGCGCGAACGCGGCGCGACCGGCATCGGTCAATGTCAGCACGATCTGCCGGCGATCGGTGTCGGAGGCCCCGCGCGCCACCAGGCCATCCTGGGTGAACCGTTGGAGAATGCGGCTGAGGTACCCGCCATCCAGCCCCAGGTCCCGGCCAAGAGCACTCGACGTGGTGCCCGGACGGTTCGCCAGTTCGTACAGAACCCGAACCTCGGTGAGGGAGAAATCGCTCCGGAGCGAGCCTTCCTGCAAAGCACCGATAATGCCGGTGTAGAAGCGGCTGAAGCGCCGGACGGCGGCGACGCGTTGCTCGGCGCCGGCGGAGACTGGGGCAGAGGATGAGGCGGTGGCTGACATGGAACCGCAGCATCGCGCCGAAAACTTGACTGAGTCAAGTATCGGCGGTTCCTTCACAGGCTGGTGGGCGGTTTTAGATATCGATCAGTTGTGAAGAACCAATGGTTGGCGGCGGCCAAGTATCGCCCCAATTCACCGCAACCATGTTGTCTCGCCGAACCAAGTCACGCGTTCGGCATGTCTTGGATGCTGACTTTCAACGACACCAAGGAGACGATGCATGACTATCGGAAACTTGATGCGCTACAGCCTGCCGGCCCTCGCCGCGTTCGCCATCGGGGGCGCGGTTGTGCCGGCGTCGGCCCAGAGTTCCACCGTGATCATTGCGCCCGGCGCACCGCCACCGCCGGAGACGGAGACTGTGCCGCCGCCGCCGAGCACGACGGTGACCTGGGAAGCAGGCCACTGGGGCTGGAATGGCAGCACCTGGGTCTGGCACGAGGGCCGCTATGTGCAACGGCCTGCGCCAGCAGCGGTCTGGGAGCCCGGCCACTGGGAGCAGGAGGCCAGCGGCGGATACGTGTGGATTGACGGGCATTGGCGGAGCTGACCGGGAGGACATGATGATCCGGCCGCATTACGCCTGGCTGGCAGCACCAGGGCTTCTATTGCTGGCTTCCTGTGGCGGATCGCCGCCGCCGGAGACAACTTCGGTGATCGTGCAGCCGCCGCCAGTGGTACAGGCGGCACCGCCGAACATGTCGCCGATGCCACCGCCGCCCCCACACGCCGAATTGGAGCCGCCTCCTCCGGTCGGCGGACCTCCCTCGGTCTGGCAGCCGGGGCACTGGGAGTACACCGGGAATGCCGCGAACCCCTGGCAGTGGGCAGGTGGCGAATATGTGCAGGTGCCGCCGGGGGAGACGACCTGGGTGCCCGGGCGCTGGGCCGAGCAACCGGGTGGCGGCTGGGTCTGGATGGGGGGACACTGGGCATGAGTAAAGAAAACCTCTCCCGCGTTGCGCGCGGGAGAGGTTTGCTGCTCGGGTTCGCAGACTGCTTCGCGGCCCAACCCCGCCGCAGGCGGGGGAGGTTCTTGGTTACGCGGGCATGCTCGCGCGGTTCGCTTGCTGCAAGCGGCGTTCGGCGATCTGGGCCTTCATCGCCTTTTGCAGCTTCTCGAATGCCCGGACCTCGATCTGCCGCACCCGCTCGCGAGAGATGTTGTACTCCTGCGACAGATCCTCGAGCGTAGTCGGGTTATCCTTCAGACGGCGCTCAATCAGGATGTGACGCTCGCGTTCGTTTAGCGTATTCAATGCGCTGGAAAGCAGGGCCTTGCGTCCGGACAGCTCTTCGCGGTCGGCGATGGTGCTTTCCTGGGTTTCCGATTCGTCGACCAGCCAGTCCTGCCACTCGCCTTCGCTGTCCTGGCGCACCGGGGCGTTCAGGCTGTGGTCGGGTGCCGCCAGCCGGCGGTTCATGCTCACCACATCTTGCTCCGGCACGTCGAGCATCCGCGCGATTTTGGCCACTTGCTCGGGTTGGAGGTCGCCGTCGTCGATCGCCTGCATCTGCCCCTTCAGGCGGCGCAGGTTGAAGAACAGTTTCTTCTGCGCGGCGGTGGTGCCCATCTTCACCAGGGACCAGGAGTGCAGGATGTATTCCTGGATGGCGGCCCTGATCCACCACATGGCGTAGGTAGCCAAGCGGAAGCCTCGGTCCGGGTCGAACCGCTTCACTGCCTGCATCATGCCGACGTTGCCCTCGCTGATCAGCTCGCCCACCGGCAAGCCGTAGCCGCGATAGCCCATGGCGATTTTTGCGACGAGTCGCAGATGGGAGGTGACAAGCTTGTGTGCCGCCTCCATATCCTGGTGGTCACGCCAGCGCTTGGAGAGGTCGAGTTCCTCCTCCGGCGTCAGCATGGGGAACTTGCGGATCTCCTGGAGATACCGCGACAGGTTGCCCTCAGGGGCAATGTTAAGGACGGCAGAGGCCACGGAAGGCTCCTCCTTGCGTCGGCGGTCGCGTGTCGCCCGTATTTTGTCGGCGCGGTACGTGGCCTGAATGTGGCTTTAGCCACTCGGGATGCGGGATGAGACATCACGTCCCGGATACCCGCCCCAGACAATGGCAACGGCGCTTCCGGACGATCCCCACCTGCGCAGTGCATCCGCCCGCTCAGGCGGCGCGTGACATACAGGACCGGAATAGTCCTGTCAAGATTACCCTTTGATGAGTTCAGGGTAACTCAGGTTTGCAGCGGAAGCAGGGCCGCATCCAGGGCACCAAGCAAGGCCTGGAAATCGCCGGGCGGCGGGGTCTCGAACGACAACCCCTGGCCGGTGATCGGATGCGCGAAACCAAGCCGGGCCGCATGCAATGCCTGGCGTGGAAAGTCCAGCAAAACCGAGCGAATCGGCGGCGGCAGCGACCGCGCGCCGGCGGGGATGCGGCGCAGATAGAGCGGATCGCCGACCATCGGATGGCCGCGCCCGGCGAGGTGGACTCGGATCTGGTGCGTCCGCCCGGTTGCCAGCCTGCATTCCAGCAATGCGGTACTGGTCTGCCAGGTGCGCAGAGTGCGGTAGCGTGTAAGTGCTGGTTTGCCGCCGCGTGTCACCACCGCCATACGCTTGCGGTCGCGGGGATCGCGGCCGATGGCGCCCTCGATCTCGCCGGCCAGCGGCGACGGCAGGCCCCAGACCAGTGCCAAATAAGATCGGTCGAGATCGCGCGCGGCGAAGGCTGCGGTGAGCGCGTCGTTCGCGGCCTGGGTCTTGGCGACGACCATCACGCCCGACGTGTCCTTGTCCAACCGGTGCACGATGCCGGGGCGGCGTTCCGCACCGATACCGGTGAACCCAGGGCCGCAATGGGCCAGCAATGCGTTCACCAGTGTTCCATCCGGATTGCCTGGAGCGGGATGAACGACCAGCCCGGCCGGCTTGTCCAGTACGATCAGACTTGCGTCTTCATAAAGGATGGTCAGCGCAATCGGCTGCGGTTGTGGCGCGGCAGGCGCCGGGGGAGGCAGGCTCAGAGAATAGATTGTGCCGGCCCGTACCGGTTCCGCCGGCTCGCGCTGCGGCGCGTCGCCCTGGTGCACGCAGCCCGACTCGATCAGCGCCTTCACGCGGGAGCGGGATAACGTGCCGATCGACTCGGCCAGGAAGCGGTCCAGCCGCTGGCCGGCCTGTGCTGTGCCAGCGGTGATCCGGAACGCACGTGGTGCGGGCAGGCTCGCGGGTTCAGCCATCGACTGCGTGTTGACCAACGGCACCGAATGTGGCGAGGGCCGGGCGAGCGGTCAATTGGTCCGAAGGAGAGACTGGCGTGGGCAATGGCATGCGGGCATTGAAGATACTGACGATCGCCATGGGGGTACTCATCCTGGCTGGCACCGCGGTCATCGTGGCCGTAATCTTCCATCGCGCGACGGCGCCAGCCACGTCCGCGCCGATCGACGTGACGCTGGATCAACCGGCCGGCACCCGAATCGTAGGGATCGCAGCGACCCAGGATCGCCTGGCGTTGCAATTGCAAGGCGCCGGCGTGGATCGCGTGGTGCTGGTGGACCCGCGGACCGGCGCCCTGACCGGACGGATCGCGCTCTCCCGATGAGTTGCGGCGGCGCCGACGCCCGGGGGCTGATGGGCGGCTGACGGGACGGCATTAGACGATTCGTCACACTACTTGTCCCGGTGCCGAATTCTTGCGCGAGCAGCCCGCGGCTTCCACCTTGGCTCTCGGTACATCTGCCAGCCATCATCCTGCCTGGCCACCGGCTTCGCGACCTGCGCCACGCGTTCGCCGTCGCGTCCATGGTGGACGACCCCGACTGCATCTACCGCCTGTCTGGACACACGCTGGCTTCGACCACCGAGATCGACACCGGCCACTTGCGGCGTGACGGAGCGATGTCGCGCTACAGCCACGACAACTCGCTGTTCGATTTGCTTGCGACACCATCAGGGTCGGCAAAAAAAGCGGCGCAAATCTGGGCAAATTCGTTGCGCAGCCAGCGGGGATCGGCACAACGCACGAAAAACCGTTATATAATACAACGGCTTTCGCTGACCCTCTTGGAATTTCCCAGTGATTTCAAGCAATTGGCGGAGGGGATGAGATTCGAACTCACGAATGAGGTTGACCCCCATTAACGGTTTAGCAAACCGCCGCCTTCAGCCACTCGGCCACCCCTCCGCCGGAACGGGCGCATACCCGGGGGCGCCCCCGGACACGGCGTTTGCTGCTCCAACTCTAGAGGATCGCCCATCCCCGCGTCAAACCGCGTACGCAAAACCGCCGCGCATCGTCGCAACGGCCGAGTGTGTTCCCGCCCTGTTCCTGATCCGTTGGCGCCAGGCACGCGTCCCCTCAATGCGCCTCCGCCTTCGGTGCCGGCCCTGTCGCCACCTTCCGCAGCAGCGGCACCAGCAGAGTCGCCAGCACGAAAGCCAGCATGATCGCGCGGAACGCATCGGCGAACGCCAGTGTCGAAGCCTCTCGATACGCCAGATCCCACAACTGATGTAGCGCGGCGTCGTGGCCCGCCCCAGGGGCGCCGGGCAGCGCGCCGTACCGTTGCGTCAGTCCATCCAGCAGTCGCTCCATGGCGCCGTTCGCCGGTGTCAGGTTCGAGGCTATGCGTAGGAAATGCCGGTTGGTCTGGTCGTTGATTACCGCGGCGCTCACCGCGATGCCGACCGCGCCACCCAAATTCCGCATCATGTTGAACAAGCCCGACGCATATTTCAGCCGCTCCGGCGGCAGGCTGCCCAGCCCCAGTGTAACGCTCGGCGCCACCGCGAACACCTGTGGGAACCCGCGCAGCACCTGCGGCAGCAGAAGCTGGTTCGCGCCCCACTCGTGAGTGATGAAACTGTAGCTCCACATCGCCACGCCGAAGCTGGCAAGCCCAAACATCATCAGCCAGCGCGGATCGAACCGACGCGCCAGCACCACGTAGAAGGGCGTCCCGATCAGCGACGCCACGCCGGTGGAAAAAATCGCCAGCCCGATCTGCCACGCACTCAGCCCGCGCACATAACCCAGGAACAATGGTGTCAGATAGATCGTGGTGAAGATGCCGATGCCGGTGATGAAGGACAGCAGGCACCCCAGCGCGAAATTCCGGTTGGTCAGTGCGCGCAGATCCACCACCGGATTGCGGAAGGTCAGGCTGCGCGCGACAAACAGCAGCAGAGAGACGCCGGCGATCCAGGCACAGGCGCGGATGGTGGAATCGTCGAACCAGTTCCAGCGCGTGCCTTCTTCCAGCACGTATTCCAGCGTGCCCAACCCGGCCGCCATCAGCACGATGCCCGGATAGTCGGCACCGCGCAGCAGCGACAGGTCGGGCTTGTCGATCTTCACCATAAGTGGCACCAGGATGGTGATGATCACGCCTGGGATCAGGTTGATGTAGAACAACCAGTGCCAGTTCAGCGTGTCGGTGATCCAGCCGCCGATCACCGGCCCTAGCGTCGGTGCCATGGAGGCAATCGTGCCGACCGCTGCCGCCGAATACACCCGCCGCGGCCCCTCGAAGAAGTAGAACGACGAGGTGAACACGGTCGGGATCATCGACGCGCCCAGCATCCCCTGCAGCGCGCGAAACACGATCATGCTATGAATATTCCACGCGATGCCGCACAGCATACTGCTCAGAGTGAACCCGGCGCAGGAGACGGTGAACAGCCAGCGGGTGGAGAACACCCGCGTCAGCCAGCCGGAGAGCGGGATCATCACGATCTCCGCGATCAGATAGGCGGTCTGCACCCAACTGATTTCGTCCTGCGCTGCGGAAAGCCCGCCGCCGATCTGCTGCAAGGATGCTGCGACGATCTGGATATCCAGCAGCGCAATGAACATGCCGACACACATCACCACGAAGGGCAGCACCGACGGCGGCTTCGGCGAGACGGTGGTCATGGCGCACGGGCCTGCGTATCGACGCTGGCGGTGATCGAAAGCCCCGGCCGCAGGATCGGCAGTTTCGCATCGCCGGCATCCAGCAGAATGCGCACCGGCACCCGCTGCACAATCTTGGTAAAGTTGCCGGTGGCATTCTCCGGCGGGATCACGCTGAACACCGCCCCGGTCGCAGGCGCGAGGCTTGCCACGTGGCCCTGGAACGGATGGTCAGGCAGCACGTCCGCGGTGATGGTGGCAGGCTGGCCCGCGACCATACGCGCGAGCTGGTCCTCCTTGAAATTCGCATCCACCCAAAGCCCCGCCGATGGCACTACGGAAATCAGATATGTGCCGGCGGAGACATAAGCCCCGACCTGGGCAGCGCGGTTGCCGACATAGCCGTCGATTGGCGAGCGGATCTCGGTATACCCCAGGTTCAACCGGGCGGTCGCCAGGTCGGCCTGCGCCTGCCCCCGGGCGGCCTCGGCCTCGGCGATCTGAGCGCTCAACACGATCAGTTTCTGGCGGGCGGCGGACAGCCCGGCATCGGCAGCCCGTACCGCGGCCTGCGCCTCGTCTGCCAGCGTGCCGGTGCGTTGCGCGTCCTGGCGAGAACCGGCGGCGGTCTGCGCCAGGGCGCGATAGCGCGCGGCGTCGATCGCGTCGTAATTCGCCTGCGCCGTCTTCGCGACCAGTTCTGCCTGCTCCTGGCGAATGGTGGACTGCTGCAACACGTATTGCGCCCGGAGCCCGGCCAGAGAAGCGGTGCGCGCCGCCAGCACCGCCTCGGCGTGTGCCAACGCCGCCTGGTAGTCGCGTGCGTCGATGCGGATCAGCACCTCACCAGCTTTGACGTACTGATTGTCGGTCACCAGCACCTGCGCCACGAACCCGCTGACATGTGGCGCCACCGGCGTGACGTTGCCGCCGACATACGCATCGTCCGTGGTCTGAATGAAGCGGCCGAGAGTCCACCAGTCGTAGCCGTACCAGCTTGCGCCGACAGCGATCACGGCTGCCGCGGCTCCCGCCGTTACGGCGCGCCGCAAGCGCAGGCGGACCAGGTCGCGGCGAAGGACAGGCGGCGTCTCCGCAGCCGTGGCGGCATCAAACATCGGTGGCTGCTCCTGCGGATGAGAGATCGGTCGAGGCCGGAGCGTTGGATGCCGCCGACACCGCGCACGGGGCCGAGTTTGCCTCTGTCGCAGCCCGCGCACGGGCGACCGCCTCGGCAGCGGCGGTGCCATACACGCTGCGGAATGGTGGCTCGGTCAGCGGACGCAGCGTGCGCCGGTCCATCAGCACCGGGTCGGCCAGTTCGCCGGTCTCCCCGTCCACGATCACCACGTTCGGCCCTTCCGGGACGAAATGGCGATTGCCAAAGGCGAGCAACGCCCACAGCACCGGCCGGAAGTCCCGCCCGCGTTCGGTCAGCACATATTCGTCGCGCGGAGGGTGTTCGGAGTAGCGCCGGCGCTCGAGCAATCCCGACTCGACCAGCGCATTCAACCGGCGGGTCAGCATGTTCGGAGCGATGTCGAGGCTCTTTTGGAATTGCTCGAAACGGGTAGCGCCGCGGAAGGCGTCCCGCAGGATCAAGATGCTCCACCATTCGCCGACCCGTTCCAGCGATCGGGCGATGGGGCAAGGCATCGATTCGAAACTTTTGCGTCGCATGGCAGCCACCGCGGTACCTTTCACGATGCAACTTACATAAACTTGTGACTTGCATAATGCAAGCTAATAGTTCGCCCGACCGGCGCTTCGCTCGCCTCCGCCGGCACACCAACGAAACCGGCAAGGCAGGAGACTTCCCCACCGCCGCTCCCGGCAGGTCGCCCCAAAGCCGGGCTACGGCGAGACCGAGGCGGCGCCCGGCAAGGTGCTGCGGAAGACGGCAACTGCCGCGTCGTCAATCCGCTCGGCCGGATTCCGGCCTTGGTCCTCGAAGACGACGAGACCCTGATCGACGGCGCCGCCATCACCGACCACATCGACGAGGTCTATGGCCGCGCCCGCGCTTTGGTGCCCGCCGCGGGGCCGGACCGGCGCGTCGTCTTGAAAGGCACGGCCCTCATGATGGGTGCCCGTGACAAGGGCCTGCGCGCTGTCTACGAGCGCAATCTCCCCCCACCGACTAGCTGCACCAGCCCTGGATCGACGACTGCGTGGCGCAAACGGCGCATGCATTGGCCGCCGTCGAGGCGACGCTGCCCCCAGGCGCGACCCATCTCCTGCACCAAGCGCTGACCCACGCCGACATCCGCCGTCGTCACCGCACGGCTTGCGCCCGGGAACGGCGTCGATACAGCCGCCGGAATGCCACGCCTGCACGCCTTGCTGGCGACCCTGGCGACGCCACCGCCCTTCGCCCTGACTGAACCCTGAACCCGGCACCCGCGTCCAGCACGAATCCCGGAATTCGCGTCAGGCCGCCACCCATCGCCCGCTTTGCCTGGAAGCCCGCCGACTTTTTCGCGATGATTGCGTTGCCCTTCATCGCCGCCCGCGGCTCTTCACCCCACCTACATGAACCGTCGCTTCCCCCTTTTGCTCCGCGCCATCGCCTACGGCCTGCGCGGCGGCTTCCTGATCCGGCCATTCGTCATCGCCGTGGTTCTCGGCGCGGCCGGGGCGCTGCTGTCATCCGCCGAGGAGAAAGTCCCAACCCTCGGCGCCTGGGTGCCCTTCGTCTTGTTCCCCTCCCGCCAGGACCCGCAGGTCGCTCAGGTCATCCTCAGCGCGATCGCCACCTCGATCATGACCGTCGTATCGATCGTCTTCGCCATCCTGCTGATGACGCTGACTCTCGCCTCCACGCAATTTTCCCCCCGCATCCTCATCAGCTTCGTGCGCGACCGGAACACGCAATGGACGCTGGGTGTGTTCCTCGGGACCTTCTGCTACTGCATGGCGGCGATGCCGGCGGCGCGTTCGCTGCCCACCCCTTTCGTCCCGGTCGTCACCGTGACCGGTGCCATGATCCTGGCGCTGGTCTCGGTCGGCTGGCTGGTGTTCTTCATCCACCACATCTCGCAATCGATCAGCGTGAACAACATCGTGGACCGCATCGCACGCGAGACGGAGGAGGTGATCGACGAACTGATGCCCGAACAACGCCGGTTCGAAAGTATGGCCCTGCCCATGCCGATGAACGAGACCGCCACGCCCATCCTCAGCGATCAATCAGGCTATATCCGCTTCATCGACATCCATCGCCTGTTGGATCTGGCGAAGGCGTGGCGCATCCGCGTTCGCGTGGAACGCCGTGTCGGCCAGTTCATCCCCGCCGGCGTGCCGCTGATGCTGGTGTCGCGCGAGGATCGGCTGGACCCGCTGCGCATTGCCGAATTGCTCGGCGCCTTCGACATCGGCCCGACACGGACCCTGCAACAGGACGTGGAATTCGGCGTGATCATGATCGTAGATATCGCGCTGAGGGCGATTTCGCCGGCGGTCAACGACCCCAGCACGGCGATAAGCTGCATCGACCAACTCAGCCGCGTGCTGATCCGCTGGCTTGGCCGCGCGCCGCCCGAACCGGTGCTATATGACCCGCCGCACGTCGCCCGTGTGATCGTGCCCTGGATCGGCATCGAGGGCATGTTCGACACCGCCTTCGAGCAGATCCGCCACTACGCGGCCAGCGACCTGGCCGTGAGCCTGCGGCTGCTGCGAGCGATCATGGATATCGGCCTGACCGTGCAGCGCAACGACATCAAGACGGCGCTCCTGGTGCGGGCGCAGCGCGTGGTGGAAGGCTGGGACACTTCCCTGGGCGAAGTGCAGACGGCGCGGCTGCGGCAGCGCCTGGAGGCGGTGGAGGCGATAGTACGACGAGTGGGCTAGGCGCTGCGCCACCCGCTCCCCGGACCGTAGAATCGTCAAGTCGGCCGGTGTCAGACACGCAATCTCCGCTGCACCGCACCCGGTTCGACGAGCCCGACGCCGAACAACATCAGCATTGCCGGCTCTGCCACTTGCTGAGTAATGGCCGGGTCCAGAGTCTGGATATCGTTGAGGACGGTAGAAAGCGACGCGCCACTGTTGATATCGTTGTTGAGCGTCGTCGCACTCAGGTCCGGAAGGTCGTCGCCCCAGGGCAGCGTGATTGCCGCGCCGCCGCCCGCAATGGGGTTAAATTGCATATCGACCGCCGCGGTCAGCGTTGTGACCACGCCCGTGGCAACGGCCTGCGGCCCAGACAGTGTCGCGAACGGTGAGCAACCTGCGGAACTGATGGAAATCAGCGGCACGTTGTTGACGTAAGGCTGCATCGCCGCAGCGTCTCCCGGCTTCGTCCCGGTCGCATTGCAAACGCCGATGTTGAATGCCGCGAAGGAACCGACGCCACCCGGTGTCTGATAGGCCTGCTGGATGATCGAGTTCAGGAAGAACCCGTTGCCGAGAACGCTTTGGGTACCCACGCCGGTCCCGTAGAGCGATGGTGCGGCATGCAGGCCACGACGTGCGTTTCTATTCGTCACAGGAATGTTCCGATCTTGCGCTACGCCCGGCGAGCATGGTCGCGCCTGTCCGAACGGTGCCCTATCTCTCCGCCATGGAACCGCTCGCGCTTTACATCCACTGGCCGTTCTGCCTGGCCAAGTGCCCGTATTGCGACTTCAACTCCCATGTCCGGGAGCGCATCCCGCAGGACGCCTTCCGCACCGCGCTGCGCACGGAACTCGCCTGGGAAGCCGCTCGCCTGGGACGGCGTCCGCTCACCTCCATATTCTTCGGCGGCGGCACGCCAAGCCTGATGCAGCCCGACACTGTCGCCACGCTGATCCAGGATGCATGCCGCTGGTTCGACCCTGTTCCTGGACTGGAAATTACCCTGGAAGCCAATCCCACCAGCGTCGAAGCCGCGCGCCTTGCCGCCTTTCGCCAAGCTGGCGTGAACCGCCTCTCGCTCGGCGTGCAAAGCCTCAACCCCGACGCGCTGCGTTTGCTCGGCCGCCAGCACTCCGCCACGCAAGCGCGCGCGGCGCTGGAAATCGCACGCACCACCTTCCCACGCGTGTCCTTCGATCTGATCTATGCCCGCCCCGGACAGACCCTGGCCGCCTGGCGCGCCGAGCTACGCGCAGCACTATCTCTGGCCGCCGACCATCTGTCGCTTTACCAACTCACCATCGAGCCGGGCACCGCGTTCGCCACCCGTCATGCAAGAGGGGACATCGTACTGCCGGACGAGGACGCCGCCGCCGCCCTGTACGAAGCCACAGCCGAGGAAGCGGCACGGTTCGGCTTGCTCGCCTATGAAGTTTCGAACTATGCCCGCGCGGGTGCGGAGAGCCGCCACAACCTGACATATTGGCGCTACGGCGACTACGCCGGCATCGGCCCCGGCGCACATGGCCGGCTCACGCTCGCACCGGATTTGCTTGCCACGCGCCGTCATCGCGCACCCGAGATATGGGCCGAGCGTGTAGCGCAGGGCGGCCACGGCACGGCGGAACAAGCCGCGCTAGGCGGGACAGAGAAGGTGCGCGAAATGTTGCTGATGGGCCTGCGCCTGACCGAGGGCATCGACACGGCCCGTTTTGCCGCCCGCACCGGCGTATCACTGGAAGAAGCCGTCGACACCGGCGTGCTGGCCCAGGCCGAGGCCGAAGGCTATGTGCGCCTGATGGACGGTCGGTTAGCAACACGACCGGCCGGACGCCTGCGGCTCGACGCGTTGCTGGCGGCGCTGGTACGCTAAACGCGGCACACCAGTGGCCGGCTAAGCCCGTCACGACGGACGCAGGCGTGCCGCTTAATTCATTGATTACACGGTTGCCGACCACGGGCCGGTGACCACCGCAGCCTCGCTTTCTCCCGGCCATGGTGGGATCGTGACCCCGACCGCGTGCAGCGTATCCGCAGAGCATGACCGAAACTGGAATTCCGTACCGACCGGAATGGCGATCGACGTCCCCGGGACAACATCGGCGATCGACTCTTGCTCGCCGTACCTCAACCACATCTGCCCGCAGCCGGCGATGAAATACCATAACTCATCGACCGTCCGGTGCACCACCGCACGCGACACCCCGAACCCCGGCAGGCTGAACCGCGCCATGCTGCCGCCGGCTGTGCGCACCAGCACGCGAACAGCCGATCCGTCCGGCGCAAGCACCTCCGGTGCGTCGTCCACGTGGACCGTGGCAACCGCCGCCGGGGGTTCAGCCGTAGGCAAGGTTCAGCGTCTCCGCCACCAGCGCCGGGCGCGTACTGCCGTCGATCTCCATCGTGCTCTCGAAGGTCATGCGCACGCCGCCATCGATGTCCTCGACGTTCTTCAGCGTCTGCGACAGCCGCACCCGCGACCCCACCGGTACCGGGGCGGTGAAGCGTACCCGGTTGGACCCGTAATTGATCCCGCGCGACCGCTGGCGTATTTCGTAGATCTGATGCGCAAGCCCGGCGAGCAATGACAGCGTCAGGAAGCCGTGGGCAATGGTCTTGCCGCCTGGCATCTCGCGCTTCGCCCGCTCGACATCGACATGGATCCATTGATGGTCGCCGGTGGCATCGGCGAACTTGTCGATCATCGCCTGGTCGATCGTGACCCAATCGCTGGTGCCAAGATGCTTGCCGACATAGGCTTTCATATCGGCGGGCTTCTCCACGTGGAGCATTCTGCCTCCCTTCGGTTCCTGGGCGGCGACTATGCCGGGGCGCGAGCCTCTTGTCGCCACCTGGACTTTCATCCTATCTGTGGCGGTCGGAGGATGGTGCCATGGACTCTGTCAGGATGTCGCAGCGGCAGGCGGCGTTCCGCGCCGACTTCCGCGCCCGCATCGCCCCTGCCTATATCGGCTGGGCGCATGTCGCGCTGATCTACGCGCTGGGCGGCGCCGCGATCTGGTACTGCGCACGGCAGATCAGCCACCCGGCCTGGTACGAGTTCCTGGTGATCCCGGTCGCGTTCTGCATCTCCAACGCGTTTGAATGGTGGATCCACCGCTACGTGATGCACCGGCCGGTAAAGGGCTTGATGGGCATCTACAAACGCCACACGCTGGCACACCACCAGTTCTTCACCCATATCGAGCCCACCATCGACAACACGCGCGACTTCCGCATCGTGTTTTTCCCGCCCTATGCGCTGGTGGCGTTCATGGCGCTGTCGCTGCCATTCGCCGCGATCCTGGGCGCGGCGGGGCTGGCCAATGCCGGCTGGCTGCTGTTGATCACCAATGTGGCCCTGTACCTCAACTACGAGTTGTTCCATTTCTGCTGCCACGTGAAGGACGACAGGATCGTACGGCACATCCCGATCGTGAACTCGCTGCGCCGCCACCACATCGCGCACCACAACACGGCGCTGATGATGGAGCGGAATTTCAACCTGACCTACCCGGTGGCGGATTGGTTCTTCGGCACGTCCGATCTCCGCTGCGGTCTGATCCGGCACTTGTTCAACGGCTATGACACGCGCTTCGTGCGGCGGGATCTGAAGCGCGTACGCAACACGACCGACGATGTGCGCGTCGGCCACGTGCCGGCGGCAGCAGAATAATGCCACGCCGCAGTGTCAAGACCGGCAAGGCGAGCCTGATCGGCGGCATAGCGGTCGGCATTGCAGTGCTCGTGTTATGGACCGCGGTGGCACATGAACTGGCGGCGGATGGCGCCGCCACCATCGCGGCCGGTGTGCTGGTAGCCGCCGGCATTGCCGCGTGGATCCGCGTGGCTGATCTCTGATCACGACCGAAGGCACGATCCCTCATATGCTTGAAGACGCAACAGCGAGCGGCTGGCGGCCGCACAGTGCCCATTGGGGCGCCTTTTCTGCGCGTTGGCACGACGGGCGCATCGAGGTCCGGCCGCATCACGGCGATCCCGATCCCAACGCCATCCTGGAGAATTTCATCACCACGCCGCGCCACCAGGCACGCATCGCCCGTCCGATGGTACGGCGCGGCTGGCTGGAGCATGGACCGCGTCCGGATAACAGGCGTGGGCGCGACGACTTCGTTCCAGTATCCTGGGATCGTGCGCTCGACCTGCTTGCGGCCGACCTTGCCCGGGTGCGCGACACACATGGTCCGGGCGCGATCTTCGGTGGTTCCTATGGCTGGGCGAGCGCGGGGCGATTCCATCACGCGCCGGGACAGCTCCATCGATTTTTGAACACCGTGCTCGGCGGTTACGTCCGCTCGGTGAACAGTTATAGCGCTGGCGCGTCGTCGGTGATTCTGCCGCATATTATTGGGTCGCTCGATGCAATCGGCCGGCGCGGCGTGACCTGGGACCAGATCGCGGCGCATACCGACGTGGTGGTCGCATTCGGCGGCCTGGCGCTGAAGAACTCTGCCATCGCGGCCGGTGGCGTCAGCCAACATGTCGAACGCGACGCCATGTGCGCTGCCCGGGAGCGCGGCGCGCGATTCGTGCTGGTTAGCCCGCTGCGCGACGATCTGCCGGCGGAACTTGGAGCGGACTGGCTACCCGTGGTGCCCAATACCGATACCGCGCTGATGCTTGGCCTGGCGCATACGTTGATGGCGCAGGGGCTGCACGATCGCGCCTTCCTGCACCGCTTCTGCGTGGGTTATGAAACATTTGAATCGTATCTGGCCGGACGCGACGACGGCCAGCCGAAGGATGCGGCCTGGGCGGCGGCGATCTGCGGTATTCCGGCGGCCGATATCGTGGCGCTGGCATACGCGATGGCGGGGCGTCGCACGCTGATCACCGTCGCGCACGCGTTGCAACGCGCAGAGCATGGCGAGCAACCGGTCTGGATGGCAATGGTCCTGGCCGCCATGCTCGGGCAGATCGGGTTCCCGGGGGGCGGGTATGGCTATGCGCTCGGCACGATGGGCCATTACGGACGGCGCGAAGTCATCGTGCCGCTGCCCACCTTGCCGCAGGGGCGTAACCGGGTCGCCGATTTCATTCCGGTCGCGCGCATCGCCGACATGCTGCTGCATCCAGGCGAGGCGTTCGAGTACAACGGCCGCACCCTCACTTATCCCGATATCCGTCTGGTGTACTGGGCCGGCGGCAATCCGTTCCATCACCATCAGGATTTGAACCGGCTGCGGCGCGCGTTTGCGCGTCCGGAGACGTTCGTGGTGCACGACAGCGCCTGGACCCCCGCCGCGCGCCACGCCGACATCGTGCTGCCCGCGACGATGACGCTGGAGCGTAACGACATCGGCGCCAGCTCGGCCGATGCGCTGATGGTGGCGATGCACAAAGTGGTCGCCCCCTTCGAACAAGCCCGTGACGATTATGCGATTTTCGCCGCGCTGGCCGATCGCCTTGGCAAGGCGGACGCCTTCACCGAAGGCCGCGATGCCGACGGCTGGTTGCGGCACCTGTATGGGCAGACACAGGCAGCTCTGGCAGAGCATGGTCACGACGCGCCGGACTTCGACGAATTCTGGCGGCGCGGAGAGCTGGTGTTGCCGATGGCGCCCGATGATGGCGGTATCGTTGGCGCGTTCCGCCGCGATCCGGACGCGCATCCTCTGCCAACGCCCAGCGGACGACTCGAGATCGCTTCAGCAACTATCGCCGGATTTTCCTATCCCGACTGTCCCGGTCACCCGGTCTGGCTGGCGCCGGAGGATGTGCCGGATGCGCGGCATGGATTGTGGCTGGTTGCCAATCAGCCTGCGCGGCGGCTGCACAGCCAGTTGGATTTCGGCACGCACAGCCAGGACGGAAAGCGGCGCGGCCGCGAAGTTGCGCGGCTGCATCCGGCCGACGCCGCGGCGCGTGGCATTGCGGACGGCGACATCATCCGATTGTTCAACGATCGCGGCGCCTGTCTCGCCGCGGCGTCGCTGAGCGAGGATGTGTGTCCCGGCGTCGTGCATCTGCCGACCGGCGCCTGGTACGATCCGGCTGATCCCGAGGAACCGGCGCCGATGTGCGCGCATGGCAATCCGAATGTGCTGACGCGCGATGCCGGCACATCGCGCCTGGCCCAGGGCTGCACAGGGCAGCTTACTGCAGTGGACGTGATGCGTTTTAGCGGTAACCTGCCGCCAATTCGTGCCTACGCGCCGCCGGAGGCGTGAATCGCGCGGCGGCGCCGTTGGGAGGAACACGCCAAAAATGCCAAGCGAGCCCGAAGCCTACGACTTCGTCGTCACCGGTGCCGGCAGTGCCGGCTGCGTGGTAGCCGCGCGCCTCTCCGAATCCGGCCGGCATCGCGTATTGCTCCTGGAAGCCGGCCCGCCCGATACAAACCCGTGGATCCATATCCCGCTTGGCTTCGCCAAGACCTACGTCAATCCGCAGGTAAACTGGAAATTCGAAAGCGCGCCGCAGCCGCAGCTTGCCAACCGCCGGCTCTATCTGCCGCGCGGCAAGACACTCGGCGGCAGCAGCTCGATCAACGGCATGGTCTACATGCGCGGCAGCCACGGCGATTACGACGAATGGCGCCAGCGTGGCTGCGAAGGCTGGGACTGGGATTCCGTGCTTCCTTTCTTCAAAAAGGCGGAGAACCAGGCACACGGGGCGAGCGACTTCCACGGCGTCGGCGGTCCGCTGCATGTCAGCGACCAACCCGGACGTTTCGAACTGGCCGACGCTGTTCTCGCCGCCGCCGAGCAAGCTGACATCCCCCGCAATCCGGACTTCAACGGCGCACGGCAGGAAGGCTGCGGCTATTACCAAACCACCAGCCATAAGCGCCGCCGCTGCAGCACGGCGAAAGCGTATCTGGAACCCGCGCGCCGGCGGCCAAACCTGACGATCGTCACCGGCGCGCAGGCGACGCGCGTGCTGATCCAAAACCGCCGTGCTGTCGGCGTAGAATACCATACGCAGCACGGCCGCCGCACGGCACGTGCGCGCGGCGAAGTGATCGTCTCGGGCGGCGCTTACGGTTCGCCCCAGCTTCTGCTGTTATCGGGCCTCGGTCCTGCACAGCATCTGCAAGACGTGGGAATCGAGGTTGTCCGCGACATGCCGGCGGTCGGTTCCAACCTGCATGACCACTTCAATTCCTATGTGAGCTGGCGCTGTACCAAGCCCATCACGCTGAACGACCTGGAAAACAGCACCTGGCGCAAGCTTGCCGCCGGCGTGCGCTATGCCTTGTTCCGCGCCGGGCCGATGGCCAGCAATGGCGTCCACGCTGGCTTGTTCACCCGCAGTGACCCTCGTTTCGAACGTCCCGACATCCAAATCAATCTGTTCGAATGGAGCACGCTCCGCCGCGACGCGAACGGCGTGATCCCGCATCCTTTCCCCGGTTTCACACTCAGCCCCGTGCATCTTCGCCCGGATGGCCGCGGCTCTGTGCGCCTCGGCAGCGCCGATCCGTTGGCGCCGCCCGTCATCTTGTTCGACTTTCTGCGCACCGATTACGACATGCAGGCAGTGCTCTTCGGCATCCGTTTGGCGCGCAAGATCGCCGCACAGGCGGCGCTGCAACCCTATGTCGCCGCGGAACTCGCGCCCGGGTCGGGTGTGTTATCGGAGGCGGACCTTCAGGAGTACGTGCGCCAGAGCGGCGTTTCAAACCAACATCCCACCAGTTCCTGCGCCATGGGTCATGGACCTAACACGGTGGTCGATCCGCGGCTGCGCGTGCACGGCATTGATGCCTTGCGCGTTGCGGACGCGTCGATTATGCCCGTTGCGGTTGGCGGCAACACCAATGCGCCGACGATCATGATTGGCGAGAAATGTGCCGCCATGGTCCTGGATGATGTGGCTGCGATGCCTTCTCGTGCCGCGGCATAACCATTTGATGTCGTGAATCGTTCACTCCATCGCCGCGTGCCCGCTGGCGATTCTGGCTGCCCGTTCCGGCCGGATCAGGAACACGAACGGCATTGAACACACGGCCAGGATCATCATCAGCTTGAAATCGTCGACATAGGCGATGGTACTGGCCTGCCGCGTAACCTCCTCGTTCAACCGCGCGACGCCATGCAATTCGCCGGGGCTCCAGAAATGCAGCACGCGGGCAGTCCATAGGCTGCGGTTGAACGGCGTCACGCCATCGCCGATCAGTGCGTGGTTCACCTGGGTGTTGTCCTGTAACAGTGCACCGGTCACCGAAATGCCAATCGCGCTGCCGACATTGCGGATCAGGCTGAACACGCCCGTGGCCTGGGTGCGCAATTCCGCCGGCAACGTGGAGAACGCGACCGTGGAGAGCGGCACGAAAACCAGGCCGACGCTCAGACCTTGAATGAGACCGACGCTGATCACCGTCCATTCGGAAACATCGGGCGTCCAGGATGTCATTTCGTACAACCCATAGGCGGTACAGACAAATCCCAACCCCACCAGAAGGCGCACGCTGACCCGGCCCACCAGCCGCCCGCACAGCACCATGGCTGCCATGGTGCCGACTCCGCGCGGCGCCAGAACGATGCCCGCCGTCACGACGGGATAGTCCATCAGCGTTTGCAAATAGGGCGAGAGCAATGCCAGGGTCGCATAAAGGATCAGCCCGACCACGAACATGAAGGCCAGGCCGATCATATAATTCAAATCAATGAACAATCGCGGCGACAGGAACGGCCGCCGGGCGAAGGCGGTTTGAACCAGGAAGCAATAAAACCCCAGGCCCGCAAGGCAGGCTTCAATCATGATCTCGCGCGAACTGAACCAGTCCAGCAATTCGCCGCGGTCGAGCATCATCTGGAACGCGCCGATCCCCAGGCTCAATGCGCCGAAGCCAAGCCAATCGAGCCGCACTCCGTCGGACCGCTTTGTCTCTTTGAGGAACGCCAGGATGCCGAGCGCCGCAAGGATACCGAACGGCACATTGATATAGAAAACCCAGCGCCAGTTATAATTCTCGGTCAGCCAGCCGCCGAGCGTGGGGCCAAGGATCGGCCCCACCATGACGCCCATCCCCCAGATCGCCATGGCGGCACCGCGCCGCTCGGGTGGATAGATGTCGAACAATACCGCCTGCGACAACGGCACCAGCGCCGCGCCACACACGCCTTGCACAAGGCGGAACAATACAATCTGGCCCAATGTCTGGGCCATCCCGCAAAGCACCGACGCAATGGTAAATCCGACCACGGACACGACGAAAAAGCGTGTCCGTCCAAAGCGCGCGGCCAGGAAGCCGACCGGTGCAGTCATGATCGCTGCGGCTACGATATAGCTGGTGAGTACCCAGTTGATCTCGTCCTGGCTGGCACTCATCGTGCCCTGCATATAGGGCAGCGCCACATTGGCGATGGTGCTGTCCAGCGACTGCATCAGGGTCGCCAGGATTGCGCAGGCCGTGACCAGCGCGCGATTGTTCGGGTCGCCGCGATCATTCGGATCGCCCGTCAGTCCTTCTCCCGCTTGCCGGTCTTGCGACATCGCTTGCGGCCCATCCCCTCGGTGGTTGCGGCACGACGGGCGCCCACCATGCGAAAACCATACCGGCGCGGCACGCTGGGAGTCATCCATTAATGCCCTTGGTGTCGTTGCGAGGGGCGAAGCGGCCAGGCAACCTCGGTCGCGCAGACGCAACGTGACCGGACTTGCTTCCGCGCTGTGGGCCTCGCAATGAAGGAAGGATCGGGCCACAATGACCGTGCGGCCGCGCCACACCAAGGGGAAGGGCCAGGAAACGTATGTCTGCCGCGGAGAATACCTACGACTATATCGTCACGGGAGCCGGGTCGGCCGGCTGCGTGCTCGCCAACCGGTTGAGCGAATCCGGCCGCCATCGCGTGCTGCTGCTGGAAGCCGGCGGCAAGGACAGTAACCCATGGATCCACATCCCGCTCGGCTACGCCAAGACCTTCTGCAATCCGAAGGTCAACTGGATGTTCGATTCCGAACCGGAAGCGAACCTCAACGACCGCGTCATGTACCAGCCGCGCGGCAAGGTGCTGGGCGGCACCAGCTCCATAAATGGCATGATCTACATGCGCGGCAACCACGCCGACTACGATCACTGGCGCCAGCTCGGCTGCGAGGGCTGGGACTGGGACTCGGTGCTGCCGTATTTCCGCAAGGCAGAAGACAACGAACGTGGCTCGGACGAATACCACGGCGTCGGCGGCCCGCTGCACGTTTCCAACCAGCCCTATGAGTGGGAGATCGCGAAAATCCTGCTGGATGCCTGTATCCAGGCCGGCATCCCGCCGAATCCGGATTTCAACGGCGCCCAGCAGGAAGGCTGCGGCTACTACCAGACCACCACCAAGGATCGCCGCCGCTGGAGCACTGCCGCTGCCTATCTGCGTCCCGCGCGCAGCCGGTCCAACCTGACCATCCGCACCCATGCGCATGCCACCCGCGTGCTGTTGGAAAATGGGCGTGCGGTCGGCGTGGAGTTCGAAACCCCGCGCGGACGGGAAACGGTGCACGCCAATGCGGAGGTGATCGTCTCCGGCGGCGCCTATGGCTCGCCGCAGCTTCTGCTGTTGTCGGGGATCGGGCCGGCGCAGCATCTGCGGAACATGGAAATTCCGGTACTGCACGAACTGCCGGGCGTCGGCAGCAACCTGCACGACCATTTCAATACCTACTGCGCATGGCGGATCTCGCGCTCGATCTCGTTGAACGAACTGCATCATTCCGTACCGCGCCAGATCGTCGCCGGCGTGCAATACGTGTTCGGGCGGCGCGGGCCGATGTCCGGCAACGGACTCTATGTCGGCGCCATGGTGCGCAGCGACAAGCGGCTGGAACGCCCCGACATCCAGTTGAACATCTCGGCCTGGAGCACAATCGACCGCACACGCAACGGCATTATTTCGCATCCCTTCCCGGGATTTGCCATCAGCCCGGTGCATCTGCGGCCCGAGGGACGCGGCACGGTGCGACTGCGCTCGCCCGATCCGTTCGCGCCGCCCGAAATCCGGTTCAACTTCCTGCGGTCCGAATACGACATGCAGGCGGTCATCGCCGGCATGCGCATTGCGCGGCAGATTGCCCGGCAGCACGCATTGCAGAAGCTGCTGGTGGCAGAGACTCTGCCCGGCTCGTCGATCATCACGGATGAGCAATTGGCGGACGACGTTCGCAAGCGCGGGGTTTCCAATCTGCATCCGGTGGGATCATGCAGCATGGGTCACGGACCGAACGCGGTGGTCGATCCGCGGCTGCGCGTGCATGGGATCGAGGGGCTGCGCGTGGTTGACGCTTCGATCATGCCCGCGATCATTGCCGGCAATACGAACGCACCAACCATCATGATCGCGGAGAAGGCTTCGGAAATGATCCTGGAGGATGGACGCGAGGAACCCGCGCGGCGTGCAGCCGCGTGAGGTTCCACATGTCATTGCGAGAGAAGCGAGGCAATCTCGACCGAGATTACGTGCAATCGCTCGTTGGGGATTGCTTCGCTTCGCTCGCAATGACCGCGATCCGCCAGAGACGGAACACTGGGGCAATCGCGCACAGGGTGCGCCAGGCAGGAGATGCAGATCATGCCGCAAGATCCAATCGTTGACATCGCCGCGCTTTCGACGCTCGGCCCTGTTCGCTATCTCGACGCGCGCGATCAGGCGGCGTTCGATGCCGGCCATGCACCAGGCGCCGTGCGAGTGCCGCTGGATGCGTGGGATGGCGCCGCCAAATCCGCGACCACCGGCTTCAAGGCCAACGCGTTTTGGGACGACGCATTCCGAACACTCGGCGTCGGCGATGGCGTGACGGCGGTTGCCTACGATGCCGGTGCGATGACCAATGCCGCGCGGGTTTGGTTCATCCTGCAATATTTCGGCGCCAAGGCCGCGATCCTGAATGGCGGCTGGCCGGCGCTTGCAGCCGCGGCCAATGTGCCGTCCGCAGCATCGCCCGCAACGGCGGCGTTCCACGCAGTGGCCGGGACAGGTGCGGTCGGTGTGGTCGATCGGGACACGCTGAAACGGCAGCTTGATGGCGCCGCCCACGTGTTCGACAGCCGAACCCGCGCGGAATTCACCGGCGAAGACGCGCGCGGCCGTGCCCGCAGCGGCCACCTGCCGGGCGCGCGTCATCTGTCGCATGCCGACCTGATGCGTAATGGCATCGTGCATTCTGCCCCGGTGCTGCACTCGATGCTGGAGCAAGTCGGATTTGGCCCCGGCGATCACATCGTGACGCATTGCGAAGGCGGCGGCCGCGCGGCTCTCGCAGCCGCGGCAGCCGCGCGCGCCGGATTTGACGATGTCCGCGTGTACTACCTCAGCTTCGCGGACTGGGCACGCGACGAAAGCTGCCCCATCGTGCGTGACTGAACACATGGCGTCCAATTGTCATTCGGAACTAGCACCGTCTGGCACAGCAGGGTCCCCCTCCCTTGTGGAGGGGGGGCAGGGGGAGGGGGCGACCTCGTAGTACGTTTCGCCCCCCTGCCCCTCCCCCCTCCCACAAGGGGAGGGCAAGGCGTTCTTTCTCGCTAGCAGCAAAGCGACGCGGCAGCCTCGTTCGAGTTGGTCCCCGGACTCCCAAGCCCCCACTCGACCGAGGTTGCTTCGGCCCCTACGGCACCTCGCAATGACATGGGTTAGGTGGAGCCGAACTCACCTGCTTCTGGGTATCAGCGCGTGCGGTTGTACTCGTAATCCTCGCGTTCGCCGGCACCAACGCGGAGTCCTGCCGGCATAGGCGCGCGCGTGGCGTTGACCTTCGCATGGACGTCGAGCGCCGCCTGATCCTGCCAAAGTTCCAGCAGTACCAACCGGTCCGGGTTCAATTCGCTTTGGAATACTTCGAATTGCTGGCAGCCGGGTTCCTGCATGACTTCGGCACAGCGCTGGCGGAATTGCTCCGCCAGTTCGCCGCCCTTGCCAGGTGCGGCGGTGATCGAGACGACGAGACGGACCGGCATGGCGATTCTCCCCAACGATTTGACATCAGCGGAGAAGTGTCACCCGGTGTGCCGCCGTCAAGTGCGAAACAGACGCAGTCGCCCTATCGCTGCAACTCCCCAGCCTTCACGCTGGCGATCGCATTGTTCAGGATCGCGACGATCGCCTCATCCGCCACGCTGCGCGACAGCATTGCCAACGCGCCCCCGAGCAACGCTGAGGCAATCGAAACCGGGTCGATATTCTGCCCCTGCATGTACTCGATTGCCTTGTCCACCACGGCGCCCGCATGGCTCAGATCGGCCGGAGGTTGATCGTCGTTTCCTGGCTGCATCATTTGCACTCCCTATGCCGACACTTCGGCTTGTTCTTGCTCCACCGCCTGCACGGCCCACATACGCGCATAGAGCCCGCCCAATGCAAGCAAGGACACATGCGTACCGCGTTCCGCCACACCGCCGTCGGCCAGAACGATGATCTCGTCCGCATCCACCACGGTAGAGAGACGATGCGCGATCACCAGAGTTGTGCGATGCCGCGCCAGGCCGCGCAGCGCGGTCTGGATTTCTTGCTCCGTTCGCGTATCCAGCGCGCTGGTCGCTTCATCCAGGATCAGGATCCGTGGATCCTTCAGGATGGTCCGCGCGATCGCCACGCGCTGCTTCTCGCCACCCGAAAGCTTCAGCCCGCGCTCGCCCACTCGTGTGTCATAGCCCTGCGGAAGCTGCCGCACGAACTCATGCACCTGCGCCAGCCGCGCTGCCGCCTCGATCTCATCCTGTGATGCATCGGGCCGGCCATAGGCGATGTTGTAGCGGATGCTGTCGTTGAACAATACGGTGTCCTGCGGCACTACACCGATGGCCGCACGCAGACTTTCCTGCGTCACTTCGCGGATATCCTGCCCGTCGATGCAGATGCGTCCGCCGGTCACGTCATAGAAACGGAACAACAGCTTGGTGATCGTGGACTTGCCGGCGCCGGTGGGCCCGACGATCGCCAGCTTGCGTCCCGCCGGCACGGTGAAATCGATGCCATGCAGAATAACGCGGTCCGGGCCATAGCCGAACCACACGTTTTCAAACCGCACTTCGCCCGCCGGCCCTTCCGAGAGATGCGCCGCCAGGGCCATCGCATCCGGCCGGTCGATCACATCCGTCGGCACCCGCAGCAGCCGGAACATTTGCTCCATGTCCGCCAGCCCCTGGCGGATGGTCATATAGACCATGCCGAGGAAATTCAGCGGCTGGTAAAGCTGCATGAGATAGGTGTTGATCAACACGAACTTTCCCACCGTCATGCTGCCGTCGCGCACTCCCTGCGCTGCCATCAACATGATGCCGGTCAGACCCACGGCGATAATCGCCGCCTGCCCCAGGTTCAGCAAATTCAGCGATACCTGCACCCGCACCGCGGCACGTTCATAGCGTGCCAGTGCGCCGTCGTAGCGCACCGCCTCATGCGCCTCATTGCCGAAATACTTGACCGTCTCGAAATTCAGCAGGCTGTCGAGCGCCTTGGTGGACGCGTCGTTGTCGGTATCGTTCATCGTCCGGCGCAAGCGGACGCGCCTCGTCGCGAAGGCCGCGGTGAAGCCGACATAGGCTGCCACGGCGGTCAACGTGACGGCGGAGAAGCGCCAGCCAAACAGCCGCCAGATAATTGCGGTAACCAGCAGCAACTCGATTGCCGTGGGCACCACGTTGAACACCGCGAGCCGCAGCACCGACTGCACGCCCTGCGTTCCGCGATCGATGATGCGCGCCAGGCTGCCGGTCTGCCGATCCAGGTGGAAACGCAGCGACAGCGCATGCAGATGGCGGAAGGTGTGCAGCGCCATCTCCCGCACCGCGCGCTGCTGCACCGGGGCGAACAAGGCATCGCGCAACTCGCCGAAGCCGGACGAGGCGATCCGGGTCAGACCATAGGCCACCACCAGCGCCACCGGCAGAACCAACATGCCGCCATGCTTCGGTGCGATGGCATCGACGATGCGGCCGTAGATGATCGGCACCACGACGCTGGCGCCTTTGGCCAGCAGCAAGAACAATACGGCGATCACGACCCGCAGCCGTGCGATGGGGTTGCCTGCGGGCCACAGATAGGGCAGCAGCGATAGAACCGTCTGAATACCGGATCGCTCCACCCGCAGTACCGGCGGCAGTGCCGCAGTCCTGTTTCGTCTCATGACCCGGATGTGGCATGTTCGTGGACGGTTTGAAAGGCGGCCGGCTTGAGCCTCGCGGCAGAATCTTGGGCGTTCCTGCGTCACATCCGCGCCTGCCATAGCGCCGTGTTGCCCGGCGAACGTACGCCGTTCCGCATCGGTGCCGCGCAGGTGGGCTGGGTGAAGCCGCACTTCGCCGAGGCGCTCGCGGCATGGCCCCGGATCGTGCAGCGAGACGGCGCGGTGGTGCTGGAAGATGGTGCCGCGCTGGCTGACATTGCCCGTGCACTTGCGGCGGCTGGCCACTATCGCTGGCGCAATGAGGCATTCGACGTGCGCGCCTCGCCAGATGGGCCGGTATTGGCACGGCTGGACCGCGGGGCCATTCCTTCCTTCGGGGTGGTCGCCGTAGGGGTGCATGTGAACGGGTTGGTGCAGCGTCCGGATGGGTTGCATCTCTGGATTGCCCGTAGGGCCGCCGACAAGCTGCTGGATCCGGGAAAGCTGGACCACATCACTGCTGGCGGCGTACCCGCCGGCCTGACTCCGGAACAAACGCTGATCAAGGAAGCAGAAGAGGAGGCAGCCATCCCGCCAGACCTTTCCCACCATGCACGCCGCGTGGCCGCCATCGGCTACGCCATGGAGCGGGCGGAAGGCCTGCGCCGCGATCTGCTGCATTGCTACGATCTCGACCTGCCACCGGATTTCGTGCCTCGACCCGCGGATGGAGAAGTCGCGGCGTTCGAACTATGGCCGATCGATCGCGTGCTGCAAACGGTACGCGACACCGACGATTTCAAATTCAACGTCAATCTTGTCCTGATCGATCTGTTTTTGCGCCTTAGGATGTTCCCGGCGGACGACACCCGCCGGCTGCACGCGGCGCTGGCGGCAGAATGAGACGTTCACTGCGTCGCTGATGACGGCCACGGGCGCTAACGGAACAGTAAGATTCACCGTATAGCGTGCGGATCTTGTGAGCGTGGATGGCTGTTCGGTGTCTCCTTCTTCGTCACTGCCTGGCTTGATCCGGCCATCTACCCCGGCAGGTCGGGGCGGTTTCGCCGCCGTGCGGCTCGATCGATCCTTCGTAGATGTCGGGGTCAATCCCGGCCGTGACGAGGCAAAGCAGCAAGCGCCCGTTATGACGCCGACAATCGCCTCCACGCTAAACCCAAGCTGCGTGTTCTGCTATGGTCCTAGACGTGTTTCGTCACGCAGGCCGCTCCGCGCTGGACCTGCTGCTGCCGCCCCAGTGCCTGTGCTGCGATGAACGTGTCGAAACGCACGGCCTGCTGTGCGCCCGCTGCTTCGGCCATACCACCTTCATCACCGACCCGTGTTGCGTCCGGTGTGGCGTACCATTCGCCGCTCCCGCTCAGGCCCTTCGCGGCGGATTGTGTCCCTCCTGCCACGCCGCGCCGCCGATGTTTGGCACCGCACGCGCAGCGTTGCGGTACGATTCGCAGGCCCGCAGGCTGGTCCTGCCACTGAAGCACGCGGATCGGCCTGAACTTGCCACCAGGCTGGCGCCGTATCTCCTGCGCGCAGGCGCGTTACTGCTGAGCCAGGCGAACCTGCTGGTGCCCGTGCCCCTGCACCGCAGGCGGCTTTTTCACCGCCGCTACAACCAGGCAGCTTTGCTGGCGACGGCGGTCGGCCACCTCTCCGGGGTGACCGCCGCGCTCGACCTGTTGGTACGTCACCGCGCCACCGTCTCGCTCGGGGACAAATCCGCCACCGAGCGGGCCGAGGAGGTGCGCGACGCCTTCGCCATTCGCGCGGGCAGGCAAGCACTGCTGCCCGGCCGGTCCGTGGTGCTGATCGACGACGTGATGACCTCCGGCGCGACGGCGAATGCGTGCGCCGTGGTGATGCTGGCCGGCGGGGCAACGCGCGTAGACGTACTCATCGCCGCGCGCGTTCCCGACCCGCGGCTTGGCTGAGGCGCGAGGTCGGGCTTGTGCCCGCGTCAGGCAGCCCGCTGAACCGCGGCGAGCTCGCGGATCTTGCGTGCCATGGCGGCAATGCCGTTGCCGCGATTGGTGGACAACGCCTCCAGCAAGCCAAGCTCGCGCAGGAAAACCGGGTCGGTGGCAACGATCTCGCCCGGCGTCCGCCCCGAATAGACCCGCAACAGCAGCGCAATGAGGCCGGAAACGATTGCGGCGTCCGAAATGCCGGCGAGGTAGAGTTTCCCTGCCCGGCACACGCCTTCCATCCAGACTTTGCTCTGGCATCCGGGCACGCGATGGGCATCGTCCATCCACGCGTCGGGAAACGGTGGCAGCTTCCGGCCGAGCTCAATGATAAATTGGTAGCGGTCCATCCAGTCGTCGAACACATCCAGATCCTCGCCGATGGCGGCGATGGCTGCGGCGGCGGTAGGTTCCTGTGGGATGACGAACGGATCGGACATAAGCCTGATGTGCGGGTGGCCACGGAATGGGTCAAGCTGAACGCGTGCCCAATCGGGTCCCCTACCGCCCAGGGCGGGTTTTTCGGCGTGGGCCTGGGTCACCGCTCAACCCGCACGGTTGCCTTGCACCCCTACACGTCCGTCGCCAACTCCGCCGCACCGGCAAACTGCGCTTCGACGGCGGGCCGTATCGATTGGTACTCCGAGATCACTTGCTCAACCAGCACCAGCAGCTCATTGCTCCACCCTTCAAGCGCCAGCGCTTCCAGCGTCGCGCACCGCGCCGACAGCGCCAAGGCACCAATCACCCGGCTCGCTGATTTCAACGTATGGGCGGCCACCCGGATTGCGTCGGCATCATGCGCGGTGCTGCCCCGTCGCAGATCGTCCAACAATTGCGGCGAGCTATGAAGGAAGCCCGACATTAGCCGCTGAACCAGCCCGCCATCAGCCTCATTCTCCAGTTCGCGCAGCCCGCTCAGCACTGCCTCCGACAGCGTCGCCTTGTTCCCGGCTGTGTACCCCTCTGCTACGGAGATGGTCTGCCCGACGCTTAGGGTTTTGTCGCTGCGCCACCGCGCGAGCATGGTCCGGATGGCGTGACGGGACACCGGCTTGGCCAGATAGTCGTCCATTCCGGCGCGCAGGCAGCGTTCCCGATCGCCCTCGATCGCGCTCGCCGTCACCGCGATGATCGGCGTGTGGCGGGAGGAACTCGCTTCCATCGCGCGAATCTCTGCCGTGGCCTCGAACCCATCCATCTCCGGCATCTGGCAATCCATGAATACCATATCGAACGTGCTGCTCCGGAACGCCGCCACCCCTTCGCGACCGTCGGTCGCGGAAGTCACGTCGCAGCCCTCAAGTTGCAACAGGATCCGCGACAGTTCCAGGTTCACTTCGTTGTCTTCCACCAGCAGCACCCGCGCACCAACAGGCGGTTGGGCACCGGGTAGCGCCGCTGCGAGCGATGGCGGCAGCGGCGCCGGCGCGGAGGCCAGCAAAGCGAGGCACTCATAAAGCTCCCGTTTGCGGACGGGTTTGGTCAGCCACCGCTCTATTCCCGAACCGGTGTCCATTCCCTCATCCGACGAGCTCAACATGGCGATGTGCGTCCCCGACACGACCGTATCGGCGCGAATCCGGCGCGCGAGTTCGCGGCCGTCTATCGAGGGTAGATTCTTATCGATCAGGACGAAATCGAAAGCGGTGCGGCGTTCCGCATGTTCGCCCAGCAGGGCCAAGGCTACCGCCGGATCCGTCACGCACCGGGTGTGCACGCCGATCCGGGTCAGTTGGCTATCGATGATCTCCAGATTCGTCTCGTTGTCATCGACCACAAGCACGGACTTGCCTTTCAGCGCCGGCCAGTCGGTGGGTACATCCGCATCAAAGTCATCCGCCACCTTCCCGACGATAACCGAAAACCGGAATGTCGAGCCGATACCCAGTTCGCTTTCCACGCTGATCGACCCGCCCATCAATTCGCAAAGTTGGCGCGCGATGCTGAGGCCGAGGCCGCTGCCGCCATACCGGCGCGTCGTCGAGCCGTCGGCCTGGGCGAAAATGTCGAAAATGTCCCGCTGCTTCTCCGGCGGAATCCCGATGCCGGTGTCACGCACGCGGAAATCCAGCCGGATGCGGTCGGACCCGAGTTCGACCGCGCTGACATACAGAGCAACCTCGCCGGCCGTCGTGAACTTGACGGCGTTGCCGAGTATGTTGGTGAGTACCTGCCGAATGCGTCCTTCGTCTCCGATCAAGTTTCGGGGCGTCGCAGGCGAGATCTGGTACAAAAGCTTGATCTTCTTCGCGCTCGCCGCGCCGGAGAACAACCGCACCGTTTCCTCGACCATGACGCGCAGGTCTAATTGCTCTGCCGTAATAAGCAATTTGCCGGCTTCGATTCTTGAGAGGTCCAGGACGCCGTTTACGATATGCAACAGCGATTCGCCTGAGCGGAACGCCGTCAGCGCATATTGCCGCTGCTTCGGCGTCAGATTCTCCTCAAGCAAGAGCTCCAGCATACCCAGAACGCCGTTCATCGGCGTCCGGATCTCGTGGCTCATATTGGCTACGAACTGCGACTTGACCCGGTTCGCCTGCGCCAGCTCCTCGGTCCGTTGTGCGACGCGTTCCTCCAGCGTGGAAGCAAGTTCGACGAGCTGCTCCTCGGCCTTTTTTTGTGCCGCCTGGCGCGACGCAACCGCATCGGCCATTTCATTGAACGCCAAGGCCAATTGACTGAATTCCGATACCGACTCCCGGTCCGAAGCGCGCGCGGCGTAATCGCCATCTCGCCAGCGCCTCGCGGCACCTGCCAGGTCCTGGATCGGGCGCTTGATAAAATGCGATCCGCCATACAGGGCGGCAAGGATCGCCACGACAAGTCCGACGAAGATCAACGCCATGCCACGCAAGGTCGCACGATCGATATCGTTGAACGCGGCAATCTTTGGCAGGCCCGCGCTCAAGAACAGATCGTAGGGCGGCAGGGCGGCCGGCACATAGCCGAAGATGCGGGTGATGCCGTCGACCCCCCTGGCTTCCTCCCATCCCGCCGTATCACCATCCATGATCTTTTCATGCGTCTTCCGCATGTTCTTGCCGATCAATGCGCCAGGATCGGGAAGACGGGAGATGATATTGCCGTCACGGTCGGCGATCAGGATGGAGGCGCCCGGCGACAACCCGCGATCGGCGAGCCGGTTGGTCAGCCAGTTCAGGTCCAACGCCGCCGAGACCACGCCGGCCACCTTGCCGTCCGGCCCGTTGAAGCGCAGGGCAAACTGGATGACTTGCTCGCCAGTGGCCGGATTCTTCCAGTAGTCGCCGACCGCCAGGTTTTCGGTCGCCATCGCGCGGATGAAGAACGGCATCTTCGAGACGTTTGCCAGTTCGTTTGGTGAACTGGAACAGACGGTGTGTCCCGTGGCGTCGGCAACCGACAGCCAATCATAGTTCGGCAACCCGGCCTTCAGGGCCTTCAGGTTCCGGCTACATTCCGTGGGATCGGCGGTATTGATCCAGGAGAACCGGGTCAGGGCCACGAGCAATTGCCGCGCGCCCTCGCGCAACTCCCCCATTTCCTCGCCGAACTGCCGCGTTATCTGGATGACGCGCTGGCGGATGTCATTCTCGCGCGCACGGCGCAAGTCGTATTCATTGTACCCCTGGATGGCCAGTGCCGGCAGGACCGCGATGACGGCAAGAAAGACCAACCGGGCGGTCAGCCCAAAGCCAGGCAGCCGGCGCATTACTCATCCTCCCGCTCGGGGGTAGGTCCCGAGTCTATCACGTTTTCGCTAAGCATGTGTCGCTGGGATGATATGTCCGGCGAGAGGCCTAGCGTCCTGATCGGTGGTCAGGCTGCGGTGGTGGCCGCCGCGGGTGACAGCCAACGGCGAAAGCCGGCCCATCCGGCGATGGCCAAGGCAGCGGAGACCGGCAGGATGGCGGGGAACCCGCCAAGCGCCATCGCCTGCCCGCCAACCAGCGAACCGAGTGCCATGCCAAGGAACAAGGCGCTGTTGTTCCAGGACAACGCCGTGGCAGTGCGGCCGGGGAAGGTACCCATAAGCAGGGACTGCTGAGCAGGGAAGAAGATTTGCGCCACCAGGGAGGTAGCCGCGAATGCGGCCCCGATCAAAATGCCGTCCTGCACCGCCAGCCGCAGCATGACGAAGCAGATGCCCAGACCGAGCAAGCTCATCTGGATGGCGATTGACGGCCCGAGCCGGTCTGCGAGACGGCCGCCCAGCAATGCGCCGGCAAATGCCGCGGCGCCATAGACGAACACAGTCTTGGCGATATCCCCAGGGCCGTAGCCCGCGTTGCCAAGGCCCGACGCAAGATAGGTGTACATGCCATAAAGTGCGGTGGCCCACGCGACGGTCGGTGTCAGGGACCGTACCAGCGCCGCGGTGCTGAACGGGCCGGCTTGCGGTGCCTGCCCCGGTGAGGCCGGCTGCGCGCCCGCCCACAGGCCAACATGCACCGGAGTCAGGATCAGGCTGCCCACCGCCAGGGTAATGAAGACGATCGGCCAGCCGAGGCGGAGGCTCGCCATGGCACCCACCGGCGTACCCAACGGCAGAGACGACAGCAATCCAGTCACCACGATCGCGATCCAGGTTCCGCGCTTCCCTGCGGGCGCGGTGCTGCCGACCAGGACGTAGATCGACGGCGTGACCCCGGCAGCGGCGATGCCGCAGAGCAACCGCGCCGCGACCATTGCGAGCAAGCTGCCGCAGTCCGCCGTCAGCAGATTGGCGAAGGCGAAGCCCACCAGGCAATAGGTCAGGATGCGGCGCCGTCCCAACCGATCGGCGAGGTGACCGAAGATCGGGGCCGCGACAACGTAGCCCAGCGAGAACGCCGTCACCGTTAGGCCGACGCTGCGCACCGCCACCTGGAAGTCCCGGGCGATCAGCGGGATCAACGGCGAGACCACGAACAGATCTGTTCCGATCAGAAACAATGTGATCCAGGCGACCACCAGTCGCAGCAGGGAAAACATCCAGAGGGACCTGTCGCGCTCCCGGCTGTCAGGCCGCGGCCTGGCTGCGCTGTGCCGACGCCCGCGTTTCGGGCTGGTGACCGGCCTTTTGTGCTGCCAATTGGACCACAGTGTCCAAACGTCGCCAGACGCCATCCAAGGCCTCGGCCATGAGCCTGGCATCCAGTACGGTCTCGGAATACAGCTCCGGCCGCGCCTGCAGCACTGACGACGTCACTTCCATGGCCTCGGCGGCATGGCGTTCCTCGACGCCCTGGGAAAAGCAGTCGGCGAAATACGGTTCATCGCGGACCGCGGGGAAATGTGCGGCCAGAGAATCTGCGAGCGCGCGCATCCACCAGTCCGACATCAGCTCCACGATGCACCACGGCCCCAGCGACCGCGCATACAACGTGCCAGCCAATTGAACGAAGCGGGAAGTCTCCGGATCGAGATGGCGGCACAGTTCCGTTGCCGAACCGAATTCTTCATCTTCCAGCGACAGCTTCGCGCCCATGTTCTGGAACGCGCGGGTCAACTGGTAATGGTGTGTGTCGCCCCCTGGCAGACCGTCGTCATCGATGAAAATCTGCAGCTTGCGCTTTCGCATTGCCGGACTGTCGAGATGTGGCAGGTGATAGACTGCCGCACGCGTCGCGTGCATAGCCGATTGGTAAACAAGGTGAATTTGTCCCAAAAGTTGTGGATCGCGCCCCATAGCAGGATTGAGTTCACGCAAATGCTGGAAGAATGGACTGCGTGACGGATGATGGTCGGCCGCAATCTGGTCGATTGCCGCGCTGAACTTTGCAGTGATATCGCTGCGCATTTCGGCTGCGGCACGATGTGCGGCCGTAAGGCTGGAAGGCTGGGTCATCGTGCGGGCTCCCCGATTGAGCGCAGCAACTGCAAATCGAACATTGCATCCGGCGTGTAGCATTGCGACTGCACACGTTCAACGGCTGCGTTATTTTTTCGGCTGCTTATCGTGCGCCCGCTGATTAATGGAGACAGCCGTGAACCCGACGTTATTGCGCGAACGTTGGCCTGTAGCAATATCATCATCGAGCGAACTCGGCGGAGTACAAGGTCAACTCACTCGTGCCGGGCGGCAACGCTCCCAAACAACTGTCAGCAGACATGGAGGCGAACGCAATTTTGTCACGACCTGCCGATTGTCAATTTCTCCAACATCAGGACCTATTCTGGCCGATGGTGTGCGCCAGCTACAGCTTCAACAGCTTCGTCGCATTGCCGCCCGCCAGCTTTGCGCGGTCCTCGGCGCACAGCGGCACGCGGTGCAGCCATTCCGTGGCCGGCTTGTTGGGCGCGAACGGGTAATCGACCGAGAACATGATCCGGTCCAGCCCAATTTCCTGGATCGTGCACATCAAGGCGGGATCCGACCAGAAACCGCTCGTGGTGACGTGGAAATGCGCGCTGAACACGTCGCGAAAGCCGCGGCTGCCCTTCCAATCGCGCTCCAACGCCATGTTGATCCGCCAAGCATAAAATGGCAGGCCCTCACCGAGATGCCCCAGGATGACCTGTAGCCGTGGATAGGCGTCGAACACGCCGGACAAAACCAGGCGCACCCCCTGCGTCGCGGTCTCCACCGTGAAGCCCCAGGCGGCGCGCAGAATGCCGGGCACCTCTTTCATGTACGTCCCGTAATAGGCGTCGATCACCGGCTGCACCGGGACCGCGGGGTGGAAATAGATCGGTACGTCAAGCGCCTGCGCGCGTTCGAAAATCGGCCAGAACGGCTTCTCATCATGGAACTGGCCGTTGGTCAGGCCATGGATCATGGCGCCCTTGAAGTCGAGCTGCGTCACCGCGCGTTCCAACTCGTCGGCTGCGGCTTTGGGATCGGGCGTCGGCACCACGGCAAACCCGGCAAAGCGATCGGGATGGGCCCGCACCGCCGCGGCAAGCCGGTCGTTGGCACGGCGCGCCAGACGCACCGCGACGTCGACATCCGTGGTCTTCTGCACCGAGGGGGCCGAGTGGGAAATGACTTGCAGGTCGATGCCGGCCTCATCCATCTCGCGAATCCGGCCCTCGCCCAAATCTTCCAGGCGTTGCACCATCGGCGGTGCGCGGTAGGCGTCCAGCGGACCAGACATAGCGCCCAGCTCCGGGTCCTGGAAATGCTCCTCGAGTGCGACAACGAATGGCTTGGCCGGCATGTGCTTCCTCCCTCGCTGGCGAGATGTTTGACGCGTCCCGCTGGCTTGTTCAACGGGTGGCTCAGGGCGCCGGCTCAAGATAGGCACGAGGCCGGCTACCGTCCCGGAACAGGCGCAACAGGCACGGGATGCCGCTCTCCGTTAGCATCCTGAACGCACAGGTTGTGAGGTTACGGAGTCGTGTTTGGACACAAGATGCTGTCCGTGCGCGGACTTATGGCCGGCGGGCTACAAAAACCCGGAGGAAGCACATGAGCGAATATCGCATTTATCTGCTCGACGCCGCCGACCGCACGTGCGATTACCGCGTCATCCGCTGCCAGGACGACATCGAGGCCATGAGTGCGGCGGCAGACCTGCAGTGTGGGCTTGCCGGCATTGAGGTCTGGGCCGGCACCCGGATGGTCCAGCGCCTGAGCCTGAAGGAAAGCGCACGACCCGCAACCAGGCATTGATGCAGACATCCGCGTAATGGGATTTGCCGCGCGCGTCAGGAGAAGCGCGGTTATGCACATCGAAGGCCTCCTCCCCTCGTGGCCGCCTTCTGGGAGGGGGTTGGGGGAGGGGGCGATACGAGTACCCACTCGTGGTCCCCGGTGCCCTCCCTCAAGGGGCCTACAAGGGCCCGGAACATCGTCAGCCCGCATCGGCTTGTCCTGGAACTCATGGGTATGTGCCGCTGCTTGCTCGAAACGTCGCACCAGCCCTGACGCGGGCCCGCTTTCCCAAGCCCGTCGCCGCGCCACACGCCGGTAGCCACCATAAATTGGGATGGTTCCGCTCGCGGCCGTTTCCTTGTCGGGAAAAGCCGCCTATCCTGCCGGATTATGAGTTCCGATCTGTTATCTCGGCGATCGACGACTCTGCGCCCTGCTCTGCTGGTGGCAGCGGGAGTCGTTGTCCTGGCAGCGGCGGCCGGGATCGTGCTGCACGAACGCGCCGTTCCGACCGCAGCCCCCGAGACGGCCACCGCCCCAACGCAGCCCGCGGTCCAGCCGGTTCGGTCTGCCCCAGCCACCCGGGCGGTGACGCAACCCAGCTTCGACGTGGTCCGTATCAATCCGCAAGGCGACGCTGTCATGGCCGGGCGCGCCGTGCCGGACAGCAAGGTCACGATCCTTGATGCCGGCAAGCCGATCGGCGAAGTCCAGGCGGATCAGAACGGCAACTGGGTGTTCACGCCCTCCAGCCGCCTGCCACCCGGTTCGCGCGAACTGACATTGTCGGAACAAACGCCGGACGGCAAGGAGACCAAGGGCAGCCGCTCGGTCGTGCTGGTCGTGCCGGCCCAAACTGCGGTCGCCCAAAATCAGCCTGCGCTGGCAGTGCTGACCGGGCCCAATATTGCCCCCAGTGTGCTGACCGGGCCTGCCACAGGCATTGGGCTGGCCGTCGGCGCGATGGAATATGGAGGACATGGCGAGGTGCGCTTCTCTGGCACAGCGCCACCGGGCACCGCCGTTCGACTTTATATCGACAACCGCCCGGTCGGCGGTGCCTTCGCCGACGGGCAGGGCGAGTGGACGCTGGCGGCCCGGAGCATCCTTGGGGCGGGCGGCCACAGTTTGCGGCTCGATCAGGTGGCACCAGATGGCAAAGTGATGGCCCGGCTGGAGCAATCCTTTACCCGAGAGCAGATGGCGGCTTTGCAACCACCGAAGGGGCAGATCGAGATCCGGCCTGGCGAGAGCCTGTGGGTTATCGCCCGCAGCACTTACGGCCAGGGCACGCGCTACCTGGTGATCTTCCAGGCCAACAAAGGACAGATCCGCGATCCGAACCTGATCTACCCCGGTCAGGTGTTCACGCTGCCGGCCGCGGCTTCCGTTCCGGCGATACCGGCCTCGTCCAGCACATCCAAATAGGGCGCCAACTCGAGCAAGAACCGGGTCAGTTCCGCCAGGAGTTCCGTGGCCGTAACCGGCAGAATGTGGGCCTCGGCCTCAAGCCGCACGCGATGGTCGGGCAGCAAGACCATTCGCCAACGGCCGGGCAGCACGCGCGGCAGCAGATGTATGATTTGAAAGCTGGTCGGCCGAATCCGTGGATCGCTCTTGCCGGCGGTGCTGGGGACGCGCCCCAGCGTAGCCGTCAGTGCCAGCCGGCCGTCTCCCGTCTCATCCTGCACGAATTTCGCCCGGATCACGCGGCCGCGCCAGCGGAACAGGAACCCTGGCAATGCGGTGGGTCCGCGCGCCGAGAGGCGGCCCCGCGCGTCCACCGCAAACGGGCCAAGAATGAACGGAGCGTCGAACGGCATGGAGCGCCTCCTTTACTGGCTCGGGTGCAGCTTGCCGCGATTTGGTGAACCATTCATAAACCGCGGCCCATGTCCCTGGCCAACGACATCCACCACGCCCTGCCGCCGCCGCACCCGGCCGGCTGGCCATTCATCGCAGGCGCGATCGTACTGATCGTGCTTGGCTTGCTTTTCGCCCACTGGCTCTTCTGGATCGGTCTGATTGTCACCCTCGCCTGTCTGGTTTTTTTTCGCGATCCCGAGCGCGTGCCGCCCGGTCGCCCGGACGTTATCCTCGCTCCCGCCGACGGTCGCGTCGCGGCCGTTGCGCCGGGGACACCGCCCCCTGAGCTGGGGCTGGGCAGCATGCCGCGCTGGCGAGTGTCCATCTTCCTTTCGGTGCTGAATGTGCACGTTAACCGCGTGCCGGCGGATGGGACGGTGACCCGCATCGCCTATCGGCACGGCGCGTTCGTCAATGCCAGCCTGGATAAGGCCAGCGAGACGAACGAACGCAACGCCATCGCCCTGCGCCTACCGGACGGGCGGGAAATCGCGGTGGTGCAGATCGCCGGCCTGATCGCCCGCCGCATCCTGTGCACGCTGCGGGAAGGTGATGCTGTGCATGCCGGAGCGCGTTTCGGCCTGATCCGGTTCGGCAGCCGCACCGATGTCTATCTACCGGAAGGGGTCCGCCCGCTGGTGGCGGAAGGCCAGACGATGATCGGCGGCGAGAGCGTCATCGCGGAGCTCTCGCCATGACCAAACACGCCGGCAAATCGGACCTTGGCGCATGAGCGGCACGCCACGCCCGGATTGGGGGACGCCAACGCGCGTGTCGCCGATCCGGCGGTTGCGCCGGCGCCGGCTGCGCGCGCGTCCTCGCTACCATGGCCCGTCCTTCAACCGCATCATTCCCAACCTGCTGACCTTGATCGGGCTGTGCGCCGGCCTGACGTCGATGCGCTTTGCCCTGGAAAACCGCTTCGGCGCGGCGGCGGTGGCCATCACGGTGGCCGGCGCGATCGACGGCATCGACGGGCGCCTGGCTCGCCTGCTGAAGGCCACGACGCGCTTCGGGGCGGAGTTCGACAGCCTGGCCGACTTCCTCTGCTTCGGTGTGGCCCCTGCCTTCACGATCTATCTATGGTCCCTGCAACGCGCCGGAGCCTTTGGCTACACGCCCTGCCTGATGTTTGCGGTCTGCATGGCGCTGCGCCTGGCGCGGTTCAATGCGTCGCTGGATGGGGCGCCGAAGCCGGTCTACGCCTACAACTTCTTCACCGGTGTACCCGCCCCGGCAGGCGCCGGCCTCGCCCTGTTCCCCTTGTTCATGGGGCTGGAGGCAAGGAGTCTCGGCTGGGACTGGGTGTTGGCGGTGGCGCAGTACCCGTTATTCGACGCGATTGTGTTGGGCGGCACGGCGCTGCTGCTGGTCTCGACACTCCCTGTCTGGAGCTTCAAGAACTTTAAGATTCCATCGGAATACGTGCTGCCGCTGCTGCTGGGGACTGGTATTTTCGCTGCGGTCCTGCTGGCCGATCCATGGGCGGCCTTGGCTGCCGCCGGTTTGATCTACCTGTGCATGCTGCCGTTCAGCGTACGCAGCTTCCACCGGCTGCGGCGTGAGGCTGAAGGGCTGACCGGCGAGAGCGATGAGGCCGAGGAAGCCGGATAGTTTGGCGCGCACGTCCGGGCTCCCCCTCAGACGCACTCAATCCGCCGGAAGCCTGGTGCCTGCCAGCCGCCATAGCCAACCCGGCGGCACGGGCGGAAACGCGGCGCCCTGGAAGACCGGCACCTGGACCGGGGACGGCGTCACACCGGCAGGATTCAGCAACTCATAAGTTCCTGTCACCGGAGCACGATCTTCCGGCGTCAGAGCCGCATGCATATCCATCGTGGCATCCCCTCTGCTTCGATGGCGCCAATATCGCGATTGAGTCCGGCGGGAAGGTGGCAGTTGTTTTGCAAAATTGTCACGCCGTATCACGTTTCCGGTGCTGCGCTGGTCGCTCTCGCAGATAACGCTGCGATTGCGCAATGCATAGCGACGCATTGCCGCGGCCCCCTCGCCTCCCGGCCGACGCATCCCTAATCTTGCTAAATGCTGCGGAGTCTGCCCGATGCTGCGCCTGTCCGTCCTCGATCAGTCCACCGTGGTAACCGGCCGTTCGCCGGACACCTCGATTCGGGAAAGCCTGGCTCTGGCGCAACACTGCGAGGCTCTGGGCTACGACCGCTACTGGTGCGCAGAGCACCACAACAGCGAAAGCCAGGCGGGCACCGCGCCCGAAATCCTGATCAGTGCCATCGCCGCCACCACGTCGCGCATTCGCGTCGGCTCGGCGGGAGTGATGCTGCCCCACTACTCGTCGTTGAAGGTGGCGGAGCAATTCCGCGTACTGGAAGCAGTTGCGCCCGGGCGCATCGATCTGGGGCTCGGCCGCGCGCCCGGTTCCGACGGACGCACGGCCTTTGCGCTGAACCCGCTGGCCGAGACAGCCGCCGATCATTTCCCCGCCCAGGTCCGCGACCTGCTGGCCTGGGTGTCGGGACAGAAGCTGGTGGAAGGCCACCCGTTCCGCGACGTGATGGCCCAGCCTGGCGGACCGACGGTGCCGGAGGTCTGGATGCTCGGCAGCTCCGATTACGGGGCGCAGGTGGCCGCGTATTTCGGCCTGCCGTTCTGCTTCGCGCATTTCATCACCGACGGACGCGGCGTGGAGCAAGCCATGGCGATCTATCGCGAGGGCTATCGCCCCAGCGAACGTTGGCCCGCACCGCATGCCGGCATTTGCGTCTGGGCTATGGCAGCCGACACGCCGGAGGAAGCGGCGTACCTGTTCCGCTCGCGCGAGATGTGGCGGCTGGGGCGCGACCGCGGCGTGTACGCGGCGCTGCCGTCTCCCGAGGAGGCTGCCGCCTATGCCTACAGCGAGGCAGAGCAAGCGCGCATTGAACGGTTGCGGGCGCGGGCGATCTACGGCACGCCGGACGTGGCGGCCGCGAAACTGCACGAGCTAGCCGCGGCGCATGGCGTGGCAGAAATCGCGGTGTTGACGACACTACACGATCCCGTGGCGCGGCGACGGTCCTACACGCTGCTGGCGCAGGCATGCGGATTGAAAAGCGCGGCGCAGCCGGCGGCGCTTCATTGACAATCACGAACACACCTCAAGCTGAGCGGGCTTGCTTGGGGGGTAACCGGCTGATAGTTTGGGGGTAACCGGCTGATAGTTTCCCAAACGATAGCCGGTGCGGTCATCCAACAATGAATTGCCGGCGGAGCGCGGAGCGCATCAAGCCATGATCGCCGGGATTGCTTGCACGGTTGCCGTTCTGCTGCTGGCTTGCACCGCCTTGCTTGGTTACGGTCCCGCTCCGGCCGGCGTGAACACACCTGGGATTGTGCTTTGCATCGGCGCCGCGATCGTTTGGTTTGGTTGGCCCGCGGGCTATTCCTACCGTCGCGAATCTCGTCGCCAGGACCGCAAGCCCGCTGACCTCGCCACCATTGGCGCGACACCATTGCTCAAACAGCACACTGGCGACGTCGATTAAGAACGAAGCTGCATAGTCAAACCCGTATCAGAAGGCTCCGCCAGTTCCGGCAGACCGTCGTGACGAGCACCCAGCAGGCCGTGCGCGCGCCGAACGCTGCCCCTGCTAAGGAGCTTGTGTCGCGCGCCAAGTGATACGTATGCTTGCCCTGTTCGCAGCATGTCCGCCGTGCCCGGCACGTCCCGGTTTGCTCCATGGGTTAGCTCACATGGGGCAGTCCGCCGCGCCATCGCAAGCAGCATTGCCGCAATCAAAGCGGCGCTCCGGAAGCGGACCGCCAGGACAAGGCGCACGCGGCCTCCGGCAGTCGCGCCCGCGCCGGTCTCACCATAAGCCGGGTGGAGGAAATACATGTCTGCCGTTACCTCGGAGAATCTGCTTGCGCTTTATGACGACGCGCCGCTGAACGCGCGCTACTGGGTGACGTTCGCCATTATGTGCGCGGTCACCTTGCTCGACTTCTTCGACTTCTTTCTGATCGCATTCGTCATGTCCCAGATCGGGCCGGAGTGGAAGCTGACCTACGGCCAGGGTGCATTGATCCTGTACGGCGCCGGTGTCGGCGCGATCATCGGCGCGGTCGTCTCGGGTGCACTGGGCGACCATTTCGGGCGCAAAATGCAGGTCGTCATCGGTACCTTCATCTGTGGCGTTGCTGCCGGATGCATCGGTCTGCTGCCGACCGGCGCATGGATCAGCCTCGCTATCCTGCGATTCTTCGTCGGCGTTGGCCTGGCCGCGGGCGTCACGCCGGCCTTGACGATGGTCGTCGAGCAAACGCCGACCCGGTGGCGTACCGGCATGTGCAGCTTCTTCGTCGTGTTCGCCAGCGCCGGTACATTGCTCGCCTCCTTCACCTCGGCGATCCTGCTGCATGCGTTCGGTTGGCGCGGCGTTGCCATGACCGGATTTGTCGCCCTGGTGGTCGGCCTGATGGTTTGGGCGTTCGTTCCCGAATCGGTGCGCTGGCTCGCCGCCAAGGGGCGCTTCGCCGAGGCACGCGACGGCGCGGCGCGCCAGCTTGGCCTTGCCCGCGACCGGGTGCCCCTGCCAACCGTCGTGCCGGCAACGCAGCCGAGCGCCAGCCTGAGCGAGTTGTATCACAAGCCCGGTCTGTTCTGGCAGACCGTGCTGATCTGGGGTGGCTCGGCGAGCGCCGTCTATGGCTACTACCTGTGGGGACCCACGATCGTCGCGCTGGCGCTGCACGTGACGCCGGCACAGGCAGCGGGTTATTTCATCTACGTCTCCGCTTGCGCCGTCACGGGTAAGATCGTCGTGTCGTTGATCGCCCCGGCGATGGGCCGGCGCGCGCTGGGCATCGTGTTCGGGTTCGTGTGTGCGATCTGCCTCGCTCTGGCCGGCTATTTCAATGGCGTATTGGTCGACGGCATGCCACTGTTCATCGTGCTAACGGCGGTATCGGCGTTCTTCGCCGAGGGCGGCTTCTCCAACCTGGCGCCCTACACGGTAGAGCAATACGGCGTCAGGCTCGGCGCACGCTCGTCTGGGCTCGGCCAGGCGGCCAATGGCGTCGGCAAGATCGTCGGTCCATTGGCGCTGGCCGTGCTTGCCGGTAGTAGCAATGTCATCGCTCCGAAGGCGACATCGGCCGCAATCTTCCCTGCTTTCCTGATGCTCGCGGCCCTGATGCTGCTGGTTGCGCTGGCTTACCTGTTCCTCGGCGTCGAGACGCATGGCGTTCCCATCGCGCAGGGCCACGAGGAGTTGGCGGAACAACGGGTGGTCTAGCGGCGCCGAAAGGTCGGCGGCGAGTGCGGCCGCCGATATGTCATTACGAGTTGACCACCGATCGGGCGACCGGGCCACCCTGGATGAAGCTGCGCACGACGGCAGGGTTCCCCTCCCCTGTGCGAGGGGGTCAGGGGGAGGGTCGAGATCGTACGTTTCGCCCCCTCCCCCCAGCCCCTCCCACAACGGGAGGGGGAGACCTGGTTTCTTGTTAGATTAGGAGCAAAGCGACGATGCGACCTCGGTCGCTGGGTGCAACAACGCCCGGGCGCCCGTCCAAACAAGATTGCTTCGGCGCGGGCCCTCGCAATGACGGCGGCACGGCTGCGTCGCGCTTATCTGATTCTTGGGTACACTTGACGCCCGGGGTGACTAGCGGCCCGCCCGTCACCGCCGAGACAGCAGCGTGACCGTCGGGGCAGCATCAGCCCGGCCGGCCGCCCCAACTTTGGCCAACAAGCTCGGCGCAACGTTCCATTGCGCCCCCTCATCGGTGATCACCGTCACCGACTTCCGATTGTAGCGTGTCAGAACTCCACTGAGCCGCTCCCGTCCGGGCGGCTGGAACGTTATGCGGCCGCCAATGCGGAACTCCAGCATCCCGACATGTGCGCGCATATCCCGCAGGGCGCGCAGACGCGCAACAACACGATGGTTCAGGTCGATCAGTTCGGCTTCGGTCAGGCTGTCGATATCGATTGTCATCCGGCGGGCCCCATGACGCATCACGACGACGGTGCGACAGGACAATGCGGGAAGCGCCGAGTCGAGTCACGCCCCGTCGGGAATGGATGCGTATGACGGCTCGAACGTCGCCAAACCAGGCGACTACGTTCCCTGGCCAAGGCGATGCGCCAGGTTTATCGCCGGAACGCCACACATCCCGGCAACGCGTTCGCGCATGGTGGACGTGTCGGTGCACGGTCCCGTAATCATGCTGATCTTCAGGCCGCAGTCTGCAAGCACCTGCTTCGCGCCCATCGCACCGAGCACATCGCTGGCGGCAAGGATGATCTTGAGATCGGCATGGCGGGCCTTCAGGCAGGCCAGAAATTCCGGGACATTCGCCCCGAACAGATCGCCGCCGCATTCCACCACCAGGGCCTGCGCCGATTGCGAGAGGCAGATATCCAACATGTCGGCGAATATGCCGCTGATTCCTTCGCGGCCCGACGGATAGGTCGTCGGGAGTCCGAAATCGGCGCAATCGAACGTGTGTTCTGCCCCGAAATCTTGATAAATTGCAAGTTCCGCGACAGACGATGTCCCGGTCGCCTTCAGGCACACGACCGCCTTGCGGCCCTTCGCGCGCAGCGCCCGCAATACGGCGACGCCGGCAGTGGTCTTTCCGGAGTCCCCGGACGTGCCGAGCAACACATAGAGCGGCGTCGCGCGATCCGCGTCGCGGGACCCCTCGACCGCGAATTGCCGCATGTTCAGCGTCTCGCCGCAATTCCCGCACACTGCTCCAAGATATCGCACGCTGGCGAGATGGCCGACGTCGGTCGGCGAGCTGCCGATCAGTTCGCCAACCACACCAGAATCAGCCAGCACCCAGTAATCCTCTCCGGGAACAAGGCCGTCCGCCGGGACGGTACCGTCGACCCACTTGGTCGACTGACGATAGCCGGGTGTCGCGAGAAACGTATCGCCCGGAGCAATCGCCATCGTCCGGCCGATCGCCGATTCGATCATGAACGGCGCAGCATCGATCGCTAACTCGAAGGCGCAGACGTCGCCTTCGTTGCCGCGTTCCGCGCGATACCGAACGATTTCAAGCGGTGGCACGCGCCGCAGTGCGGAGGTGCGCTTGACCTTGGCCGGAAGGCTTCCGTCACCCATCGACGCTTAGGTTCGCTGCCGCCCTGTTACGAGGTGCCGGACGTCGGCTTGTCGCCACGATGAACATGGATGGCATCGGTGTCAGAGATGAAGGTGTCACGTTCTTCCTTTGGAATACCCAATAACTCGGCAACTTTGTCGAGCGTATCCGCGCTCACGCTGACTCTGCGTACGATCTGCCCATTCTTGGTATAGATGATGGCGGCACCCATTTCCTCCCCCCCGATGCTGACGACCCTGCTACGATTTGCACCCACTCTTGGGGGGCCAGCGAAACGCCTCCAAAATGACCACGGCGATGTTGGTCATTTCGAGAAGCATCTTCTAGCCCCGACCGGTTCAACTTTTGAGCGGTACATTTCCGGCCTGTATCCTTGCAGTTGTCAAGCGAAAATATGTAAAACCCATGCGGGTCGGACCGGACCGCGCCGGCGCGCCGCGCCGCTTGTCTGGGTACACAGCCCTCCAGGCCATCCGCAACCTAGCCCAACTCGTGGAGCAATGAACGCGCATCCTTGAGATCTTGCGTGCCGAATCCCTCGGTGAACCAGTCGTAGACTGGGGCCAGAAGATCGCGCGCTTCGACGCGGCGGTGCTGGTCGCGCTGGAGACTGGCGAGGCTTACCGCAGCACGCAACTCCCAAAGCCTGGCCTCTTGTTCTTTGGCAATCATTAAGGCCTGGCGGTAGAGAGCCTCGGCGCCCTCGGGATCACCCCGGCGCAGCACCAATTGGCCCTTGTGCCGGTACAATTCCGCCAGAAGCCAGCGCTCGCCAATCCGTTCGGCGTTTTGCAGCGCGTTGTTCAACAGGCCCAAAGCCTCCTCGATCTGCCCTGTTGTTTCGCATGCCTTGGCCACCAGGGAGGTGTGATAAGATATCCGAGTTTTGGCACCGGTGGCACTGAACACCCCTGAACCGTTGCGCAACATCGCAACACCTTCCGCCATGTTGCCGGTCCGTATCTTGCTCCAGCCGCGATACATGGTCCCCAGACCGCTGTACAATGGGAACCCTTGCTCGGTGGACACCGCGATCAATTGAGCCGCTCGCTCATGCAACGCCGCATCATTGTCGCCAAGAGAAAGCATGCGGCAGCTCGTTGCCAGTCCGGCCGCCAGGGACGGCGGATGCGCGAGCCGAACCGCCTCGGCAATCCCGGCGTCGCTCTGTTGCACAGCCTGATCCGGAAAGCCGAGACAGAACAATACAATGCCCAAATATTGCCGCGACACGACGTGGGAGTGGCTCCCGGTCTGATGCACCAACAATGGATGGATGACCGGATCATACAGCCAAAGGACCTCCTGCAAGTGGAACCGCGCCAGAGCGAACTGACCGGCCAGCAACAGATCCCGGCCAAAGGAGTCGTGGCCGAGCACAAGGCCGTTGGAATCATCGTGCTGGCGGCTTAGACGAAGCAGCTCCTCGTCCAGCCGCCGCGCCTCTTCGTATTCACCGCGATAGATGTAATAGCGCGACTGCCCGTACAGAACATAAAGAAATTCCGGCGGCGATCCCAACTGCTCCCACAGCTCGCGTGCCCGGGCAAAAGCCTGGCCCATTTCCGGCGCGGCCTGACCCTTGGTGTATCGTAACGCCGCGCCAAGGGCACAACAAAATTCGAGCTCCTTCTCCAGCCGTTGATGGTCGTCCGGCAAAAGCGCCAATTGCTCCAATCCCCTTTGGAACTGCGCGGCGGCTTCCGCCATCGCCGAGCGGGCCGCCGATCTGCGGCCGGCCTCACCCCAATAGGCGATGGATTTTTCGATCAGTCCCGCCTCGGCGTAATGGCGCGCGAACAGTTGTGGTTGACTGGTCGTCAACTCTGGCGAATCGGTCTCAAGCACTTCGGCGATCCGCGCATGCAGCCGCTGCCTTGCATCGCGCAACAGGCTGCTGTGCGCTGCCTCCTGCACCAGTGCATGCTTGAAAACGTAGGCGGCATGGGGAAGGTTGCCGCGTTGGAACACAAGCTCGGACGCAACCAGCCGGTCGAGCGCAGCCCCTAGGTCGTGCTCCGGCAGACGGGAGACGGCGCGCAGCAGCGGATAAGAAAACTCGCGTCCAATCGACGCACCAATCTGTGCCACCAGCCGCACCGGCCCCAAGCGGTCGAGGCGCGCCATCAGCGAGTCCTGCAAACTCGTCGGTATGGCCAACGGCGGCAACGCTCGCTCCAGCACGTAGCGATCCGCCTCCTCGCGTAACAGACCGCTTTCCAGCAGGCTCTTGGTGAGTTCCTCGACAAACAACGGGACGCCATCGGTACGGTCGACTATCTCAGAAACGACCGATTCGGGCAGTGGCTTCCCGCCGGCGATCTGGTCCACCAAGATGCCGCGGTCGTGGCGGTCCAGGCGATTCAGGGTCAGCAACGTAACACCTTGCTCCCCGGTCCATGGCGGCTCGAATTCGGGGCGGAACGTAATGATCAGCAGCACCGGCAGATGACGCACCCGCTCGACGATCAGGTCGAGCAACTCACATGACGTCGGATCGCTCCAATGCGCGTCCTCGAACACCATGACCACCGGCTGCTGTTGCGCCAGGGCTTCAAGTCGCGCGCCCAGCGCCTTCAGCGTTTGCTCTTTCTTGCCCTGCGCACTGAGATTGGGCAGTGGGTAGCGGTCGGAAGCCGGCAGCGACAGCAGATCGGCCAGAAAAGCGACATGTTCATCAGACAGCCCGGCACGGGCCAGCAATGCCTCGAGTTTCTCCAGCCTGTCCGTCGGCGAGTCTTCGCGTGCAAAGCCCGCCGACCGGCCAAGCTGATCGATGAGCGGGAGCAGCGCGCTGTCCTGGTGATAAGGCGAGCAAAAGTAGCGCAGCCGCATGAAGGACTCGCCGCCAAGGCGCTGTGTCAATTCGGCAACCATCCGCGACTTGCCGACACCCGCCTCGCCCGAAATCAGCACGATCTGGCCTTCGCCTGCCCTGGCCAGCGTCCAACACAGCAGAAGTTGGCCCATCTCTTCGTCTCGGCCAACGAGCGGCGACAGTGCGGCGGCGCGCAGCGCGTCGAAACGACTCTCGACGGCACTCGGCCGCAACACCTCCCATACGGGCACCGGCGCGGCGATACCCTTCATCGCCACCGTCCCCAGATCGCGGTACTCAAACAGATCGCCAACCAGCCGGCGGGTGCTTGCGGCAATCACGACGCTGTTCGGTTCCGCAAGCGCTTGCAGGCGCGCGGCGACGTTGGGCGTCTCGCCGATCGCAGTCTGCTGCCAAGACTCGCCTGTCCCGATTTGCTCGCCAACAACGACGAGGCCGGTGGCGATGCCGATGCGGACCCGCACGCGTTCATTCGAAATCCGCACGCGGTCAATCTCGGCAATCAGCGCAAGCGCGGCACGAACCGCTCGCTCAGCGTCGTCCTCATGTGCCCGCGGATAGCCGAAGTAAATCAGCACCCCGTCTCCGACATAGCGCGCAATGAAACCGTCAAACCGGGCGATCGTTTCGGCGACGCAGCTCTGATAGCGTTGGATTCCGGCGCTCAGGTCCTCCGGGTCCAGTCGAGTCGACAGCAGGGTTGAGTCCGCCATGTCGCAGAACACTACAGTCACCTGGCGGCGTTGCGCCGCCGGCTGCGCGGGGTGCTGCAGCCTGGTGTCAGAGGAGACTCCGGTTTGTTCTGCCAGGCTCAGGCTGCCGGCGCGCTCGGAGCGGAGGTTCGCGATCGCGTTCAGCAACCGGCGGCGATGGCCGACGGACGCGATGCCAAGGTCCTTGAGGTCCTCCCCGGTGAGGCTGGCGACGAGATCGCCGGTGACGGCATTCTCGCGAAATGTCGCCTCGTATTGCCCAAGACCGAGTGTTCGCAACCAGTCCGCAACGTCCATTACCACTTGGCCGTCAGTGTCCCCGACGGTCCCCGAGCCCATACTGCCACCGCGTCGATGTACCCCCCCATCAAACTGTCCGCTGGCAGCTATGACAGCAATTGTCGGCCGAATGGCTTGTTGTGTGAAGCGTTTTCATCACCCGCGCTTATCACCAGTGACTCAACACAGCGTCGACACAGGGAAGGAGTGCGATTTGCCTCGCGCAGGAACGTATAAAAAACGATCTTAGTTGCCATCATTAAGATAATTGCCTAACAGCCGATCTCGGCGGAGAAAATGCCGCGCCAGATCGTGACGCACGTACTGCCCGCTGTCTTTTCCGCCAGCGCCGGAACGACAACACAGAGAAACGCGTGATCGTCAGTGCCAAACTACAACTCGTTCCTCAGCCCGTCCAACAACGACACGTATAACGGCACGAACACCATCATCACGTTCTCCGGCAGCGGCCTTGCCGGCACCGGACCATATGATCCCGGCATGAGCCCGGTGCCACATTTCGGCTTCGCCGGCGTCGTTCCAGACGCGATCACGGGCGGCGAGAGATGGGCGTCGGCGCAGCATCGCGTTGGCCGTCGAACAGGTTGGCCGCGGCTGGTCGGCTGCGTCTCTGCATCCGCTGCCACCGTCCCGGTGGGATAACCGGGAACCCGGTGGCCAGCTACCTCCGACCAAAATGACCTCTGGACGACGCCGCGCCAGCTGCGCCACCAGGTTGGCGATGCTTTCGTCGAGCGCCGCATCCGCCCATGCTTTGGTGGAAGTCAAACACCGGCGCCAGAAGCTGATACACTACCGCCCTCGCCGTCAGCACGCCGGCATCGTCGGACACCGCACGGCGCAAGTTCGGACCATCGGCCACAAGTCGCATGGGGGCGGATGATCGTCATCCCCCCCCCAACGCCCCCCGCAGACTTCCCCCATGCTTCGCCATCAGCGCTTCCGCATCTGCCACCGCCATCCCCTGCACTACCAGCACCGCCAACTTCACCTTGCCGCCCGCAGCCTCCAGCGCGTCCCGCGCCGCCGCCTCGTTGCAGCCGGTCAGCCCGCGTACCATGCGCATCGCGCGCGCCCGCAACTTGGTGTTGCGTGCTTGCATATCCACCATCTGGCCGCGGTACACCCGGCCCAGCCGCACCATCATCGCGCTCGAGAACAGGTTCAGCGCCGCCTTCTGCGCCGTGCCGGCCTTCATGCGGGTGGAGCCGGAAATTGCCTCGGCGCCAGTTTCGATCACCACCGGCACGTCGGCCGACTCCAGCAGGGCCGACCGCGGATTACTGGCGATCCCCACGGTCAGTGCGCCGGCCGCGCGCGCGGTTCGCACTGCCGCCACCGTAAAGCGCGTGGACCCGCTGGCGGCGACGCCGACCAGCACGTCGCCCACGCCGATCCCATGGGCCGCCACTGCCGCAGCGCCCTCATCGGCACGGTCCTCGGCATTCTCTACCGACCGCAGCAGCGCCGCCTCGCCCCCGGCCATCAGCAATACCAGCCGGTCTTCCGGCCAATCGAAGGTCGGCACCAGTTCGACCGCGTCCTGCACCGCGATGCGTCCCGACGTGCCCGCACCCGCATAGGCCAGCCGCCCGCCCGCCGCCAACCGTGCCGCCGCCGCTTCCACCGCCCGCCCCAGCGCAGGCAGCGCCGGCCCCAGCGCGGCAACCGCGGCCAACTGCCCCTCCCATAACGCGGTCAGGATCGTCGGCACGTCCCACGCGTCCAAAGCATCGTAGCGGGGGCTGACTGCTTCGGTCGCGGGCAGTGCCATTCAAGGCCTCCGCAGCCGCGGGTCCAACCGTTCTGCCAGCCCGTCGCCTAGGAGGTTGAAGCCGAGCGACGCCAGCAGGATCGCCGCACCCGAAAACGCCGCGGGCCACGGCGACAAGTCGAGATAATCCCTGCTTTCGGCCAACATGCGTCCCAAAGAAGGCGTCGGCGGCTGCGTCCCAAGGCCGAGGAACGACAGCGATGCCTCCACCAGGATTGCGGTCGAGAGCGACAGGCTGATCTGCACAAGCACGACTGAGGCAAGGTTCGGCAACACGTGCCGCAGCAGGATGCGTGCCGGCCCGGCGCCAATGGCGCGGGCCGCTTCGACGAACGTGCTGCCCCGCAATTGCAACGCCGGCCCGCGCAGGGTGCGGGCGAAGATCGGCACATAGGCCACGGCGATGGCCGCTGCCGCACTGAGTGCGCCCGGGCCGAGCAAGGTGATGATCCCGATCGCCAGCAGGATGATCGGGAAGGCAAACAGCACGTCAGCGCAGCGCATCACCACGCGGTCCACGGCGCCACCGCACCACGCCGCCACCAGTCCCAGCGAGCCGCCCGCTGCCATCGCACCTAGCACCGACATGGACGATACCGCGAACAAGGTGCGGAGACCGAACAGGATCCGGGCGAGCACGTCTCGGCCGAGATTGTCGGTTCCCAGCCAGTGTGCGGCGTCCGGCGCACCTAGCCGCGCGAGAATGTCCTGGGCGTTTGGTCCGATTGGCGACAGCCACGGCGCCAGCACCGCCGCCAAGGCCAGCAGCAGCACCAGCACCGCGCCAAGCCGCAGGACCAGTCCCGAACCGGCGGTCATGCCGCACGCACCCGCGGATCGATGACGGCATACAGCACGTCCACCACGGCGTTGATGCAGACGAACACGAGCGTGGCCAGCAGAATGGCAGCTTGCACCAGGGCGTAGTCGCGATCGGCGATGGCGCCGACGATCAAGCGCCCCAGCCCAGGCAGTGCAAACACTTGCTCTATCACGACGGAACCTGCGAACAGGTACCCCGCCATGATACCGGTCTGGGTGACAAAGGGGATCAGCGCATTGCGCAGCACGTGGCGCAGCAGAACCACGCATTCCCGCAGGCCTTTGGCGCGGGCGGTGCGGACATAGTCCTGCTGCAAGGCCTCGGACATCACGGCGCGGAGAAACCGGGCCAGCGACGCCACCACCGGCAGGGCAATCGACAGCGCCGGCAGCAGCACGCGGCGCAGGTTGCCCAGCGGGTCTCGCGAAAACGGCACCCAGCCGACGGCCGCCCAGCCAGGCGCCAGCTCCGCGGCACCGTAAAGCAGCATGATCCCCAGCCAGAACGATGGCACGGTAATCCCGGTGATGGAGAGCAATCGCATCGCCAGGCTGGCGGCAGGCGACCGCAACGCTGTCATGGCGCAGCCTAGCGGAAGCGCGACCACCACGGCCACGACCAGTCCCAGCATGGTCAGTTCCGCGGTCACGCCCGCCGCGGCTGCGATCTCCGTCAGCACCGGGCGGCCCGTGGTCAGGCTGGTACCGAAATCGCCATGCAACACGTGGCCGATCCAGGCGAGGTATTGCTGAAGAAACGGCTGATCCAGGCCGAGCTTGTGTCGCAGCGCGTCGATCTGGCGCTGCGTCACCTCGGCATTGGCGCCGAGCATGAGCTGCACCGCGTCGCCCGGAATAAGACGGATCATCAGGAACGACAGGATGGAGACGCCGAACGAGACAAACAGCATGTCCCCGACGCGGCGCAGCAGGATGCGAGGCATAGGTCAGTGCGCAAAGGCGGGCGGCCACGTGCCCATCAATGGCTCCCCCTCCCATTGTGGGACGCGGCTTGCAAAAGGCTCCCCCTCCCCCAGGGTGAGGGAGGAGGGAGCCGTATTCCCGCGACATTGCAGGCGACGCGCCCATCCCTCCAGCCCCCTCCCACAACGGGAGGGGGTTTCCAGACTTTCGGGCTCCGCCTCATTCCTTACCGCCCTTCGCCATCGTCACGTCGCGCAACCCCAGCAACGAGCGCGTCGGATTCAGCCGAAATCCTTGCACGCTGCTGCGCTCGGCAGCGAACAATGTGCCATAGGCGAGATGCGCCACCGGCCCGTCGCACGCCAGCATCCGTTGCGCCTCATCGTACAGCACCTTGCGCCGCGCCGGTGCGGCAGCGCGCGCCTCGGTCAAAATCTGATCCAGCTTTGGATTGCTGTATTTATAAACGTTGGTTGCCCCGTCAGTCTGGAATGTCCGCCCGAAATAATCATCCGGATCGGGCCCACCACTATTCAGCGACGCAAACGCGTCGAACTTGCCGGCGCGCCAATCCTGGATGAACCGTCCGGCCTCCTGCACGTTCAGCGTGACGTCGAAGCCCGCCTTGTTGGCCTGCGCCTGCACCACTTGCGCGATGTTCACCACCAACGGCAGGCTGCCCAACACGTTCAGCGTCACTTTCACCGGCAGAACCAGTCCTGCCTGCCGCAGCAGCGCCTTCGACTTCGCCGGATCCGGACTGTAGCAAGCGTAGTCGGTTATCGGCAGCGCCCACTCCTTCAACGCCGGAGATAGCGGTCCGCCCACCGATGCCTGGCCGAAATACGCCGCTTGTACGATCTGCGTGCGGTTCAGCGCGTAGTTCAGGGCCTCGCGCACCTCGGCTTTATCGAACGGTGGTTTCGCCGTGTTCATGCCGATCAGGCTATAGGCGAGGTCCAGCGTCCGCAGCATCCGCACGCCCGGCACGGACCTCAACGCTGCGGCGGTGGCTGCATCGATCGCTGGCAAGAACTGATAGGTGGCACCTGTCAGGCCCAACCGCCGCGTGGTCGCCTCCGGGACGATGTCGAAGCGCAGGCCCGCCAGCGCAGGATGGCCGTGCTGCCAATACGCCGCGTTGCGATCGAGCGCGATGAAGGTGTTGGGCTGCCACTCCTTGAAGCGGAACGGGCCGGTGCCGTCCGGCTGCTTCGCCAGGTCCGCATCGCTCGCAGGCACGATCGCCAGGCTGGCAAGCTCCGCCAGGAACGATGCCGATGGCGTGGACAACACGAACTTCACCCCATGGTCCCCGTCGGCCTCGACCGTCGTCACCGCGGCAAAACGCGATGCATAGGGGGAGCCGGTCTTCGGATCGCGCACCCGCGCCACCGAGGCGATTACGTCGGCAGGCGTCAGCAGCTTGCCATCGTGGAATGCGACGCCGGAACGCAGACGAAACGTGTAGGCCAGGCCATCGGGCGATTCCGTCCAGGATTGTGCCAGGGCGGGTACCACGTGCAGGTCGGAATCGATGGCAGTCAGCCCCTCATAGATCGTGCTGAGCACCATCGTGGTGGAGAACGCCGTCGCAACATGCGGGTCTAGTCCGACCGGCGATTGGTCGGTGGCGATTTCCAGCACCTGCGCCCGGACCGGCGAAGCAGAGAGCATGACCACCAGACCCACAGCAGCGATGATCGTTCGCCTGAACATCCGGTTTCCCCTTCCCTGGCGCCGCCGCGCATCCGGCTGCATCGGCGAACCAGCCCGCAGGCGCTCGCGGCGCACATGATGGCGCAAGGATGAGGGTTACGGGATGGAGGTGCAACAGTCCGACGCGCCGCACCGCCCTGATTGGCCGAACGAGGGATCGTCGGTGTCAGGACCGGTTGACGCCGGGCGCCAGCCTACACGGGCCGGCCGGCCCTGGAATGACCGGCCGACCCCGATCGATGGCAAACTCGCAAAGACGGCCGGGCTCGCATTCAATCGGCCGGCAATCGGGTCCCGGCCAGCCGCCATAGCCAGCCCGGCGGCACGGGGGGAAAAATCGTGCCCGCGAACACCGGCACGCACACCGGCGTCGGCGTCACGCCGGCCGGATTGACCAGTTCGTAGGTGCCGGTGACCGGCGCACGACTTTCGGGCGTGAGCGCCGTATGCGTATCCATCGCAGCATTCCTCTTCGCTTTGACGCCGCGGATATCGGCGCCGAGTCGGGCAGGAAGGTGGCAGTTGTTTTGCGGGATTGTCACAGCGCATCACGTTCGCGCCGCCGCGCATCAGGGCTCCGCCCTGAAACCCGCCAGGAGAGCTCTGCTCTCCTGGACCTCTCGGCAAAGGCTGTGCCTTTGCAATCCATCTGTTTGGCTGGGTGGAGGGGCGGGGGTA
>DATKPQ010000180.1:0-34939 GCA_035523995.1 Acetobacteraceae bacterium | reverse complement strand
AAGCTGTTGGCGTGATGGCAGCGATGCAGGAGATCACGCTGGATTATCTGAAGACCCGCCAGCAGTTCGGCCGCCCGATCGGGCAGTTCCAGGCGCTGCAGCACCGCGCCGTGGATCTGCTGACCGCCGTCGAGCAGGCGCGCAGCATGGCGCTGTTCGCCACCGTGATGTCCGGCCACCCGGACTCGACTGAACGCCGCCGCGCCATCTCGGCCGCCAAGGTGCAGATCGGCCGCTCCGGGCGCCAGGTGGGCCAGGAGGCGATCCAACTGCACGGCGGCATCGGCATGACGATGGAGTACAAGGTCGGCCACTATTTCAAGCGCATGACCATGATCGATATGCTGTTCGGTGATGCCGATGCGCATCTGGAAACGCTGGCAAAGCTGGGTGGCTTGTTCGGGAATACCAAAGCAGCGTAGCGGAGGACACCGGCGCTAACGGCACCATGGTGCGTACAACTGAACGGCCCCCGCGGGTCGGACGGCGGTTTTTATTCACGTCCGCAAACCCCCAGGCATGCGGCAGGGTTCTCTGCCAGCATTCACGGGTCAGCGCCGATGTGTTCCGGCGATGATCCTGATGTGTCTCGCACGCCTGATGAACGCGTGCGCGGCGGCCACCTATCTTGGACACGGCATTTTAGGAGGATGCCGGTTCCGGCAATCTTTTGGGAAGTATGCCAATTCCCGAAACTTTTGCGCCACGCTGTCATTCCTCCGTGATACGCCACGGCACGTCGATCACCACCAGCCGAGGTCCGGCATCACGCATCAGTGCCGCCTGCAATTGCCGTGCGCGATAGGTGTACAGCAGGTAATCCCACCATTTCACCTTCACCACCTCCGGGATCAGCACGGCGATCGGCCGCTCGGGGAACCCGTCTTCCAGTTGATGCACGATTCTTTGCAGCGGCTCCAGGAACTGGCGGTACTCGGACCGCAGCACCATCAGTTGCGGGGCCGGCACGCCGGCTTGCTCCGCCGGCGCCACGACATTGCGGTGCCAGTCGCGATGCAGTTGCGCGTCGTTCTCCTCCGCGTCGGGGCCTTCCAGCGCGGAGAGGTGCACCACGAGCACATCCTGTGATAGCCGCATGGCGAAATGCAGGGCCTTGGCAGTGATGGCGTTCCAGTTCTCCATCGGCAGCATCACCGCCGGCTGCGAGAGCTGGCGCAGACGATGCATCGGGCCGTGGTGCAACTGGCGCTTCACCGTGGCGTAGCGCCGCCGGACGCGTTGCATGATCGAGAAAAGCAGCGGGATGACCAGGATGGTGATCCAGGCTCCCTCGACGAACTTGGCGACAACGATGATAACCAGAGCGATGCCGGTCGCGACCGCGCCGAGCCCGTTGATGAAACGCTTTGCCTGCACGCGGGACGACGGTCGTTGTCGCAGTTCGCGCGTCCAGTGCATTGCCATTCCTGCTTGCGATAGCGTGAACGACAGGAACGCGCCGACTGCAAACAACGGAATCAGTTTGTCGGTGATACCGCCGAATGCGATCAGCAGAATGCCTGCGGCGGCGCCCAAGAACAGAATACCGAGCGAATAGACCAGGCGCCGGCCCGGCATGGCGAAATAATGCGGCAGGTACTCATCGCTCGCCAGCAAGCGGCAGACGCGGGGAAAGCCGACAAAACTCGTATTGGCGGAGAGGCACAGGACCGCCAGCACGCTGCCTATTGCAACGTCGTAGACCGGACCTCGGCCGATCAGGGCAGCGGTGAGCTGTGACAGCACGCTCTGATAGCCCGGCTTGCTCTGATCCATCGCGCCGATCGTGAACCCATGCGCGAGCAAGGCAATCGCCAGCAGCAGGAACGCCAGCAGGACGACGATGCCGGTGAGTGTGCGGCGGGCGTGGCTCACCGAGGGCGATCGGAACGCGTTCACGCTGTTGCTGACGGCCTCCACCCCGGTCATGGCGGTGCAGCCGGCGGCGAAGGCACGCAGCACCAGCCAATAATCGACCGCCTGCCGTGCCGGCGGGATTGGCGGCGGTTTCACCACCGGCCCGGGGTTCCCGGCCGCCGTGTTCACGAGACCGAAGATCAGCAGCGCCACCCAGCAGACAACGAACAGATAGGTGGGCAACGACCAGGCGAGCCCGGCTTCCTGGGTGCCACGCAGGTTCACCAGCGTAATCAACGCCAGAACACCCAGGCATAGTGGCAAGGTCCATGGATGCAATGCCGGGATCGCCGAGGTGAGTGCGGCGACTCCGGCAGAAATGCCGACCGCTACGTTCAGGATGTAGTCCACCATCAATGCGGTGCCTGCCAGCAATCCTGCCGAACGTCCCAGGTTTTCGCTGGCTACGGTGTAGGAGCCGCCATTGGTGGGATAGGCCTCGATGGTCTGCCAGTAGGAAAAGAACAGAATGGCCAGCAGCACCAGGATCGTGGCCATGATGGGCAACATCAGGCTCAGGCCGGCGGCACCGAGCGGCAGCAAGACGGTCAATGCCGCTTCGGGCCCGTATGCCGCCGAGGAGAGCGCATCCAGGCCCATGGCCGGGACGCCTTCGACTTCGGTGATCTTTGCGCTCCCCACCTCCCTGTTCGAGAGCCGGCGGCCGAGCAAAACGGTGAGGACCGACATGCGCTGTCCTTGCTGGGGCAGATGGCAAGAACGTTCTGGCGGTCATTGTGGTCGCAGGACGGCGGGTGACGGCGGCTCGCGCAGGATTTAACCTCGGCGCAGGAAGCGGGCGAGAAATTGACCTCGCCTGCGATGCGGGAGATGTCGAGACGCCGCGGGCGTCGAGGGTGAGGGTGATCGGGAGCGTAGGAAGAAGGCTACGAACCCTCTCGATCACCGTCACCCGCCTCGCTGCGCTGCGACTTCTCCTGGGCGAAGCGCGGGAGAGGTTTATGGAGTTGCCCTATTCCCCCATCCTGCACCGGCCCCCGCTGCGCTGGCCGAACGGCGCGCGCGTGGCCGTGTGGGTGGTGCCGAACATCGAGCACTACGAGTACCTGCCGAAATTCGTCCGCACCCGCGATCCGTGGCCGCGTTCGCCGCATCCCGACGTGCTGAGCTACGGCGCACGCGACTACGGTAACCGCGTTGGGCTCTGGCGCTTGTTCGACCTTACCGACACGTTCAACATCCGCTGCACCGTCAGCCTGAACATGACGGTGATCCAGCATTATCCCGCCATCCTGGAAGCGATGGAAAAGCGCGGCTGGGAATACATGTCGCACGGCATCTACAACACGCGCTACCACTGGGACTTCTCCGAAGCAGAAGAACGCGCCGCGATGCTGGAAAGCCGCGCCATCCATCGCGCTCTGACCGGGCGCGAGCAACGCGGCTGGTTCAGTCCGGCGATCACCAACACGCTGCACACCTTCGATCTGGCAGCGGAATGCGGTTACGACTACACGGCTGACCTGTATCACGACGACCAGCCGTTCCCGCTGCGCGTGAAGACCGGACGGTTGCTGTCGATGCCCTATTCTGTCGATATCAACGACGTGATCTTGCATCGCCGCGGCGAGGAGGTGGGCGACTTCGTCCGCCAGATCCGCGACTATTTCGACACGGTCTATGCCGAAGGCGCCGCGCAAGGCCGCGTGATGTGCATCGCACTTCACCCCTATTGGGTTGGCCAGCCGCATCGCATCCGGGTGTTCCGAGAGGCGCTGGAATACATCCTGTCGCATCCCGGCGTGTGGCTGACCACCGCCGCCGACATCGTCGATTGGTTCAACGCGCACCACCTGCCGGCGATCGAGGCGCATCTCGCTGCACGGGAGGCAGCCAATGGCTGAATTTGTCCCCGCCAAGACCCCGCCAGCGGACGAGAAGCGCGTACCCGGCATGGACCACGCGCATTATCCGTTCCGCACGTTGGCGGAAGCGCCGCGCTTCACCTGGCCGGACAGTGCGCGCATTGCGTTCACCGTGACGCTGATGCTGGACTACTGGGAACTGGAGCCGCCTGCCGACGCAAACCCCGATCCGCGCATTGTCTCGCCATTGGGAAAATTCTTCCCGGACTGGCTGACCTGGAGCCAGCGCGAATACGGCGCCCGCGTCGGCATCTTTCGGGTGCTGGATGTGCTGGACCGGTTCGGCGTGACGCCCAGCGTGGCGCTCGGGTCTGCGGCCGCGCAGCGGCATCCGGAATTGCTCGACGAACTGATGCAGCGCAACGCCTGCTTCATGGCGCACGGCAGTTATGCCACACGACGCATCACCAGCCGCATGCTCGAGGCGGACGAACGCGCGTTCATCGCCGCGGCCCGCGATGCGGTTGCGGCGGCGAGTGGCGCTGCGCCGTTGGGCTGGTGCGGGCAGGACTTCAACGAGTCGTCGCAAACCCCCGCACTGCTGGCGGAAGCGGGTTTCCTCTACACGACCGACTGGCCGAATGACGACCTGCCCTACTGGCTCGGACGGCACGATGGCCGACACCTTTTGGCGCTGCCGCCACAGCCTGAGTGGAACGACCTGGAATGCATGTGGCTGCGCCGGGTCAGCGCTCCGGCCTGGGCCGACGGCATCGCCGAGGCGTTCGCGGTGCTGCATGGCGAAGGCAGCCGGGTGTTCAACCTGACGCTGCATCCGTGGGTCGCGGGACACGCGCACCGGATCCGTTATCTACGTGACGCTCTGGCGCGGGTGCTGGGCAAGCCGGGGATATGGCGCACCACGACGGACGCGCTGGCGCGGGAGGTGCGGGCGCAGCTCGTGGCGGCACGGTAGATCCGGCCGGCCGGCCGGCGCGAAGCCACGCCGGAAAGGGCGTCAGATCTTGGACACCCCGGGCACAGTCTGTTCACGCAGGTTCGCTTGCTGCGGGGGGATCAGCGCATCGAGAATGTGGAGCAACTCCGGACATTGCAAGCCGAGCGTGAAACGACGCCGCGCCTCCTGCGCGGCGCGGTCTGTCGTGACAAGGGTGGCGCCGCGCGCCACCTCCGTCAACGCGCCGGAGCTTCGGCCGCGCGTGGCGACGATCAGCACGGCGGCGTCAACCGCCAGCGCAGAGGCCGGCCGCGGCACGGCCTATCGCCGCCTGGCCATCGATGCGCGTGCAGCGTCGATCGACCAGTCGGCAGGGCCGATCTCGCCGAAGGGACGCAGCAGCTCATCTTCTGCCGCGGCATCACGCCCTTCCGCCAAGGCCTCGGCCAGCGCCAGGACCACCGAGAGGCGGCCAGGAGCGGCAGCCTTCAAAGCTACCAGCCAGGTTGCCATCCCATCGACAACTTCAGCGCCAGATGTGTTGCGTTCCCGGACCAACTCCCTTGACCCACTTCACCCCCATTGTCATATCGTCAGAACGGCCGCGTCCCGCGGCGCTCCCATGACACCGGTTGACGCGCCCGCCCCCCGGCGGCGGCCCTGAAAGTGACATGCCATGACCACGCCGCTGATGCCCAAGGCCACCGCCGTGTGGCTGATCGAGAAGACCGCGCTCACCTTCACCCAGATTGCCGAGTTCTGCGGCATGCACCCGCTCGAAGTACAGGCGATCGCCGACGGCGAGGTAGCGCAGGGGATCGTCGGCTACGACCCGATCGCCAACGGCCAGCTTACCGCTGAAGAAATCCGCCGCTGCGAGGCTGACCCGAGTGCCCGCCTGAGATTGGCGTCTACGGCGCTGCCGGTCCCGAAGCGGCTGCGCGGCTCGCGCTACACCCCCGTGGCCAAGCGCAACGACCGTCCGGATGCGATCGCGTTCCTGCTCCGCACGTACCCGCAGCTTTCCGAGGCGCAGGTCGCCAAGCTGCTCGGCACCACCAAGGAGACGATCCAGAAGGTGCGTGACCGCTCTCACTGGAACAGTGCAAACATCAAGCCGCGGGACCCGGTGATCCTGGGTCTGTGCACGCAGACCGACCTCAACGCCACCGTTGCCCAGGCGAACGAGCGCCTGGAACGCGAAGGGCGCGCCGTCCCGCCGCCGCCTCCCCCCGAGACGGAGGAGGCCGCGTAGCGGTTACCGCGGTGTCAGTGGATTTGCGCTGAGTCGCGCAGGCGTTCGATCTCTTCCTTGACGTGCAATTTCTCGACTTTCAGGCGCGTGAGGGTGTCGCTGTCCGGTCGCGGTCGCTGATCCTCGTCGAAGATGCGCGCTTCGAGCGCCGCATGGCGCTCTTTGAGGGCATCCAGACGGGTCTGCTGGCTCATGGTCAGGGGTCCTCCGAGAGGTCCGGTAAAACACCCGCGGCCGCCGCAACGGCCGCGGCAGCAGCCACTGTAACGCCATTGCCACCTGCCTCGCCAGATGCAAGTTTGCCACGCCCCCTGGGTTTCCCCCGCGCTTCCATGCTATGTTGCCATGATGTTGACAGACCGGGACTCGCTGCTCCGCAAGCTGCACGAGCTGCGTAGCGAGCATCGCGACCTGGACACGGTGATCGCGCGGCTGGCAGAGCAAGGCGCGGCGGATCAGTTGCACCTGCAGCGGCTGAAAAAGCGGAAACTGATGCTGAAGGACGAGATTTCCTGGCTGGAGAGCCGGCTGATCCCGGACAGCATTGCCTGACATGAATGCGGCGTCGGCTCCGCGCGTGGGCATCATCATGGGCAGCCAGTCGGATTGGCCCACGCTGCGTCATGCCGCCGAAACGCTGGACCGGCTGGGCGTGACCTACGAAAGGCGGATCGTATCGGCTCATCGCACGCCGGACCGGTTGCGCGAGTACGCGCGCACGGCCCGCGAGCGGGGGCTGGCGGTGATCATTGCCGGGGCCGGGGGCGCGGCCCATCTGCCGGGCATGTGTGCCGCCTGGACGTCTCTCCCCGTGCTGGGCGTGCCGGTGGAGAGCCACGCGCTCAGCGGGATGGATAGCCTGCTGTCGATCGTGCAGATGCCGGCTGGGGTGCCGGTAGGGACGCTGGCGATCGGCCGGGCCGGCGCGGTGAACGCCGGATTGCTCGCCGCGGCGGTGCTGGCGCTGGCCGATACGGCGTTGGCCGCACGGCTGGATGCACTGCGGGCGGAGCAAACGGCGGGGGTCGCAGAAGAGCCGGCGGATACCCTTGCTCCCGCGCAGCGGGAGAGGATGGGGTGAGGGCGATCGGGTCGGTACGCAGCGCCCTCACCCGACCAGTCGATCCGCCTGCGCGTTCAACCCGCCGCGCGGCTCCAGCCTGCAAGCGGGAGTGGGAAAAGGCCACTCGATGACATTCCCGCTCCCTCCCAATGCGACCATCGGCTTGGTGGGCGGCGGCCAGCTGGGACGCATGTCGGCGATGGCGGCAGCCCGCCTGGGCTACCGCTGCCACATCCTGACGCGCGAGGTGGACAGCCCCGCCGCCCAGGTTGCCCATGCCGTCACAATCAGCGACTACGCCGATCCCGCCTCGCTACGTTCGTTCGCCGCCGCAGTGGACGTGATCAGCTTCGAGTTCGAGAACATCAGCGCCGAGGGCCTGGATTTGCTCGCCTCGCTGAAACCGGTGCGCCCTGCCCCATCCGTGCTGAGGATCAGCCAGGATCGGGTCGCTGAGAAGTCATTCCTCAACGGCGCAGGAGTCGCGACGGCCTCCTGGCTGCCGGCAGGCTCGTTGGCCGAACTCGAATCGGCGGCGGCAAGGCTGGGCCTGCCGGCGGTGCTGAAGACCACGCGGCTCGGCTATGACGGCAAGGGCCAGCGCACCCTGCGCTCGCCCGACGAACTGCCGGATGCCTGGGACGCGCTGGAACCCAAGCCGCTGGTCCTGGAAGGCTTCGTCGATTTCGCCTGCGAGATCAGCGTGGTGATCGCCCGCGGTGCCGACGGGACGATGTCCGCTTTCGACGCGGTGGAGAATCGCCATCGCGCCCATATCCTGGACCTGACGCTCGCCCCCGCTCGCATCGCCGAGGGCACCGCTGCCGCCGCCCAATCGATCGCCCGCCGAGTCGCAGCTGCGCTGGATCTGGTCGGTTTGCTCGCGGTGGAAATGTTCGTCGATTCACGCGGCCAGGTGCTGGTGAACGAGATCGCCCCCCGCCCGCACAATTCCGGCCACTGGACGATCGATGCGTGCCCTGCCAGCCAGTTCGAGCTGCATATCCGATCGATCGCCGGCCTGCCGCTGCCGCCGGCGGTGCGGCATTCCGATGCGGTGATGAAGAACCTGATCGGCCCGGATGGTCTTGCCCTGTGGCCAGCCATCCTGGCATCTCCGGGCTCGATCCCGCACTTGTACGGCAAATCGGATGCCCGCCCCGGCCGCAAGATGGGCCATTTCACCCGCCTGTTCCCGAAGGGAGCGCTGCCCGGGGAGTTCGGAATCGAAGCCGCACTGAAATTGAACCCGGATGCCGATCGCCGAAATGGCTGACAGGATGTCAGCCATTTCGGCGATTCGTGTTGGGGCAGGGGCGCGGCCGGCAATGGCATTGGCGTCCATATGCATTCCAAATGCCGTGAAGTCTGGTGGTGGTCGCCCTACTCTGCCAGAGCCTCCAAACTTCGCCCCCCACTGTCCAAAGTCGGCAACCGGCTCACCAGCAGTGCCAACAAGAACAGTGGCACCGACAGAATGACGATCGACGCCGTGAACCCCACGGCTGCGACGCCCACCGGGATCAGGAAGATATTGATCGAAATCGCCAGCCGGCACGCGGCGTTGCAGAACCCCTGCGAGCGTCCGCGCAATCGCGTGGGGAACAGTTCGCTCGACCACACCCAGGTCAGCACCGCCGGACCGAGCCAACTGCAGAAGCTGAACGCGAAGAAGCCGGCGACCAGCATCGGCGGACGACCCGGCCCGGCGAATGCCATGAACAGCGCCGCCAGCGCTTCGGGGATCACAGCGATGTAGAGCAATGTCCGACGCCGGATGCGGTCGATCAGCACCAGGCCCAGCAACACGCCGAGCAAGCTGGTGCACCATACCAGCGTACTGAACAATAGCGAGGTTTCGTTCGACAGTGCGCCCACTGTGCGCAGTACGAACGGTGCCGCAATCGTGGACAGTGGTCCGGCAATGCAGTTCAGGAAGAAGACCAATGCAATGCACAGGACGCGCGCCCGGTACGGCGGGCGGAACAATTGGGCGTAGGAACCGCGCGCCTCGGTCAGGCGGCCCAGCGTTGCGGTATCGGCCTCGATACCAAAACCGTGCAGCACGATCCGCGCCTCATCCGTGCGGCCATGCGACAGCAGCCAGCGTGGCGATTCCGGCAAGGCCTGGCGGCCGAGCAATACCAACGCCGCCGGCACCGCCGCCAACCCGAACATCCAGCGCCACGCATCGCCACCGGTCCACGCCAGCAGTGGCAGGGCGATCAGGTTTGAGACCATCGCGCCGAGGATCCACATGATGTTCAGCAAGGATCCGGCGATGATGCCGCGACGATGGCGCGGCGCGATTTCGGCGAGATAGGCGGCACTGGTCGGGATATCCATGCCGACGCCGACGCCCACCAGAAAGCGCGCGGCGAAAAGCTGCGGCACCGATTGCACGAATGCCGACACGATGGAAAACGCGACAAAGAACAGCAGGTTCGCGACGAAGATAGCGCGGCGCCCCCAGCGGTCCGACATGTCGCCGAACACCAGCAGGCCAACCATGGCGCCGAGGAAGGTAGAGGCCCCCAGCGCCCCGATGGCGGCGGGCGATAGATGGAATTGCGGGCGTAGCAGAATCAGCGCCGCACCCATGACGATCAGGTCGTAGCCATCGATGAATTCACCGAATGCGACCAGGATGGCGGCGTAGCGTTGCCGCGGCGATAACCAGCGTTCATCGAGTTCCGCCAATGATGTTGGTGGTGCCCCGCTGGCTTCGGACACTGCGTTTCCCCCGCACTCGTTAAGAGCAGTGTAGGTGACAATACAGGGCAATCGCGCTTGGGATCGGGACGGACCGCGGGATGCGCATCGTCATGCGATGCCGGTGCCGCTTTCTGCTGTCAACCGCACGCACGCGGCACTGTCTGCCCTGAATGGTACGGCTGGTCGGCCGGACAGCCAGAGGCAAATGCGATTGGCCTGGGTGACGGTCCGGCGGGGGCCAGCTTTGGCTATGCCAAACGGGTGGCACGGCTTTCAAACGGTGGGGCCCAGTGTGGGGGGCCCAGTGTGGCAACCGGAGCCCGCGCCCGGAGCTGGCTTTTGGCAGCGTGCAACAGGGAGTCGTCCGGCGAATGGGATTGGAGCCGCTACGCGGCCACACGATCCGCGAAGTCCATCAGCCCCTGGTCGGATACCGGCTTCTCCAGCACCCGGTCCACACCCAGCGCGCCGGCACGTTCCACCACGTCCGGCGTGGGCGAGCCGGTGACCAGCAACACCGGCAGCGTGCGCCCCTCCTGGCGCAATCGGGCGAGCAATTCCAGCCCGGTCTGCTTCGGCATGTGATGGTCCAGGATCAGCCCGGCGACACCATTCAGGTCGCAATGCTCCAGGAAGTCGGCGGCGGAGGCATAGGCCGCGACGTCGTGGCCGCTCACGGTCAGCAGAAACGCCAACGAGTCCCGCACGGCCTCGTCGTCATCCACTACAGCAATCATGCGTGCCCGCTGTCCAGTCATGGGTTGTTCCAGGCTTTCATCCAGGCGGCCCGTGCGCGATCCCACCGGTAAACCGCGGCTTATAATTGACGATCCAGCATTGCAGCACCATGACTCAAATCAATTGCAATGCGGTAATGTTGCGTCACGTCTGCGCGACTTTCCCGGTTGTGGTCGCCTGCCGCAGGGTAAAGCGGAACACGGTGCCGCCGCCCGGATTGTCATCGGCCCACAACCGGCCGCCATGCGTCTCGATGATGGAGCGGCAGACCGACAGCCCCACGCCCATGCCGCCAACCTTGGTCGTCACAAAGGGGCGGAACAGGTTGGCCCGCACCGTCGGTGGAAGTCCGGGGCCGGTATCGGCGATACCAAGTTCGACCATGCCCGAATTGTCCGCTGCGGCGGTGATGACAATTTCCCGCCGGTCCGACTCGGCCATGGCCTCCTCCGCGTTCCGGATCAGGTTGAACAAGACCTGCTGCACCTGCACCCGATCGGCGGACACCAGGCCGATTTCCGCCGACAGCCTTGTCTCGATCGCCACTTGCTCTTGCCGCAGGCTCATCTGCGCCAGCGCCACCGCGTCCTGGATCATGGCCGCGAGCGGTTCCGCCCGCAGCTCGCCATCCCCCTTCCGGACGAAGCCACGCATCCGCTGGATAATCTGATGCGCCCGTTCGGTTTGCTCGACGATCTTTTGCAGCGCGACGGCGGCCCCAGCGGTCTGCCCGGTGCCCAGCAGCCGGCGGCCGGCGCTGGCATAATTGCCGACGGCGGCCAGAGGCTGGTTTACTTCGTGCACCAGGGCAGAGATGAGCTGACCGAGTTCGGTCAGGCGCTGCACATGGAACAGCTCGGCCTGGGCTTCCCGCAGGCGCCGGGCATCTGCCTCCTCCGCACTGAGGTCATGGACGATCTTCGATGCCCCGATGATCGTGCCGTCAGCGTCGCGGATGGGCGAAACCGTCACGGCGACCGGCACGTCGGTACCGTCCTTGTGCCGTCGCACGGTCGGATAGCGGTCTACCCGTTCGCCCCGCCGGATACGGGCGATGATATCCTCTTCTTCAGCGACGCGGTCGGGCGGGAACAATAGCTTGAGTGGCTCGCCGACAATTTCCTCGGCACGCCAGCCGAACAACGTCTCGGCGGCGCGGTTCCAGGCGGTGATGATGCCGTCCAGCGTCTTGCCGATGATGGCGTCATTGGATGATTCGACGATCGCCGCGAGGCGGCGCATGGCGGCCATGCCCTCGGCCTGGAAGCTGCTGTCGCTGTTGATTTCGACCACGCCGCTGAGACGTCCGTCCACGCCCCGTTGCAACGCCCAGTGGCTCGTGACGGTGAGCACCCGGCCATCACGGGTATGGTGATGCAACTCCCCGTGCCATTCGCCCTCACGCAGCAGTGTCGCCTGGATGGTTTCGAGCGGCCGGGGAAACCGGGTTGCCAACAACCTGTGGGAACTACGGCCCACAGCCTCCCGGGACGACCAGCCATAGAGCCGCGCGGCGCCAGCGCTCCAGAACCGGATGATGCCATCCAGGTCCCGGACAATGGCGCACGCGACGTCCAGTGCCGCGTGCAGGTTCCTGTCTTGCGGCGGCTCCGCACGATCGGCTGCCGTCGCGGTGGTGACTACCGCCATACTCCTCCAGCGGCCGCGATCTGGCGCGGCTCTGCGCCCCTCGCTACGACAATATTGTGAGCGAGAGGTTAAGGGCAAAGACGGATAAGCAGGATTGAGCGCGGCAGAACGTCTTGGTCGTCCGTCGCGTCCCCGACATTCGGCCCGGCGATGCAGATCGTCGGCGCACCTGCTCCGCCCGGCGCCCGGCCCTGCAGGACCGCGACACTGTGCCACTTGCATTGTTCCGGGCGGTCAGTCTCGACAGCGGGGCAGCAACACGAAGTTCCACCAAATGGCCCGCGCGGGAATGCAAATCCTGCCGTCTGGCAGTCGGGGCCAAATCCTTGCTCGCCGTGTGCGTCGCCCGAAGGCAGACGCCCACGCTGTCCCGAAAGGCAGAAGAGCGGCAGACTTGCTCAGCCCACCGCCCGTCTTCTTATCAGAGCGCGACAGCCAGGATGCCGAAGGCGGCCAGCGCGAAGGCCCAACCCGCGCCGATCGCGCCCCACAGCGCCTTGTCGTTACCGAGGTGGCGCGCTGCCCGCTGCTGCATAGCGCGCACCCGGGCCAAAGGCGAAGGTTGCGCGTCGTCGCGCACGGTATGAAACGGATGAACAAGCTGAGCGACGGTCATTGAACTTCTCCAAATCTTTGGGGACCTCTCCAGGTCCAGGCCCCGGCGTACTGTGCGCCGCACAAATGGACTGCGGTTCGCCTCCGGATAATCCCCCGGTTACGGACATGACCTCTGCGTCTCGCGCACAGGTCAGATCACTTTGCGTCGATCGGCGGCCAAGTGCGCAACGCCGAGCGGGTCGCTGCCCCTCCGCGCAAGCCCGACCTGCCGTGAATTGCGCCTGCACGGCCCGCGGGGAGTGGTTTGGCCGCCGACCCGTCCGCGGTTCGTCCGGCGGATCGGCCTCACCCAGGCATGGCGCCCACCAGATCGTCGATCCGTATCGGGAACCGCCGCACCCGCACGCCGGTCGCGTGCCACACCGCATTGGCGACGGCACCGGCCGACCCGGTGATGCCGATCTCGCCCACGCCCTTGATGCCCAGGGCATTCACGTGCGGGTCGTACTCCTCGATCAGCAGCGCCTCCAGGGACGGCACGTCGGCATTCACCGGTACGTGATAATCCGCGAGGTTGGCGTTCATCGTGCGGCCGGATCGCCTGTCGACGACCGCATGCTCCTGCAGCGCGAACGACAGGCCCCAGATCATGCCGCCGAAATACTGGCTGCGGACCAGATGCGGGTTGACCACCCGCCCGGCCGCGAACGCGCCCACCATGCGGCTGACCCGCATCTGCCCCAATGTCGGATCGACCCTCACCTCGGCGAAGACCGCACCGTGCGCATGCATGGCATAGGCGGATTGCGCGGCTGGATCGGCAGCGCCGCTGCCCCGCCCCTCCACTTGCTCCACCCCGGCGCGGGCTAGGACCTCGGCATAGCTCTCGCTGCGGCTTTCATCATCGCGGCGGAACAGGCGGCCGGCACGCGCGATCACGCCAGCGTTCCCGGCGCCGAACAAGGGTGAGCGCTGGTCATTGGTGGCAAGTTCTGCCAGACGTGAGATCGCCTCCCCGCCGGCGTTGTGGATCGCCACGCCGGCCGTCGCGGTATGGCCTGAACCGCCCGCGATCCCGGCATCCGGCAGGTCGGACGTGCCGGCCCGGAACTCCACCTGCCCCATGTCCAACCCGATCGAGTCGGCGGCGATCTGGGCAAGAGCCGTCCATGCGCCCTGGCCCATGTCGTGCGCGCCGGTTTCCACGATGCCTCGGCCATCGCGCCGGATGACGGCGCGCGCGTGTCCCTCGAACATGAAAGCGGGGAACGTGGCGGTGCCGAGGCCCCATCCAACCAGCAAACCCGCTTCGTCGCGCATCTGCCGCGGTTGCAGCAGACGCCTGTGCCAGCCGAACCGTCCAGCACCCTGGGCGTAACATTCACGCAGCGCCTTCGATGAGAACGGCTTGCCGGAAGCCGGCTCGACCTCGGCGTAGTTCTTCACACGGAAGGCGAGCGGGTCCATGCCGCAGGCATATGCGGCCTCGTCGATCGCGCTTTCCAGGGCGATCGATCCCGTGGCCTCGCCGGGGGCGCGCATGAAGGTCGGCGTGCCGCAATCGGCCCGCACCGCCTTGTGCGACGTGGCGATCGCGGGGGTGGCATACAGCGTGTGCGATATATTCGCAGCCGGTTCGAAAAAATCGTCGAAGCTGCTGGTTACGACCTTCGCATGATGGTCGATCGCGGTCAGGGCGCCGTCGCCGTCGAGGCCCAGGTGGATCGTCTGGCGCGTCGGCGAACGATGGCCGACCGGTCCGTACATTTGCTCGCGGCGCAGCACCAGCTTGACCGGCCGGCCGACCAGCCGCGCCGCCAGGATGCCCAGGATCTGCGGCCCCGTCATGAACCCCTTGGAGCCGAAGCCACCCCCCAGGAACGGGCTGCGGATCAGAATCTGCTCCGGCGCGACACCGAACAACTCGGCGATCCGCCCCTGCGCCAAGGCCATGCCCTGGCTCGGTGTGTCGATCGTCAGCGTATCGCCATCCCAGGAGGCAACGATCGCATGCGGCTCCATGGCATTATGGTATTGCGCGGGCGTTTCATAGGTTGCGTCGATGCGACGCGCCGCGGCGGCAAGGCCCGCCGCCACGTCGCCGTGCGCCGCTTCGGCGGGAAAGCCGGGGCCGACCACCGGCGGGACGAAAATTTCCCCCGCATCGAGACCGACTCGCGCCGGTTCGGCTTGGTAGCGTGGCGCTAACAGCAGCGCGGCTTCCGTCGCCGCCTCCAGCGTCTCGGCGATCGCCACGGCGATTGGCTGGTTCGCGTAACGCACACGATCGTTCTGCAGCACATCGAGCCGGAACGCGAAGGGATTCGTCTTCTCGTCCGGGTCCTTTGCCAGCGGCGGCCGGTTGGCCGGAGTCATCACTTCGACAACGCCCGGGTGGCTTTTGGCCGCTGCCACATCAAGTGAAACCACACGGCCACGCGCGACGCTGCTGACCGCAAGAACGGCGTACAGCATCCCCGGCGGATGATTGTCGGCGGCATAGCGCGCCCTGCCGGTGACTTTCAAAACGCCATCGCGGCGGGTCATCGGCTGGCCGATGTTGGAACCATGCCGAATATGCGGCGATACCGCCGCCAGACTGATTTCAGGCATAATGAATGGCTCCTGAAGCGGAGGCGAAGGGAGAAGCGGGCAGCGCGGGCATGCGATCGGGAGTGCCGGCCGCAGCCAGCGCCAGCGCACGTTCAATGACACGCTTCGCGAGTTCGATCTTGAACATGTTGTCGCCCGACGGTTTCGCATCGGCCAGCGCCAGTTCGCCCGCTTCGCGGAAACCGGCGGCTTCTGGCGCGCGTCCGGCCAGTAGTCCCTCGGCGGCCCAGGCACGCCACGGCTTGGCAGCGACACCGCCCAGCGCGAGCCGCGCTTCGCGGATGATGCCGTTCTCGATCCGCAGTGCCGCCGCCGCCGCGACGACCGCGAAAGCATACGACGTGCGCTCGCGCACTTTCAGATAACGCGCGTGCGGTGCGAATCGCGCCGCCTCGCCCGGCAACCGCACCGCGACGATCAGATCCCCTGGCTGAAGCATCGTTTCCTGCTCCGGACCGTCGCCGGGCAAGCGATGCAGGGCCTCAACTGCGATCTCGCGCCGTCCGCCGCGTCCTTCGACCTCCGCCACAGCATCCAGTGCGGCAAGCGGCACGCAGAAATCCGAAGGATGTGTCGCGATGCACGCCTCGCTCCACCCCAATATCGCGTGCAGCCTGTTCTCGCCGCCGCGCGCATCGCACCCGGCGCCCGGCTGGCGCTTGTTGCAGGCCGCGGCAACGTCATAGAAATAGCCGCAGCGGGTCCGTTGCAGCAGATTGCCACCGACGGTCGCCGCATTGCGAAGCTGTGCCGAGGCGCCGGATAGCAGCGCCTCCGCCACCGCCGGATAGTTGCGCGCGAAGTCCGCATCGTGTGCGAGATCGGCATTGCGCACCAGCGCGCCGATGCGCACACCGCCATCGGGCAGGCGCTCGATGCGATCCAGTCCCGGCAGTTTGGTGACATCGACCAGACGCTCGGGCCGGCTGATCCCGCCTTTCATCAGGTCGATCAGATTGGTCCCGGCAGCGAGATAGGCAGAGCCCGGAACAGCGGCGGCGGCAATGGCATCGGCAACGCTGGACGGACGGACATAGTCGAAGCGGTTCATGCCGCGTCCCTCCGCTCGGTTTGGCCAACCGCGCGCTGGGCCTCCAGCACCGCGGCGATGATTCCTGCGTAGGCGCCGCAGCGGCAGAGATTGCCGCTCATGCCTTCGCGGATGCGTTCCGGATCGTCGCCGGCCCGGCCTTCGCAGATCAGGCCGATCGCGCTCATGATCTGGCCCGGCGTACAGAAGCCGCATTGGAATCCGTCATGCGCGATGAAGGCGGCCTGCACCGGATGCAGCGCATCGCCTTGCGCCACGCCCTCGATGGTGAGGATGTCGGCGCCGTCGTGACTTGCCGCGAGTGCCAGGCAGGAATTGATGCGACGGCCATCCACCAGCACCGTGCACGCGCCGCATTGCCCGCGGTCGCAGCCCTTTTTGGTGCCAGGCAGATCCATGCGCTCGCGCAGCAGATCGAGCAAGGTGACGCGCGGATCGTCCAGCGCGACGGTGCGCGCAACGCCATTCACGGTGAGCGAAATTGACAAGCTCATGCAGTGCTCCATGTGATGGATGCGTCGGGCAGTGCCCCCCGGTGGCGCACAACACGCACGCGGCGGCGCTGGACGCACCGGCGCGTACGCATTGGGCGCCACGGCGTAACGTGGGTTGCCGGCCACGTGCGGCAACGCGGCGCGATATGCGGAGGGATCCTCCGCTTTACAAGAGGCCAAGCCAAGCCGATCGTACGTCGATGTCAGATCACCTCGTCACGAATCCGCGAGTTCCGCGTGCCGATGCACTCCGCAACCGCGAGCGGCTGCTGGACGCGGCAAAAGAAGTGTTCAGCGCCGGCGGGCCTGACGCGAGCCTGGAAGCGGTGGCAAAACGCGCCGGCGTCGGCATCGGCACCTTGTACCGGCATTTCCCGACGCGGGAAGATCTGTATGAGGCCGTCTATCGGCGCGAGGTGGAGCACCTTGCCGAGTTGGCGGAGCAATTGAAGACGGCAGCGGAGCCGGCGGAGGCGCTGCGCTGCTGGATGCGCTCCAACGTCGAGTTCGTTGCCACCAAGAAGGGGATGGCAACGGCGCTGGCACTGGCGGCGCACCGGCCCTCGGAGCTGATCGCGTTCTCGTTCGATCGGCTGACCAAGGCGGTGGGCGTCTTGCTGGATCGGGCGGTGGCTGCCGGCGAGATTCGCGGCGATGTCAGTCCGGACGACCTGCTGCGCGCGCTGGTGGGGATGTGTCTGCTGAATGACCAGCCCGGTTGGCAGGAAAGCGTGCTGCGGATGGTGGAGGTGTTTGTCGACGGATTGCGGGTGCGGCGCTAGCGTTGCGCTCGCTACGCATCGTGGCCGCCCCGCATCTCATCGCGCGGTGACCGCATATCACTCCGCTGCCTGCGCCCGCGCCTTCTCGAAATCCGGCACATTGCTCGACGATGCCGCCAGCATCGACGATTTCGTTACTTTAAGCGCCTCTGCCGCGACCTCGTTCTCCGCGATCTTCGCCATGACCGCATCGCGGGCGCGTTCAAAATACTCGCGGTTGGTCGCGACGAAATCCCGCGACCGGCGCAGCCCGGCCAGGTAGCCGTTGACCTCCGGCACCACGTAGCGCGCCACCATGTCCCAACTGCGGACCGTGTTTTCCGGGTTCGCCCAGTCGTGCACGAAGCCAACCACGGTGCCGAAGCCGCCACTCATCTCCAGCACCTGCTTGATCCGCGCCACCAGGTCGTCCGGTGTGCCGATCGTCGCCACCGCGCCATCGGAATACGCGGTCAAATCCACCGCCTGATCGGGAGTCTTGAACGGCTTCGCGCCGGGCCGCTGCAAGGTGCCCGTGATGTACTCGTTGTGATGCCGGAAAAGCCCGTCCCGCGCTTGCTCGCGCGCCTTCTCCCGCGTCTCCGCGATGTGCCAGCTCAGCAGCACCCGCCAGTTCTTCCGGTTCACCGTCTGGCCGTGTTTCGCCGCCGCTGATTCCGCGAAGCCCCATTGCGTGGGCAGCGCGTTCAGGCCCTCCTGCGACAAGGAACCGATCGAGATGATGCCGATCCCATGCTTCCCCGCCAACGTCATGCCAGACGGGCTGATCTGCGACGCAACCGCAAATTCCATCTCCTGCTGCAACGGCAGAAGCTGCAACGCGGCGTCATTCAGATTGAACCATTCGCTGCGACAGGTCACCCGTTCGCCCTGGAACAAGCGGCGGATGATGCCGATCGCCTCGTCCTGGCGATCGCGCAGCACCATCGGATCGACGCCAAGCGTGTGCGCGTCCGAGGCCAGCGCGCCGGGACCTGACCCGAAGATCGCGCGCCCGCCGCTCATGTGGTCGAGTTGCACCATCCGCTGCGCCACGTTGAACGGATGGTGGTACGGCAGCGACACCACGCCGGTCGCCAGCCGGATGCGCTTCGACCGTTCCGCCGCAGCCGCCAGGAACATCTCGGGGGAAGCGATCATCTCCCACCCCGACGAATGATGCTCGCCGCACCAGAATTCATCGTAGCCGAGCTTGTCGAGGTGCTCTACCAGGTCGAGGTCGCGGCGGAACTGCAGCATCGGATGCTCGCCGATCGGATGGTGCGGGGCGAGGAAGGCGCCAAATCTCAAACGCGGCATGGGGGGCTCCAAAGCGAATTTGTTTGGGACAGGGTGCGCGCCCGGGGCCGGAGAGGCAATGTCCGGGGGAAATCGCCGCACCCTATGTCATTGCGAGGAGTGTAGCGACGATGCAACCCCGGTCATATCGATGCATGGCCGGCGCGAATGGCTCTTCCGAACGAGGTTGCTTCGTCGCTTCGCTCCTCGCAGTGACATGGCATCGATTGTCATCCGCCCCACCTGTCCTGCCATCGCAGCCAGCCCCATATTCGCGCAACCCAAGCGCCCCAATGGGACGACACGCGGAAGGACACGCGCGATGCCGGAAGATGCCAACCTGCTGGGCAAGGAAACCTCGCCCTACCTGCTGCAACACGCCCACAACCCGGTGCACTGGCGGCCCTGGGGCGCCGCCGCGCTCACCGAAGCGGCGACCGGCAACAAGCCCATCTTGCTCTCGGTCGGCTACGCCGCCTGCCACTGGTGCCATGTCATGGCGCACGAATCCTTCGAGGACCCGGAAACCGCCGCGCTGATGAACACCCTGTTCGTCAACATCAAGGTGGACCGCGAGGAACGCCCCGACATCGACCACCTCTATATGTCCGCGCTGCATGCGATGGGCGAGCAAGGCGGCTGGCCGCTGACCATGTTCCTCGCCCCCGATGGCGCGCCGTTCTGGGGCGGCACGTATTTTCCGCCGGAGCCTCGCTGGGGCCGGCCGTCGTTCCGCCAGGTGCTGCAAGGCGTCGCCGCCGCGTATCGCGACGGTGACCAGATGGTGACGCAGAACACCGGGGCGCTGCGCCGCTTCCTGGCGCAGCAATCGGCGGCGCAGGCGAGCGACCTGCCGACGCCGGCGCATCTCGACGCCGTCGCCAGCGCCTATCTGCGGCTGAACGATCCCGAGCAAGGCGGCCTGCGCGGCGCGCCGAAATTCCCCAACCCGCCAATCTTCCGCTTCCTCTGGGGGAACGCATTCCGCACCGGGGATGCAGCGGGACACGACGCGCTGCATTTGATGCTGGAACGCATGTCGCAAGGCGGTATCTACGACCATCTCGGCGGCGGCTATGCACGCTACAGCACCGACGCAATCTGGCTGGTGCCGCATTTCGAAAAGATGCTGTACGACAACGCGCAATTGCTCGAATTGCTCGCTTTCGCGCACGCGCATCGCCCGTCGCCGCTCTATGCCGCGCGCGCCGCTGAGACGGTGGGCTGGATGATCCGCGACATGACCGCTGAATCCGTGGACGGCCGCGCCGCATTCGCCGCGTCCGAAGACGCCGACAGCGACGGCGAGGAGGGAAAGTTCTACGTCTGGACCGGGGGGGAAATCGATTCCCTGCTCGGCGACGATGCCGCCGCGTTCAAGCGCGCCTATGACGTGACTCCGGACGGCAACTGGGAAGGCCACACGATCCTGCGCCGCGTCACGCCGGAAGGCTCGGCCGAGGACGAAGCGGCGCTTGCCCGTTCCCGCTTCGCGTTGTTCACCGCGCGCGCCCAGCGGGTGCGGCCGGGGCGCGACGACAAGGTGCTGGCCGACTGGAACGGGCTGGCGATTGCCGCATTGGCGCGAGCCGCCGCCGTGTTCCAGCATCCGGCCTGGCTGGCGCGCGCGCAGGAGGCGTTCGATTTCGTCCTTGCCCAAATGAGCGCCGGCGACGGGCGGGTGCAGCATGCGTGGCGGCTCGGCCGTGTCACCGCCGCGGGCTTGCTCGACGACCAGGCGGCGATCTCCCGCGCCGCCTTGGCTCTGTACGAGGCCACGGGCGACCGCATGTATATGTCGCAGGCGGAACATATCGTTGCGGCGACCGAGGCGCATTTCAACGACGGCCATGGCGGGTGCTTCACCACGGCGGACGACGCGACGGACGTGCCTCTGGCGCGTCCGCGCACCGCGGCGGACAACGCCACGCCGGCCGGCGCAGGCGTGCTTGGCGAGGTCTACGCCAGGCTGTTCCACCTGACCGGTGATGCAGCCTGGCGCACGCGCGCCGAGGCGCTGCTGCGGGCCTTCACCGATCCCGAGCGTGTTTCCGGCATGCCCGGCCTGCTGGCAGCCGCCGATCTGCTGGAGGAAGCCGCCACGGTTGTCCTCGCCGGCGATCCCTTCGATCCGCGCGCGCAGGCGCTGGCCGCAACGGCGCGGTGTTCGCCCGACCCCGCTGTGGCGGTGTTGCGTGCGCCGGCCCCCGATGTACTGCCGGCCGGGCATCCCGCGTTCGGGAAGGGCGCCGTGGCCGGGGCGCCGGCCGCTTATGTGTGCCGGCGGAGCATGTGCGGGTTGCCGGTGACCGACACGAGTGGGTTGCAGGGGCAGCTCATGGCGCGAAACTGAAACACGCCCGCCCCGGCTATTGCGCAATTGTTCCTGCCTAGCAACGCCTGCAGCACATCGCATCCGCCCGCGCTTCGCCCGGCGGTACGCCGAAGAGGCGGTGAAAGGCGCGGCTGAACCCGCTTTCCGATTCGTAGCCAACCTCGCCGGCGATCGTGGCGACGGGGAGCGTCGGTCAATCCTGCTGTATCTGCCCCAGGTCTCGATTGCCCGACCGTTGGCCATCGTCGTGGGCTGCACTCTTGGTGCGGCGATCGGCACCATGCTCTGCGTGTTCTTTGGCTTCGGCCCGGATGTCGCGGTGTTGGCGGCCCCGGTCGCGTTGCTGCATTGACCCGTCCGGCTGCTTGTCGCGGCACCCGCCGCCGCGATCTTATCGCTGGTCTACACCGGCAGCGTCGCCGTCGCCTTCGCCCCGCCCGCCGCCCGGTTTCCCAGCACCACGTCGCCACCATGCGCCCGCAGGATATTGCGCGCGATCGGCAGCCCCAGCCCAACGCCGCCGGTCTCCCGGTTCCGGCTCGGCTCTCCGCGGTGGAACGGCTCGAACACTTGCTCCAGTTCGCCGGGCGGGATTCCCGGCCCGTCATCCTCGATCTCGATCGTCAGCATCGCCCCTGCCGCCCCCACCGAGGCCGGCGGCACCAGCCGCACCCGCGCGCTGTCGCCATACTTCACCGCGTTGGACACCAGGTTGGTCAGCGCCCGCTTCAACCCCAGGGGCCGCGCCCGCACCGTCCAATGCGGCGGCCCCTCATAGCCCAGGCGCGGCACCACGTCGGGCAACGCATCGCCGGTCTCGTCCAGGATCGTCCGCAGCAGTTCGGCGACATCCAGCGCCTCCACCGGCTCGCTGGTCCGCGCGTCGCGGCCGAACGCCAGGGTAGCGGAGACCATTGCCTCCAACTCCTCCAGGTCCGCCAGCACCTTCCCCCGTTGCTCGTCGTCCTCGATGAACTCGGCACGCAGCTTCAGCCGGGTGATCGGCGTGCGCAGGTCATGGCCGATCGCGGTCAGCAGTTCCGTGCGGTCCTGGACGAAGCGGCGGATGCGCGCCGCCATGGTGTTGAAGGCGGCGGCGGCGGTGGCGACCTCCAGCGGCCCGTCCTCCGGCAACGGCGGGGCATTCACGTCGCGGCCCAAGGCCTCGGCGGCGGCCGCCAGCGTGCGCACCGGCGCGGTCAGGCGCCGCACCGCCCACAGAGTCAGCCCGGCGGCCACCACGGTCATCAGCAGGAATGCGGCCAGGAAGGTGGGTGAGTGCCACGGGCGGAGCGGCTCGAGCGGAGCGGTGACGTTCAGCCATTCGCCGTCCGGCAGGCGCAACCCGATGACGATACGGTGCCACAGCGGGCCGCCCAGGATCTGCATCCCCCGCCAGTGGAACGGCGGCGGCATCCCGACCAGGTTCAGGTTGATCCGCCAGAACCGCTGCCCCTCCGGCGGCATCTCCGGCAAAAACTGATCTACCGGCGGCGCGTCACTCAGCACGGCGCGCAGACCGGGGCCATGATGCAACTCGCCCAATACGGCGGAGCGGTCTTCCGGCTTGGTCAATTCCACGGTGCGGTAGAGCCCGACGACGCGGAACGATATGTTGCGTACCTCCGCCAGGCGCTGCAGGTCGATGCGGTCCATCGCGTGGATCGCCAGCCCCGCCGCCTGCACCATGATCAGCCCGACCAGCAGCACCAGCGCCGTGCGGGCGGCGAGGCTACGGGGCCAGAAGCGGAAGGTCACGCATGCTCCACGGTCGCCGCCAGCACGTAGCCGCCGCCGCGCACGGTCTTGATGAGCTGGGCGTTGCGCCCGTCATCTTCCAGCTTCCGGCGCAGGCGGGAGATGGCGACGTCGATGGCGCGGTCGAACGGCCCCGCCTGGCGGCCGCGCAGCAGGTCCAGCAGCATGTCGCGGGTTAGCACGCGGTTGGCGCGTTCCACCAGCGCCAGCAGCAGGTCGTATTCGCCACCGGTCAGTGCCACTTCCGCGCCATCGGGGTTGAGCAAGCGGCGGCGGGCGGGTTCCAGCGTCCAGCCGGCGAAACGCAGAGGCCGGGCGGTGCCGTCGTGGCGCTGGCCCACCGAATCGCCGGCACGGCGCAGCACCGCACGTACGCGGGCCAGCAACTCCCGCGGATTGAACGGCTTCGGCACGTAATCGTCGGCGCCAAGCTCCAGGCCGATGATCCGGTCGGTTTCCTCACCCATGGCGGTGAGCATGACGATCGGCACATCGGACTGGCCGCGCAGCCAGCGGGCGAAGTCCAATCCGGACTCGCCCGGCAGCATCAGGTCCAGGACGATGAGCTGGTAGTGGCCATTGGCCCAGGCGCGGCGGGCGTCACGAGCATCCCGCACGGCAGTGACGCGCATGCGATGCTTCTCCAGGAAGCGCGCGAGCAAATCGCGGATTTCCCTGTCGTCGTCCACCACCATGATGTGCGGCGGCTGATCCATGGACCGAGAGAATAGGGCCAACACGATTGCTCCGTCAGTGCGCGTTGCAATCCGTTGCACTTTGTCGCCCGTACGGCGCACTGCGCTTACTGTCGCATGGCTATTTACGCCTCGCCCTTGCTTACGGGAGAATCAAAATTATGCGTAAAACCCTGCTGGCTGCTGCTGTAGCGTTTGTCGTCGGCGGCGCGTCCATCGGCAGCCTGATGACCTACGCCCAGCCGGCCCCGCCGGTTCCCGCAGCTGACGGCGGCCCCGCTGTCCCAGGCCCTCATCCCGGCATGGATGGACCAGGATGGAACGGTCCGATGATGGGGCCGATGGCTTGGATGCGCCGCTGGCATGAGTGGCATCACCGGCCTGCCCTGGGGACCTTTGCGCTGGTCTATCCCCAGAAGGACCGCAACCTGAACCCCGCCGACGTGCAAAAGATCGCCGAGGCTTTCTTGCTCTGGCACGGCAATCACACATGGAAGGTAGTCAACGTGGCGGCGACACCGGAAGGACCGATCGCCTTCTCTTTGGCGACGCCGGACGGGACGGTGATCGCCAGCTTTACGATGAACCCCCATACCGGGAGGATTGAGCGTACTTCGTAGGCTGGCTGCCACTCTATGCGAAGCGCGGCTCATCGGAATCGGGCCCCGGCGGCCCAGCTAGCGGCCCATCTGGCGGCCCACCTGGCGGCCCACCTGGCGGCCAGATCCGTGAATCGCGCTTCTCCGATTCCGGGTACGAGGGGTTGCGCGGCCGACGACCTTGTCGATGGCTCCAAAGCGCAGCGTTGATCCGCCTCGCATAATTCGAGGCGTCCCCCTTTGGCTGTCCGATGCGTCTTGCGGCACGACGGAACTGGTGCATTGCCGTTCTACGATCCAAGTCCGCGAAGCCCCCTCGGCGGGAATGACGAAAATGCGTTGCGCAACGAGCTGCCGGGACCTGGGCGTGCGCCGGGGGTGCCCCGTGCGCAAGCCGATCAGCCCCCGCCGTTCTTGCAGCATGCTTCCTTGGAAGTTGGCCCCGGAGACCCAGCTCGTAGGATCAGCAGTGCCTGGGTCGGCAACTCATTCGTTTCCCATGGCGTTTGCCAAGTCCCGAGCCTGATCTGCCGTCAGCCGCAGTCCGAGCTTGCTTCGCCGCCACAGGATGTCTTCTGCTGTGCCTGCCCATTCGGTGCGAACCAGCCAATCAACCTCGCGTTCGCCGAGATCGGCGCCATAGGTTTGGCCCAGGTCAGCGACTGTGCGGGCATCTCCCAGCATCTCCGCCGCGAGCGTCCCATAAGAACGGACCAACCGGCGACCTGTCGGCTTTGACAGAAATGGGTAACGACGCAGCAGGCCATCGCACAGTGCTGCGACGCCGTCGGGCGGAAAATTTCCCCCCGGCAGCGGCGCACCGGCAGTCCAGACGCCGCCCAAACGAGGAAAGAACGGTGCCAGCTTCGCCATCGCAGCTTCAGCCAGCCGGCGATACGTGGTGAGCTTCCCGCCGAACACTGACAGCACCGGCGCCTCGCCCGGCGGCGCCTGCAACTCCAGCACGTAGTCGCGCGTTGCCTCCTGCGCCTTGGACGCGCCGTCATCGCGCAACGGGCGCACGCCGGCGTAGCGCCAGACGATCGACGCCGGATCGACCACCTGGCGCAGATACTCGCTGACCGCGGCACACAGGTAGCGTTCTTCCTCCGCCGAGGGCACTGCCACGGCAGGATCGCCGGCATGGTCCTCGTCCGTAGTGCCGATCAGGGTAAAGTCGTCGTGATAGGGAATGGCGAAGCACACCCTCCCATCGGCATTCTGGAAGATGTAGGCGCGGTCGTGCTGGTACAGGCGTGGCACCACGATGTGGCTGCCCTTGACCAACCGAATCGCCGTCGCCGACGTGTGGCCCACCGACGACAGTACGCGCGCGACCCACGGTCCGCCGGCATTCACCAGCACGCGCGCATGCGCCTCGGCGCCGCCTTCCAGCACCAGCTGCCACACGCCATCGACATTCCGCGCTGCGGTGCAGCGCGTGCGCGTCCGGATGTCGGCGCCGCGGGCAGCGGCATCGCGCGCGTTCAGCACCACCAGTCGCGCGTCATCGACCCAGCAATCGGAGTACTCGAAGCCGGTGGTGAAACCGGGGCGCAGCGGCGCCCCGGCGGGATCGCGGCGCAGGTCCACCACGCGCGTCGGCGGCAGCAGTTTCCGCCCGCCGAGATGGTCGTACAGGAACAAACCGGCGCGGATCTCCCAGCGGGGTCGCAGGCCAGGGTGGTGCGGCAGCACGAAGCGCAGCGGCCCGACGATGTGGGGGGCGGCGCGCCACAGCACCTCACGCTCGGCCAGCGATTCGCGAACGAGGCGGAACGCGTAGTGCTCCAGGTAGCGCAGCCCGCCATGGATCAGCTTGGTGGAAGCCGACGAGGTGGCGCCGGCCAGGTCGCCTTGTTCGAGCAATAGCACCGACAGGCCACGGCCTGCCGCGTCGCGTGCGATCCCAATGCCGTTGATGCCGCCGCCGATGACGGCGAGATCGAACAAGCGGGTCATGGGTTATCGGTGCGAGGATTGGAAAGCCTGGCGGGGTAGGGGACGGTCACCCTCCCGCCGGACCGTCGATCACGGTACCGGAATAGGGTTCGACGAACACCATGTGGTCGTTCACCTGCTGCACGCCCGGGATGTTCTCGGCCAGCACGCAGATCGCGCGGCGCTCCTCGTCGTTGGTGATGGTGCCCCACAGGTCCACGACCCGGTCGGCGACCGTGACGTTCAGGGTGGTCAACGGGGTCCAGGACTGGTTGTCCAGCGCGTCCAGGATCGCCTGGCGGATCGAGCGGTCATCGATGGCGACGGGACGGTCGTGCCGCTCGGCGACAACCAGGGCACGCATCAGGTCGGAGCGAGAGACCACGCCAATGACACGGTTGCCTTCGGCGACCGGGATTCGCTTGATGCGGTGGCGTTCCATTGCCTCCACCACCTCTTCCAGCGGCGCGTCGGCGGCGACGGTGACGACGTCCTGGGTCATCACATCGCGTACGCGGCGGCCGTGGGCGCGGGTGAAATCCGCCGCCTGGCGGCCGGGCGACAGCATCATGCGCAGCCACCACGGGCGGTGACGGACGGTACCGATCTCGTCGCGGCGCAACAGGTCGCCTTCCGTTACCACGCCGGCGAGTTCGCCTTTGGCGTCCACCACCATCAGGCCGGAGATGCCCCGCTCCAGCATCAACCGCGCGGCCGCTTCAACGGTGGCGTCGGGCGACACCGAGATCACGTGGCGGGTCATTACGTCGGCGACGTTCATGGGTGCGGTATCCTTTGGGCTTGGGCAGGGCCGGCGCCTCGCGACGCCTGATAAAACGGCTGGGTGCAAGATACACCTTGGGAACATCGGGGCCAGAGTTACCGCAGGCGGCGTGCCGCGCGGATTCGATGTCCCTGTGGTCTTAAGGATTATCTCTGCGGCCCACGAAAGGCGCCGCGACAGGCCAGAGTTCTCGCCGTTATCGCGGCCTCCATGAGGTCGATGCGGCTGCCATGGGCCCGAGAATTCGGATTATCTCCAGCCGTCGCGATGCAGGTTCGGTCATGGTCCGAAGCAATTCGTCTGGCAGCGCGCCCGGTGCCACCGAGATAACGCCCTGCCGCAGTCCGGCAAACTCCAGGAACCGACGCCGTGTCAGTGGCAGCCGCGCCAGCCGCAGCGGTATCCCGTGCGATGGTCTTGGTGTTTGCCATGAGCTGCACTTTTCACAGCGAGCGCGCGAGGTTGACAGCGGAGGCCATGTCCCTGGTCCCACGTCGCCATTTCACTCCAGTGCAAGACACACGAAGAAAGAAATTTTCGCCGCAGATGCACGCTGATGAACGCAGATAGAGCAGTACGATTCATGTGCGTTCATCCGCGGCTGAATATTAATGATCAGGATCCCTTACCCCCGGCGAACTTCGCCAGCAGCCGCGCATGCGACCGAATCCCGTGATGGAAGCAGCATTGCTCGAATTTCTCGTTGGGGCTGTGAATCTGGTCGTCGTCGAGGCCGAACCCCATCAGCAGCGTGTCGATGCCGAGCTCCTCCTTCAGCGACGTCACCACCGGCACCGATCCGCCGCTGCCCATCAGCACCGGCTCCTTGCCGTATTCATCGCGCAGCACTGCCTGCACCGCCTGTACCCAGGGCGATTCCAGATTGGCCTCGAACGCCGGCGCGCCGGAATGCGCGGTGAATTCGGCATGCGCGTCCTTCGGCAGCCGTTCGGTGACGAAGCGCCTGAACTGGTCGAACACCTCGTTCGGATCCTGGTGCGCCACCAGACGGAACGAGACCTTGGCGCTGGCGTGCGCGGGGATCACGGTCTTGCTGCCATCGCCCGTATAGCCGCCCCAGATGCCGTTGATGTCGGCGGTGGGGCGTGCCCAGAGCCGCTCCAGCGGGGAGAAGCCGCGTTCGCCCGCCGGAGCGGAGAGGCCGATGTCGCCGAGGAATGCCGTCTCGTCGAACTTCAGCGAATCCCATTGCGCACGCACGGCGTTGGAGATCGGCTTCACCCGGTCATAGAACCCGGGCAACTGGATGCGGCCGTTGTCGTCTTTCATCTCACCGAGAATGCGCGTCAGGGCATTGATCGGGTTCAGCGCCGAGCCCCCGAACAATCCGGAATGCAGATCGCGTTTCGCGGCGTGCAGCGTGACCTCGGCATAGGTCATGCCGCGCAGCCGCGTGGTGACGGCGGGCGTATCCACGTTCCACATGCCGGTGTCGCTGATCAGGCCAAGATCGGAGCGCAGCAGGTCCTTATGAGCGGCGACGAAGGGTTTCAGGTTGACGCTGCCGACTTCCTCCTCGCCCTCGATCAGCACGGTGATGCGAGCGGGAATGCCACCGCCGGCCTTGTTCCAGGCGCGCAGCGCTTCGAGGAACATGACGGACTGGCCCTTGTCGTCCACCGCGCCGCGGGCGACGAAACGCTTGCCATGCGGGCCGTCCACGAGTTGCGGCTCGAACGGCGGGCTGTGCCACAGATCCAGCGGATCCACCGGCTGCACGTCGTAATGGGCATAGAACAAGACGTGCGGGCCGTTGTAGCCGGCGGGGCCGTCATGACGGCCGACCACGACGGGATGGCCCGGCGTGGGCATGATCTCGGTGGCGAAGCCAAGACCCGATAGCTGGCCGCGCCACCAATCCGCGGCGCGCTGGCAGTCCGCCCGATGCGCCGGCTGCGCGCTGACCGAGGGAATCCGCAGCAGCGAGAACAGGGTTTCGCGGGATTTTTGCAGTGCGGCATCGGCGTGGTGGAGCACGGTTTCGACGGTCGCGGCTGATGGCGCAGGCATGGCTTGTCTCCGGCTGGATCGGGGTCAGATAGACGCCGCGGCGGGCAGCGGCAATCAATCCTGCCGCGCGAATGTCAGTCCCTTCACTCGTCCGCCTGCGACAGCGATCCCGGTTACCCGGCCAGCGCCATTACGCTGGACCTTGGCATCGAACCAGCCCCGGTACAGCGTCAACGGCGCGTAGATGCGGAAGCAATCTCCCTGGACTTGCTCCACCTGCCACGGGCCGACGCTGTGGAGCAAGGGGCCGGCGATGTGAAGCTCCGCGCCGGTTTCCGTGGCGGCGATCGTCCAGGTGGCCGCCACGTCCGGGTTCGCATAGCGGCCGGGCAGATCGTGCGGCAGGCGTGCATCCGGCTCAACGCGGTGCAGCGTTTCGGAAATCCCCGCGTCGCGATCCACGCGCAGCCCGTCGCGCGACAGCCGCATGGCGAAATCGCCCGAGCCGCGGCTGGTGGCCAGGCGGTCCTCCTCGGTCGGCATCAGCCACGAGGTGACGCCGTTGATGCTGGCGGTCACGCGGTCCTGCTTGTCGCGCCCGATATCGACGGTCACGCCTGAGCGTGGCTCAAGGTACCGGCCCGGCAGCGTGGGGTGGTTCGCCCACTCCGGCATCGGCGGTACGGGACGCAGGCCGGGTGCGCCTTCCAGTATGGCATCCACAACCTGGAATGCGAGATCGTGAGGATCGGCGGCACCGTCGTTGCTGACGCAGATTACCGCCGCATCATGCTGTTGCAACCGCACGAAACTGCTTTTGAAACCGGGCCACAACCCGTCATGACCAATCGTGGTGATGCCGCGCCAGGTCCTAATGCGCAGGCCGCGCGCGTAGGTGTTCGCCACGCCGTTCTCAAACGGCACCATCGTGGTCAGGGCCCTTGACAGGCCGTCACCATGGTCTCCTGCAACGCCGAACTGTGCGTGCCATAAGGCGAGATCCTGGACCGAGGACACGAGCCCACCCTCGCCGTGCAACGGAAAGCGGTGGTGAGCATGGCGCCAACCGTTTCCATCCGGCAGGTAGCCGGTGGCGAGACCCGGCACCAATTCGTCCGTGGTCGGGGTATGGCGTGTCATCGTCATGCCCAGCGGCACGAAAATGCGCCGTTCCAGAAACCTGGCAAGCGGTTCCCCGCAGACATGCTCCACCACGCGGCCAAGCAGCATGAAGTTGGAATTGCTATAGAGATAGCGAGTGTTCGGCGGGAAATTCAGGTTGCGCTGACGGAGGACAGCACCCAGCAGGTCCTGAGGTGTGCAGGGCTGGCCGAGATCGACACCACCCAGCCGCATCACTTCCAGCATGTCGCGGATGCCCGACGTGTTGTGCATCAGGTGCGACAGCGAGATGCGGGGACCAAGATCCGGGAAAGCCGGGATATAGCGGCGGATATCGTCTTCGACGTTCAACCGCCCCTCGGCGGCCAGCATCAGGATCGCGGTGCAGGTGAACTGCTTGCTGACCGACGCAATACGGAACGTCGTGGCGGGACCGATCGGCACGCCGAGCTCGATATTGGCCAGTCCGGCGCTGCGATGCAGTGACAACTCGCCGCCGCGGACCACACCAATGCTGACGCCAGGGCCGTCGCCCATGCGCCACGGTGCGAGGAGGCGATCGACCGTGCGCTCCAGACGGAGGGTAGAAAGGTTGGTCATCGGGATTGCTCCGTCGTTCAGGTGCTGCCGGCAGGATCGTTGTTGGCGAGAGCCCGGTATGGAGCATCCGCGGTTTGAACGGAATGCGGCCACTGCCCACGCATGTCGTGCCGCGCGCGGCACTTGAAGTCACCTGCGCCAGCTACATATTGTCAGTTAGTATCTCAGACACACAGGTCCTGCGACTGCGCTGCCGCGGGACGAAATGAGGGATTTCATGCTCCATTGCCATACATCAAAGCTGCTTTGGATAGTGCTCGCAGTATCGGCCTGTTCGCCATACGTCTATAGCCAGGATATCAGCGAGTTCGGCAACGGGGTCAACGCCGTATCCGCGAGCTACCAGGCCGGATTGCAGTCGGTTGACGCAATCGCCGCGCAGCAGCGGGACTTGAGGTTTGCCGCCGACCGAACGAGATTGATATTGCTGCCGGGCTGCGATCAAATTGGCCCCACAGGGAAACCGCCCAGACTCCCTGATTGCGCGATTGTCACATTCGGCGCCTCGTCGCCGCCGCCACCGAATGCGGTGCAAAAGGCCCTGACAGGCGCAGCGTCGGCATTCGATGCACTGAAATCGTATGCGGCTGCGCTGACGGCATTGACCGCGGCAAATGACGAGACTGCCTTAAGTCAGGCGGCGCAAACCCTGACAAGCGCCGCCGCTGGTTTGGCCACCGCGGTTACCAAGGCTGCGCCGCAGGCAGCGTTTGCCAAAAGCTTCGTAGGTCCGGCCGGCGGCTTGCTCGGCCAGGGGATCGAAGCCTACCTCGATCAGCGGCGCCTCGCTGTCCTGCGCAATACGGTTCCCGCAGCTGATCCCGTGGTGAATGACCTGGGTCAGGTCGTTGCGGCCGCCCTTTTGGACATTCGGCAGCAGCAATTGCGGCAGCTTGGTCCCGCAATGCGGGAGGCGGCTGAGCCGCTTGAGATGCCGTCTGTCCAACAGCTCAGCGCAGCGGACTACCGGACCAAACTCAGTGCGCTCGAGGTCTGGGTCGCCGCCTACACGCAGGCGCGGGCGGTTGATCCGGCCGCCGCTGCCGAAGCCATGATCGCCGCCCATCACCAGTTGGCGCAGGCGTTGATGTCGAACGACGACCAGAACCAGGCCGTACTCGCTGCCGTAGACACATTCGCGGCTTCGGCCACGCAACTGAAGGCCGCTTTCCAGTCCGTATCTGCTGCCACATCTGCATCGACGACACCGTCAAAATCTACCGGCCGTTCAAAAGTACCCGGCCAGGCCCAGAAGTGAGCAGCAGCCGAGCCTGACACAGCACGATCCCTCACGCGGAGGCTTCCATGACCCAGGTGAACCCCAACGATGCCGCTTCGTCGGGATCGCAGGAGATACAAGGCGCCATTGCCAAATTGGATGCCCTGAAAAAGATCCCAGGTGCAAACTTTGCCGCCATAGACGAGAAGATCAACGATCTGCAGGCACAAGACGCCGCCCTGACCAACCTGGCACTGCAGACGATGGTTGATGCACCGAAATTCGGCCAGGAAGTCGCAGCGATGAGTGCCGCTGCCGCTGCATTGAAAGCCGAGGCTGCGAACATGCAGATCGCGGCCAAGGATGTTACGGCGGTCGCGAAAGTGGTGAGTGCCGCGGCATCGCTCGTGACCGCGCTTCAGCCGTTCGTCTGATGAGGCGACCGCGGACGTCGTCTGCCGGGGAATGGGAACGCCTGGGAGAGGCCAATCGGCGGGTCCGCCGCGATAAACGTCGGCCGGGAACGGCGAACCGAAGCTGCCCCGTCAGTGCAGTCGCAGCCAAGCCCCCGGATGGCGGTACTGCGCTGGCTTTACCAGCTTTGCCGCAGCGACCCGCACCGAGTGCACCTTGCCATCCAGTTCCCGGTCCCAGAAATCCAGGAACTTGTGCAACACCGGATATTGGGGTGCCAGGTCCAGGTCTTGCCAGATGTAGCTCTGCAGCAGGCCCGGATGATCCGGCAGGTGGTAGAGAATCTCTGCCGTGGTCAGTCGGTAATCCTTCAATTGCAACGCGAGGCTCATGTTGTTGGTCCGTTGGCTGGATGGGTTCAGGCGGCGGCTTCCTCATGATGCGCCGGCTCTTGGCACAGCCGGCCGGGACGGTAACGAATGACATACGCCCTGAGTGGTTAATGCAAGGCAAAAACACACTGATTTCAATGGTTTGGCACTCATCTCGGGCGATTGCTGCCGGCCGGTTGGCAGCCGGCCGAAATGAGTGCTAACGAAGGCTTGACTGGCCGGCGGAACACGCCTAGATGCGCTGGCACTCCCCGGATGGGAGTGCTAGCAAGCCGCACGGCGGTGCCTTTTCCTGGGCCGCCGTCAGTCGGGTGTTGGCAGCGCCAAACCTCTAACACTCAGAGCGCAGGAGCGTTCCGCATGAATTTCCGTCCCCTGCACGACCGGGTCGTCGTCCGTCGGATTGAAGCCGAGGAGAAGACCGCGGGCGGCATCATCATCCCCGACACGGCGAAAGAGAAGCCGATGGAGGGCGAGGTCATCGCCGTCGGCCCGGGTGCCCGCGACGAACAAGGCAAACTGGTTCCCCTGGACGTCAAGTCCGGCGACCGCATCCTGTTCGGCAAGTGGTCGGGCACCGAGGTGAAGCTCGACGGCGAAGATCTGCTGATCATGAAGGAGTCCGACATCATGGGCATCGTCGAAGGCGCCGCCGCGAAGCGGAAGGCCGCCTGAGCGTCGCCTGGCCATTCGGATCGAATACCGTCAACACGATCAAGGGAAGATAAACAATGGCTGCGAAGGAAGTTCGCTTCGCCGGTGATGCCCGCCAGCGCATGCTGCGTGGCGTCGATATCCTGGCCGACGCGGTGAAGGTCACGCTGGGTCCCAAGGGCCGCAACGTGGTGCTCGACAAGAGCTTCGGCGCCCCGCGGATCACCAAGGACGGCGTCACCGTCGCCAAGGAAATCGAACTCGCCGACAAGTTCGAGAACATGGGCGCGCAGATGGTGCGCGAGGTCGCCAGCAAGACCAACGACATCGCCGGCGACGGCACCACGACGGCGACGGTTCTGGCCCAGTCGATCGTGCGCGAAGGCGCCAAGGCCGTGGCCGCGGGCATGAACCCGATGGACCTGAAGCGCGGCGTCGATCGCGCCGTCGCCGCGGTCGTCGATGAGCTCAAGAAGCGCACCAAGAAGATCACCACCCCGGCCGAGACCGCCCAGGTCGGCGCCATCGCCGCCAACGGCGAGAACGAGATCGGCAAGATGATCTCGGAAGCCATGCAGAAGGTCGGCAACGAGGGCGTGATCACGGTCGAGGAAGCCAAGGGCATCCAGACCGAGCTTGACGTGGTCGAGGGCATGCAGTTCGACCGCGGCTATGTCAGCCCGTACTTCATCACCAACGCCGAGAAGATGACGGCGGAACTCGGTGACCCGTACATCCTGATCCACGAGAAGAAGCTGTCCGGCCTGCAGCCGATGCTGCCGCTGCTGGAGAGCGTGGTGCAGTCCGGCAAGCCGCTGCTGATCGTGGCGGAAGACGTGGAAGGTGAGGCGCTCGCCACCCTGGTGGTGAACAAGCTGCGTGGCGGGTTGAAGGTCGCGGCGGTGAAGGCGCCTGGCTTCGGCGATCGCCGCAAGGCGATGCTGGAGGACATCGCGATCCTGACCGGCGGCCAGGTGATCAGCGAAGACCTCGGTATCAAGCTCGAGAACGTCACGCTGCAGATGCTGGGCAAGGCGAAGCGGGTTCTCATCGAGAAAGAGAACACCACGATCGTCGAAGGCGCCGGCAAGAAGGACGACATCAAGGGCCGCTGCAACCAGATCCGGGCGCAGATCGAAGAGACCACGTCCGACTACGACCGCGAGAAGCTGCAGGAGCGGTTGGCGAAGCTGGCCGGCGGCGTGGCGGTGATCCGCGTCGGTGGCTCGACCGAGGTCGAGGTGAAGGAGCGCAAGGACCGCGTCGATGACGCGCTGCATGCGACCCGCGCCGCGGTCGAGGAAGGCATCGTGCCGGGCGGCGGCGTGCCGCTGGCGCGCGCGTCGCTGATCCTGTCGAAGCTGAAGGCTGACAACGACGACCAGCGCTTCGGCGTCGAGATCGTCCGCAAGGCGGTGCAGCAGCCGCTGCGCCAGATCGCCGAGAACTCCGGCGAAGACGGCGCGGTGATCGCCGGCAAGATCCTGGACAAGGACGAGTACAACTGGGGCTTTGACGCGCAGACCGGCGAGTTCAAGGACCTGGTGAAGGCCGGCA
>DATKPQ010000179.1:0-102012 GCA_035523995.1 Acetobacteraceae bacterium | reverse complement strand
CAGGGTCGGGCGCGGATTTCCAGCCCTTCACGGGATGATAGGGATCGGCGGTCTCGTCGTATGTCGCGGTGGCATTGGGAATCGCCAGGATCACGGGGCCCGGCCGTCCGCTGCGCAGCATGGTGAACGCGCGGCGCATGAACTCGGGCGTGCGCTCGGGCTTGTCGAGATAGCCGAACCATTTCGACACCGTCTTCATGGCCGCTGCGACGTCGTACTGGCTGTTGCCCGAGCTGCCGGCCGGCACACCATCGGTGATGCACAGGACAGGCGAGCCATCCTCATAGGCCTGCGCCAGGCCGGCATAGGCGTACTGCATGCCGGCGGCATTGACGCCGCCCTGGAAGGTGGACACCCCGATCCGTGCGCCTGCCGTGATGCGCGAGAACGCGTCGGCAACCGCGACGGCGTAGCGGTCGTCGCGCATCATCAGCATCGGCACCTCTTCCCGGCCGAGCGCGTTGTTCACGCGGCAGACCGGGAAGGTCGAAACCCAACCCACACCCTCCTGCTTGAGAATGCGCGCGATGCCGGTTGCTACGTCGATGGTCATGGATGTCTTCTCCCGTGCATGGAGCCCAGGCGTCGGCTGCCGTTTGGGCACTGAAGCAGACAATGCTCTGCCACGTGCCGATTCCCAATTGCCGCGGCAGTGTGCTCGGCCTCGCAATCGCGGGCAATCCGGACAGCATCAGGGTGGGTACCTGCCACCCTGACAAGCGCGGTTGGGCATGAGATTCATCGCCGTCGCTTCGGGTCCGACCATGACGACAGGTCGTTCTACGTCATCGTGATCGCGAAGCCGCGAGCGGCTGCCTACCTACGCAGTTTCATAGGCAGCCATGGAACTGTAAGAGAATGAGCAGAGAACGGCGGAAGTGTGAGTCCGGTCCGGATGCCGGCGCGGCATCGCCGCATCTCGATGAGCCCGATCAACGGCTCGCGGCCGAGCATAAGGCGCCGCACGCGCTGATCATTCATGAACTGGTCCGTGAAGAGGGCGAGGCGGGGCTACGGCGGCCCTCCAGCGCACTGGCATGGTCGGGTCTCGCGGCGGGCCTGTCGATGGGGTTTTCATTTCTCACGCTTGCTCTGATCGGCAGCGGCTTGTCGGACGCGCCGTGGCGCCGGCTGGTGGACAGCGCCGGCTATACGGTTGGATTTCTGATCGTGATCCTCGGACGGCAGCAATTGTTCACCGAGACGACCGTCACCGCCATGTTGCCGCTGCTGGTCAAGCGAAACTGGATGACGTTCTGGTCTGTGCTGCGGTTCTGGACGGTGGTTTTGGCAGCCAATCTGGCCGGCGCGCTGGCGTTTGCCGCGCTGATTTCGCCGCAGGGCCTGTTCTCCGACCCGGTGCGCCATGCCCTGGTGCAAACTGCGCGCGAGGCCGTCAGCGGTGCGTTCTGGCCCACCATGGTGCGTTCGGTATTTGCCGGCTGGCTCATCGCGCTGATGGTCTGGATCCTTCCCAGCGCGCGCTCGGCACGGGTCCTGGTGATCATGATTCTGACCTATATCGTCGCACTTGGACGTTTCTCGCATACGGTTGCTGGCGCGGTGGATGCCGGCTTTGCGGTGTTTTCCGGCGATGCCACGGCGGCGCAATTCCTCCTGGGCTTTCTGGCGCCGACTCTGATCGGCAATACCATTGGCGGCGTCGCGCTGGTGGCATTGCTGAACCACGCCCCGCTCGCTGCGGCGTTGCAGGAGCAACCGGAACCCGTGCGCTAGTACTCCTCGTCGTTGATAGGACTCAGATCACCTTACCGTCGGATAGAGTCGAAAGCCGGCTTTCAAACTCCGCTTCGTCCTCAATGCACCGATGGAGCGGACCCGCCGAGCTTTACGTGGCGCAGGGTCAGCGCCAGCGGCACGGCCGAGAGCGAGATCAGCATCAGCACCCAGAACGCATCCATATAGCCGAGGAACGACGCCTGCGCCTGGACCTGTTGCCCAATCCAGGAAATCGCCTGCTGCTGCGCCTGAATCAGCGAGCTTCCCTGGGCGACGAAATAGTGCGTCGCCTGTTGCAACGTAATCTGATACGGCACGCTGGATGGAATAGCATGCTCGATCAGCCGGCTCTGGTGGACTTGCTCACCGTGTGTCAGTACGTTGGACACGATCGAGATGCCGATCGAGCCACCTGTGTTGCGCGCCGCGTTCATCAGAGCCGAGGCCTGATCGGTCTTCGTCGCCGGAATGCCATCATAGAAGGCAGCCATGATCGGCACGAAGATCAGTGGCAGCCCGACTCCGAGCACCATGCGCGTGTGCGCAAAGAACCAGAAGCCGAGATCACTGTACGTGGCGGTCAACTGATACATCGACAGCGCAACCAGCAGCGCACCGGCGACGATCAGGTATTTCGGTTGCACCTTGGTTGACAGCCGCCCGACTACGAACATCATCAGCATCGTCACGATACCGCCCGGCGACAGCACCAACCCCGCCCAGGTGGCCGTGTAGCCAAAATCCTGCTGTACCAGTTCCGGCAGGAACTGCGTGGTTGCCAGCAGGATGGCGCCGGTCGCGCCCATCACCAGAAAGCTCGCGCCGAACTGCCTGGTCGCCAGCATGCGAACGTCCACCGCCGGGCGCGGGTGCCAGATCTCCCACGGGATCATCAGCACGAAGGCAAGCGCGCAGATAACGGCGACCTCGATGATGAACGTCGAGCCGAACCAGTCATCCTCCAGTCCGCGGTCGAGGATCACTTCGAGTGCGCCGAGGAAAGTCGCGACCAGCGCGAAGCCGATCACATCGAACCCGCCCGCTTGCTGCACCTTACTGCGCTCTGCCGCGGCTTCCGGCGGCTCATGCAGGATCAGCGCACTTGCCGCCACCGCGAAGATGCCGACCGGCACGTTGATCAGGAAACACCAGCGCCAGGCGACGTTGTCGGCGAGCCAGCCGCCGAGCGTCGGCCCGACCACGGGCGCAACTACCACAGCGACGCCGAACAGGGCGAAGGCCTGGCCGCGCTTCTGTGGTGGAAACGCATCGGCCAGGATCGACTGCGCCACCGGCACCATCCCGCCGCCCGCGAAGCCTTGCAGCAGGCGGAACAGCAGCAAGGACTGCAGGCTCCACGCCATGCCGCACATCAGCGAGCTGACGGTGAACAAGGTTAGACACACAAGGAAGAATGCCTTCCGTCCAAGCCGCTTGGCGAGCCAGGAGCTGGCGGTCAGGATGATGGCGTTGGCGACCAGATAGGTCGTCACTGCCCAGGATGCCTCGTCCTCGCTCACGCCCATGCCGCCGGCGATATAGGGCAGCACGACGTTGACAATCGTGGTATCGAGCACCTCCATGAACGAGGCGCCCGCGACGAGAACCGCGATCAGCCATGGGTTGGCGGCAGTGCGCGACGCCGCCGGAACCGGCGCGGCCGCGGTGCTCACAGCACGCTCCACAGACGCTGGGCGAGCGACGGGCGCGGATCAACGGTTACGGTCGGCTCCACCGACATGCCCGGACCAAGCGCGACATCGGCTGGAGGATTGTCGAGCACGATCTTCACCGGCACGCGCTGGACGATTTTGACGTAGTTGCCGGTGGCGTTCTCCGCCGGCAACAGCGAGAAGGCGGTGCCGGAGCCTGGCTGCACGCTCTCGAGGTGCCCCTTGAACGTGTGATCCGGGTAGGCGTCGATGTGCACGGTCGCCGTGTCGCCGGGGCGCATATGGTCGAGCTGCGTCTCCTTGAAATTCGCCGTCACCCAGATGTCGTCCGGCACGAACATCGCGATCGCGGTGCCCGGCTGCACGTATTGCCCGACAGCGCCGGAAAGCTGCACGACGCGCCCGGGCTGGGCGGCCGTGATGATTGTATAGGAGAGGTTGAGCTTCGCCTGGTCACGCTGGGCGATTGCCTGCGCGAGGTTCGCCTCGGCACCGCTGAGCTGGGCCTTCAGCACGGCCAGCTGCCGCGCCGCCGCCACCAGCGCATCCTGCGCCGATTTCACGCCGGCCACGGCCTCGCGCTGCTGCGATGTATACTGCTGGGCGTCCTGCACGGTGCCCCAGCCGTCCTTCGCGAGCCTGGTATAACGTGACTCCTGCTGCTGCGCGAAGGTCAGGCTCGCCTGTTGCTGCTGCACCTGCGACTCGTTCTGCGCCACCTGGGCCTGCTGCACGGCAATCTGCGCGCCGATGTTGGCGATGCTCGCCTGCGCGGCCGCGACCTGCGCCTCGGCCTGCGCCAGCGCCGTGCGGTAATCGCGCTCGTCGATCCGCGCGATTACCTGGCCGGCCCGGACATGCTGGTTGTCGGTGACCGGAACCACGGTGAGGTAGCCCGAGACTTTCGGCGCAATCGCGAACTGCCGCGCCGCGATGAAGGCGTCGTCGGTGGTTTCGAAGTGGCTCGCGTAGTCCCAGTAGAGGTAGCCACCGCCCGCGACCGACGCGAGCAATACCGCCCCCAGCGACAGCGAGAGCATACGCCGGGGACTGCGCTTGCGCAGCGTGTCTGTCGCCGGAGCCGCGGCATGTCCTTCCCGTTCCGACGGCGTGAGGGGTTCGTGCGTTTCGCGCGAAATTTCCCGCGACAGCGGACGGCTGACCACGGCCTCGGGCCGCTCAACCCCGGAATCGGTGTCCTGCTCCGGTCCGTCGTGCAACGCGACGGATTTGGTGGCCAGGCAATCTTCGGCTTGCAACACAGCACCCTCTGCAAATTGGTAAGGCGCCATACTAATAAGTTAGGCTCCTGACAAAATCAAGAGGATCAAGCGTTCGTGTCGGCCCCCGGCTCCGTTCTATCCGCGGGTCAGACCAGCGTTGACGGGACATGGTTAGGCTCCATACAAATCGTCACCTGAACCGTGCGGGGCCGCGGGAAGCCCCGACTGGAGACATCCATGCCCCCGAGAACGCCCCACCGGCTTCCTCCGGAACCGCCGCCGACGATTATGGAGGCGTTGCGCAAACGCGTGGCCGGGCAGGACCTTTCGCTACTCGGCGCGTTGTTCTCGCTGCGCATGGCCGCTCAGCAGGCTGACAACGCCATCACGGACTGGATGGCGGACACGGCAGGGTCACCGGCGCGGTTCCAGATCCTGGCGCTGTTATGGGCGTCTGGCACCACCGGCGTTCCGCACAAGGAAATCGTGAAGGCCCTTCAGGTCACCCGTGCGACGGTGTCGGAATTGATGGCAGCTCTCGAGCGTGACGGCCTGGTAAAATCCGTCGTGGACCAGGAGGATCGGAGGAACCTGATTGCAAGCCTGACGTCGCGGGGGCGCGCGATCTTCGAGAAATCGATTGACTCCAATCTCGCATCGTTGCGCGGCGCGTTCGCAACGCTGTCGGAAGATGAGCAGGGGACGCTGATGTCGCTGTTGCAGCGCCTCCAGCTGGGGTTTGCTTCTGTCAGGGACAGGTAGGGCACCAAGCGCTAATACCTGGAATCGGCGGAACGTGAACCGCGCTGTCCATATGTCATGGCTAGGAACGCAGCGACGAAGCAATCTTTGTTGTTTGGGAGCAAGAAGGTGCGCGCCCAACCGTCCGAACGAGTTTGCTTCGGCCCCGGCGGAGCCTCGCAATGCGGTGAGGCGGCCAATGTCACGCTTCACTGGTCCGGGGTAGTGGTGTTCTGACCCTGACAGATCGCGCCGGCTGTCATTGCGAGCGGCCACGATCCGTCAGGATCACAACACCGGCGGCCACTGCGCGAAGGCCCTGCTGAGGTAACCCGGGCGGCCTTCCGGAGTGGCGATGTGTTCATTCGTAATGTCACAACCGTGATCGCCGAGACGGCGTTCCATTGCCGGAGGCTGCCCGATGGAAGGAACCTACGCTCCGATCCAGACGCCGGATGTCGGCATGACTCGCTGGTTCCGGCTGATCCCGATTGCGATGATCGTCTACATCATCTCCTTCATGGATCGCACCAATATCGGCTACGCCTTCGCCGGCATCGGCCGCGATTTCCATGTCGGCAAGGCGGCGCAAGGTGCAGCGGGCGGCATCTTCTTCATCGGCTATGTGCTGCTGCAAATCCCCGGCGGCTGGCTGGCGGAACATTGGAGCGCCAAGAGGTTTATCGCGGTTATGATCGTGTTCTGGGGTGCCACCGCGGTGTTGTGCGGTGCCGTGAACAACTTCACCGAGTTGATGATCGCGCGTTTCTTCCTCGGCGTTGCCGAAGGCGGCATCTGGCCCGCAGTCCTGGTGCTGATCAGCCATTGGTTCCCGGTACGAGAGCGCGCTCGTGCGTACAGTTTCTGGATGGCCAATCTCGCGATCTCCTCCATCATTACGCAGCCGCTGTCCGGCTGGATTGTCTCTGCCGCGGATTGGCGTGCGTTGTTCTATATTGAAGGCGCGCTGCCATTTCTGATCGCATTGCCGCTGTGGTTGTTATTCATCAAGGATACACCGCGCGAAGCGCCGTGGTGTCCGCCCGCCGAGCGCGCCTATATCGAAACCTCGCTGGCGCACGACAATGCCGACCAACCGAGGCAGGCGCCGTTCTCGACGATCTTCCGTACCGGCATGGTGTGGCGCCTGGTGGCCGTGTACTTCCTGATCCAGATCGGCTTCTACGGCCTGAACATGTGGATGCCGACGTTGCTGAAGCACCTGACGCAGGCAGGGTTCGGCGCCGTCGGCCTGATCGCGACGTTGCCTTATCTCACCGCGATCGCGCTGATGTGGTTCAACGGCGTGCTGGCAGATCGCAGCGCGGCCTATCCGCGCCACGTGCTGATGCCGATGGTGCTGGCGGCGGTGAGCCTGATCCTCTCGGTACTGATCGGCCAGAACGTGCTGTGGCTTTCGGTCTCGTTCTTGTGCCTCGCGATGGGCGGGGCCATGGCGTACGACGGTCCATTCTGGGCCGCTGCGTCCCGCACCTTGCCGCCGGTTGTGGTGGGCGGCGCCATGGGGCTGATCAACGCCCTGGGCAACCTGGGAGGCTATGTCGGCCCGTATTTCGGCGGCTATCTCCAGCAGGTGACGGGAGGTTTCCTCAGCACCGCCATCCTGCTGTCAGGCTCGCTGCTGGTGGCTGGTCTGGTCATGATGACCGTGCGGGTGCGCAAGGCGCCACGGCCGGTGACGGACGCGGAATTGGCGAACCAGCACGCGGCCGGACGGGGGAGCGCTTGATCTGGCTTCGCCACGGGGCCAAGTGTCACGCATGAGCGAGCACTATCCACCGGACCTGGACATGCGCGTCGATGGCAGCTTCCGCTCGCCGCCGCGGCCGCCGTTGGTGACCCGGGTTTTCATTTGGGCGAGCATCCTCGCTGTGGTCGCGGGGGGTCTCGCGCTGGCGGCGTTTGCGCTGTGGCTGGCTTTGTTCCTGGTGCCGGTGGCACTGATTGCAGGCGTGATTGCCTGGCTCGCGTTTCGGTTCAAGCTCTGGCGGGCACGGAATTCGATCGGGCGCCAGACGGACGTTTGGCGGCCGTAGCGCGCCGTCGTTACGGCGAAGGCTCCAGCAGGCACGCATCGCCATACGAATAGAAGCGGTAACGCGAGGCGATGGCATGCGCATAGGCCGCACGCATCCGCGCCGTGCCGGCGAACGCGCAGACCAGCATGAACAATGTCGAGCGCGGCAGGTGGAAATTGGTCAGCAACAGGTCCACGGCGCGAAACCGGTGGCCGGGCAGGATGAACAGCGAGGTGTCGCCGGCGAACGGCTGAATCCGGCCGGCATCGTCCGTAGCGGTCTCCAGCAGCCGCACACAGGTCGTGCCGACCGCAACGATGCGCTGCCCCGCCGCGCGTGCCTGATTGATCACAGCAGCGGCATGCGGGGCGATCTCGCCATACTCTGCGTGGATGCGGTGCGAGGCGATGTCGTCACTGCGCACGGGCAAAAAGGTGCCGGCACCGACATGCAACGTGAGAGTGACGCGGCGCATGCCACGCTGGTCCAAAGCCGCCAGCAAGGCGGGCGTGAAATGCAGGCCCGCGGTGGGGGCGGCGACGGCGCCCTCATGGGTGGCAAATACCGTCTGGTAGTCGGCAGCATCCTCAGGCAATGGCCCGCCAGGGCGAGCGATATAGGGCGGCAGGGCCAATGCGCCGGCGGCGCGCAAGGCCTCGGCGAGGGCGTGGCCGGTCAGGTTGAATGCCAGCGCCACGCCGCCGTCCGGGTCGCGCTCCAGGATGGTCGCATTAAGGTTGCCGCCGCCTTCGAAATGCAGCACGTCGCGGGGCCTCAGGCGCCTCGCGTTGCGCGCGAGCGCGTGCCAGGCGCCGTCTGGGCGTGGCCGGTCGAGCGTGATGCCGATCCGTGCGCCCGCTGCGGCACCGCCCCGGTCGCGCCACGCGGTGAGCAGCGCCGGGATCACCCGCGTATCGTTCGCCACCAGCACATCGCCCGGCTGTAGCAGATCCGGCAGGTCCCGCACGACGCGGTCGGCCAGACCGTCGGCGGCGACATGCAGCAGGCGGGCGGCATCGCGTGGCCTGCCTGGGTGCTGGGCGATGCGGTCCGGCGGGAGATCGAAATCGAAAGCGGCGATGTCGAGCGCCATCAGGTCAGCAGGCGGCCGGCATTACGGCAGGTAGGTGGAGATCTCGACCAAGTTGCCGTCCGGGTCGCGGCAATAGACCGATTGCATCGGCCCCAGCGCGCCTTCCCGCTGCACCGGCCCCTCCAGGATCGCCACGCCGCAATCATGCAGATGGCCGATCACCACGTCCGGCGGAGCGGCAGTGATGAAGCACAGGTCACCGGAGCCCGGCTGGTCGTTGACCCCGGTGACCCAGGTACCCGGGTCGGAGTCGGCCGGTCGTACATTGATCTTCTGGCCGCCGAATTTCAGAGCGGTGCGATGCTTGGCGCCGAATTCCTCGCGTTCCATCCCCAGCACGCGCTGGTACCAGGCGGCGGAGATTTCCAGGTCTTTCACGTTCAGCACGAGATGGTCGATACGGTCGATGGTGAAGCGCATTCTGGCCGTGCCCCGGGTGCGGAAAGATGCCGTGGTAGCCGATTCTTCCGGCTAGGGGAATTGGCGGACTCGCACACGGATCAAGGTAGGGCGGGAGCAGGTCGTCGTGAATCAGTCGGATGCGGGCCGCATTTCGGTAGCGCCTGGGACGATGGCCACACTCGACGCGCGCCTGTTTCGGACATCGGCCGCTGATGTGGGTGCGGGTCTGCCGCGTTAGGAGCGGTTGGCACCCCTCGCTTCGCTCGCCATGATCTTCACCAGCGATCGTCCCCTTGCCGGCGCTGATCGCCAAAGCGTGCACCCGGCACAGGGGGTTGCAACAGAGGAGACGCCGCATGCAACTCGACGGCAAGACGGCCCTGGTCACTGGTGGCGCGTCTGGGATCGGCATGGCTACTGCATGGGAACTTGCCCGCGACGGCGCACAGGTGATCGTTGCCGATGTCAATCGCGACGGCGGGCATGCGGTGGAAGCCGAGGCGAAGGCCGCACGCCTGCCAATCATTTATGCCAGCCTGGACCTCGCCGTGCCGGGTTCCATCGATGCGTGCGCTCAGGCCGTGCTGGCGCGCTATCAGCGTGTCGATATTCTGGTGAATGCCGCCGGCTGGGACCGCATGCAGCCGTTCCTGGACAACACGCCTGACTTCATCGATCGCGTGCTGGCGATCAACCTGCGCGGCCCGATCGGGCTGACGCAGAAGCTGCTGCCGCCGATGGTTGCGCAGGGTCATGGCAAGATCGTCAACGTCGCCAGCGATGCCGGGCGTGTGGGTAGCCTGGGCGAGACCGTCTATGCATCCGCGAAAGGCGGCATCATTGCCTTTACCAAGTCGCTCGCCCGGGAAGTTGCGCGGCACAACATCACGGTCAACTGCGTCTGCCCCGGCCCGACCGACACACCGCTGTTCCAGGTGCAGCCGGACAAGCTGAAGGCGGCACTAGAGAAGGCGATCCCTTTCAGGCGCATCGCCAAGGCGCAGGAAGTTGCAGACGCCATCGCATTCTTTGCCGGTCCGCGTTCGGATTACGTGACCGCGCAGATTTTGAGTGTGAGCGGCGGCCTGACGATGGCGGGGTAAACGATTGTCGAGTGCGGCGGCTGCGCGGCGTCATCAGATCGTCACCAACAGGTCATCCGCGTTTCGTCCGAGGCTTGCTAGGGCGGTTGTCTCCATTGACGACCGGAGTGTCCTGCGTTGACCGCTCTCTCCTTCAGGCAGCTCGATGAACAGCCGTTTAAACGCTTCCATTGGCTCGCTGTCTTCACGACCGGCATGGGTGTGTTCGCCGACGGTTACGACCTTTCCTCGATTGGCATCGTCCTGCCGCTGGTACTGAGTTCCTTCGGCGTTGCGCGCGTCAGTTCGATTCAGGGTGCCGGGCTGGCCGGCTCGGCGCTCGTAGGCGCCGCATTCGGCGCCCTGCTGTTCGGATTCCTCGCTCAGCGCGGTCGCAAGAAATTCTATGGAATCGACGTGACGCTCATGGCCATCGCTGCCATCGCGCAGGTTTTCGCCGGCAGCATTTGGTCGCTGATCGCGGTGCGCGTCATTCTCGGCATCGGTGTCGGCGCCGACTACGTGCTGTCTCCCACCATCATGGCCGAACATGCCAATCGGCGTGACCGCGGCCGGAAGATCGGCATCGGCTTCGGGGTGATGTGGTAGTCAGGTGCGCTGACGGCGGCCCTGCTCACCCTCTGCCTGGAAAGCGCCGGTGTGGCACCTGCCCTGGTGTGGCGCATCGTTCTCGCTTTCGGCGCGGTGCCCGCGCTGTCAGTGCTTTATCTGCGTCGCAGAATGCCGGAAACCGCGCGCTATCTGGCGCGCTTGACGGATGACGCCGAGGGCGCGGCCGCGGTCGTGCGACAGGTCAGCGGCGAGCCGGCGGCGCTGCTGCCGCGCCGGGACGAACGGAGCTTCTCCGAGGTCTTCGCACGCCACGCCCGACCGATCTTCGCCACCGCGCTGCTGTGGATGGTGTTCGACATCGTTGCCTATTCTGGCACGCTGTTCGGTCCATCCTTGATCGCGAAGGGTCTCGGCATCTCGGGCACGACCTTCGCGATCGGCATGCATGTGTTCTTCGGCCTCCCCGGCGCGCTGATCGCCGCCACCGTGCTGATCGACCGGATCGGCCGCAAGCCGCTGCAGTCCCTGGGCTTCCTGGGGGCCGGGATCATGCTGTTCCTGTTCGCGTCCCTGCACGATGCCGTGTTGGCAATGCCCGCGCTCGGCTTCGTCCTGTACGGGCTCTGCACGCTCGCCCTTTCCGGCCCGAACATCGTCAGCGGCACCGGCATTCTTGGCGTGGAACTGGCGCCGACACGTGTCCGAACCATCGGTCAGGCGATCTCAGTCGCGGGTGGGCGGATTGGCGCGTCGATCACGGCCTTCCTGTTCCCGCTCGTGTTCGCGCAGACCGGTGTTGTCGGCGCGATTTATACCATGGCTGGCTTTTCGCTCCTGGGTGCGGTGCTGACGGCGCTGCTGATCCCCGAGACGGCGGGCCGTTCGCTCGAGGAACTGAACAACGACGGGGGCGAGATCACCGCAGAAGCTGCCACCGTCTAGTCTACTGACTCCGACGCTTGCTGCCCGCGTCCCTTGATGTCATTGCGAGCGAAGCGAAGCAACCCGGATCAAGCGGCGCGGGATAGACCGACCGAGATTGCTTCGCTGCGCTCGCAATGACATGGTGCCGCCGATCGGTCGGTGTCGTCACTCGGCCGGGATGATGTCCGTGAACACAAAGGCGTCGCGTTCCACCACCTCGCCGACCGTCACGGCGATCGGCGCGCGGAACATTGGGCCGGCGGTGACGGCGGTGTGGAATTCGCCGCGCTCGCCGCACGGGTCGATCGCCGGCGGCAGGCCGGCGAGGAAACTGCGGTCGAAACGGCGGCCGGCAAAACTGCGATCCAGCTTTTTCGGATCCAGACAGGCGACGTAGGCGACGAGACCTTCCGCGATCATCTCCTCTGCCAGCGCCCGCGTGTCGCGTCCCCACAGAGGAAACAGACCGGTCATGCCGACCCTCGCGAGGTTCGCCTCGCGATAGGCGCGCACGTCTTCCAAGAACAGATCGCCGAATACGACGTGGTTTACGCCCTGCGCTTTCATCGTTGCGCTCGCCTCGGCCATGCGCGCCTCGTACGCCGCCATGGGGCACGGATTCGGGAGCGGAACCTTCAGGCACGGCAGGCCGAGCGCGGCGGTCTGGCGGTCGAGCAAGCTGTTGCGCACGCCATGCATCGCCACACGGTCGTAGGCTTCGTTCAGCGTGGTCAGAACGCCGACGATCTCGGCCATCCCGCTGCGCCGCATCTCGGTGAGGGCAAAGGCGCTGTCCTTGCCGGAACTCCATGAGACAAAGGCTTTCACGGCCATGACGCTGCTGTTCCTGACACTCGGGTCCACGGTCGGTGAAGCGTTAGTCACGCGCGCCGTGTCAGTGCGAAGAGGGAAGCGACGGACCGGTCCTTTTCTGGAAGGCACTCCGGAACATTCGTGCGCCTATACGATCGGGGTTGCTTCGTCGCTTCGCTCCTCACAATGACATTGGGCGGGCTGTGCCGCGCTCCCATGCTTGGCCGCGCTTCCATGAGTCTGGGTATCGGCTTCTGCCGCTATTGCGCATAAAAGCCTCAGCAGCATGCTCAATTGCCCTGGAAGACCGGCTGCCGCTTATCGGCGAAGGCGCGATAGGCGCGGCCGTAATCCTTGGTCTGCATGCAGATCGCCTGGGCCTGGGCTTCCGCCTCGATTGCTGCGTCGATGGACATGCTCCATTCCTGGTGCAGGCAGCGCTTGGTCATGGCGTGCGCGAAGGTGGGGCCGGCAGCCAGCGACGCGGCAAGCTCCTGCGCTTCTGCCAGCACGCGCTGCGGCTCGCACAAGCGGTTGTAGAAGCCCCAGCGCTCGGCTTCCGTGCCGTTCATCGCGCGGCCGGTATAGAGCAAGTCGGCGGCGCGGCCGGCGCCGATGATGCGCGGCAGGATGTTGCAGGCGCCCATGTCCGCCCCGGCCAGGCCCACGCGGGTAAACAGGAACGCCACCTTGCTGTCCGATGTGCCCAGGCGCAGGTCGGATGCCATCGCGAGGATCGCTCCGGCGCCGGCACACACGCCGTCGATCGCCGCGACGATCACCTGCGGACATGAGCGCATCGCCTTCACCAAGTCGCCGGTCATGCGGGTGAAGTCCAGCAGGCCCTGCATGTCGCCGGCTTCCTGCATGCGGACCAGCGGACCGATGATCTGATGCACGTCGCCACCGGAGCAGAAATTGCCGCCGGCGCCGGTGATGACCACAGCCTTTACCGCGTCAGCATAAAGCAAGGCGCGAAAAGTGTCGCGCAACTCGGCATAGGAATCGAACGTGAGCGGATTCTTCCGTTCCGGCCGGTTCAAGGTGATGGTGGCGACCTTGCCGTCCAACGACCACACGAAGTGCTTGGGCTGGTAGGCGGCGAAGTCGAGGCGGTCGCGGTCGTGTTGCAATGCCATGGCAAAAGCTCCCAGCGGGATCAGTTTCAATCTCGGTTATCGCCCACGGGCGGACATTCTCGAAGGACTGAGAAGTTCGGACCTGGCCACACGGAGACGTTCGGCTTTCCACGATACGGCATTAGCCCGCAGCCTCCTTCAGCGGACGACCATCGGGCCGCCGGTCCAGCCAATTCCCACCTGCGAAACTGCTTGGCAAGTGTGCACTGCAGGATCATGCTGCGCTCACCCTGCCCGCGCCGGGCGAGGCCAGGGGCAAGAAGCCGTTAGACTTGACAACAAACGTACGGCCACACAACAGGGAGCTACCAATGACAAAGCTGACACGACGGACGGTCCTTGCCGCCGCACCGGGGGCGCTTGCCCTTGCTGCGATTCCTGCTCGTGCCGCCACGCAATATGGGCCAGGCGTCAGCGACACCGAGATCAAGATCGGCAATACCGGCCCCTATAGCGGGCCGCTGGCGAACGCCAGTCCAATTCCGCTGTCCATGCAAGCCTATTTCAAGATGATCAACGCTCAGGGCGGAGTGAACGGGCGTAAGATCACGTGGATTTCCTATGATGACTCCTACTCGCCACCGAAGACGGTCGAGATGACTCGCAGGCTGGTGGAAGAGGACCACGTCCTGCTGCTGTCCGGTTCGATCGGGACCCCAACCAACACAGCGGTCTGGCACTACCTGAACGAAAAGCACGTGCCGCAATTGTTCCCCGGCACGGGCGCCAGCAAATGGAACGACCCCAAGGGGCACCCCTGGACGATGGGCTTTTTCATCAGCTACCAGGCGGAGGGGCACATCTACGCGGCATACCTCCTGAAGAACAAACCCGATGCCAAGATCGGCGTGCTCTATCAGAACGACGATTTCGGCAAGGACTACTTGAAGGGGGTGGTTGACGGGCTTGGCAGCAAGGCCGCGTCGATGATCACAGCCAAGGCCAGTTATGAAAGCACGGACGCGACCGTCGACTCGCAGATTGTCGAGTTGCAAGCCGCCGGCTGCGATGTCCTCATCACGATCGCGATTCCCAAGTTCGGCGCCCAGGCAATTAAGAAGGTGGCGCAAATTGAGTGGAAGCCGCTGCATATCCTCAACGGCATTGCCTCGTCCGTCGGCGTTACCTTGAAGCCGGCCGGTCTGGAGAACGCGAAGGGGATCATCAGCGACACGTCCTTCAAGGACGCGACCGATCCGCAATGGCTCGATGACGCGGGCTACAAGCAATGGCTCGCGTTCATGGACAAGTACTACCCGAACGGCGACAAGACCGATAACCAGACCGTCTACGGTTATTCGATCGCCGACACGACCGTGCGGATTCTGACGCAGTGCGGTGACAATCTGACTCGCGAGAATGTCATGACCCAGGCGGCCAACTTCCGTAACGTCCAACTGCCGATGCTGATCCCTGGTGTCGCGCTCAACTCCAGTCCCACCGATTTCCAGTTGATCAAGCAGGCCCAGATGCGCCGCTTCAACGGCCAGCGCTACGTGCCATTCGGTCCGGTGTTGTCCGGCGCGGTCGTCTGACCCGGGCGGGGCGGTCGCGACCCCATCGCGACCGCCAGCGACTGTTTGACGCTATCGAATCGAGACGGATCGGCCAATTTGGGTGACCGTTGGTCAGGCCTGGGACAGCCAGTTCGGCAGGAATTTGACCGCGCTCCCCCCAGCGGCAATAGGATAGCCTTGATCGCCAGGCCGGCACGCGGCGGCGTCGCGCGGGGTGTCGGGCTGGGAGACGTTTCGTTGCATGACGCTGCTGATCGGCCGCGGCAATCAGTGAACAGCGATGACGGCATCTGGCACAACGACCCATGACGCCGCGGTGGTTGGCGGAGGTCTGGTCGGCTCGGCCATCGCCTGGGGCCTGGCGCGGCTTGGCCAGCGCGTGGCCGTCCTGGATGAAGGCGACATCGCCTGGCGCGCCTCGCGCGGCAACTTTGCTCTGGTCTGGCTGCAAAGCAAAGGCCTCGGCATGCCACCTTATGCCGGATGGACCAAGCGCTCGTCCGATCTGTGGTCCGGCTTTGCCGCAGAACTACGGGAGGAGACGGGCGTCGATGCCGCCTTCCAGCGGCCGGGCGGATTCCAACTCGCGCTGTCCGAACGGGAGTTGGAAGCACGCGCCAACACGTTGCGGCGGCTGCACAACCAGCCGGATATGGTGCCGTACTCCTACGAGATCCTGGACCATGCGGGTGTAGCGCGCATGCTGCCGGAGATCGGCCCCGAGGTTGCCGGCGGCAGCTATTGCCCTCTGGACGGGCACTGCAATTCGCTGCGGCTGCTGCGCGCGCTGCATATCGCCATGGAGCAGCGTGGGGCGCACTACCTGCCGGAGCATCATGTAGAGCAAATCGACCACACGGCCGATGGTTTCCGCCTCCGTCACAAGAACGGCGCGCTGCATGCGCAGCGCGTCGTGCTGGCCGCGGGCATCGGCAATGCCCGTCTGGCGCCGATGGTGGGACTACGCGCTCCGGTGCGTCCGCAGCGCGGCCAGATCGTTGTCACCGAGCGCATTCGCCCTTTCCTGGGCTATCCGGTGTCCACGGTGCGGCAGACCGACGATGGCACGGTGATGCTGGGCGACTCGCTGGAAGAGGCTGGTCACGACGATACCGTCGGCACAGGGGTGACGTCGGTGATCGCCGACCGCGCCGCGCGGATGTTTCCGCTGCTGCGCCGGCTGAACGTGGTGCGCAGCTGGGCGGCCTTGCGCGTCATGACGCCGGACGGGTTCCCGATCTACGACCAGTCGGACCTATACCCGGGCGCCTTCATCATCACCTGCCATAGCGGCGTGACGCTCGCCGCCAGCCATGCGCTGGCATTGGCGCCGCATCTGGCGGCGGGCGCGCTTCCGGATGAGTTCAGCGCCTTCAGCGCGCGGAGGTTCGATGTTCCGGCGACTGCCTGATCCCGGTGCCGAGGAGATCACCGTGTCCATCGATGGCACACCGGTGACGGTGCGCACGGGCGACAGCGTGGCCGCGGTGCTGCTGGCCGCTGGGCGGATCCAATGCCGCACCACGCCGGTGTCGGGTGCGGCGCGTGGGTCGTATTGCCTAATGGGTGTCTGTTTCGAATGCCTGGTCGAGATCGACGGCGTTGGCAACCGCCAGGCCTGCATGATCCGGGTGGCGCCGGGAATGGCGATCGCGACCCAGAACGGGCGACGGGAAGCGGGGCGATGAATGCGCCGTCCAGCATCAAGCCACACTACCAGCTTGCGGTGATCGGTGGCGGCCCGGCCGGGCTTGCCGCCGCAAGCACCGCGGATCGGTTGGGTGTGGACACCGTGCTGCTGGATGAGCAATGGGCGCCGGGCGGACAGATTTATCGTGCGATCACCGAGACGCCGGTACGCGATCAGGCCGTACTGGGCGCGGATTATTGGCGCGGCGCCGATCTGGTCGCCGGCTTCCGCGCCAGCAAAGCCCAGTATGTCCCCGGTGCGACAGTGTGGAGCGTCTCGCACGGCAACGAGATCGGCGTCTCCGTCGCCGGCGTTGCGCAACTCTTCTGCGCCGACCGAGTGATCCTTGCCACCGGAGCGATGGAACGGCCGTTTCCAATTCCTGGCTGGACGCTACCCGGTGTCATGACCGCCGGGGCTGCGCAGATCCTGCTGAAATCCTGCGGCATGGTGGCCGCGGGACGCGTTGTCCTGGCTGGTACCGGCCCATTGCTCTGGCTGATCGCCGCACAGTATGCGCGCGCCGGGGCTCCTGTCGCCGCGCTGCTGGACACCACGCCGCGCGAGAACTGGCGCGCCGCGTTGACGCAGCTTCCGGCCTTTCTCACCTCTGCCTACCTGCGCGCCGGGGTGGCCTTGCGGCGCGAGGTGGGCCGCCGCGTACCGGTGATCCGCGACGTGCGTTCCCTGCGCGTGCTGGGCGAGGACCGCGCCCAGGCGGTTGCCTACCAGTCCGGCCATGCGGCAGAGCGATGCATCGAGGCGGATATTGTACTGCTGCATCAGGGCGTGGTGCCGAACCTGAACCTCGCCAATGCGATCGGTTGCCGGCAGGTGTGGCAGGACACCTTGCTCTGCTTTGTGCCTGAGGTGGACGCCTGGGGTGCGAGCAACGTTGAAGGCGTTGCCATTGCGGGCGACGGCGCCGGCATTGGCGGCGCCGGGATCGCGGCGGAACACGGCCGGCTGGCAGCGCTCGATGCGGCGTGGCGCCTGGGCTGCATCGATGCGGCAAGGCGCGACGCCGAGGCAGCCGCTTGCCGGCAGGCGGTCCAGCGGTTCGCCAAGGGCCGAGACTTCCTCGATCGACTGCATCGCCCGCGGCAGGAGCATCGCGTGCCGACGGGCGACACGCTGGTGTGCCGCTGCGAGGAAGTCACCGCGCAGCAGATCCTCGATACGGTCGGGCTCGGTTGCCAGGGGCCGAACCAGATGAAGTCGTTCCTGCGCTGCGGCATGGGCCCGTGCCAGGGCCGGCTGTGCGGCCTGACGGTCACCGAACTGATCGCCCGGGCGCGCGGCGTGACGCCGGCTCAGGTCGGCTATTACCGCCTCCGCCCGCCCATCAAACCGATCACACTTGCGGAACTGGCCAGCCTGCCGAAGACCGAGGCCGCGGTAAACGCGGTGGTGCGGATCTAACGGGCTTCGTTCCGTATCGATCGCTCCGGCGGCGCGGTGGCGCGCCACGATGGGTACTATTGATTGCTCTGTCAGGTCGGGACAGGTTGCATGGCGCCGCTCGCGCCCCAGAGGCGACGTTTACCCTTCCTCAACCCGTACCCGCTATGCCCCGCCGGCATGGAGGTCACCGTCTGCATCTGCACCTACAATCGGCCAAACTACGTCCGTGACTGCCTCGCCGGCCTCGCCCGGCAGACTGCCTCGCCTGATCAATTCGCCATCCTGATTGTCGACAGCGGTTCAACGGGCGAGACGCCCGCCGAGCTTGTCCGACTCGCCGCGTCGGCGAACGCCACCTTGCTCCGTCTGGAGAGCCCGGGCGCGTCCTTCGCGCGCAATGCCGGGGCGCAGTCCTGCCGCACCCCGTATATCGCCTATATCGACGACGATGCGATCCCCGCGCCCGACTGGATCGAGCACATCGTCGCCGCCCTTGCGGAGACGCCGCCGCCGGCCATCATCGGCGGCCGCGCGCTGCCGATTTGGGAAGCCCCGCTGCCGGCTTGGTGGCCCCAAAGTCTGCGCGAAATCCTTTCGATCATCGAGGCAGAGGGCCAGGGCTCCTATGGCGATCCCGGGTTGCCCGCAAATCTCGCTCCCTACACCGTCAACATGGTGGCCAGCGTGGTGCAACTGTTCGCAGCGGGAGGATTCGCCACGACGGTCGGCCGATTTGGCAACGCGCTACTTTCGGATGAGGATGTTCAGCTCGCCTGGCACCTGCGGAATGCCGGCCTGCCGGTCCGTTACGACTCGCGGATCGTCGTCTACCACCAGATCCAGGCGGAGCGGCTCACCCCGGCCTGGCTGCTGTCACGGCTCTACTGGCAGGGGGCGTCCACTGTCCTGACCCGCCGGCTGCTGAATTGCCACATGGACGTGTGGCGCGAACTGCCCCGACGCCTCGCCGTCGCGCTGCTATGCGCGCCGTTCGCCTTGCTGCCACGAACGTCTCCCCGCCTGATCGGCGCGCGGTGGCGGTTCGCCTACGCGCTCGGATTCGTTCGCGCCGCCTTGGGCTGGCACGCCGGCACGACTGCACACCGCTGCGGCACGCCGCCGGATGCCAACGACCCAACCCACATCAGCGTCCGGACCGGTGCAAACTTCATTGCACGGTACTGTGCCCCTCCCGATAGTATGGCGCCCGACACGGGGGATACAGGGGAACCATGCCACGCTGGGATGACGGATACGTCACGGACGTAACCTATACGACGAATTTTTATCGCGAGCTCACGCCGATCTGGCTGACCACGGCATGCCTATTGCTCGGCCAAAGGGCGCCAGACCTGACCCGGCCATTCCGCTACGCCGATCTCGGCTGTGGCCACGGCTTCACCACTCTGGTCGTCGCCGCCACCCACCCGGAGGCCGAGGTATGGGGGTTTGACTTCAATCCGGCGCACGTTGAATGGTCGACGCGGCTCGCGGAATCGGCGGGGCTCAGCAACGCTCATTTCGTCGAAACCTCATTTGCGGATCTGGCGGCGCGCGCCGAATCGAACCTGCCCCAGTTCGATTTCATGGTCTCCCATGGGGTGGCGAGCTGGATCTCCCCGGAGAACCGCAAGTGGATGCTTGACGTGATCCGCCAACGCCTGCGCGCGGGCGGACTGGCATATGTCAGCTACAATGTCTCCACCGGTTGGGCAGCCATGGTGCCGGTGCGCCAGTTGATGTGCATGTTGTCCGATGCCAGTTCGGCACGCACAGACCAGGCAGGCGTCGCTGCACTCGATTTCATCGCGCGCATGCGTCAGTCCGGCGCTCTGTTCTTTCAGGCCAACGCACGACTGGAGAGCAGGCTGGAGGAACTCCGGCGGCAGGACCCGCGATATATTGCCCATGAGTACCTCAATCGTGACTGGCATCCCCTGATGTTCGCGGACATGGCGGAAGAGATGTACGAAGCGCGTTGCACGTTCGTCGGCAGCGCCACGCTCAACGAGAACATCGACTCATTGTCCGCGCCCGACGGCATGCTGCCGCTGCTGTCGGAAGCCGGCGATCGGGTGCTGCGCGAGACCTTGCGCGACTTTGCCGCGTCGCAGGCGTTCCGGCGCGACATCTATCGCCGGGGGCCAGCTCCTATCGCCGCATCGGAGCAAGCGGGACTGCTGGACGAGTTAGCAATAGCACCGATGGGTCAGGTGGTGCCTGATGAGATCAACTTCGCCACATCGCTCGGCACAGTCACCGGCCGGCCCGAGGTTTATCGGCCATTATTCGAAACGCTGGTCACTGGCGTTCGCTCGCTACGCGAAATACGCGAATCGCCGCCTTTTGCCGGGCGGCCACTGGGCGAATTGCTGCAAGCGATCACTTTGATGATTGCCGGCGGCTACGCCCATCCCGTGGTGCCTGGCGGCGCACCTACCGAGGCACGCAATGCCACGCGGCGGCTGAATGAGATGATAGCGGTGGAAAACGCGCGCGGCGTCGAACTCCAGCGTCTGGCCGTCCCACTGATTGGCTCAGCTCTGCAAGTAGACTTGCTGGAAACCCTGATGCTTGGCGACTTGCTCTCGGGCCTCCCGGCCACGCTCCCGAACCTGACGCTTGCGGTGACGTCAGGATTGGAACGGAGCGGACGCAAGATGCAGCGCGACGGCAAGCCAGTAACAGATCCGGCCGAGACGCGCACAATGGCGGCGGAAATTGCCGAACGCTTCCTGCATCGCCGCATACCGCTGTTGCAAATGCTTGGTGTGCTAGAGCCTTCGCCCGCGCCGGAGCAGAGACGCGGCTGAGTTCGCATTGTCGGAATTCCGGCGCCTGGCCGAATACGGCACAGGCTGCGGCGCCGATTGCTCGACCGTGCCGGAGTGTCCGGCACGGTCGGCATCTCGCTCTGGCGCTACCAGCCGGGCCGACAGCACGGCCGACTGACGGTGGCGACCAGAGTCGGACCACAAAACGCTGGCTCCCGGAGGTATTCTCCTTCCCCTGGCCGTTCTGGCCGCGGGGAAGAATACCCCCGCATTCCTGAACAGAAGGTTAACGGCTGCCGGATTCGCGCAGGGCCAGCACCCGCAAAGCGGAGGCCAACGGCTGGCCCGGGGCACGTGCGGCGTCCGTTGCCGCGACCAGCGCGGACAGGGTCTGGCCCCGCGTCATGGCAATCGAGACCAGCGCATCCCAAAACGCGTCTTCCAGCGCCACGCTGGTGCGATGACCCGCCAGGGAAAAGCTGCGCTTCACCAGCCCCGTCAGCCGATGTCTCCTTCCATCCTTTCGCGGGTAAAAGGCACTCCCCCGACTTGCGGCGACGGCGTGCCTCCCCATTCGGAACCGGCCGGCGGTGCGCCAGCCGACAGGGGTGCCTCCACTGGGGCAATTCGGCGCCGTCCTTACCAGCTTGTCATACCCGCATCCGCGGATTCACAGCAGTAACGAATATGCCGACGGGGTCGGGGTCGCGGCGATGTGTTCGAGGTACGCCTATCGCGCGCGAAGCCTCCGCATGCCAGCGTTGCGGTCGGCCCTCGATTTTCGGCTTTCAACCGCGCGCTGCTGGGACGCGACATGATCGCGCTGCCGTGATAGATGAACCAACGGCCTCTGGTTTTGAGCCGCGATCCCCCGCCGGGCTCGCGCACAAGGGCGATGGGGATGATCTGGAGAGAAGCAATACTCCTGGGATTGCTGGGGTTGCTCGTTGGCAATTCGGCACGCGCGGCAACGCTCGAAGTTGGTCCCGGCAAGCAGTACGGCAAGCCGAGCGCGGCAATCGCTGCCGCGAGGGCAGGTGATACGATCGATATCGCTCCGGGCCAGTATGACGACTGCGCTGTTATCAGGCAGGATAACCTGACCGTTGAAGGTTCCGGTCCGGGCGTGGTGCTGACCGATACAATCTGCACCGGCAAGGCAATACTGATCACCGCCGGCGACAACATTACGATCCGTAACCTTACCTTGCAACTTGCGCGAGTGCCGGGCGGCGACGGTGCGGGCATTTATGCGGCGGGCGGCGACCTCACCGTCGATCGCGTGCATTTCCTGAACAATCAGGACGGGATACTTTCTGCGACGAATTCACAGGCGAGCATCCGGATCATTGGCAGCGACTTCGTTCACAACGGTACATGCGAGAAAGCCTGCGGGCACGGCATTGATATTGGCGCGATCAAATCCTTGCGCGTGGAACACAGCCGGTTTTTCGACACGCAGCAGGGCGATAACATCAAGTCCGGTGCCTTGCTCACGGAAGTGATCGACTGTGACATTGAAGATGGCCCCGATGGCACGTCCCACGATCAGATCGACATCTTTCGCGGCGGATCGCTGGTGGTGACCGGAACCAAACTGGAAAAGGGGCCGAAGAGCGAAAACCACCTCTATGCTATCACCATCGGCGAGAACGGCGCCGCACAGTCCACTGACAAGATCGTCGTTCGCGATAATACGTTCATCAACGATTCCGGCCACCCCAGCACCTTTGTCCACAACCTGACCGGCACACCCGCGCAACTCACCAACAACAAATTCACTGGCGAGGTGCGAGCGTTGGAAGGCGACGGCTCGTCGAGTTAAGCGGCGGCCGCAGTTGGTCGCACGCCCAGGCGGCTGCTTCGGCCACCACGGGATCGGGGTCGGCCCGCAGGCGCGCCGCCGCGTCCCACAGTGTTGGATCGCGGGCATTGGCGATCGCGATCAGCACATTGCGCACGAAGCGATTCCGCCCGATCCGCTTGATCGGCGAGCCGGAGAACATGGCGCGGAAACTGGCCTCATCCAGCGCCGCCAGCTCGGCCAGACGCGGCGCGGTCAGATCGGCGCGAGCCTGCAGTTTCGCGTGCGGCGTGGCCCGGGCGAAGCGGTTCCAGGGACACACCGCCAGGCAATCGTCGCAGCCGTAGATCCGGTTGCCCATCAACGGCCGCAGCGCGTGCGGGATCGGCCCCTCATGCTCAATCGTCAGATAAGAGATGCAGCGCGTGGCATCGAGACGATACGGCGCCGGGAACGCATCGGTGGGGCAGACCGATAGGCAGCGCCTGCAGGAACCGCAGCGATCGGCGTGCGGCGCATCAGGCGGGATTTCGAGCGTGGTGTAGATCTCGCCCAGGAACAACCAGGAACCGTGGGCGCGGGAAACGAGATTGGTGTGCTTGCCCTGCCAACCCAGGCCGGCCTGCGCGCCAAGCGGCTTTTCCATGACCGGCGCGGTATCGACGAACACTTTCACCCCCGGCCCGAAGCGTGCGGCGATGAACTGCGCCAGGTGTTTCAGCATGCCCTTCACGACGTCATGGTAGTCGCGGTTGCGGGCATAAACCGAAATGGTGCCGCGATCCGGCTGCTTCAGCGTCGCAAGCGGATCGTCCGGTGGCGCGTAGGAAAGACCAAGCGCGATCACGCTACGCGCCTCCGCCCACAGCGCGCGCGGGTGGCTGCGTTGCTCGGTACGCGCGGCGAGCCAGGCCATGTCGCCGTGCTGCCCTGCCGCGAGAAAGGCTGCCAGCCGCTCGCGCGCCTCCGACCCCAACTCGGCACGGCAGAAGCCGACCGCGTCGAAGCCAAGTGCGAGTGCGCGGCCGCGAATCGCATCCCTTACGCTGGGCGGCGAAGGAAGGTCCGTTATGGAAGGCCGATCCGGATGCCGCGCTGCGGTCACCTGTGTCGGTTTGGTTATCGATGATGTCATCCGTTTGGACCGTCATGTGGCCGCTCGCGTGGCATTGCAGGCGGCCAGAACCAGAGAAGCGCAAATCGGCCAGCCCAGCGCCATTCGGAGTTGACCACCGGCCGGCGCGACGGACCGGAGACTGGATCAAACAGCGCGCAGCGGTAAGAGTGCCGCTCCCCTTGTCACAGGGGATAGGGGGAGAAGTCGTACGTTGGAGCCTCATCCTCCTGATGCCGCCTCACGAGGGGAGGGAGAACCCACATTCTCGGGCGACCGCAATGGCCTGTCGGTAACTCATCATGACAGGAAATCGCATTCGGCGCTGCGGTTATCTTCGACGCATGCCTGTCAGCGCGCCGCAGCCACCGCTTCGCATTGCGCACCGGCATCGGGCTGACCTGCCATTCCTGTCAGCCGGGGGAATCGCCCAGCCGCCAGGTCATCGAGACTCTCCGCTGGCAGGTGCAGCGCCGCGGCGTATCGCCAGGACCAGGCCAGGACATCCTCAACAAATGCCCGCGTCTCGTAACTCGGCATCGCCTCGAGGAACATCAGGGGATCGCCTCCGGCGTTGACGCGATCCGCCCAGCGCTGCAGCTCGAACGGCCCCTGCTTATAGGCGGCCAGAAGCCGGATCAGGTCGCCTTCGATGGGGTCGTCATTGGCAAGTTGCAGCAAATACCCTTGGCCGAGCGCAAGGTTCACCGCCGCATCGCGCAACCGCGCCACCTGCATGCCGGCGAGCGAGCGGGCGCCGATGACCGTCCATGCGCTGGCCGGCTTGATCTGCATCAGCCCGACAGCGCCGTCGCGCGAAACCGCACCGGGGTTGAAATCCGATTCATGATGTACCAGCGCATACACGAGAGTCGGATCCAGCCTGAACCCCCCCGCCGGGTGCAGGGGTGGTGGCGCCGGCAGGTCGCGGGCCGCAAAGGCAGCGCCTTGCAGTTCGACACTCAGCCGGTCCAGGCCGGCGGCACGCACCACCAACGCCAGCGTCCGCGCAAGGCCGGCAGTCTCGCCGGAGTCGGACCACAGCAGGCGGAACTCCGCCTCGGCGAGCCGCGTCTGACCAACCTGCAACAAGGCGAAGGCACGCCGGCCCCCGGGCGTGGAAGCGAGGAAATCAACATCGACGATCCCCAGCGTCGCCGATTCCAGACAGTCCTGCATGGGTTGCAGAACGCGAGCGGCGATGCGGCCGTAGAACGTGTTGCGATCCTCTGCGGCACGACGCAGCCACACCGCAGCCGTTGCGCGGCCGACGCGCCGTTCGACAGCGCGGGCGGCCCAGAATGCGTCCGACGCCCGGTCGGGCGCGCTTGGGGCTGCCCGCCAGGCCGCTTCGAAGAATGCCTGCGCCGTTTCCGTGTCGTCGAGCCGCCAAGCGGCAAGCCCTCCGGCGAACAACGCCTCCCCGCTGCCGGGCAGGGAGGCCGGGCGAGATAGCAGCGGCGCGGCGGCGGCAACCGCCGCGGCGTCTCGGTTCTGCACGAACAAAGCGCGCGCGGCACTGGGGACAGCGGCGCGATTCCGGGAATAGCGGTCCGCCGGCGATGCCAGAGCGGCTGCTGAGGCGACCGTGTCAGGCGTCCTGGGCGCGATGCGGTCCCGCAGGGCGCGGATTGCCCGTGCTTCCGGTTGGTCGCCGTAGTGACCGAGCCAATCGGTCAATTCCGTGGCGGTTGGGTGCATCCAGCCACCGAGGTAGCGGTCGGCCAGGATCGGACCGAGCAGGAGATAATTGTGCAGTTGAGCCGTCACGCGGGCGGCGTCGGCAATGTCACCTTTGGCCTGAAGGGCGAAAATCTGCCGGATGCGCACGGCCTCGCTGGGGGCGAGCGGCTGTGGCAACGCAACCTCCGCGGTGCTGCCCAGCGCCACGCGCGGCACCGCGAATGCTGTTTGGTCGTCGGTCCCGCGCGTCGTCTGCGCATGGGCAACAGAATATCCGCCCACGACGGCAATAGCCGCGTAGAATATCCACGCCCTATACGACAGACGGCGGGTCGATGGTGACCTGCCCCCCTGCATCACGCGACAATGCACGAGTTGGTGACGGTTGGCAATACGGCCGATCACACTGGATCGCGAGCCGTCTATCCGGGAAGATGGGGCGGCGCTGGCATTTATGGTTTCTATATCTCTGGGGAATTCTGAAGAAATATTGCCGTTGTCTTCGTTGTTTAAAAGATATGTCCTGGACGCGGCGGAAATGAATACTATCCGGCAGATCTGGCGCCGGATTGCCGTCCACCGTCGGCGCTTGGCGTGCAGTTCCGCGGCCTGATGGAGGCGTTACGCTGCCCGACACATTGCTGATTCCCGCGACCGGGTCTGCCCCAACTTCGATCGCCACGACGTGAAAGTACTGCGTATCGGCGAACGGCCGCCCGACACGATTGCTGACATCGAGGCCGTCGCAAGGCAAGGACAACGGATCGTACATCCGGACCTCGCGCGCCAGCCCAAGGAACTCGCGCCGCGGCATCAGTCATCGGATCCGCCGGTGCTGTCGAACCATTGACGCTGTGCCCGCCCCGACCGCATCTCGCGCAGCATGCAGTTGCTGCGCCTGACGCTGAGCGATTTCCGCAGCTACGCGGCGCTGACCTGGCGCCCGCGGGGACGCATCGCGGTCCTTTTCGGCCCCAATGGCAGCGGCAAGACCAACCTGCTGGAAGCCGTCTCCCTGCTCGTGCCTGGACGCGGCCTGCGCAATGCCCGCAACGCCGACCTGAAGCGCCATGGCGCGCTGAACGGCTGGGCCGTCGCCGCCCGCTTCGCCATCGCCGACGGCGAGACCGACATCGGCACCGGCACCCCGCCGGACAGCCTGAAATCCGGCACCGCCGCCGATCCTGCCAACCGCCGCGTCTTCCGCCTGGATGGCGCGGCCCCGCGCAGCCAGGCGGAGATCGCCGCCCGCGTCGCCGCGGTCTGGCTCACGCCGCAAATGGACCGATTGTTCCTCGAGGGCCCGTCCGGCCGTCGCCGCTTCCTGGACCGCCTGGTTTGGGCACTGGAACCGGGCCACGCGCGGGAGATCGCCGCCTACGAAGCCGCCATGGGCAGCCGCAATCGGTTACTTGCGGAAGGCCGCCAGGACCCATCCTGGCTGGCCGGACTGGAAGATGCGATGGCACGTCACGCCGTCGCCGCGACCGCGGCACGCATGGCCCTGGCCGGACGATTGAACGCGGCGCCAGGGCATGGCGCGGTGGGCGCGTTTCCGGCTGCCCGCATCGGGCTTGTGTGCCCCATCGCGGATCGTCTCGTCAGCGAACCAGCCGTGGCGGTGGAGGATTGGTTGCGCGACGGCCTCGCCGCCAGCCGCACACGCGATGCGGCCGCAGGCACCGCGGCGCTGGGTGCGCACCGCACCGACATGGCCCTGACCGACGCCGCCTCCGGTACCCCCGCAGCACTCGCCAGCACGGGAGAGCAGAAGGCGCTGCTGATCGGGGTCATCCTAGGACACGCGGCGGTGATGGCGGCGGCACGCGGGTTCGCGCCGCTGCTGTTGCTGGACGAACCCGCCGTCCACCTGGACCCGCAACGCCGCAAATCGCTGTTTGCCGCGCTCGCGGCACTGCCGGCACAGACCCTGATCACCGGCACGGACGCCGAGACTTTTCTGCCGCTGGCCGATGTGGCGGAAGGCCTGCAAACCGGCGACGGTATGTTGCGCCAGGACTCCCGTTTCGCTGCGGTTGTTGCAGGTGAGCCTGTGCGTCTTTGACGCTGTCCCGTCAGCAACCGCCGCGAGGTCAGGCTTGCCCCGGCATCACCACACCAAGCGAAGCCCTGGCCTTGCATAGATCCTGATTCAGAGCCGCCAACGCCAGGTGGTTGCGATGGGCCAACTCCCGATAGGCGGCACCATAGACCGTCAGCCGGAACCGCCCGGTGAAAACTTGAATCGGACCCCAGGGATTGGCTGACCTGGAGCCTGTCCGGATCGAGCGCGATCGGCAGGTCGCGCAATAAACCAGCCAGCTGAGGGCACTATCCCGCATCGAACCGTTGCCGGCGCTCCGCCATCATCAGCCCGTTCAGGACTCCCAACGGCCGGCGTTGCGGCGCAACCGTCCCTCTCTCGCCAACTTGCGCGAGCAAAATCTGCGCCCCTGACGTGCGCCCGTCATCGAAGCACCAGCCAACGACGCAACGCCACCGCACTGCCGCATGAGTTGCCATAGCAATCCGCCGGAAAAGTCGCTTCCTCTGGCCGTATCCCCTCTGGGCCAAGAGACAGGAAAACGCTATATTACGTGCATCCACACAAGCCCTGGGAGTCCGCCGCCGGCATGTCCGATCCCATTGTGCCGCCTTCCGATTCCACTCCCGAAAACGGCGATGCCTACGACGCATCCTCCATCTCGGTTCTGCGAGGACTGGATGCCGTCCGGCGCCGGCCGGGGATGTATATCGGCGACACGGATGATGGCTCCGGCCTGCACCACATGGCGTTCGAGATCATCGACAACGCGGTGGACGAAGCCCAGGCCGGCTTTGCCACACACTGCGAGTTGATCCTGAACGGCGACGGCTCCGTGACCGTGCGCGACGACGGCCGCGGCATCCCCACCGACATCCACCCGGAAGAAGGCGTCTCCGCCGCCGAAGTGGTGCTGACCCGGCTGCACGCGGGAGGAAAATTCAACCAGAACAACTACAAGGTCTCCGGCGGCCTGCATGGCGTCGGCGCGGCGGTGGTGAACGCACTGTCGGAGTGGATGGAGGTGCGCATCTGGCGCCACGGCCAGGAGCATTTCATCCGATTTCGCAACGGCGACCCGGAGGCGCCGCTCGCCGTGGTGGCGCCGGCGCCGGACCACCACACCGGCACCGAAGTCACGTTCAAGCCCAGCCCGGCGACGTTCACCAAAACTGAGTTTGACTTTACGCAATTGGAACGGCGGCTCCGCGAGCTGGCATTCCTGAACTCCGGCCTCACCATCCGGTTGTGCGATGAACGCCACACGCCGCCGCACGATGTGACCATGCACTATGAAGGCGGACTGGTCGCCTTCGTCGAATGGCTGGACCGCGGCAAGACTGCCGTGTTCACGCCGCCGATTACCTTGCGCGCGCCGGTCGACGCGCAGGGCATGCGCGCCGAGTTCGCGCTGTCGTGGAACGACAGCTACCACGAGACAATGCTGTGTTTCACCAACAACATCCCGCAGCGCGACGGGGGCACGCATCTGGCCGGTTTCCGCCAGGCGCTGACCCGCGTGGTGACGAAATACGCCGAGGGCATGGGCAAGAAGGAACAGTTGCAGCTCGTCGGCGAGGACATGCGCGAAGGCATGACCGCGGTGCTGTCGGTGAAGGTGCCCGACCCGAAATTTTCCTCCCAGACCAAAGACAAGCTGGTCAGCTCGGAAGTGCAGCCGGCGGTACAGGCGGCTGTGGCGGAAGCGGTGGCGCACTGGTTCGAGACGCACCCGAAGGAAGCCAAATCCGTCGTGCAGAAGGTAATGGACGCGGCGGCGGCACGCGAGGCAGCGCGCAAGGCACGCGAGCTAACGCGCCGCAAGGGTGTTCTCGATATTTCGACGCTGCCGGGCAAGCTGGCGGATTGCCAGGAACGCGATCCCGCCAAGAGCGAACTATTCATCGTGGAGGGCGACAGCGCCGGTGGTTCTGCCAAACAGGGGCGAGATCGCAAGTTCCAGGCGATTCTGCCACTGAAGGGCAAGATCCTCAACGTGGAACGCGCCCGCTTCGACCGCATGCTGTCGAGCCAGGAAATCGGCACGCTGATCACCGCGCTCGGCACCGGCATCGGTCGCGGTGAGCCTGAGCAAGGCGGGTTCGACGTCGCCAAGCTGCGCTACCACAAGATCGTCATCATGACGGACGCGGATGTTGACGGCTCGCACATCCGCACGCTGTTACTGACATTCTTCTTTCGCCAGATGCCGCAACTCATCGAGCGCGGGCATTTGTATATCGCGCAGCCGCCGCTGTATCGCGCCAAGCGCGGCAATGAGGAGCGATATCTCAAGAACGATCCCGCTTTGGAACGATTCCTGCTCGAGAAGGCGCTGGCCTCCGCGCGGCTGACCTATGCCGACGGCACGGTGTTACAAGGCGCCGAGCTGCAGCGCGAAGCGGTGTGGCTGCGCGAGGCCTCCATGCAGTTGCGGCAGCTTTCCGCGGCCGCGCCGGTGCCGCTGTTGGAGCAAGCCGCGATTGCCGGCGCACTGACGCCGGACGCGGCGCGCGCAACCGCGGCGGCGCAGTCCCTGGTGACAAGGCTGAACGCGATTTCCTTGCCTCACGAACGCGGTTGGGTGGTGGCGGTGGATGGCGGAATCACGCTTTCGCGCACCGTGCGCAGCGTGCCGGAGCGGCATTTCCTCGATGCCGCCACGCTGCGCAGCGCCGAAGCACGCTGGCTGGCCGACCGCGCCGACGCGCTCGCCCGGAAGTTCGGGGAGCCCGCGAAGCTGAAGCTGGATCAGCAGGAGGTGGAGGTCGCCGGTCCCGCCGCCGCATTCGACCGTATCATGGCATTCGGGCGCCGCGGCCTGACCATCCAGCGCTTTAAGGGCCTGGGCGAAATGAATGCCGACGAGCTGGGGCGTACCACGCTTGATCCGGACGGGCGCACCTTGCTGAAGGTAAAAGTCGGCGATGTCGAGGATGCGGCTCTGGTGTTCTCCACGCTCATGGGCGACGTGGTGGAGCCGCGTCGGGAATTCATAGTCGGCAACGCGCTGAAGGTGGCGAACCTGGACGTTTAGAGTTGTGGCTCTGACATATCGCGCCGACAGTCATTGCGAGCGAAGCGGAGCAACCTCCAACGAGCGATCGTACGTTCTCTAGGCGGAGATTGCTTCGCTTGCTCGCAATGACATGGGGAGCAGCCGCCAGCCGACCAGTCGGGCATTTCAGCGGCTGGTGTGTCCACGGCTGGTATGAGCGTTCAGCCGCGGATGCGTTGCAGCACGCGCTGTAAGGTCAGGGGCGGCACGAAGGACGAAATATCGCCGCCCAACATCGCCACCTCCTTTACCAGGCGCGAGGCAATGAACTGGTGCCGCTCGCTCGCCATCAGGAACACTGTCTCGATGTCGGGTGCCATGCGGTAGTTCATGCCGGCCATCTGAATCTCGTAGTCGTAGTCCGACACTGCGCGCAGGCCGCGCACGATCATGCTGGCGCCGACTGTCCGAGCGAAATGAACCAGCAGGGTGTCGAACGGCATGACCTCGATGGTCATGCCGTTGTGGGAAGCAATACTGGCGATCTCTGCCTGCACCAGTTCGACCCGCTCCTCCAGCGAAAGCAGGGGGCCCTTGCCGGGGTTCTTCGCGACACCCACCACAAGTTTGTCGAGCAAGCGAGCAGCGCGACCGATCACGTCGAGATGGCCGTTTGTCACCGGATCGAACGTGCCGGGATACAGGCCAACGCGGCGGTGCTTGGTGGTTCCCGCTGTCGCTTCGCGGTCCTTTTTTTGTTGCTCAGCCATCGTCCCCCGACCCGTTTTCTTCGTCGTCGCCCTCGATCACCGGAAACACGCTGGTTACATGCTCGCCCGCAATCACGCGGAACAAGGTGACCCCCATGGCTTGGCGCCCGGTGATGCGGACCTGGTCTCCCGGCACCCGGATCAGGCGCCCGGCATCGGTTACCAGCATCACGTCATCGCCGCTGCGCACCGGAAAGGTTGCCACGACCGCGGTACCATTACGCGGTGCCAGCGTGATATTGGCAATCCCCTGCCCGCCACGGCCGGTCGCGCGGTATTCGTAAGCGGACGACCGCTTGCCGAATCCCAGGTTGGTAACCGTCAGCAGCATTTCCTCGGCGGTTTCGAGTTCGGCGATGCGCTCGGGCGATAGCGCCACCTCCGCGGCGGCTTCTTCGCCATCGGCTTGGTCGGCGGGCGGCGCGGCGTCATCCTCGGCACCCCCATGTCCATTGCCGTTGCTCTCGCCATTCCCGTTGGCGCGTCGCCGCGCGTTGGCAATGCGCAGATACGCCGCGCGTTCCTCGATGCTCGCCTCGACATGGCGCAGCACGGACAGGCTGATGACTGCATCGCCCTTCAGCAGGCGGATGCCGCGCACGCCCGTGGAATCGCGCCCAGCGAATACGCGCACGGTATCGTCGGAGAGCTGGAACCGGATGCAGCGGCCCTTGCGCGTCGCCAGCAATACGTCGTCGCCTTCGCGGCAGGTGGCGACGCCGATCAGGTGATCTCCCTCGTCCAGCTTCATCGCGATCAGACCGGTCGAGCGCACGTTGCGGAAGTCGGACAACCGGTTGCGCCGCACATTACCCAGGGAAGTCGCGAACACCAGGTGCAGCGAATCCCACAGCGATTCGTCCTGCGGCAGCGGCAGCACCGTGGTGATCGTGTCCGCCCCCAACTCGGGCAGCAAATTCACCAGCGCCCGGCCCTTGGCGTTCGGCCCGGCTTCCGGCAGACGCCACACCTTCTCGCGGTATACCTTGCCGCCCAGCGAAAAGAACAACACCCACTGATGCGTATGCGCGTGGAAGCTGCGCGTTACGATGTCGTCGCCGCGCGTCCCTGCCCCGGTACGGCCACGGCCGCCGCGATTCTGCGCCCGGAACGTCTCCAACGGCGTGCGCTTGATGAAGCCGTCGCGCGTGATGGTAACCACCATCTGGCCCGGCTCGATCAGGTTCTCGTCATCCTGGTCGGCGATGGCATCGATGATGTCGGTCAGCCGGGGCCGCGCCAGAGCCTCGCGCGCCTTGAGCAATTCCTCCCGCATCACCTCCACGCGGCGCGGATGCGACGCCAGGATCTCCAGCAGCGCACGGATCTGTTCTGCGATCTTGGTAAGGTCGGCGTGGATCTTGTCCCGCTCCAGCCCGGTCAGCCGCTGCAACCGCAATTCCAGGATGCCGCGCGCTTGTTCCTCGGTCAGCCGCACCGTGTTCTCGGGCGTAATGACGTTGCCCGGCTCATCGATCAGCGCGAGCAATGGTGCGACATCCGCCGCCGGCCAGTCACGCTCCATCAAAGCGGTGCGTGCCGTGGCGGGATCCGTGCTGGCACGAATGAGACGGATCACCTCATCGATGTCCGCGACCGCGATCGCCAGGCCCACCAAATTGTGTGCGTCCCTGCGCGCCTTCTCCAACTCAAACCGGGCGCGGCGCTCGATCACCTCCTCGCGGAAGCGGAGGAACACCTGCAACGCGTCCTTCAGCCCCAACTGCCGCGGCTGGCCATTGTCCAGTGCCAGCATGTTGACGCCAAACGTGATCTGCAACTGCGTAAAGCGATAGAGCTGGTTCAGCACCACATCCGGCGTCGCGTCGCGCCGCAGTTCGATCACCACCCGCATGCCCGACCGGTCGCTCTCGTCCCGCACGCCGGTGATGCCGTCGATCTGCTTCTCGCGCACCAGCTCGCCGATGCGTTCCAGCAGCGTCTTCTTGTTCACCTGGTAGGGAATCTCGGTGAAGATGATCGCCTGGTGGCCGCGCGCCATCTCCTCGATGTCGGAACGCGCACGCAGGATCAGCGATTCGCGCCCGGTCTCATACGCGCTACGGATGCCGGAGCGCCCGACAATCGAGCCGCCGGTAGGAAAATCCGGCCCCGGAACGATACGTATCAGCTCATCCAAGGTCATCGTCGGCTCCGCCAGCAAGGCGAGCGTCGCGTCGATGATCTCGCCCGGATTGTGCGGCGGGATATTGGTTGCCATGCCCACGGCGATGCCGTTGCCGCCATTCACCAGCAGGTTCGGAAACATCGCCGGCAATACCACCGGCTCTTTCTCCTGCTCGTCGTAGTTCGGCTGGTAATCGACAGTGTCCTTGTCGATGTCGGTTAGCAGCAGCGAGGCGGCGCGGGCGAGCCGAACCTCGGTGTATCGCATATGCGCCGGGTTATCCCCGTCTACCGAGCCGAAATTGCCCTGCCCGTCGATCAGCGGCACGCGCATGGAAAACGGCTGCGCCATGCGCACCATGGCGTCGTAGATCGCCGCGTCGCCGTGCGGATGGAACTTGCCCATCACGTCGCCGACCACGCGGGCCGACTTGCGATACGGCTTGTCGGCGGTGTAGCCACCGTCCTGCATGCCGTAGAGGATGCGGCGGTGCACCGGCTTCAGCCCGTCACGCGCATCGGGCAGCGCGCGCGCCACGATCACGCTCATGGCATAGTCGAGGTAGGAGCGGCGCATCTCCTCCTCGAGCGTCACGGGCTGGGTGTCTTCAGGCAAGCCGGGCGGCGGGACCGCCGGGTCGTCAGGAGTGTCGCTCAATAAGGAACTCTATCGATTTTGTCAGCAAAGCGCGGCCCCTCGGGCCTGTGCTGCGTTGCGCCATGATTAGCCGAATTGCGCCGGGAAAGCGAGGGTCGGGCGAGCCGCGCCGGCGGCGCGCGAGCATGCTAAGACCAGGAGAATAACCCGCAGCCTGGAACAATGCGCGCGCCATGGGCATCGCTCTGGAAGTCCTGACCATCTTGCTCTTGATCCTGCTGAATGGGGTGTTCGCCATGGGCGAACTCGCTCTGGTGTCAGCGCGCCGGGCCCGCCTGGCGGTGATGGAGCACAAGGGTGTCACCAGCGCCGCCCTGGCCCGCCGTCTCGCCGAGGATCCGCAGCGATTCCTGCCCACCGTACAAGTGGGCGTGACCTTGGTCAGCGTGTTCACCGGTGTGTTCGGCGGCTCCTACATCGAGGTGCGACTGGGACATTGGCTGGCGCGCATCCCGGCGCTGACGACGGTTTCCAACACGCTGGCGCTGGGGATTGTCGTGGTGGTCACGACCTATCTGATGCTGGTGCTGGGCGAACTGGCGCCAAAGCAGATTGCATTGCGGCGCCCGGAGCAAATCGCGGCGGCCTTGGCGGCCCCGATCGCATGGCTCGCGCGTGCCGGCGGGCCGGTCGTGTGGCTGCTGGGGCACTCGACGTCGGGCGTGTTGCGCGTATTCGGCCTGGAACGCACCGCGCCGCAAACCGTGACCGAGGAGGAGTTGAAGGCCCTGGTCGCCGAGGGCGCACAGGCGGGCGTGCTGGAGGCCGAGGAGCGCGACATGATCGAGCGCGTGCTGCGCCTGGCGGACAAGCCGGTGCGCGCCATCATGACACCGCGCACCGAGATGGTCTGGATCGACCGCAGCGGCAAGCCAGAGGAGTCGATCGCGACGCTCAAGGCCGCGCCGTATTCGCGGTTCGTGGTGTGCGACGGTTCGGTGGACAACGTGGTGGGGGTCGTGCGGGCCAAGGACCTGCTGGACCGCCTCCTGGACGGCGCCGATCTTTCCGTGGCAGCCGCGCTGCGTCAGGCGATGGTGGTGCCCGACACCGTCACGGCGCTGGATGCGTTGGAACGGCTGAAACTGGACCCGCTGGGCATGGCCGTGGTGCTGGACGAGTACGGCAGCCTGGAAGGCGTCGTCACCGCGGCCGATGTGCTGGAGGCGATCGTCGGCGAACCCACCGATGTCGCTGTGCAGCCCGGCGGCGATGGAACCGCCGGCGAAGGCGATTTCGTGCTGGATGGCCTGATGCCGGTGGACGAGGCGAAGGCCCGCCTGGTGCTGCCCGATCTGCCCGCCGAGGGCACCTATCATACGCTGGCCGGCCTGTTGCTGGCGCTGCTGCGCCGCGTGCCGCGCATTGGCGACCGCATCGTGTTCGCTGGCTGGCGGTTCGAGGTTCTGGAAATGGATGGCCGACGCGTGGCGAAAATTCGTGCCAGCCGTGAGGCGGCGGCGGGTTAGGGTCCGTGGGGAATGACTGTGGTGATCTATCCCGCACCCGCACCCGCACCCGCCAGCGGGACAAGATCGTCGAGCATTGCCGGAATGAATTCCGCGACTGTCGGGTGAATATGCATCGCGCGCTGGAGCGTGGTGTAAGGCGCCTTCGAGTACATCGCGTCGAGCACGCAGTGGATGGCTTCATCGCCGCCGACGCCCAGGAACGATGCGCCCAGGATTTCCTTGGTCTCGGCATCGACCAGGATCTTCATGAAGCCGTCGGTCTCGCCTTTTTCGAAGGCGCGGGACACATCCTCCATGGCGATTTTGCCGATCAGAGCCGGGCGGCCGCTCTTGCGAACCTCCGCCTCGGTCATGCCGGCACGCCCCAACGGCGGATCGATGTAGAGCGCATGGGCGGGGATGCGGTCGGTCACGCGCCTGGCCTCGCCATCGAACAGATTGGCGAAATTGGCGGCGACAATTTCGTAATCATTCCACGATGTATGGGTGAACGCACCTTTCCCATTGCAGTCGCCGAGCGCCCAGATGCCGGGAACCGAGGTGGCCAGCTCCTCATCTACGACAATATAGCCATGTTCGTCCTGCCTGATCCCCGCGCGGTCGAGACCGAGATCATCCGTGTTGGGACGGCGCCCGGTTGCGACAAGCAAGTGCGAGCCTCGGAGTTCCGAAACACCGCCGCAGTCGATCGTCATGACGATGTCGTGGCCTTGCTGGCCGATGCGCAGGCATTTCGCGCCGGGCCGAATGGTGATGCCTTCCCGCACCAGGATGTCGGCGATGGCCGCCGCCACGTCTTCATCCTCGTGCGGAACCAGGCGCGGTCCGTGAGTGACAACAGTGACCTCGCTGCCGAACCGCCGATACATCTGACCGAATTCCAGGCCGATATAGCTGCCGCCCAGCACCAGCAGGTGGCGCGGCAGGAAATCGATGTCCATCATTGAGCTGTTGGTGAGGTACTCGACCTGCTCGAGGCCGGGGATGTCGGGCACCGCGGCACGCGCGCCGACATTGATGAAAATCTGGCCGGAGGTCAGGATCTCGCTGCCAACCTGCACCTCGTGCGGCGAGGTGAACCGTGCATGGCCGTCATAGACGCGGCAATTCTCCAGGTTCCTGAGCGATTGCTCCACCCCGCGATTCGACAGCCCGACGACATAATCCTTGCGCGCCTTGACGCGCTTCATATCGACTTTGACCTCGCCCGCGCTGAAACCATAATCGGCACCGCGGCGGGCCACGTGCGCGGCATAAGCGCTGGCGACCAGGGTTTTCGTCGGTGTGCAGCCGGTGTTGACGCAGGTGCCGCCGAAACGGCCGCGTTCGATGATGGCGACCTGCATACCCGTCCCAGCCATGTGCCGCGCCAGAGCTGGGCCTGCCTGGCCTGCTCCGATGATGATCGCGTCGTATTCTGTCATCTTACACTCCTGCCCCGTGAGTAGATCAGCGGCACGCGTCAAAGGTCGAGCGCGACGGCGGTTCTTGGCGCGGAGCAACAGATCAGCGCGTTGCCTTCGGCCGGCTGATCCAATGGCTCCGGCGCGTAGGCGAGTTCGCCTTCGACAAGGCCACTCTCGCATCTATGGCATACTCCCGTTCGGCAGGCCCAACGCACGGGAACGGCACAAACTTCCGCGAATTCGAGCAAGCTGCCGAAACGGGAATCCCATGGAACGGCGAGACCGCTACGCAGGAATGTCACCAGGGGTCCGCCACCTGCGAGGCCCTCTGGACGATGCGGTAAGACGGTGGGAGCGGTGGAGATGCCAGGTGTGCGCGTTGGCGCGGCCCCGAACAATTCGACGTGGACCCTGGGCCAGGGAGTGCCCCATGCTGCCAGGCCCTTCTGGAACTCATCGAGGAATCCCGACGGACCGCACAAATAGAAATCGGCGTTGCGGGGAACTCCGAACGTTTCCAGCAAATCAGGCGAAAGATGGCCGGTTTGATCGAAGTCCTGTCCGGGCACGTCTTTCGGTGCGGGCCGGCTATAAACGATGCAACGACGGGACGCAGGCAGCGTCGCGAGCAAATCGTTCGCCTCCCTGGCGAACGAATGGTGCGCCCGATCGCGCGCTCCATGCAGCCACCAGATCGGCCGACCCGTTCCGGCCTTTGCAGCGGCTGCATATAACATCGCCAGGACAGGCGTGACACCGACACCGGCGCTGATCAGTACGACGGGCGTCGCACCTGGGGTCAGCGTGAACGAACCACGCGGCGCGCTGATCTCCAGGCGGCTGCCTTCGCGTACCCTTTGATGGAGGAAACCGCTGGCGGAGCCATGTTCGTTCTTGACGCCAATCCGATAGGTGGGGCTTCCCGGCGGACCGCACAGCGAGAAGCTTCGCGTCACGGAGGGTGCGTCCGGGTCCGGCTTCACGCGGACCATCAGGTATTGGCCGGGCTGCGCCGGCGGCAGCGGCGACCCATCTTCCGCCGCAAACTCGAAGGATCGGACGTCCGCGCTTTCCTCGTGCGACGCAACGACGGCAGCCGAACGGAAGCCCCGCCACGCAAGCGGCGCCGACGTACCAGAAAGGCCAGCGTTGCCCGTCGTACCGCCCGCTTCGGCGGCAGAGAGCAACGCCTGCATCGAGCCTTGCCAATCAACGCTGAGTGCTGGAATTCTGATCGCGCGCCGCAAGCCTTCGACTGGGTGCTGTGAAGAATATAGCAGCGCATCGATCTCAGCCACCGTCATATGCTCCGGGCCGTCTGCGACTTTCTCGACGTGGTCGCCGGCGCCGATCTCGCCTTCCTCGATGACGCGGAAGTAGAAACCGGGCCGATGATGTGCGACCAGCAGCGCCGCCATCTGCGGGTTGTTCAGCCTGATGCCGACCCGATAGCAGGTGTCGCGCGGCTGAGTCACCTCGACGACGGCGCCACCGATCCTGAACCGGTCGCCGATGCAGACCTCGTTGTCGGCGAGGCCTTCCACGGTGAGGTTCTCGCCGAAATTTCCGGGCGTGAGATCCGGCCGGCCGAGATGTTTCGTCCAGTAGCGGTAGGAGTCGAGCTGGTAGACCATGATCGCGCGTTGCTCGCCGCCGTGGCCATGGAGGTCGCCTTGGCCGTCGCCGTCGAGATTCAGCCGGCGGGCGAAAACCCGCCCGATTACCGGCGTTTTCCAGACCGCTGTCCGAACAGTACGGCCCTGCCACGCGACGTCCTGAGGAAGTCCGACATTAACTGACACGATGACGCTGGTCATGGGACCTCCGGTGAGCGCAGCGCGGACTGTGGCATGTCATGGCCTGGGCGAGGAAGCGAGGCTGTTCGCATGTCGTTGCTACGGCGACGAGACGGGGTCACTGCATGTCGTTGCGAGGAGCGGTGCGACGAAGCACGTCGTTGCATATCATTGGGAAGAGCGAAGCGACGAAGCATGTCGTTAGCATTTCATTGCGAGGCGCAAAGCGACGAAGCAACCTCGTTCTGGGAGGCTCCCGAGCGTTCTGGCGCGCGCATGGCCCAGGTTGCTTCGTCGCTGCGCTCCTCGCAATGACATGTGGGGGCTGCGCTTGCTCTGACAGTCAGTATTACCGGTTGGCGGTCGTCGCTTCGCCCGGGCTCCGTGCCAGGCGTTCAGCGGCGGTGGCGATCTGGGGCACCGAGAGGCCGACATAATCGAGCACGTCAGCGGCGGCGCGGCCGCTCTTGGGGAGGCGCCGCACGCCGAGGCTTGCGACCGTGACCGGCGCCACAAGCGCGGCCGACGCTTCGGCCAACTCGCTGCCGAGCCCGCCCACGTAATTGTCCTCGACGGCGAGGATCGCCGCGCCGGTGTGCCGCGCCATTTCGAGAATCGGCCCAGCGTCCAGCGGCAGGGCGTAAGCGTCAACCACGGCGGCGGCGACGCCGCGTTGCTCCAGCACCGCGGCGGCTTCGAGACAGGAATGGACAAGATAGCCCGACGCCGCCAGTACGACCGCGGGCGCTTCAACCGAGCGTACCACCTTGTAGCCGCGCAGCGGAAATGACTCGTCCTCGCGATAGAGTATCGGCAAATCGCCGCGGACCGCGCGCAGGTAGGCGGGACCGTCATACGCCGCCATGGCCAGGATCAGGTTAAAAGCGCTGACGGCGTCCGACGGTGTCAGCACCACCAACGATCGGCCCCTGGCATCCTTCGCGTGTGCGAGGGCGCGCGTGAAAGCGACATCCGCCAGCGCCATCTGGCTCGGTCCGTCGGCCGCGAGCGTCACGCCGATATGCGTGCCGACGAGCTTGATGCGCGCGCCGCCGATGATCGCCATCTCGATCTGGTCGAAGGCGCGTTCTAGAAAGCGGCCAAACGTGCTGACGAACGCAATCTTGCCGGCGGCTGCCAATCCGGCCGCAGCCGACACCATGTTTTGCTCCGCGATGCGCGCCTCGAAATAGCGGTCCGGATGCGCCTTGGCAAAGGTTTCGGCATAGGTCGAATTCTTCACGTCGGCGTCGAGCGCCACCACTGCGTCGTTCGCATCGCCGAGCGCCGCGAGCGCCATGCCATAGGCGCGGCGCGGCGAAAGCTTCTTGGCCGATGCCGATGCCGATGCCGGGTTCCTGGCGAGTGCTGCGCCGAAGCTGATGGGCGCATGTGGCGCGGCGCGTGGTGCCGGCGCCGCGGCGGGCGGCGCGATTTTGAGCGTGGCGAAGTCCTGCGCGCCGATATCGGTGACGCCCAGGCGCCGCGCCGTCTCGTCGAGTTCGACGAGCACGCCCGACAACGCCTCGGGTTTAACCGGCGTGCCATGATGGCCGGGGCCGCCGAGGCTCAGCACGCCCCATCCCTTGACGGTGCGCGCGATCACTGCGAGCGGCCGCGAGTCGTCCTCGATGCGAAGCGCATGTTCGATCGCGGCCGGATCGTGGCCGTCGATGATTTCGGTGCGCGCGCCGAACGCCGCAGCCTTCGCCGCGAGATGCTCCCAGTCCTGCGCCGAGGAGACATAGTCGCTCTGGCCCAGCGTGTTGCAGTTGAAGATGGCGACCACGCCGCCGAGGCGGTGATCGGCGCAAAAATCCATTGCTTCCCAGATCTGTCCTTCGCGCGACTCGCCGTCGCCGATGAGACAGAAGATGCGCTTCGGCACGCCGTCGAGCCGCGCCGCGCAGCTTAGCCCGGCGGCGACCGACAGGCCCTGGCCCAGCGAGCCGGTCGCGGCGTCGAAGAAGGGAAAGCCGAGCACTGGATTGGGATGCCCGTCGATCGGCGACCCAATCTCGCGAAGGGTCATCAGATCATACTCTGTCATCGCCCGGCGGTTGCCGTCGGGCCCGATCGCGACGCCGAGATCGGTGCATGCGGCATAAAGGATCGGCACCGCGTGACCCTCGCTCAGGACCAGCCGGTCGGATCCCGGGTTGGCGGGATCGGCGGGTGCCCAGCGCATCACGCGGTACATCAGCACCGTAACGAGATGGGTGAGCGACAGCGCGGTGGTGGGATGGCCGCTGCCGGCCTCTGTGGTGGCGCGGATCGCGAGCCGCCCCAGGTCGATTGCCTTGGCATGAAGGACGCTGGTGAGGTCGGTCATGGTTTTTCCTCTCCCGTTCCTAGACGAAACGCCGCATTCAGCCGGTGGTTCGTGGGCCACCAGCGACACAACCCAAATCGATGCTTCGTTCTCTCCGCAAACAACTACGCTGGCTCGCCCTGGAATCGAATATACGCTCTCCGGCATACACTCTTCTCTCAGGCGAGCGAATGCAGGATCGAATGATTCCGTTAGATGCCGAGCGACCTTGGGAGCGGTCGTCGTCGTGAGCTGCTTTCGGTAGGCGCCGGTTCACTTGATCGGGCCAGGGCAACGGAGCAATGGTTGAGCTGCGCGTCGGCGCATGTCGGGGAGCGCCTGGGGCGAATGCAGTGCGGCAGCGCCTTCCGATGGTGCTCGCCGCGTGACGGCGGGATGACGACGTCGGCCAGTGCCTTGCGCGTTACCGCATCCCCCCGATAGCCGAAGGCAAGTTTGGCAGCGGGATTGAACTCGGTGATGTGGCTCCCGTGATCGATCGTCAAAACGCAATCAATCGAAGCCGGGTCAACAATCGCAGACTTGCTCAGCTTCGCCGCGCCCAAGTGCTGCCTGGTCCTGGCGCACCCTGGCCTCGACCGACGGCGGCAACCAGCGGCAATCGTAACACCGTGGATCGGATTCCGCGGAGTCTGGGCTGCGCGGGCCTTCCCACTTTGTGGATGGACACGCGCTCGATCCCAGCGACCTGACCTGGGCGGTTTCGAGATTGCAAGAGAAACGCCGTCGCTGATCGTTTCCATTGCAATGCTGGCAGAGGTCGGAGCGGTTCAACCCCGCCCTCGGCGCAGCACTGCGCGTTCAGGCACGCCCGCTACAGTAGGGCCGGGCCGCCCCCGTTCGCAAACCTGAACAAGGACAGCGCCGGCGGCAACCCGACTCCGCCCGCACGCGCATTTCAAGGATGGAGCGTAGTAGACTCAGAGACACGGCAAATCATCTTCGATCGAGCGCCATATAGCCTGACGAAATTCGTTGATGAAAAAATGCGCCCCGGCATAGGTCCGCAGGCGGAAGCGGCCACTAGTGTACTCCTGCCAATTCGCCAGGGCATCGGCTTGTGTCCAGGGATCTTGCTCACCGCCGAAGACTGACATCTGGCACGGCAGCCGCGGCACGTGGCCTGCCGCCCGGTTTTGATGGTAATCATCCAATAAGGCAAAATCACCGCGAATTGCCGGTAGCAGCAGATCGATCAAGTCCGGCTCATTGCGGATCGCGTCTGACAGGTTGCCGTATTCAGCCAGTGCGTCCAGCAGTTCGTTCCGCGGCAGATGGTGTAGGCGGCGCGGTTCACTGCGGTGCGAGGGCGCGTTGCGTCCCGACAAGAACAGAACGGCCGGCAACGCACGGCCTTCGCGGAACAACTGGCAGGCGACCTCATGGGCCAGTAGCGCACCCATGCTATGGCCGAAAAACGCCAGGGGCACGCCGTCGGCTTCCAACGGCCGCAGCGCATCCATCACTTGCTGAACCAGCGGGGCAAACCCCCGCACGGGTTCCTCGGCCAGGCGGTTTTCTCTGCCCGGGTATTGCACGTTCCACACTTCGGTCTCGCGCGTGGCGAGATGCCTGGCCCACGAAAAATACGCCGACGCGCCGGCACCCGCGTAGGGGAAGCAGACCAGCCGCCACCTTGGAGCAGCGCAGCGCATAGGAACGACGAACCAACGGCCAGGCGTTCGCGTGCCAGCGTGGGACAATGCCATCTCCCCTCGTGTAGCGCTCAAGGCGAATGCTGCCGGCAGCGCACCAATCGTTGCCGCAACTGGTCCGCCACGGCCTGAACGTGCGGCTCCGTCATCATGGTGAGGTGATTGCCGGGAACGGTGGCGATGTCCATCTCTCCCAAGGCCAGATCGTTCCAGCCCCAGGCAGGCCCCAACACCTCATCCAACGTTGGATCCCGCGCATCCGGCCCCGGCGTGCGCAGGGTCTTGAGAAGCAGGATCGGTATCGGAACCGGGGCGCGCGGCCGATACTCCATGCGGATGTGGGCCTTGTAAACCTCGACGAATGCGTGAACCTGTGTGAGCGTCGTCTCGGGTGGCAACCAGCCATTGCGGATCAGGCTGGAGCGGAACGAGGCCACTTGGTCCTCGGCGTCCAGGCAGCGGAGTTCCGTCTCGGAAATTACCACTTCCTTGCCGGACAACTCGCCGATGATCGATCCGATCTCGGCGAGCCACGCGGCGTCATCCGGCCGCTGTTGCGGCGCGGGTTGCACCGTGTGCGGCGCGTTCGTGTCGAAGGCGACCAGCAGTGCCACGGAATATCCCGCGCGCTGCAACTGCTGAGCAATTTCGAAGGCGATGGCGCCGCCGAACGAATGACCCCCGATCATAAAAGGGCCCGCCGGGCAGACCGCGATGATATCGCGGACGCATTGCTCGGCCATTTCCTCCACGGTCGCCGGGGGTGCTGCCTGGCCATCGAGGCCAATGGCTTGCAGCCCGTAGAATGGCTGGTCGGGCCCGAGCCGCCGCGCCAGGTCGTACAAGTACAGGACGTTGCCGCCGGCGCCCGGTACCATGAAGAACGGCGGCAGCGTGCCGGTCCGCCGGATCGGCACCAGGGGCCGCGACACTGCCGGCATCGGGCGCTCGCGCAACCGGCCCGCCAACAGCTCGATCGTGGGATACTGGAACAGGACGGCCAGCGGCAAATGGACGCCCCAGGCTCGTTCGATGCGCGCCATAACGCGCACCGCCAACAGCGAATGGCCGCCAAGTTCGAAGAAATCGTCACTGATCCCGATATCCGGGCGATCGAGTACCGACTCCCAGATCTCGGTCAACCGCAATTCGTCCGGATTGCGCGGCGGATTATACATCGAGCCTCGGCCGGCGGTGGAACCGGGCGCCGGCAGACGAAGCCGGTCTGCCTTGCCACTGGGCGTCTGCGGGAACGCCGCCATCGTGACGAAAGCCGCGGGTATCATGTAGTCCGGCAGAGAAGCGCGGACGAACTCCCGCAACGCGCCTTCGTCGATCGCATGCCCTGGCTGTGGCACGACATAAGTAACCAGCCGGCGATCGCCGGGACTGTCTTCCCTGGCGATGACGACGACGTCGCTCACGGCCGGCGATTTGGCCAGCACGGCTTCGATCTCGCCGGGCTCGACGCGGAATCCCCGGATCTTCACCTGATCGTCGCAGCGCCCCAGGAACTGGATGTTGCCATCGTTCAGGCGGCGGCCCAGATCGCCGGTTCGATACAAACGAGCGTCCCGGCCTGTCGCAAGCGGGTGAGCAACGAACCGCTGCTGGGTCAGGGCCGGCCGCTGCCAATAGCCGCGCGCCAGGCATGCCCCGCCGAGGTAGATTTCTCCGATAACACCTTGCGGCACCGGCTGGCGGTGCTCGTCAAGAAGATAGACCTGCGTATTGGCAACCGGCCGGCCGATCGGAGGCAATTCGGGCCAGTCCGCAACCTCGGGTCCAAGCGTGAATGCGGTGACCACGTGCGTCTCCGCCGGACCGTAATGGTTGTGCAGCCGGCACCGCGGCAGCCCGCGCATGAAGTCCGCGAGTTCCGGCGTGATCCTGAGCCGCTCACCGGCGGTAATAATGTCGCGCAGCGCCAGCGCGGCGATCTGGGGCTCGCTCGCCACGAGTGCCAACTGCTGCAGCGCAATGAACGGCAGGAAGAGCCGCTCGATCCGATGCTCTGCGAGATAGCGGACCAAGGTGCGCGCATCCCGCCGCGTCGTGTCGTCCACAAGCACGAGTTGCCCGCCAGAACACCACGTCGAGAAAGTCTCCTGAAACGACACATCGAAGCTCAATGACGTGAATTGCAGCGTGCGTGCCGGCCCGAATTCTGCGTCCGATGCGACCTGCCAGCCGATCAGGTTGGCGAGGGCCCCGTGACGCATGGCGATCCCCTTCGGCTCGCCGCTGGAACCGGAGGTGTAGATAATGTAGGCAAGATTGTTGGGATCCAGCAGCACGTTCGGGTTGCCGGCGTGGCCCGCGTGCGCCGCGCCTGCGGCATCATCGACCGCTATGACCTGTGCTGAAGGCCGTGGGATCGTGGCCTGTAGCGTTCGCTCCGTCAGCAAGGCGTCGAGTTGCGCATCGTTGCACATGAACGCGAGGCGCTCGCGCGGATAGTGCGGATCCAGTGGCACGTAAGCGCCGCCCAACTTGAGTACGGCCAGAACGCCGGCGACCATGTCGAAGCCGCGTTCCATGCAGATGCCGACGCGCGCATGAGGGCCGATCCCCGACGCGATCAGCCGATGTGCCAGTGCGTTGGCGCGAGAGTTCAGGGCGCGGTAGGTCAGCGCCGCGCCGTCGAACGCGACGGCCACCCGGTCGGGCGTTGCCTCGGCCTGTTGCTCGAACAGTTGCGTGACGGCAACGAATGGCGGAGCGGGGCCGCCGGCCTGGCGCTGATCGGCCGTTATTGGCTCACGTTCAGCGTCGGTGAGCATCGGCAGGCGCCCCATCGGCGACGCTGGATCAGCCACGATCGCCTTGAGCAACGTGGTAAAGTGCCCAACCATGCGGCGCACGGTGGCGCTTTCGAACAAGTCGGTCCGGTATTCGAACCAGCCCCACATGCCGTCCTCGCCGGGGCCCATGCATAGCGTGAGGTCGAACTTGGCCGTCGCGGTGCTCGAGTCGATCGGCGTCAGGGTCAGGTCCGGAACCTCGATGCGCGCCAGCGGCGTATTCAGCAGGACGAACATGACCTGAAAGACAGGAGCATGGCTCAGGCTGCGCAGCGGGTGAAGTTGTTCCACCAAATACTCGAATGGCACATCCTGATGGGCGTAGGCGTCAAGCGTGCATGTGCGAACGCGGGCGAGAAGTTCGGAGAATTCGGGATCGCCGGCAAGATCGACGCGAAGGGTCAGGGTGTTGACGAAAAAGCCGATCAACGGCTCGAGCTTCCGATAGCGGCGTCCTGCGACCGGCGACCCGATGACCAAGTCCGTCTGGCGGCTGTAGCGGAAAAGCAGTACGGCAAACGCTGAGAGCAGCGTCATGTAAAGGCTGACGCCGTGCCGGCGGCTGAGCGCCTCCAAGGCAGCGGTCAGCGCGTGATCCAATGCGAAGAGCTCCATGTCGCCGCGGAAACTCTGCACCGGCAGACGTGGAAAGTCGGCCGGCAGCTCTAGCACCGGCGGCGCGCCGGCCAGGTGAGCCTTCCAGTAATCGGTTTGGGATTGCAGCACCTCCCCGCGCAGCCAGTTCCGCTGCCAGATCGCATAGTCGGCATATTGCAGGGGCAGCGGGTCCAGGCGGGGTGTACGCCGTTCGACGCAGGCCGCGTAAAATTCCGCGATTTCCCGCGTCATGACGCCAATCGACCAGCCGTCGGATACGATATGGTGCATGCACACTAACAGAACATGCTCTCTCGCGGCGCGGCGCAGAACGACGGCCCGCAGCAGGGGGCCGCGCTGCAGATCGAAGACGCGCTGATGGACATCCATGCTCAGCTCTTGAATGCGCGCAGATTGCGACGGCTCGTCGCATGCTTCGACGTCGATCAGCGGCAGCTCGAAATCCATTGATGCGGCAATGTGCTGTACGGGCTCTCCCTCCGAGGTTGCGACGAACGTCGTACGGAGCACTTCGTGGCGTGCAATCAGCATACGGAATCCGTGGCGCAGCGCCTCCATGTCGAGCGAACCGGCGAGCCGAACCGACGAGGCGATATTGTATGCCGGCGATTTCTCCTCCAGCCGGTCAAGCAGCCACAGACGTTCCTGGGCAAACGAGAGCGGCGATTGCTCGTTGCGAGGCTGTTGTTCGATCGCCGGTTCGGGCGCCGCATCGTTGGCGGCCGCACGCAGCAGCGCCACGCGCTGGGCGAGGATGGCAATCGTGGGCGCCTCAAAGATGGTGCGGACCTGCAGTTCGACGGCAAAGGCCTCGCGAGCGCGCGAAATCACCTGTGTAGCGAGCAATGAGTGGCCGCCGAGTGCAAAGAAATCATCTTGCGTTCCGACCCGGTTGATCCCGAGAACTTCGCTCCAGATGCTGGCGAGAACCTCTTCCTCGGGAGTCACAGGCGCCGTGAACGTGCTACCCGCCGGCCTGCCGGACGGTGCCGGCAGGGCGTTGCGATCGACCTTGCCGTTAGAGGTCAGCGGGAATTCTTCGAGCGCGACAAAATTCGAGGGGACCATGTAACCGGGCAGCTTTGCCTCGGCCAGCGCACGCAGTTCCTGCGCGAACCGCTGAACCCGCCGCCCGCGCAGCGGGTCGTTGGCATAGTGCTGCCAGGGGCGCGACGGACCTTCGAAACGACGCAGCGCGGCCGGTCCCGCCGGCGGCTTCTGCTGCGCGAGCCGCCGATAGATCACGTCGAATCGGGAATGCTCCCCGGAGGCGCCGATATCGACACGATAGCCGAGCTCGTCGCCGAGCGACCACAGGTCCTCGGGGTCCAGACCGACAATGCCCGCCGCGTGGAGCCGGCGCCGCAACTGCAAGGCCGGCAGCGTGCCGGGCGACGCGCGCAATTCCTGCAAAAGCGCCACATCACGGCTGAGCCGGGCATTCGGCACGCCACGCAGCGCGAACACGTCCGGCTGCCCGCGCTCAAGACTGTCACGCAGGTCATTCAAGGAAAATCGGCAGGCATCCCAATCCTGCCAAGCCACGCCGGCCGGCTCGGCCGCAGTTACGCCAAAATGCAAGGTCACGTCGAAGCGGAATCGCAACATCTCATTGCGGTGCCAGCCGCGCTTGAGCGCCACCGCGGCGTCCGTCAGGCCTGGGTAGCGCGACTGCAATGCGAGAAACAATTGCGGGTCCAGCAGAAGTTCTTCCTCGCGCGACATGCGCTCGCGTACGGCACGCCTGATCTCTTCCACCGACCTCGTATCCGGCGCGCGGAAGGCTTCGACCGAGGCTTGAAACTGTTCCAGTTGCCCCAGATTGCGCACGTCGCCCAGGAAGATCCGTCCACCCGGTGCCAGGCGCTGCACCGCCTGATCCAGTACGCCAAGCAGGTAGTCGACGCCTGGGAAATACTGGATGACCGAATTGATAACGATCGTGTCGAACGGCCCGGCAACGTCCGTGCAGTCGTGGGCAGCGCGACGCAGCAGCCGCGCGGTGCAGAGATCGGGGTTACGTTCGATCATCCGCTGGACGCGACGGAGCGCGACTTCGGAAAAGTCGGTGCCGAGGTAGGACTCGGCATGCGGCGCGAGGCGTGCCAAAAGCAGGCCGGTGCCACATCCGATCTCCCAGACGCGACCCGGATCGAGCGAGCGGATGCGCTGTACCGTCCGATCAAGCCATTCGCGCATTTCCTCAATCGGGATCAGCGCGTCGGTATAGCTGCTGCTCCAACCCGCAAAGTCGGGAGCAATATCGTGCGGATCTTGCGAACCGGCGTAGCTGTCCTGGAACACCTGTTGCCATTGCAATACATGTTCGTGCCCGATGCGCGCAGCCGGAGGCTGGTCCGCCGTGGCGCCGGCATCCGGTTCGATCCTGGCAACGATATAGGCGACCAGCCTGTCGTCGCCTGGCTGATCGCGCCGCAGAACAACCATAACCTGATCGACCGCTGGATGTTCGGCAAGCACCCGCTCGACTTCCTCGGCTTCGACGCGGTAGCCACGCAGCTTCAGTTGCGTGTCGAGGCGGCCGAGAAATTCCAGAGTCCCGTCGGCAAGATAGCGGGCACGATCGCCCGTCTTGTACAGGCGAGCCCGGGGTTGGCGGGAGAACGGATCGTCGATAAATCGCTCGGCCGTCAGCCCTTCCCGATGGAGGTATCCGCGCCCAACCCCTGCCCCCCCGATGAACAATTCGCCTGGAACCCCGACAGGAACCGGCTGCAAATGTTCATCGAACACGTAAAGCCGGGTGTTCGCGATGGGCCGGCCGATCGGTACATTGCGCTGCATGGTGCCGTTTCGCGGCACCTCATAGATACAGCAGCCGACCACCGTCTCGGTCGGGCCGTATTCGTTGATCAGCCGAATGTCCGGTGCGTATCGGCGCCAGAACGCTATGTGGTCCGCGGTCAGCGCCTCGCCGCCGATGACGAAGGCGCGCGTGGATCGTTCAAGCGGCTTTGCAGGCAGCAAGCGGCTCAGCATATCGAGATGGGCAGGGGTGATCTTGACCAGGCTGTAGTCCCGCTGAGATTGCAATACAGCGCAAAGCTGCTCGATTTCATCTTGCTCCGGCAGCAGTTCGACACGGCGCCCGGCGACGAGCGGCGAGAGCAAGCTGGTAACCGTCGCGTCGAAGCTGATCGAAGAGTTGACCGGCGCGCCGGAGCCTGCGGCAACCGCGTAGTGCTCGCGCGCCCAGCAGAGATAGTTGACGACGTTGCGATGTTCGAGCATCGCCCCTTTCGGGCGCCCGGTCGAGCCGGATGTGTAGATGACGTAAGCGAGATCGTCCGGGCCGACCTTTGCGGCAGTGTTGGCGGGGCTCTGCCGCGCGATTGTTTCCCAATCTCGCCCAAGGTCGATGGCTGCCGGCGCGCGGTCCGGCAGGCGCGTTCGTAGTTCACTGTGCGTCAGCAGGATCTCCAGCCGGGCGTCGTCGATCATGAAGGCAAGGCGGTCGTGCGGATAGCTCGCATCCAGCGGCACGTAGGCCGCGCCGGCTTTCAGGATGCCGAGTATTCCGACAACCAGATCGAGGCTGCGTTGCAGGCAAATGCCGACCAGGACCCCGGGGCCGGCGCCGCGTCCTATCAGGTGCCGGGCCAGTTGATTCGCGCGGGCGTCGAGTTGCCGGTAGGTGAGGCTGTGCGTTCCATGGACCACCGCAATTTCGCTCGGAAAATTGCTGGCCTGCTCTTCGAACAATCGATGGACGCATGTGTTGCGCGGAAAAACCGCGGTTGTCGCGTTCCGGTCGATCAGCAATTCTCGCCGCTGCTGGTCCGTGAGCAACGGCAGGGCCGATATGGGGCGGTTCGGATCGTCGGCGATCGCGGTCAAAAGCGTTTCGAAATGGCCGGCCAGCCGGGCAATCGTATCCGCTTCGAACAAATCCGTGTAATAACCGAATTCGCCCTGCAAGGCGCCCGCTTCCTCCCACAGAAACACCTCGATATCGAACCGCGCAGTGCCGGTGTCCGTTCTCATCCTGCTCAGTTCCAGCCCTTCCACCGGACAGACGGAGAACGGCGCGTTCTGGAACACCAGCGACACCTGGACGAGCGGGTTACGCCGCATGTCGCGAGCCGGCTGCAATCGCTCGACAACGAGTTCGAATGGAACATCGGGATGGGCGTAGGCATCGAGGATCGTCTGCCGCACCCGCGCAACGAGCTCCGGGAAGGTCGGGTCATCAGACAGATCCGCCCGCAACGCCAGAGTGTTGACGAAAAAACCGATCAGCGGCTCGATGGCATCCAGGTCGCGATTGGCGATCGGGGTTCCGATCAGAATTTCCGTTTCGCCGCTGTAGCGCCGCAGCAAGACCGCAAAGGCGGCAAACAACGTCATGAACAGACTGGCGTCGGCTTCCTGGCTGAGTCGTTTCAGGCACTCGGTCGCGCTGCTTCGCAGACGGAACGGCTGGGTGGCGCCACGAAACGTTTGCACGGCCGGCCGGGGAAAATCCGCCGGCAGTTCGAGGATCTGCGGTGCACCCTGCAATTGCCGCAGCCAATAGGCGATTTCCGCTTCCAGGGCGTCGCCGTTGAGCCAGGCGCGTTGCCAGACGGCGAAATCGGCGAACTGGATGTCCAGCGCCGGCAGCGGCGATTGCTCGCCGCGGACGAAGGCCGGGTAGATCTGCGAGAACTCGCGGACGAGAACACCCATCGACCAGCCGTCGGCCACGATGTGATGGATCGTCAGCAGCAGTACATGGTCGTCCTCCGCCAATGCGATCAGGCAGGCACGAACCAGCGGTCCCTCACTCAGAGAGAACGGGGTCAATGCTTCATCGTGCGCCAGCCGCAGGGCTTCGGCTTCGCGCTCCTCTGCCGCGAGATGGCTCAGTGTGCGGCGCGCCAGGGCGATCCTGACATTGCCACTGATTTGCTGGTACGGCCTGCCGTCAACCTGGTCAAAGGTCGTGCGCAGGGCGGCGTGTCGGCGGACGATTTCGTTGATCGCGCGTTCCAGCGCGGCGGCGTCGAGAAGCCCCTTGCAGCGAAAAGCGAACGGAATGTTGTAGAATGCGTTGCCGGGTTCAAGTTGATCAAGAAACCACAGGCGTTCCTGCGCATACGAAAGCGGCAGGGGCACGTCATGCTGTACCCGGCGAATAGGGGGCAGATGGGATCGCCGGCGGGCATCTTGCGGTCGAGCCTCGAGAAGCGCCGCCAACCCGGCAACGGTGGGTGCTTCGAATATCTGCCGGACGGTCAGTTCAAGGTCGCAGCGGTCACGGACGCGCGAGACCATTTGGACGGCCAGCAGCGAATGACCGCCGAGTTCGAAAAAGTTGTCGCGGCGCCCGACGCGGTTGACCCGCAGCAGGTCCGCCCAGACGGCGGCGAGCGCGGCCTCGACCGCGCCCTCGGGGGGTTCGTTACCGCGGTTGCCGAACGCGCTCCAGCCGGGCACGGGAAGGGCGCGCTGATCGAGCTTGCCGTTCGCGGTCAGCGGGAGGGCGTCAAGGCAGACAAAGGCGGCGGGCACCATGTAGTCCGGCAGTGTCCGCGCCAGGTGGCTGCGCAGATCACCGGACTCGATGGCGAGCGCGGCGGTGAAGTAGGCGACCAGCCGCCGTTCTCCGGGCTCGTCTTCGCGAGCTAACACGACGGCTTCGGCGACTCCCGGGTATTCGGCGAGCCGGGCCTCGATTTCGCCGAGTTCAATACGAAACCCGCGGATCTTGACCTGTTGGTCGTTGCGACCGAGGAACTCCAGCGTGCCGTTCGGCAGCCGGCGCCCGAGATCGCCGCTGCGATACATACGCGCGCCGGCGTGGGCCTCTCCGCGGATGAACGGATCGGGCAGGAACCGTTCCGCCGTCAGCTCGGGCCGGTTCAGATAACCGCGCGCGACGCCGGCCCCACCGACATAGATCTCCCCGGCAACTCCGATGGGCACGGGCGCCCGGTGCCGGTCCAGCAAATAGACGTGAAGGTCTCGCAGCGGCACACCGATCGGACTGCGCTCGCGATGCGGAACGTCGCTCGGCTCGAGGGGACAGAAGGTGACATGAACGGTCGTTTCGGTAATGCCGTACATGTTGACGAGCCTGGTTTTGCCCGCGTCGTTCCTGGCGTACCAGGGCCGCAGGCTGGCCGGCTCGAGCGCTTCCCCGCCGAGGATGACGTAGCGGAGGCGGTGCCGCGACGGCATGCCGTCGGGCAGCGCGGCGATGAGCTGGCGGAACGCGCTCGGCGTCTGATTGAGCACGCTGACGCCCTGGTCGCGGAGCAATCGATAAAAGTCTCGCGGCGAGCGCGCAAGAAACTGCGGAACGACGATCAGGCGGCCGCCGTATATCAGGGCGCCCCAGAGTTCCCAGACGGAGAAATCGAATGCGTAGGAGTGAAACAGCGTCCAGACGTCATCCGACTTGAACCGAAACAGCGCTTCGGTCGACGAGAACAGACGCACGACATTGGCATGTTCCACCATGACCCCTTTCGGTGTTCCCGTGGAGCCGGAGGTGTAGAGGACGTAGGCGAGATTGGCGGATGTCAGCCCCGATGCCGCCGGCAACGGGTTGGTGTCGGGCAGGGTCGCAAAGTCGCACGCGCCGGCGCCAAGGGTGACGACAGTGAGGCCGTCTGGCAGCCGGCCAAGCCCGGGCAGGACGTGTTCCTGGGACAGCAATACACGCGGTGTGCTGTCAGCGATCACTAAGGCCAGACGCTCTGCCGGATAGGCCGGGTCGAGCGGTACATAGGCGCCGCCAGCCTTGAGCGTTGCGAGCACGGCGACCACCATTTCGAGTCCGCGCTCGAGCGCAATCGCAACGCGGATTTCGGGTTTGACGCCGAGCGCGATCAGGTGATGCGCAAGCTGATTGGATCGCGCGTTCAATTCGCCATACGTCAACCGCTGATCCTGGAACATCAAGGCGACGGCCTGGGGGCGCTCCGCTGCCCTGTGCTCGAACAGGGTATGAATGCACCCCTCGGGCGGGGGGCCGATGGCGGCGGCGTTCGGGATCTGCAGCAACATCCGGGCCTCTTCCGGGCCGAGAAAATCCGCCTCCGAAACGCACGTATCCGGGCTGCGCGCCATCGCGTCGAGGAGATTTTCAAAATGCCCGGCCATCCGGACTATCGTATCGTGGTCGAATAAGTCTGCACTGTATTCGAACGCGACGGCCAGACTGTCGCCATCGTCCTCGACGAGCACTGTCACATCGAATTTCGCTGTCTCGCGCGGCATGTCCAGCGATGAGATCGTCAGACGCGGCAGTGACAGTTCCCCGATCGGCGCATTCTGCAGGACCAGCATCACCTGGAAGATCGGCGTATAGCCGAGGCTGCGTTCCGGCCGCAGTTTCTCGACCAGGTCTTCAAACGGAATGTCCTGATTGGAAAATGCGTCGAGCACGACCTCCTTGATCCGTGCCGCCAGATCGGCAAGGCCGGGATCGTCCGCAAGCTCGACGCGCAGCGCCAGCGTGTTGACAAAAAAGCCGATCAGCGGCTCAAGCTGAGCGCGGTTTCGGTTGGCGACCGGCGTGCCGACCACAACCTCGGACTGGCCGCTATAGCGCGCAAGCAACGCGGAGAACCCTGTCAGCAGGGTCATGAACAGGCTGACGCCGTTCCGCCGGCTGAATTCCTTCAATTGCAGGGTCAGCTTCTCGGTAAATTGGAACGCCGCGACCCGCCCGCGATGCGACCGCACGGCGGGGCGCGGACGGTCCCAGGGAAGCTCCAGCAACGGCGGCGCTGACTGCAGTTGCCGGCGCCAATATTCGAGTTGGTTGTTGTACGCCGGGCTGCCAAGCCACGCATTCTGCCACGCCGCGAAATCGGCGTACTGGATTTCAAGCCGCGGAAGCGCCGGCTCGTGCTGCGAACAGATGGCGGAATAGTGCTCGGAAAGCTCGCGAACGAAGACACCGACGGACCAGGCGTCTGAAATGATGTGATGCGTGATCAGCAACAGGACATGATCGTCGGCCACAAGGCGGAACGACCGGACCCGCAACAGCGGGCCGGCGGCAAGGTCGAATTGCCTGGCCATTTCTTCCGCGATCGGGACCCGGAGCTGTTCGAGCGGTTCGGTGCCGCCGGCTGCGGACAGATCAGAGATCGGTATCTCGACGGGAAACGGTGGAAGAATTCGTTGCAGGGGTACGCCGTCCGTGACCGGAAACACTGTTCGAAGGGTCTCGTGCCGTTCCACGATGGCGTTGATGGCCTCGCGCAACGCGCCGATGTTGAGATCGCCCCGCAGGCGTACGGCGGTGGCGATCGCATAAACCGACTTGTCGGTCTCGTATTGGTCAAGAAACCATAGGCGCCGTTGCGCCGATGACAGTGGCAGGTCGCCGGCGCGGTCGGCGCGCGGAATGTGTTCGCCGGTCTCGGCGGACAGGTCCGGGAGCGATCCCAGGGATTGCAGGATTTCGGCCTTGCGCACGGCAAGTTCGGCGCGCAATTCGCGGGTCAGCCGACCTTTTGGCGCACGGCACCGCAACTCCGTGCCGTCGGCCCAGACATGGATACCGTCGCGGCGAAGCTCTGCCAGAAAATCGTCAAGCGATGTCATAGCGAGATTTCCTCGATTTCATCGCCGTCATTGGTCCCTGGCATAGTTCGATCGAGCAAGACCGACTGATGCGTTTCGATGCGCCGCGCCAGTTCGGATAGAATCGAAAGCTCGAACAAGGTGCGCAACGGAATCTTCACATGAAAGACGTCGCGGATGCGCGAGAGCACTTGCATTGCGGTGAGAGAGTGTCCGCCCAGTTGGAAGAAATCGTCGGCCAGGCCCACGCTTTCCCGGTTCAAGACCTCCTGCCAGATAGCCGCGAGTTGCTGTTCCGTCTCCGACGCCGGCGCATCGTGTCGATCGGCGGCGGCAGCTGGAAGCGGCCGGTTTGCCAATAACCGCCGGTCCACTTTGCCACTTGGGGTGTGCGGCAACCGGTCGAGGATTACATAGTCGGTGGGAACCATATGGTTTGGCAACAGCCGCATCATGGTTGCGCGGACCGACTCGGCAAGGCCGTCACGGCCGCCGGGCGACGTCAGGTAGGCCACCAGACGGAGGCGATTGGCGTCGTCTGCATGGACGACGACAGCGGCGCGGCTGACCCCAGGACAGTGTTCCAGGATGTTCTCTATCTCGCCGAGTTCAATCCGATAGCCGCGCAATTTGACCTGTTGGTCGAGCCGCCCGACGAAGAGCAGGGCGCCATCCAATCGCCGTTGCACGAGATCGCCGGTCCGGTACATGCGGCGGCGGCCACCAAACCGGTCAAGAATGAACTTTTCCGATGTAAGGTCAGGCTGGTTCCAGTAACCGCGGGCCAGCCCCTTGCCGCCGATCAACAGTTCTCCCACGGCACCGGCCGGCGCGTCATGACCCCAGGCGTCACGCACGCGAAGGACGGTGTTCGCAACAGGCAGGCCAATCGGAACGCCGCCACCGCGGCTTAATTCGGCATCGCGTGCGCAGACGTGGAACGTGGCGTCGATACAGGTCTCGGTCGGTCCATACAGATTGCAGATTGTCGCCGATGTGCCCGCCTGCAGCCGCCGCTGAAGCGATTCGGTCAGAACCTCTCCCCCACTGAAGACGTGCGTCAAGCTGCCGCACGTTGCGAATCCGGGGTGCGCGACCAGGGCTTGCAGCAATGATGGCACCGCTTGCAGCACCGTGATCTGCTGCGTGGTAATGACATCAACCAGGTAATCGAGGTCCAGGTGCCCGTTCGGCCTGGCCAGCACCAGCGTGCCACCCGACATCAACGGCAGGAAGAACTCCCAGACGGAAGCATCGAAGCTGAACGGGGTCTTTTGCAAAACGCGAACGGACGGGCCGAACGAGAACTCGCCGATCATCCACTGCATGTGATTGAGCAAGGCGCCATGCGTGATCATGACACCCTTCGGACGCCCGGTTGATCCGGACGTGTAGATGACGTAGGCCAGATCGTCGCCGCTCGTCGTATCGCCGCGCAGGTTGTCCGCAGCGTATCCCTCAAGCAACTGGTCGCGTTGGCCAATGCTCACGAAACGGAGTGCCGAGTGCGGCTGAGTCGTCAATGCTTCCCGGAGTTCCGCTTCAATCGACGCGTCCGTGAGCACGAGCCCGAGTTGCGCGTCCGCCAGCATGAACCGCAGCCGCCCCACGGGATAACCCGGATCGAGAGGAACATAGGCGCCGCCGGCTTTCAGCACGGCAAGCAACGCCGTCACCATGTCCAGAGACCGATTGGCGCAAACGCCAACCAGGATGTCCCGGGCGACACCGTTGTCCCGCAGATATCTCGCGACGCGGTTGGCTCTTTCGTTCAATTCGTCAAATGTCAGCCTTTCTGTGCCACAGATGGCCGCTGTTGCGTGCGGCGTCCGTTGAACCTGCCGTTCAAAACTACGATGCACGCCTGCGTCGTCGGGTTTCCCATCCACCACGTACGACGTGCCGGCCCGTAACACGGGCTTCGCGGCGGGCTCGATCGTCAGGTCAACCAGCTTCGCTGTCGGGTTCTCGACGATGCCGGCCAGCAAGTGGCACACGTGTTCGAGCATGCGTTGCAGTGTTGCGTGATCGAACCGGTCCGCGTCGGCGGTGATTTTCAGCGTGATCCCGTCGTCGCCGGGAGAAACCACGACGGCGAGCGGATAATTGGTTTGCTCGAACGCCTGCAGATGGTCGAGCCGCAAATCGGATGGGCCCGCGCTTAGCGCGGTGTCGACCGGATAGGTCTCTACCGACACAATACTTTCGAACAGCGGCATGTCCCGCGGCAGTCCTGTTGCGGACAGAATGTCGGCGAGCGAGAAATGTGCGTGCCTGTCCCGCTCGACCTGCGCCGCTTGCAGCCACTGCAGCCACGGCAGCACGTGGCTGTCGGGGTCGAGGCTTACGCGGACCGGGATGGTATTGATCAGCAGCCCGACCATGTCCTCGGCCCCACGCAAGTCCGGCGGGCGCCCGGAGACAGTAGTACCGAACACGACGTCGAACTCGCCGCAGTAATGACTCAACAACAGTGACCACGCTGCCTGGATGAGTGTGTTCAGCGTCAGCCTCTGGTGGCGCAGAAATGGCTGGAGAGGCTCGGCGAGCAATCGGGTTTCCTGCCGATATCGCCGAGGTATCTGTTGGTCAGCGTTGGTCAGGTCTGCGCCGGGGAGCTTGGTGGGACCGTCCATTCCCCCCAGGTGATTCTGCCAGAACTCCCTGGCCGGGGCGTCGTCCTGGTTTTGGAGCCATAGCACGTAGTCTCGGAACGGGCGGGGACGCTTGAGCCGAGCCACCTCGCCTTGGCGCTGCGCTGCATAGGCGGCGAGCACGTCGCGAAATACGATCGCCCCGCTCCAGCCATCGAGCAGGATATGGTGGTGACTCCAGATGAACGTGAAGCGGGTATCCGGGCCGCGGATCAGGTAGAGGCGCATCAGCGGCGCCTTGCCGAATTCAAATCCGTGCCGGCGGTCGGCTTCGAGCAATTCTTGCCGGCGGCCGGAGAACTCGGCCGGAGAAAGAGATTGCCAGTCCTCCTGATGCCATGGGAGGGAGATGTCCCGCTGTACGACCTGCAGAGGCTCGTCCAGTTCCTCCCAATGGAAATGCGTTCGCAGAGCCGCATGATGGGCAACCACATCGAGCCAGGCTCGGCGAAACAGCACGGGGTCCAGATCACCGCCGAGGGTCAGGCTCAATTGCTCCCAGTACGCGCGGGATTCGGGCGCGTACAGGCCATGAAAAAGCATGCCCTGCTGCAGCGGGGTCAGATTGTAGATATCCTCGATGCCTGCATCATTGTTCATGGGGCGTCAGTGCCGCGGGATGTTGCCGGTCACGTTTGCTGCTTCAGTCGGGACAACAATCGGTCCAGTTTCTCTCGGCCTACCCGGGCGCCGGCAAAATCGGAGGGGGTGAAACCGCCCGCTTCCGGATCCAGGCAATGTTCGATCAACCCCTGTAAGCGGGCCAGGTAGTTTGCTCCCAGTTGCTCGATCGTCTTGGCCTCGAAGCGCGTGGCGGCATAGCTCCACTCGACCAGCAGCCGGCCCGAGATGATGGACGCATTGATTTCGAGTGCGTGCCGCGGCTGGTACTGCGGGCTGCACGGCGGGCCGCTGGGTTCAGACGCCGGCCGGAAATATCGTGACGTGGCGAGGACCCCGTCGAGCTGTCCAAGATAGTTGAACGCGACTTCGGGCTGCTGTCCTTGTCGCAATGCGGCGCCAATCGACGCGTCGTCGCTGAGGAGGTGTCGCAAGACACCGTAGCCGATGCCCTGCCCGGGAGTCTGCCGGAGCTGCTCCTTAACGGATTTGATGGCTTCGCCCGGCGATGCGCCGTGCGGCAGACGGAGCCGCACCGGGAAGATGGTGGTGAACCACCCGACGCTGCGGGAGATGTCGAGTTCCGGGAACAGATTCTCCCGGCCATGTCCTTCCAGGTCCAACAGCAGCAGCGGATCGCCGGTCCAGTCCCCGATTGCCAACAGTAGCGCTGTGAGCAGGATGTCGTTGATGCCTGTGCGATAGACCGGGGGCACATCGTGCAGCAGCGAGCCGGTCAATTCCGGCGACAGTTGAACCGCGTATGCCACCGTCGGCGTATTACTTTCGGCAGCGCCGTTACCGCGGACATGGGCGACCGGCAGGCGCCGGGCCGGCCCGTCGCACACGTCCTTCCAGAATTCAAGCTCCGCTCGCGCTTTGCCCGAGCATGCGTAGTCCTTGAGATGTTGTCCCCAACTCTTGTACGAAGCGGTAGCCGGCGGTAGTGCGATCGCTTTGCCTTGCTTGAGTTGCTCATAGGCCAACTCGAGGTCTTCGAGGATAATCCTCCAGGAAATGCCATCGACCAGCAGGTGATGCGCGAGCAGGAGCAAACGCCCCGGTTCCCCCTCGGCACCGCGGAAATACGCTGCCTGCATCAGCGGTCCATCGCTCAGATGCAAACTCGACTGCAAACGAGCGGCAGCCTCGTTCAGCGTCGCGTGTCGCCGGTCCGGCGTCAGCGATGCCCAGTCGATGGCCGTAAACTTAACGCTGCGCCCGTCGTCCGCGTAAGCCTGCTGCCAGGACGCATCAGCCGGAGAAAATCGAAGCCGCAGGCTGGCGTGATGCTCTGGCAAATGCAGGATGGCGCGCCGCAGCAAATCACCATCAAGGCCGGGGACGGTTTCGAGCAAAATCGCCTGATTGAAATGGTGCGGCTCCGGCTGCCCGGACTCGAAAAACCAGCGCTGGATCGGCGTCAGCGGTGCTTCGCCACCAGCGGCTTGCGCTTCCTGCTGCCGTGCCGACGGGGCGGCAACGGCTGCCAACTCCTCGATTGTCTGGTGCAGGAACAACTGCCGCGGTGATAGCGACAGGCCCGCTTGCCCGGCCCGCGAAACGATCTGGATGCTGAGAATCGAATCGCCGCCCAATTCGAAAAAGTTATCCGTAACGCCGACCCGGTCGAGGCCGAGCACCTGTGCCCAAATCTCCGCCAGGATACGCTCCACGTCTGTCCGCGGTGCCACGAGGTCCGCCTCACCCCTGTGAGCCGCCGCGTCCGATGGCGGAAGGGCACGACGGTCGAGCTTGCCATTCCCCGTGAGCGGAAAATCGTCCACCACCACGAAGACGGACGGCACCATGTAGGCCGGAAGTTGCTCTTGCAGGGCGCGGCGAAGATCGGGAAGCAACGCGAGCGCCAATTTCCGGCGCAGCGGATCTGTCGCATACGAGTGTATAGATAGAAACACCGCCTTGTTGTGCCGGCGTGAGCAGTCGGGCCTGGCTCCGCGGTAGAAGACAACGTCGAACCGTCCATCGGGATTCGCAGCAGCCCAACTGATTTCGACCTGATAGCCAAGAGCCTCGGCTAGTTCGAACAAGGCGTCAGGATCGATTGCATCCGCATCGCATGCGGGTTGCGCCTGCTGCAATTGCGCTCTCAGACGGCCAACCGGTTCGTCGTCAGCAGCGGCTGCGAGCCAGCTCCGTGCGACGAGATCGGCCGCTAGACGGGCATTCGGGACGCCCGAGATCGCGAGCGCGTCCGGCCGATCCTGCTCCAGCCTCGCGCGCATATCGCTGAGTCGGAGGTTCGCTTCCTGCCATTCGATCCAGTCGGGAGGTCCCTCCCCGGTACCGGAACCGATCGAAAGGACCACATCATATCGGAACGTGGACATCTCGTTGCGACAGCGCCCACGCTTGACCAGTACGCGGACCGCGCCAATCTTCGAAAACTGCTGCTGCAGCGCCAGGAACAACGTGGGATCCAGCAGCAGTTCGCCTTCCTGTGCCATGCGCAACGCGACCCGTTGCCGCAATTGCGCGGCCGTCAGGCTGTCGGGTGCCTGAAACAGTTGAACCGACGTATGGTATGTTTCGAGTAATGGAAGGCTTCTCAAATCGCCGACAAACAGGTGGCCGCCAGGGCACACGGTGCGGATGGCGCCTTCGAAGACGCGCAGGAAGTAGTCCAGATTCGGAAAATACTGGACGACGGAATTCAAGACCACGACATCATACGAGTCTGGGGCAATCCCGTCGAAATCGTCTGCCGGACGCCGATTTATCGTCGCGTGCTGCAATGCCGGCGTCATCTCCAGAAGCCGCCTGACACTGTCAACGGCGACCTGGGAAAAATCCGTCCCACAGTAGCGCACACAGTGCGGTGCGAGACGTGACAGCAGCAGCCCTGTGCCGCAACCGATCTCCAGCACGTTACGGGGAGCAAGCGCGGCTATCCGCGCAACTGTCTCCACGACCCATTCCCGCATTTCCTCCGCCGGAATCGGTCCACCCGTATAGCTGCTGTTCCACCCGGAAATATTGAAATCGGGTTCGTTCGCGGTGCCAGGTTCGCCATAGTTTGTGTCGAACACTTGCCGCCATTGCGCCGCATGCTCTGTCAGGTCATTCCCGTTGTTCGCCGCATCGGTGGACTGACGCAGCGATGACGGATCGACTTTCAAATAAGCCACCAGCCGCTTGTCGTTCGGCTGGTCTTCACGCACGATAACCACGGCGTCATCGATGGCCGGCTGCTTGCGGATGGCGGCTTCGACTTCCCTCAGTTCGATGCGAAATCCGCGAATCTTCACCTGATCGTCGTTTCGCCCGAGATATTCGAGCTCGCCATCGGGCAGTTCGCGGGCCAGATCCCCGGTGCGGTACATCGGCGAACCGCGAGCTGGATCAAACGGGTTAGGGATGAACCGTTCCGCCTCCAGCTCCGGGCGACGTAGATATCCCCGCGCGACACCCGCGCCACCGACGAAAATCTCTCCGACCGCCCCGCTTGGAACCGGCTGCAGGTGCTTATCCAAGAGCCACAGATGCAGGTCGGGAATGGGCCGGCCGATCAGGCTGCCGCCATGGTCGAGATCGGCAAGGGCCACCGGACGATAGGTCGCGTGGACGGTGGTTTCCGTGATGCCGTACATATTCGTCAGTTGCGGATGTGCATCGCCGTGACGGTCGAACCAAGGCCGCAGACTTTGCAGGTCCAACGCCTCTCCGCCCAGAATGATGTGGCGCAATGCCAACGGACGGGGCGCTGCAATCGCGTCGGCGGCCACCAATTGCCGAAATGCGGATGGCGTTTGATTGAGAACCGTGACGCCATAGTCGCTGAGCAATTCACGGAAGGTTCCCGGCGAACGGCCGATCCAGTAGGGCACGACGACAAGCCGCCCACCGTACAACAACGCTCCCCAGAGTTCCCACACCGAGAAGTCGAAGGCGTAGGAATGGAACAAGGTCCAGACGTCGCTGCCGCCGAAGTTGAACCAGGCTTCGGTTGAGGTAAACAGCCGCGACACGTTGGCATGGGTGACCAGAACGCCCTTTGGCTTCCCGGTCGATCCGGAGGTGTAAATAACATAAGCAAGATTTTCGGGCCCGGCGCCGGCGGCCGGATCGTGCGTCGGACGGTTGCGAAGTGCCGCTGCATCTGCGTCGAGTTGCACGATGACGCAACCTGTCTCCTGCAGTGCGCGATGGTGCCGGCTGTCCGTGACGAGGATCGGAACGCGAGCATCTTCCAGCATGAAGGCGAGGCGGTCGCGCGGATGATCCGGATCGAGCGGCACGTAAGCTGCGCCGGCCTTCAGAATTCCGAGCACTGCCACAACCATGTCGATCGAGCGGCCGAGGCAGACGCCGACGGGTACCTCGGGTCCCACACCTTGTTCGCGCAGCCAGTGCGCCAATTGATTGGCGTGTGCGTTCAGCTCGCGGTACGTCACAAGCTGGCCCGTGGCGGCCTGCTTGCCATCCTGGTCGCCGGGAGCGACCGCAGCCACGGCATCCGGCGTTTGCCGTGCCTGATCCTCAAACCAATGGTGCAAGCAGCGGTCGCGTACGGGCCGATCAGGCTTTACATCCGATGAATTGCTCCGCACCTCTCCCGCGTCGCGATGGTAGAGAGGCAGTCTCCACAAAGGAACGTCCGGGTCCGCCAAAGCGGCGCGCAACAGGGTTTCGAAAAGCGACGCAAACCGTCTGATCGTGTCTGGCTCGAAGATGTCGCGGTAATAGAGCATATATCCGTCGATTTCCTCGGCGGCGTCCCAAAGGTGGACTTCGATATCGAAACGCAACGTCCTCGCCTCGAGTTCGAGCGGCCGCAGCTCAAGGCCTTGGACCTTGAATGCCGGCATTGGCGCGTTCTGCAACGCAAACGAGACCTGAACGAGCGGATTGCGGCTCATGTCGCGGTCCGGGTGCAGCGCATCGACGAGTTGCTCGAACGGCAGGTCCTGATGGGAGTAGGCATCGAGGCTGGTGCGGAAGGTTCGACGCACAAGCTCGTGAAAATCTGGATCGTCGGAGAGGTCGATGCGCAGCACGAGCATGTTTACGAAGAAGCCGATCAGCGGCTCGATTTCCGCGCGGCCGCGATTGGCGATCGGCGTTCCGACAAGGATGTCCTCCTGTTGGGTGTAACGCGCCAGCAGTGCCGTGAAGCCTGCGAGCAGGGTCATAAAGAGCGTCACACCGTTCTTACGGCTGAACGCCCGCAATTGCCCTGAAAGTTCGGGATCGAAATGCAGCCGCTGCTGTCCGCCGCGAAACGTGTGCACGGCCGGCCGACGGTGGTCGGTGGGCAAATCCAGCAACGGCGGCGCGCCGGCAAGCCGGCGCTGCCAGTGTTGCATCTGCATGTCCTGCACCTGCCGGCCCAGGTGCTGACGCTGCCATATGGCATAGTCCGCGTACTGAATTGGGAGCTCCGACAGCGGCGAGACCGCGTTACCGGCAAATGACTCGTAGAGACGCACCATTTCGCGGGTCAGGATTCCAATTGACCAGCCATCACAAACAATATGGTGCAGCGTCAGCAACAGGACATGGTGATCGTCATCCAGTTGCAGCACGCCAGCCCGCAACAGAAGGTCCGAGGAAAGGTCGAACGCCTGCAGCGACTCGGCTTCGGCCCGGCGTGTGACTTCCGCTGACTGGTGCTCGGCCGGCAAGTCGCGCAAATCAGCCAGCGCGACCGATACTTCACGGGTGGGATGTACGCGTTGGACCGCCTCGCCGTCGATTGCGCGAAAATTGACACGAAGCGCTTCGTGCCGGCGAACGACTTCATTGAGCGATCGTCGCAGGACCGCGACGTCCAGCCGGCCCCGAATCTCCAGGGCCATCGGCATGTTGTAAAACGGATTCGCTGCGTCGATATGTTGCAGAAACCAAAGCCGCTGTTGCGCAAAGGACAACGGAAGATCGGCGGTCCTCGGATTTCGTTCGATCCTTGGCAATACCGGGAGGTTGTCGCGGTTTCGGATCGCCTGATCGACGGTCTGCGCGAGTTCGGCGACGGTCGGCGCGTCGAATGCCGAGCGCAGCGGCAGTTCGACGTCGAACGCCGCGCGTATGTGTGATATGAGTTGCGTCGCGAGCAGAGAGTGGCCGCCGAGTTCGAAGAAATTATCTGTTGATCCAACGGCGGGGACGCCGAGTATCCGCGCCCAGATTGTCGCCAGCAGCTCCTCGATAACGGTCCCTGGGGCGGGCGCGCTGTCCGTTGCCTGGCGAACCGCTTCCTCCACGGACAGCGCCGCCTTGTTGATCTTGCCATTAGGCAGCAGCGGCAATTGGTCGAGCACGGCCCAGCCGCGCGGCAGCATATGCTCCGGCAAACGGGCCTTGAGCCACGCACGCAGCTCAGGGATAGAGACTGGCCGCGTCTTCCTCGGCTGCACGAAGGCGACGAGACGCTGGCCTTCGGGCCCCAGAGTGCTCACGATCGCCGCGGCATCCTCTATTGCTTCATGCATGCGTAAGGTTGCTTCAACCTCGCCGAGTTCGATGCGGACACCGCGCAGCTTCACCTGGTCGTCGGCCCGGCCGAGAAACTCGAAAAGTCCATTTGGACGAAGGCGCGCGCGGTCGCCTGTCTTGAAGAGGCGCCCCGCGCCGAACGGATTGTCGATAAACTTTTGCGCGGTCAGTTCGGGCTGGTTCCAGTAGCCGCGAGCGAGCGGCGTGCCCCCGAGGCAAAGCTCGCCCGGGATGCCCATCGGCAGCGGCCGACCATGCACGTCGAGGACAAACGCGAAGGCATTTTGAATGGGGCGCCCGATCGGAACCGTGGTCGCGCCAGGCTGTGCCTCTGCGTCGCCAGAGCACACGTGGAAGGTCGCATCGATACAAGCTTCGGTGGGGCCGTAGAGATTGCAGACAGTGGCACATGTGGCAGCACGCAAGCTGCTGGCGAGATCGACCGTCAGCGCTTCGCCGCCGCTGAACACGAGGCGCAGCGAATCGAGGTCCTGGAATCCGGGGGTAGCGACCAGGACCCGTAGCAGCGATGGCACGCCCTGCAGCACTGTGACCTGGTGCGTGCGGATGGCTGCGACGAGGTACTCGGCGTCCAGATGCCCGTCGGGCCTGGCGAGCACGAGGCTGCCGCCGGTCAATATCGGCAGATAGAACTCCCAGACCGACGCATCGAAGCTGAACGGGGTCTTCTGCAGCACGCGGTCTGCGGCAGTGACGGAAAACGTCCGCTGCATCCACCGCATATGGTTGGCCAATGCGCGGTGCGGCACCATGACGCCTTTCGGCTGCCCTGTGGAGCCGGATGTATAGATTATATATGCAATATCGCCAGGTGCAGGTGAGACACTGAGGTTCGACACGGACTCGTCAGCGATCGAAGGCCAATCCCGATCGAGGCACACCGCCTCGCATGAGGTTTGCGGATGACTCGCCAGCCATTCCGCCTGGGTCAGAATGAGCGAGAGGCCCGAGTCGCGGATCATGAATGCCAGCCGCTCGTCGGGGTAGCCCGGGTCGAGCGGCACGTACGCACCACCGGATTTGAGTACGGCGAGCAATGCCACGACCATCTCGTAGCCTCGGTCCAGGCACAGTCCCACGGGAACATCCGCGCCGCAGTCCCGGTTGCGGAGAAAGCGGGCGAGCTGATTCGCGTGTGCATTCAGCTGGCGATACGTGTAGCCTCGTTCACCAACTATCACTGCAATGGCGTCGGGAGTGAGCGCCCCCTGGTGCTCGAACCATTGCGGCACGAGGCGCCCTTCATCTTCGACAATCTCGCCGTGACTCCACTTCTGCAGCACCATATGGCGCTCGGCCGGGGGCAAAATTCGCAGCCGCGAGACTTGCTCGTCCGGACGCGCGACGGCATCGCTCAACAACTGGTCGAAGTGGGCCGCGAGGCGCGCAATGGTGTCGGCATCGAACAAGTCTGAATTATACTCGAACTCTCCCGCCAGGCAGCCGTCCGTTTCTTCCAAGGTCAGCGTCAAGTCGAATTTGGCAATCCGCGACGGCTGGTGGATCACGGTCAGCGCAAGGTCCGGCAGTTCGAGGGCGCCGATCGGAGCGTTCTGCAATACGAACAGGGTTTGAAACAGCGGCGCGTGGCTGCGGCTTCGCTCCGGTGACAGATGCTCGATCAGTTGCTGTAGCGGCAAGTCATCATGTGCAAAAGCGTCGAGCGTGATCGTGCGGACGCGCGTCAGCAGTTCGCGAAATGTCGGTTCCCCCGAAACGTCCACCCGCAGGGCCAACGTGTTGACGAAAAAGCCGATCAAGGATTCCGTGTCGCTGTGCTTACGATTGGCGACGGGCGTCCCCACAACCAGCTCGTGCTGACCGCTGTAGCGGGCGAGCACGCAAGCGTACGCCGCCAGCAGTATCATGAATTTGCTGCTGCCGGTCTCTTGGCTGAGCCGATGCAAGTCTGCCATCCGTCCGCGGTCGATCGTGAACAGATGGGTGCGTCCCGGATAGGTCTGTCGCGCGGGCCGCGGGCGGTCGGTTGGCAATTCGAGCAGAGTGGGGGCGTTGGCGAGCTGCCCGCTCCAGTAGGCCAATTGCTTGTCGAGAACTTCGCCTTGCAGCCAGGACCGTTGCCAGGCGGCGAAATCGGTGTATTGGACCAGCACTTCGCGAAGCGGCGATGGCTGTCCTGCCACCAAGGCACGATAAAGGCGTGAGAATTCGTCGAACAATACGCCAAGCGACCAGCCGTCGGCAACGATGTGATGCAGCGTGATCAGCAGCACATGATCGTCTTCTGCCAGTCGCATCAGGAACAATCGGAGCAGAGGTTCGCGCTCCAGATCAAATGGCCGCAAGCTCTCGGTTGCTGCCAATTGCTGCCAAGCGGATATTTGTTCTGGAGCGGGAAGTTCGCGCAGATCCCGCGATGCCAGCTCGATGCGGCACCGGTCATGCAGCACCAGCGCCGCCATGCCTTCGTGCTGGCGGAAGTTGCTGCGCAGCGTCTCGTGCCGACGCTCGATCTCCTGAAAGCACCGCAGCAGAACATCGGGCTGCAAGCGGCCCAAAAGCCGCAGCGCGACCGGAACGTTGTACGCCGCGCTTTCGGGTTCGATCTGGTACAGAAACCAAAGCCGCTCTTGCGCGAATGAAAGTCGCAGCGGCTGACCCAACGGCCGGCGGTCGAACGACGGGAGGCGAGGATCGCGCGTGCCTGCCATTTGCAGGTCATCCAGATGCGCTGCAAGTCCCGCGATTGTCGAGAATTCGAATACCTGGCGTACCCCGATAACGATCCCGAACCGGTCGCGGATGCGCGACACAAGTTGGATTGCCATCAGGGAATGACCACCGAGAGCAAAGAAGTCGTCGTGCACCCCTACCTGCGCGACATGCAGAAGGCGTGACCACATCTCCGCAATGGCGCACTCTGTTTCGGTGCGCGGCGCGACGTAGTCCTGATCGCTCGGCATCGCCTGCGGATCCGGCAGCGCGTCGCGGTCGACCTTGCCGCTTGGGTTCAGCGGCAGCCTTTCCAACATCACGAAGGCTGCCGGCACCATGAACTCCGGCAGTCGCCGGGCCAGCACCGCGCGGAGGGCTTCTTCGCTGGGAGGATGCAGTGGTTCGGCCGGGACGACGTAGGCCACCAACTGCCTGTTTCCCGAGGAGTCAGGCCGCGCCGTCACGGTGCAGTCGCGCACGGTATCGAGCGAGGCAAGCACAGTTTCAATCTCCCCAAGTTCGATCCGGAAGCCGCGGATCTTGACCTGGCGATCGAAACGACCAAGATACTCGATATTCCCATCCGGCAGGTAGCGGCAGAGATCGCCGGTGCGATAGAGCCGGCCGCCGGGTTCGGGGCTGAACGGGTCGGGGATGAATCTGTCGGCCGTCAGCGCAACGTCATTCAGGTAATCCCGCGCCAACCCGTAGCCGCCGACGCAAAGTTCGCCGGCGCACCCGGGCGGCAGGAGATTGCGGTGCCTGTCGAGTATGTACACCTTCGTATTTGCGATCGGGCGGCCTAGCGACACCGAATTGCCGATGCTCGCTTCGGTCAGCGTACAGCAGGTGGTGAATGTCGTGCATTCAGTCGGCCCGTAGCCATTGATCAGCCGCAGGCTCGGAATCTCCTGCAGAACGCGTCGGCAATGCGGCACCGACAGCGCATCGCCGCCCGCCAGCAATTGTTGCAAAGGCCGCAGTGCGTCGAGGTTCTCGTCCACCATCAGGTGAAACAGCCCAGCCGTCAGCCACATCGTGGTGATGCCGTAATCCTGGATGATGCGGCCGATGTCGTCGAATGACAGGATTTCGGGCGGTGGTACCACCAGCCGGCCCCCGTTCAAAAGGCTTCCCCAGATCTCGAACGTCGATACGTCGAAGGAGATCGCGGTCAACTGCAGAATGACTTGCTCGGCGGAGAGGTCGACGTAGTTGGTGTTTTTCACCAGCCGTACGACACCGTCATGCACCACCCGGACACCTTTGGGGCGGCCGGTCGAACCCGAGGTGAACATAACGTAGGCAAGATGGTCGGGCCACGTTGCGTGCCGCAGGTTTGCCTGACTTTGCGCTGCGATCGCAGGCCAGTGCTCGTCGAGAAGTAGCGGGGTGGTGGCACCATCGGGCAGGCGGCCCAAGCACGCCCGATGCGTCAACACCACCGGGCACTTGACCTCGCCGAACATGTAGGCGAGCCGGTCCGCGGGATATCTTGGATCCAGTGGCACATAGGCGCCGCCGGCTTTGACGATGCCCAGAATGCCGACGATCAGCTCGATGCTGCGTTCACACATGATCGGCACGGCGATTTCCGGGCCGACACCAAGCTTGCGCAAATGGTGGGCCACTTGGTTCGCGCGCGCGTTCAGCTCCTGATACGTCAGCACCTGGTCGCGAAACACCAGCGCGACGCTGTGCGGCGCTTCGGCGGCCTGCCCTTCGAACAATTCCTGAATGCACTTGTCGCGCGGAAAGTCGGTCGCGGTATCGTTCCAGGTGTGCAGCAGAAGTTCGAATTCCTCGGCGCTCTGAAACTCCACCTTAGAAATGCGCAGGTCCGGCCGGCGCGACACGGCAGCGAGCAGATTTTGCAAATGCCCCGCCATGCGTCTGATCGTTACATCATCGAATAGTGCAGTGTTGTATTCGATTTCGCCGCCTAGACCGCGGCCGGCTTCGGTCAATGCGATCGTAAGATCAAACTTGGCGATATTCGTCGTGGGTTCTTCGATCGAGATCGTAAGCCCCGGCAATTCCAAATCAAGCTGTGACATATTCTGCAAGGTCAACAGCACCTGGATCAACGGGGTGTAGCTCAGATTTCGCCGCGGCTGCAACTCCTCGACCAGAAACTCGAACGGCACATGCTGATGCTGATGGTCTGCGAGCGAGGTGCGCCGCACGCGCGCCAGCAACTCGCCAAATGTAGGATCGCCCGAAAGATCTGCTCTCAGGACCAGAGTGTTAGCGAAGAACCCGATCAGGGTCTCAACCGCGGCGACGTTCCGATTGGCCACGACTGTCCCGAACACGATGTCGTCGGAGCCGTTGTAGCGGGATAGCAGAACGGCCAGCCCAGCTTGCAGGGTCATGAACAACGTGGCGTCGCATCGTCGGGCCAGTTGCCGCAACTGCGCTGTCAGGTCGGGGCCGATATGAAAGCGCTCAGTGTGCCCGGTGTAGGTTTGTACCGGGGGGCGCAGCCTGTCCGTCGGCAGGTGCAGGATCTCGGGCGCACCCTCGAGGCGCTCACGCCAGTGTTCAAGGGAGTTCCGGAGCGATTCGCGGGTGAGGTGTGCCTGCTGCCACTGTGCATAATCGGCGTACTGGATTGTCAGCGCGGGCAGTTCTGGGGCAACCCCGTCGTGCCACGCTCTGTACAACTCCGTCAATTCGCGGATCAGCACCCCGACCGACCACCCGTCGGAGATGATATGGTGCATCGCGAACAGCAGCACGTGCTGCCGATCCGCCAGCCGGAGCAACTGCACGCGCAACAACGGACCCCGAGCGAGATCAAACGGCCGCTCGGCGTTCTGCCTGGCGGCATGATCAAATCTTGCCTGGCGCTCGGCGGCGTCGAACGCAGTCAGATCGACCACCTGCAACGCAAAGTCGCCGGGTGGATCGATCATCTGTACAGGCTCGTCGCCACGCCGGACGAAGCGCGTGCGCAAGGTGTCGTGACGGTTACGAATGTCGCGCAGGCTGAAGCGCAACGCAACGACATCAAGCTCGCCCTCGAGCCGCAGCATGCCGGGCATGTTGTAGTTGGGCGTGGGCCCGTCGAGATTGTCGAGAAACCATAGCCGCGCCTGCGTGGATGACAGCGGAGCCTCGCTGCGGTCGAGGCGCCGGGCGATCGCAGCCGCCGGCGCGACGTCCAGGCCTTCCTGCCGCAGCAACAGATCGAATAGCTGCTCCTGCTGTGAGCTGTTGGCGCTCATACCGGTTCTCGCTGTGCTTGCCGGCCCGCGGCGTTGCGGGAGAGAGCGCGCGCGACTTGTTCCGCATTCATGCCTTCGACTTGCCGCCGCAGCAGTGCAATCTTCTCGACCTGACCCGGGCTTCGTTCGAGGGCAGTCAGGCGCAGGGCAAGGTCGGCTACGGTCTGCGCCTCGAACAGTTGAGGGAGCGAGATGTCCATTCGAAAGACCTGACGTATTCTGGTCAACAGTTGCGTCGCCAGCAGCGAATGGCCGCCCAGTTCAAAGAAATTGTCCTCGGTGCCGATACGCTCCACTCCCAACACGTCACTCCAGATGCCTGCCAGAACCTGCTCCGTGGCCGTGCGCGGCGCGACGTATTCCTGACGCGCGTAGCCATCTGCAGGCCTGTCGAGAAGCGCCCGGCGGTCGATTTTGCCGTGCGCGGTCAGCGGTATGGATTTAAGCGGAACAAATGCCGCGGGGATCATATAGTCCGGCAGACTCTGCCGCAGATGGGCACGCAGTTCATTGGCCGTGGGTGCCGTTTCTCCGCCCGGCGCCACGATATGGGCGATCAGCCGCTTGCCGCCATCCGGATCATCGACCGCTGTCACAACGGCCTCTGCCACCGCGGGGTGGCTCGTCAAGGTGGCTTCAATTTCGCCGAGCTCGATGCGGAACCCGCGCACTTTCACCTGCTGGTCGCATCGGCCCAGGTACTCGATATCCCCGTTGGCCAGATACCGCCCAAGATCGCCCGTTCGATAGAGACGGCCCCCCGATTCGCTGCCGAACGGATTGGATCGGAATCGCTCGCTCGTAAGATCCGGACGCTTGATATAGCCGCGCGCCACACCGGCACCGGCGATATGGATCTCGCCGCGGACGCCCACCGGCACGACTTCGCCGAGGCCATCGAGGATGTAGATCTGCAGATCCGGGATCGGCCGCCCGATCACGCTTTTGCCTCGCTCAAGATCGGCCTCGAGGATCGGACGATACGTGACGTGCACCGTTGTCTCGGTGGTGCCATACATGTTGACGATCAGCGGGTGCCGATCGCCATGCCGCTGAAACCATGGCCTCAGTATCGCAGGTTCCAACGCTTCGCCACCCAGGATCACCAGCCGCAATGCCAGTTCCGCCGCCGCGTCCGCGGATTGCTCGAATTGAATGAGCTGACGGAAGGCCGATGGGGTCTGGTTGAGTACCGTCACCCGCTCTTCCGTCAACAATTTGCGGAAGGCGGCGGGCGTACGGCTGGTTTCGTAATTCACGATGACAAGCCGGGCGCCATGGGCCAATGCGCCCCACAATTCCCATACCGAGAAATCGAAGGCCAGCGAATGAAACAGTGACCACACATCGCTGTCGACTAAGCGAAACCACGCATCCGTCGCAGTAAACAGGCGCGTTACGTTCCGATGGGTGATCGCTGTGCCTTTAGGGTCACCCGTCGAGCCGGACGTATACATCACATAGGCCAACTGCTGATCCGCGACCCCGGCCGTTGGGTCAAATTTCGGCTCCAGCAGAATTTCCTGCGCGCAAGCATCGACACAAATTGCCTCCGCGGCGATGCCAGACAATTCGTGCGACAACGAGCGTGTCGTAATAATGAATCGTGCGGTGGCGTCTTTGCAGATGAACTCGACCCGGCTGCGCGGATAGCTAGGGTCGAGCGGCAAGTAGGCCCCTCCCGCCTTCAGGATCGCAAGAACCGCGACGACCATTTCGACAGTACGGTCCAGGTAGATGCCAACAAGCTCCGCGGGGCCAAGACCGCGGCGGCGAAGGTAATGCGCCAGTTGGTTTGCCCGCTCGTTCAACTCCGAGTACGTCAGCGTTTGCCGGGTGCTCACATCCGTGGCCGGACACACCACCGCAACAGCGTCTGGCGCCCTTGCCGCGTGCGCTTCGAAATACTGGTGGATTGCAGGGTAACGACAGTTCGGCACGGCATGGCTCGGCGTATTGAAGTCCGTGATCAATCGCGCGCGCTCGGTCGCGGAAAGCAGTCGCAGGTCGAACACATTGGCATCGGGCGATCGGACAATCGCCCGGAGCAAAGTCTGGAACGCGCCGAGCAATCGGCGGATGGTGGCTTCATCGAACAGATCGGTATTGTAATCGCAGTACAGCAGCAGCCGGGTGTCGATTTCAACGCCGTTCACACCAAGGTCGAAGCGGGCGCTGGTGACCGGCTGATCGTAATAAGCGACGTCCAGACCTTCCAACCTGGGTGTGGGCAGCGGGCCATCCAGATTGAAAATGTGGTCAACGACCGGTGCGCGACTAGGATCGCGCGGAATTTTCAGCTCGGACAGGTAGTTGGCAAAGGGGAAATCCTGGTTCTCGTAGGCATAGAGCAGCGTCGAGCGGATCGCCCTGAGATGTTCAGAAAAACGCGTGCTGTGCTGAAGATCGCTGTAAATCGGCAGGATGTGCGCACAGTACGCGATCAGGCGATCGCCGCCCGGCAGCGATCTGCCGAGCGCCGGTATGCCGACGACTATCTCGGGTTGATCCGCCATCCGGTGCAGCAGCACGGTGTACGCGGCCAGCAGCGCCATGAACAGCGTGCAGTTTTCGCGCTGCGCAACGCGCTTGATCCCGGCGACAAGCTCCGCATCGAGGGTGGCCGTCAAGCGTCGACCGGCATAGGTTTTGTGCGGCGGGCGTGGGCGATCCGATGGGAACTCCAACGCTGGGCAGCTCGCAGAAATCCGGCTGATCCAGAACTGCTTCTGGCGCTGCCACTCCTGGCTCACGATCGATCGCCCGAGCCACTCGGTATAATCGCTGATCTGGATCGGATCCGGCAAATCCTCTGCCGCGCCCCGCCGCGCCGCGTTGTAGAGCCTGGTCAGTTCCGAAATCAGGATGCCGATCGCTGCCCCGTCGACGACCGTGTGATGGGCCGAGAGACAGACGAAATGGCGCCGATCGGACCATTTCAGCACTTCGACCTTCACAAGCGGCCCGCGTGCCAGATCGAATGGCGATTGCGCCTGGTCGGCGAACCAGCGTGCCTGCCCGCTTGTCTTTTCCTCGTCCGAACATCCGGAGATGTCCGTGACGGGCACGTCGATCGTTCGCCACGCGGCGATTACGAGTTCGTCGGTCTCGATGTTGATGTGGGATCGCAAGGCCTCGTGGCGGTCGACCAGCCGACGAACGGCCTGCCTCAGCCCGTCCAGGTTCAGTTGCCCGTTAAGCTCAAGCACCACCGGCTCGTTGTAGGCGACTGCTCCTGCGGGGTCGAGCTGCGATAGCAACACCAGTTGCGCCTGCGCCTCAGTCAGCGGCACTGTATGCTCTACGCCGTCTTGTGTGGGCAGTGCAATTGCCGAACCGTTAGTCGGGCGCCCGCCGGCGTCACCGTGCCGGCCGTACCGATTTTTTAACTCGGTCAACACCGGCAAACTGTTCAGTACCGCCGCCGGATCCACGCCAAAGTCCACGAGACATGCAATCTCATCGACGCCGATGGCCTGCAGTCTGTCGATCAACGAGGCGCATGAGTCCGGCGTTCCAATGAGCGCTGTGGAGGTTACGTACGACTCGTACGCATGCTCGAACATCGCGTCCTTATCGTCATCAGTAAGAATATCGAAGTCGACCGAGAGATTCTGGCTCTTGGCCATGGTACGAAACAGTCCGACCGATGAAGAAAGATATTGCTTGAACGGCTTCCGGGCGGCCTCGATCGTGGGCTTGAATTCATTCCCCAGGAACGTGTGCAGCAGCAGGGTCACGTGCCCGCGTGACCGGTCATGGCCATGCTCCGCTAGTGCCCGGCGATAGATCCGAAGGTTTTCGGCGAGCCGATCGATGTCCTGCGCCATCAGGTTGGTCAGCACGCCGGCTCCCATTGCCCCGGCCAGTTCGAATGTGTCCGGGTTGTTGACGACCGTCAGCCAGGTAGGCAACTCGGCCTGCATCGGCAGGGGAAACAGCCTGACATCGGCTTCCTGTCCGTTGCCGGTCGTGATGGTCAGCGATTCGCCGTGCCAGAGTTTCTGAACCTGCGCGATGCCAGCCAACATTGCGTCGCGGTGATTGCCGAATTTGCCCGGCGCCAGCGTGAAATCGGTGGGATTCCATCCTGAAGCAAACGCTACACCAACCCGTCCGTCCGAGATGTTATCGACGACCGACCATTCCTCCGCGGCGCGAATCGGGTGATGTAGCGGCAGGACAACGCTTCCTGCACGAAGCTGAATATTCTGGGTGATCCTGGCCAATGCGGCGCACAGCACCGACGGATTGGGAGACAAGCCGCCGAACTCGTGGAAGTGGCGCTCGGGGAGCCACAAGGCCGAGAAGCCATGCGTGTCGGCATAGCGAGCGCTTTCGAACAACAAGCGGTATTTGTTGCGGTCGTAGCGAGAGTCGTAGACACCGAAGAAGTACAGGCTGAACTCCAAGTCCCGCGACCGCTCGTTGGCCGCGACCTCGGCTTGCTTCGTGAACGCGGCCAGAGGCGAACCGGCGGCGTGCCGATCACGCTGCCAGAACGATTTTGCCTCTGGGCTCGCCGCGGCCAGGGACGCGACCGCGGCGGCATCCTTCGTTCCGTTCGGCGGCCGCCCCGCGTCCACGATGTATCCTCCCTCACGCAGTGCGCGCGCGCTGTCTGCGACGGCGTCCACGATCGCGTCGATGTCGCGGTCGCTGTGCGCGTCGGATAGCATGCAGTTGCGTCCTTCCCACACGTAGATTCCGCGTTCCAACAGATGAAAGAAGAAGAGATCCAGGTTGCCGGTGAACTTGAAGCGGAACAGCGATCCGAAGTGTACCACGCGTATCGGCGCCGCCTCCCGTTCGAACACATCGTTGAGACGCCGGACAAGATCGGCCGTCCGCGCATTCAGCCGCTGCTGCAAGTGTGGCCCGCGCCGCTTGATCTCGGTGAGAACGGCGCGGACGGCAGCGATTGTCAGCGGGCTCTTGTTGAATGTCCCGGCAACGAAAGTCGTCTCGGCGCGCGGATATGACGAATCCCCATAGTCCCAGAATCCGCCGTCGATCGCATCAAGAAATCGCGTCGAACCGGCGACGATCCCCACCGGCAAACCACCGCCGGCGACTTTGCCGTATGTGGCGATATCGGCGCGAACGCCAAACCAGGCCTGCGCACCGCCAGGATCGACGCGAAAGCCGGTGATCATTTCGTCGAACATCAGTGCGACGTCCACGTTTGTGCACAGTGCACGCAGCTCGTGCAAAAACGCTTTTGGTTGAAAATCCGGCCGCCGACTTTGCACCGGTTCCACCAGCACTGCCGCCAACTCGCCGGCATGTTCGCGGATGATCCGCAGAGAACCGGGTTCGCCGTACTGCAGTACCATCACATCGGCCAGCATGCCGGCGGGAATGCCCGGCACCAACGGCCGTGCCTGCGGACCGTCGTTGCCATGAACCGGTTCGCCCAGCACTCCATCGGAGTGCCCGTGGTACGAGCCGCTGAATATCGCGATCTTGTCGCGCCCTGTCACGGCGCGCGCGAGACGGATGGCAGTCAGGACCGCCTCGGTCCCGGTGTTGCAAAAATACGCGCGCTGCATTCCTGTCAGCTCGCAGACCAGTTGCGCCGCCTCGCCAGCTAACGGCGCCTGCGGTCCCAATTGAATGCCGAGGTCCAACTGGTTCCGCAGCGCATGCGTAATGAATTCCGGATTATGCCCGAACAGATTGACCCCGAAGCCCATTGTAATGTCGATGTACTCATTGCCATCGACGTCCCAGATCCGCGAACCTTGCGACCGGTTGGCGGCGATCGGGTACAACATCTCCTTGGTTGAATAACGAAAGCCAGCCGAAGCGCGATTGTCGGACAGCACCCGGCGAAACCTTTGTGCCAGGGCCTTCGAACCCCGCGTGCGCTGCGTATATTGTGCGGTCAATTTTTCGAGATGCGCCGCCTGCTGCGGCGTCAGTCCGCGCGCCCGAACTTCCGCGACCTTCCACGGCGGGACGGCCGCGTTGACCGTCTTCCCATTTTCAGGTGCGGCAGCATGAGCCTTCCCTTTTTCGGGTGCGGCAACATGCGACTTCCCATTACCAAGTGCGATAGTATCAGTGCCGCTGGCAAAGGGAGACCCGCGAGGGCTGACTTGTTGTTCGCTTGCTGACACCTGTGTGAGGCCTGTGGTCAAACCATTGCGGCAGGCGGCAAGCTGGTGCGAGACGATCTGCTGATAAACGTGCAACTGCTGCTCGCAGAGCGCCACCAGGGAAGACTCATCGGTATGGCTAGCAGGTGGCCGCAGATCTGGAATCGCCACATTTGGCAACGCTCCCGCCGACGCGGAATGCAGAGCCTCTGGCGATGCGGATAAATCCGGAACAACTGCTGGCGTTTGCACCGTCATCGCGTCATGGCGATCCTTGGGCATCGTATTAGCAATGTAGCGAGCCAAAGCAGCGATATTGGTGTGCGTTTCGAATATCTGGCGGATGCTGACCTTCACGCCGAAGGTCTTTTCCACGCCCCGAACCGCCTCCATCAGCACCAACGAATCCGCCCCCATCTCCAGAAACGGCGCGTTGATGTCCATCTCCTCGACCGCCGTCCGCAGCAAGTCCGCCGTCAAGGCGGTAAGTTCCCGCAAGACGAGGGTCTGGCGATCGGCGTCCGATGAATCTGCCCGATCACTTTGGCGCGTCGCTTTGCTCTCCGCTTGCATCGGCGTGTCTTTCGCTTCGAACCAGACGGGCTGGCGTTGGAACGCATAGGTAGGTATTGGACAAAATCGGTAGCCGGTACCCGGATAGTATTTGCTCCAATCGATCCTGGCGCTGCCGACGTGCAGACCGGCCAATGCCTCGACAACGCATTCGGATTCGTCGCGACCCGGGCGCAGCGAGGGAAGCCAGATCTGGTTGCCCTCGTCAGCGCACGCGGCACCCATGCCGCACAAAACGGGCTTTGCGCCGATTTCCAGGAACAGGCGATTACCGGCTGCCAGCAGCGTTTGAATTCCCGCGTGAAATCGCACTGCGTCACGCGTATGCCGGCGCCAATAGGCCGCATCGACGGTTTGCCCGGCCGCCAGTATCTCGCCTGTCACATTAGAGACCAGAGGAATGCGCAGCGGGCGAAACCTGATTTGCTCAACGACTTTGCTGAATTGATCCAGCATCGGGTGCATGAGTGGCGAATGAAAGGCGTGCGAAACCGCGAGCCGCCGCGCAGCAATTCCCTGCCGCTCGAACACGGCGATGGCCGCGTCCACGGCCGGCGTGGCCCCCGAGATCACCGTGTTCGTCGGTCCGTTCAGGGCCGCGATCGCCAGTTCGCCGGCGCGGCCCGTGATCGCCTCCGCCACGGTCGCCTCGCTGGCGAAGACCGCCGCCATGCCCCCGCCGACGGGCAGGGACTGCATCAGCCGCCCTCGTTCGATCACCAGCCTCAAGCCGTCTTCCAGATCGAACGCCCCGGCCACGCAGGCCGCCACATACTCGCCCAGGCTGTGTCCCATCACCCAGCCCGGACGCAGCCCCCACGATTGCCACAGCTCCGCAAGGCCGTAACCTAAGGCAAACAACGCCGGTTGCGCGTAACCGGTTTGTTCGACGTCTGCGTCTGCAAAAAGCAGATTCAGCAAGGGACGGTTGAGCAGGTCTTTGCTGAGTTTCGCACATCGGTCGAGTGCGGCCCGAAACACTGGTTCCGCCGCGTACAGCCTGCTTCCCATGCCGACGTATTGCGAGCCCTGGCCGGTGAACAGGAAAGCCACCGGCGCCGCATCGCGCTCTTGGACGAGGCCCTGGTGGACTCCGTCGATTTTCCTCCCCTCCCCATACGCTTCAAGCCGGGCACGCAATTCGTCGATGGTATGGCCAGTGACACTTAGCCGGTGGCGGAACAAGCTGCGTCTGACGGCGGCGCTATAGCAAACCTCCCCCAGATCCGCGTTCGGACTCCCGCCCAGATATTGATCGTATCTTCGCGCCAAATCGACGAGAGACACCGCGGATTTTGCAGAGATGTTCAGCAGGCCGAGCGCCGGCCGCCGTGCTGTTTGCCCTGTTTCGCCTGGCGCGGTCGTTGCGGGCAGGGGCGGCGCTGCTTCGACCAAGAGATGAGCATTGGTGCCGCTAAATCCGAACGAACTGATGCCGGCCACGCGGCGGACCCGATGCGCGGGCCACGGCGTCGGATCCGCGCACACGCGCACCGGATGCCGTTGCCAGTCGATTTCGCCGCTAGGCCGCTGATAGTGCAGATGCTGCGGGATCATATTGTGCTGCAGCGACAGCACGACCTTTATCAGCGATGCAATTCCCGCCGCGCCCTCGAGATGACCTAGATTGGTCTTCACCGATCCGATCAGCAGCGGATCATCGTGCGAGTGCGACTTCCCAAAAACGACTCCCAGAGCCCCAACCTCAATTGGGTCCCCCAGGCGGGTTCCCGTACCGTGGGCCTCGATGTAGCTCACCTCGCCCGGGTCGACGCCTGCGTTTCCTAAAGCTTGCTGGATCACCGCTTGCTGGGACGGCCCGTTGGGAACCGTCAGGCCGCTGGTGCGCCCATCCTGATTGACGGCGGAGCCGCGCAGCAAGGCCAGCACCGGATCGCCGTCGCGCAAAGCGTCCGAGAGCCGCTTGAGCGCCACCATCCCGCAACCTTCGCCGCGTGAAAATCCGTCAGCCGATGCGTCGAACGTCTTGCACCTGCCATCCGGCGCCAACATCTGCGCTTTGCAGAAATTCACCGTCAGGTCGGGGGTCAGCATCAGGTTGACGCCACCCGCCAGGGCCAGATCGCACTCGCGCTGACGGAGGTTTTGACAGGCGATGTGAACCGTTACGAGTGACGATGAGCAAGCGGTGTCGATCGCGAGCGCGGGTCCCGTAAACCCCAGCAGAAACGCGAGCCGTCCGGCTGCAACGCTGTGCGAGTTTCCGGTCGCCAGATAGGCGTCGATTTCGGTTCGCGGGCGTCGCGCCAGAAGATGCGAGTAATCGTTACTGCACAGCCCGATAAACACGCCTACCCGGCTGCCGGCCAGGTCCCGCGGTATCAGTCCGGCATTCTCCAGTGCCTCCCAACTCACCTCCAGCACCAGCCGCTGCTGTGGGTCGATCGACTGCGCCTCCCGGTTCGATATGCCGAAGAATCCGGCATCGAATCTGTCGATCTGTTGAAGAAAGCCCCCGTTGCGGGTGTACATCTTCCCTGGGGCTTGAGGATCCGGGTCATACCAGGCTGCCGCATCCCATCGGTCTTCCGGAACCGCGGAAATCGCGTCGTGTCCCGCCGATAACAGGCGCCAGAATTCGTCCGGGGTATCGGCGCCCCCAGGAAAGCGGCAGCCCATGCCGATCACCGCAATCGGTTCAGACTTTTCATCTTGCAATGCGCGAATACGCGCCTCGGTCGCCTCTACTTTACGTAGGGCGTGCATCATCAGAGTTCGATAATCGATCTTCGTATCGCCATCCGACATGACAAGAGGACCCAATGTTTAGGTCATCAGTGTAAGTTTCTTGCCGAGCAGTTCGGCAAGTTCCTCGTCGCTTAGCTGGTCAAGCGCATCGACGTTCTCTTCTGCTCGCCGTGCGATCTCAGCGGGACGCGAACTTGGCGGCTCCGGCACGTCGAGCTGGAGCACCTCTCGCACCACAAACCGCGTGAGCGCTTCTACGTTGGGGAAATCGAAGATGCTGGTTGTCGGCAACTGGCAACCCAGTTCCGCTTGGAGGCGGTTTCTCAGCTCCACCGATGTCAGCGAATCCATGCCGAGATCAAAGAAGCCGGTTTCGTGGTCTACGTCGGCCGCCGATGCCAGCCCGAGCGCACTCGCGACCTGTTCCGCAATGAACGCCGCGACCGTAGCGGGGCGATCATGCTCCGCGGTTTGCGCGAGGAGCGATCGCAACGAAGAGCTATTGGCACGCTGACCGGCTGCGCCGCGAAAGTCACTCAGCAGCTCGTGGTCCGGGTAATGGTCAAGCAACTGTGGCCAGTTGATCGGCAGCACCGCCACCTGCGTTCGGCTGCCGTCCCAAAGCCGCTCGAGGATCCGCAATCCCTGCTCCGGCGCAATCGCGCCCATCCCTTTCGTATCGAAACGTTTCCCGGCCTCGCGCTTTGATGCCTCACCGATGTCCAGCCAGGGCCCCCAGTTAATGCACAGCGACGGCAACCCAGCGGCCCGGCGAAAATGCGCCAACGCATCGAGGAAGGCGTTCGCCGCCGAATGGTTCGCTTGTCCCGCCGAACCCAGCACCGACGCCGCGGACGAATACATGACGAAGAAGTCGAGTGTATCTCCTTGTGTCAGGAGATGAAGGTTCCATGATCCTGCGACTTTGGCCGCCATGACGCGACCGAATCGCTCCGGCGTCTGCTGTGTCACAACCCCGTCGTCGAGTTGGCCGGCCGAATGGATGACCCCACGCAAAGGCAACAGGGACTGTCTGACTTCCTCCAGCGCTTGCCGAAGTTGTCCGGCATCGGCGACGTCGGCCTGAACAATGCGGACCTGTGCCCCGGCCGCTTCAAGTTCCGCGATCTGCGATTGCGCGCGCTCGTCCGGTTCGCTGCGGCCCAGAAGAACAAGGCTGCGCGCGCCGCGCGCCGTCATCCAACGCGCGGTCAACAGCCCTAGGGCTCCGAAGCCGCCGCTGATCAAATATGTCGCGTTCGGCTGCAGCCGAATGGCAGCCGCGGATTGGGTGGAGCCCGCCGGCGCCCCCGGCGATGGCGAAGGAATCCGCACAATAATCTTGCCCGTGTGGCGCGACTGCTGCATCCAACGGAAGGCGGCTCGGGCGTTTGCAAGATCGAAAGTACGTGCCGACAGCGGTTGCAGCGCTCGGCTGGCAAGTTCCCCGACGATCTTGCTCAGCAGTTGCTGAATGGCTTGCGGATCGGTACGGCAAACTTCGGCCAGATCGAATCCATGGTAGGTAATGTCGCGATGCTCTTGGTCGGCGCTGGCCGGTTCACGAAACTCACCCTTACTGATGTCAATGAACCGGCCGCCACCTCGCAATACTTCGAAGCTCTTTGGCGCGCCCGTTCCCGTCAGCGAATTGAGCACGACATCCACACCTTCGCCGCGCGTAAGATGATAGATTTGCTCAGGGAAATCGAGCTTTCGCGAGTCGAAGATGTGTTCCACGCCGAGGGCCTCGAGGACTGCTCGTTTCTGAGATCCGGCGGTGCAGAACACCTCCGCGCCGACGTGACGTGCAATCTGGATAGCCGCCTGCCCGACCCCGCCGGATGCGGCATGAATCAACACACGCTCACCGCGCCTCAATCCGGCGAGATCGAGCAATGTGTACCAGGCGGTGGCGAATGCTATCGGGATCGTAGCCGCCTCTGCCAATGTGCAAGAGGGCGGTACAGCGACGACGAGCCTTGCGTCCGTGGTGACATAGTCTGCGAAGGCCGCCGGCGCGATTGCGAGGACCTGGTCGCCTGGTCGAAGCGTCTGCACCCCGTCGCCAACGGCTGTCACCTTCCCTGCACACTCGCCGCCGAGCGCACCGGCGTCACCCCGATATAAGCCCAATGCGTTGAGGACATCGCGGAAATTCAATCCGGCGAAAGCTACCTCGATCTGGACCTGGCCCGGGCCCGGGGGTTGCTGGCGGAATTGATCAACCACCAGATTATCGAGCGAGCCGCGCTCGGATATCGCCAGCCGGAATCCCCGAGCGTGCGGGATGGCGATGGCATCCGGATCACGGCCCACGATATTCTCTATTCTCGCGAGCCTGGCGACCTGCCGACGCCGGCTGTGTAGTGAAACCAGGCGCTCTGCCCCCGGCGACCAGACCTCGGCGATCAAGGCATCGCCATCTTCGTCGGCCCAGTCCGCACCCAGATCGATTTGCCGGAGCTGCAATTCTGGATGCTCTAGCGCGACCGCTTGCGCAAAGCCTGAAATCGGAGATTGCCAAAGACCGCTGACGATAGAATCCGGTCCAACGGCACAAGCGTCGCGCGTGATGATCCAGAATGCCGGCGGTGCCACGAGGCCAGCCGCGACGAACGCCTTCACGGCATGAAGGCAAGAATTGATTCCAGAGCGCACGGCGACATCCGAGGCCGATGGCGGCGCTACAGAACCCCAGAAGTACACCACGCCGTCAACCGGCATCTCGACTCCGCCGATCGAATTCAGCAGCCGCTGGTAATGTGCAGGGTCATGCGGATTAAGCCAGTATTGGGGCGATCCGGATACTGCAAGGTCGCCCGCGACGGGGTCGCGTAAGCTGTCATCCGCTGCAACGACGATGCAACTTCGGCTATGCTCTATCAGCCCCTCGATGAGCTGGCGGGCCGCGTTGCTTTGATCCGTAAACACGAGCCATTGCTTCGCATGGCGCGATTGCGCCATCGCTGCTCGGGTAGCGATGGGTTCGGTGCGCGCAATGATGACGGCCTGATGTGCCAGCACCTGCGCGGCGTCCGCGGATGCCACGGCAACATCTGGGAAGCCGCTCTCCTGCAGCACATCTCTCCAGCCCGATGCCGACAGAAGCGGATGGCGGGTTCTCAACTCCCCGTCGGTGAATCCCCACCATTGTTTGGTGAGACCAAAGATAAGGTCGATCCAACCGACCGGATGCGTCCCCTCCAGCAACACGACCGCGCCGCCCGGTGCCAGCAGTAGCCGCGTGTGGCGAAGCGCGCGGCGAACGTCGGAGGCTGCGTGCAGAACGTTGCCAGCAATAACGATGTCGAAATGCACGTCCGCAAGGCCTTGCTCACCCGGCTCGCGTTCGATGTCTAGAGTGCGATAATGGATAAAATCGAAGGCGCAAAACTTCTGGCGTGCCTGATCGATAAACATGGCCGAAATGTCGGTAAACCAATAGTCACATCGATCGTTGGGCAGATGCGGCAAAAGGCTCGCAGTCGTCCCACCAGTACCGCCGCCGATTTCCAGAATCCGTATACCGCGCCACCATGGCATGCTGGCGATCATGTCCGTTACCGACCGCCTCACCGCCTCATTCAGCACCTGCGAGCCTGGGGTCGCATGATAAAGTTGCGCCGCAGAGGTCAGATCGCCCTGTGGGAACAAGAGCTCTAGTGGGTCGTAGTCGGTACGCAGCATCTTGTAGAGAGCGCCGGCACAGCGCGCGAGCAAGTCCAATTCGACCTTGATTTCCGGGTGTTCAGCACGCAGCCGTGCGACATGCCCATTAAGGTCGGGTGCCGCAGGTGCGTGGCGCGTGCAGAATTCCTGGCCGCGGCGCGCGAGCACGCCGCCCTCGTCCAACAATTCCAGCAACCGCGCGAGGAGCCGCCGGTGCTTGTCGGCGATTCTCAGCCTGTTGTGCAACTCATCCCGGGAAAACCATCTTCGTTCCTCAAAATCCCATCCCAGCCTGCGGAATGCATCGATCACGAATTCAATGCCCAAGTGATCAAGCCGGGCTAGCCCTTCACCATAACGCCGCATCGCGGGGCCCGAGACTGCGTCCTGCAGATAGCGAACGACGGGACGCGCGATCACGCTTGTCGCGGGCAAGAAGTCCAACCCAAGCAAGCGTGTGCCGCTGCTCAGGCCAGCGGATCTCCACTGGATTTCGTAGAGCCACTCGGCGATCGGCGCCGCGTCCTTATCGGCAAGCTGCGTCGGGCCGACTTGTTTGAACTTCAGACGATGAAATTCGGCGAGCGGCTGCCCGTCCTCCGACCATAATGTGGCGTCAGCCGTGATCGTTTCCGAGTCTGTCTCGTTTTGCTGCTGCACACGCACATGCGCCCAACCGGCACGAACCTGACTGGTGGCAGCCCAATCGCCATGGAAACTGACCCGCTCGATACCAACAGGGATATAGGTACAACGCGGGGCAGGCCCAATCGCCGCCACGATCGAGACAAAACAAGCGTCAATAAGAACCGGATGTAATTGGTACGGCTGCGTCGTCAATCCATCCGGCAGGTGCAAATGCGCCAGCGCCTCTTGTTCGCATCGCCAGATCTGGCGAATAGCACGAAATTTGGGGCCATAATCGAGGCCGTGCTCGGCGCAGGTGTCGTATAGAGAGTCGGCGCGGATCTGATCTACGATCAACGCCTGTTTTGCACTTAGGTTATGCGGGAGCGTACCCTCCGCTTCCGTAGCGGCCAGATGACCCGAGAGATGCAGCGTCCAGGCGTTCCCCGCCGTCTCTTCGTCGGAATTGGCCGCTTCGTTATGACTAAAGACTCGCCAATTCCATTCACTGCGATCAGGGGTGAGGACTGTGTGGATCAAAACCTGTTCGTCATGCAATTCGAGCGGCTGATGGATCGCGACGTCTTGCAACCGCATCGGCTTTGCTCGCGACAACGACCTGACAGCCGCAAGCCCGATTTCAAGAAATGCTGCTGCCGGCAGCAGGATTTTCCCGAAAACGCGGTGGTCTCGAAGATAGCCGGGTTCCGCAGTTGAAAGCCGTGCCTGAAACAGGATGTCGGCCAGTGGGGTGGCAACGCGACGACCGAGCAGCGGATGCATGCCAGGCGCCGGGCGCTCGTCCGCTTGGTGATCCGGAGCGGCTTTGAGCCAGTGCCGCTGCCGTTGGAATGGGTATGGGGGCAGGAAAACCTTTTTGCGTTCATAACCCCGGTCATAGGTGCGCCAGTCCGGGCGAGCGCCGCACAAGTACAGCGCTCGCAGGCTCTCCAGCATGATCCGCCAATCCTGGCGTCCCTCGCGAAGACTGGGCAACCAGAGCATGCCGGTGTCCGAAAGACAGGTTTGCCCCATCGCCAGCAGCGTTGGCTGCGGGCCGATCTCGAGAAACGTTGAAACATCCAGCCCACGCAGCGTCCGAATGCCTTGCTCGAACCTAACGGGCGCTCGGACATGCTGGCGCCAGTAAGTCGCCGTGGCGATGGCGCCGGTCGCCAACTCGCCCGTAACGTTCGAAACCATCGGCACAACAGGCGACGAGAAGCTGATCGCGCGGGCGGCGTCGAGAAACTCGTCCAGGATCGGTTCGACCAGCGGCGAGTGAAACGCATGAGAGACCGTCAGTTCGGTGGTCTTCACGCCGCGATCAGCAAAGATCTTCGCAATTCGCGCCAGCGCCGTCGTGCGTCCCGACACGACCGTGCTGCGAGGCCCATTGATCGCGGCAAGCGAGAGATCGTCGGGCCATGCACGAATCTCGTCCGCAACGGTTGCCTCGTCCGCAGCGACGACCAACATGCCACCCGAGCGCGGCAAGGATTGCAGCAGCCGCCCGCGTTCGGCGACCAGCTTGAGACCATCTTCGAGGCTGAACACGCCGGCAAGGCAGGCTGCGACGTACTCGCCGACACTGTGTCCCAACACGTAGTCGGGCCGAATGCCCCAGGCCTGCCAAAGTTTGGCCAGCGCATATTCCAGCGCGAACAAGGCCGGCTGTGTATATGCCGTGTCATTCAATCGCGAACGCGAGGCCTCGCCGGTCGCGAACATCACGTCAAGCAATGGCCGATCGAGTGCCGTCGCGAGCAATTCGGCGCAGCGATCCAAAGTCGCGCGAAACAGCGGTTCGGTGTTGTAGAGCGCGCGCCCCATGCCGGTGTATTGCGCCCCCTGACCGGTCATGAGAAATGCAATCCGCGGCGCCGAGTCGGCCCGCACCTGTCCCGTGGTTCGCGGTTCGGCTGGCAGGCCTGCCGCGAACTGCGAAAGCGGCCTGATTGCGTCCTCTGACGACTCGCCGATCACGCTCAGGCGGTGCGTCAGATGCGATCGCCCCGTCGCCGCAGAGAAGCACACGTCTGCCAGCGGCAAGTCTGGATGCGCCTGCAAATGCTCGACCATTTGCGCCGCCGCCTCGCGCAACGCCGGCACCGATTTCGCCGAAAGATTGAGAACATGCAGGGGCCGTTCGAGGTCCGGTCCGGGCTGCCGCGCGCCGCCCGACTGCGACGGCATGTCCGACCGGGTTGCAATCGCCGCAGGAGATTCACTGAGGACAACGTGAGCGTTCGTGCCACCGAAACCGAACGAACTGACCCCCGCCAGCCGCGTCCCTGTCCCATTCGGCCACGCTACGATCTCGCCCGGAATCCGCAAGCAAGCCGGGTCCAGTTGTATCAACGGATTGAGGATCTTGCAGTTCAGGTGTGCCGGGATTCGCGCGTGATGTAGCGCCAACACGGCCTTCATCAGGCCCGCGATCCCGGCGGCCGACTCCAGGTGGCCGATATTCGTCTTCACCGAGCCGATCCAGCACGGCGTCGTGGCCGTCCGTCCCGGTGACAGTAGCGTTGACAAAGTGTTCAGCTCGATCGGATCGCCCAGCGGTGTTCCGGTTCCATGTGCTTCGACCAGGCCGATCTCCGCCGGCTCGACGCCCGCGACCTTCAATGCTTGCTCGATTACCGCTTGTTGCGACGGACCGTTCGGGGCGGTCAGGCCATTGCTGCGCCCGTCCTGGTTGACGGCCGAACCGCGGATCACCGCCCAGATGCGATCGCCGTCCCGTTCGGCGTCCGAAAGCCGCTTCAGCACCACGATACCGCAGCCTTCGCCGCGCACATACCCGTCGGCGGACGCATCGAAGGTCTTGCACAGGCCATCGGGGGAGAGCATCCCCGCAGCGACGAATGCCTGCGACAACTGCGGGCCAAGAATCAGATTCACGCCGCCAGCCAGCGCCAATTGACACTGGCCATGACGCAAGCTTTCGCAGGCTTGATGCACTGCTACCAGAGACGAAGAGCATGCCGTGTCGATCGACAAGCTGGGCCCGCGCAAATCGAAGAAATAGGACAATCGGTTTGCTGCGATGCTCAGCGCGTTCCCTGTGCCGCTCCAGGGGTCGGGCGCGCCGCCGTTCGACATGACCAGGCGGCCGTAATCATAGTTGCTGATACCAATGAATACGCCGGCATCGGTGCCCGTCAAACGGTCGACATCGAGGCCGGCATCTTCCAGCGCTTCCCACGCGACTTCGAGCAGAAGCCGTTGCTGCGGGTCGATGTTCTCCGCTTCGCGCGGCGCGATCCCAAAGAACTGAGCGTCGAAGCTTTCAACTGTATCCAGGAACCCTCCCCTCGCCACGCGGGCGCACTGCGGCGGCAGCGTGTCGGGGTCGAACAGGTGGGCGTTCTCTCGGCTGGCGGGAAAGGGAGTGATCGCATCGCCACCTGTCTCGAGAAGGCGCCAGAACTCATTCGGAGACCTGGCAGCCGGGAAGCGGCATCCCATGCCGACGATGACGATCGGTTCAACCGAGCTAACCCCACCGGGTATTGGCGCGCGGCTGGGCTGCCGACCCGGCCCACTGCCGGCCAGAAATGCGGCAAGAGCCTCGATGGTCGGATAGTCATAAAACACCGTCGGCGGAAAGCGCGCGCCCAGGCGCGACTGCAGCGCGGCGGCCATTTCGACCGCCGCAACGGAGTCCATCCCGTATTGCGCCAAGGGCGCTTCGGCATCGATGGAGGCAGGAGCGATCTCCAGGCGCTGTCCCAGCAAGTGCCGCAGCCAGCGCTCGATCTCCCGACTGCCCGCCAGCGGAATCGGATTGTCCGTTGCCTCCGATGCAGATCCGCCGGCCGGTGATTCGATATTGGTTTTTGGACGTGTCCACGTCGCTATCGGATCCAGCTCTTCCGCAAGCCACGCCGCCTTCGCGTTGCTGCGTTGAATCTTGCCGCTGGACGTTGTGGGAAGACGCGCCGGCTTTACGAAGCACAAGGCCCGAACAGCGATGTCATGTTCCGTAGTCACTGCGGCGCATATCGCGGCAACGACTTCGGCGAGCGGAAACTTTCGCAACCAGTCCCGCTTCACCTCGTGGACCAGAACCAGTCCTTCTTGTCCATCCTCTTCCACAGAAAAGGCCGCGACACTTTGGCCTAACGCCGGATGACTGCGTTCTGCGGTTTGCTCGATGTCCTGGGGGTAATGGTTGCGGCCACGAATAATGACCAAGTCCTTGCAGCGACCGGTAATATAGAGTTCGCCGTCATGCATGAACCCCAGATCGCCGGTTCGTAGAAACGGACCTTCTCCACTTCCCGCGATGAATGCATTGAACGCCGTTGCTGTTTCTTCCGGGCGCTTCCAGTAGCCTTGCGTCACACCGCCGCCGGCCACCCAGATCTCGCCGATCTCGTCGGGCCGGCATCGCGCGCCGGTCTGCTGATTGACGATCGCGACATCGGTGTTGAAGCAAGGCGGTCCGCATCCCACGACCGTGCGGCTGCCGGCGGTACCGGCGGCAACCTGTACCACCTTGTGCCGCTCGAGCGCGCTCGCGTCCAGTTCGAGCGACGTGGGCGCGTCGTGCATCGGCCCGCCGCTTATCATGAGCGTGGTTTCGGCCATACCGTAAGTCGGAAAATAGGATTGGCTACGAAATCCCGCAGGCCCGAAGTATTCGGCGAATCGTCGCAAGGTATCGACCCGCACGGGCTCGGCGCCGGTGTAGGCGTTCACCCAGCAACTCAAATCCAGCGCGTCCCGCTCTTCCGGGGACACCCGCTCGACGCACAGGCGATAGCCGAAGTCCGGGGCGCCGCTATGCGTCGCCCGATAGCGGGAGATCGCTTGCAGCCACCGAACGGGCCGCCATACAAAAGCCTGCGGCGCCATCAGATAGCAACGATAGCCACTATAGACTGGTTGGATGATGCCGTCGCACAGCCCCATGTCGTGAAAATTGGGGAGCCAGGTGACGGCACAGGGTTCCGACGACAGCGTCATCGTACAAGCGGGCTGAATCGCCCTTGAATTCTCATAAATGTTGCCATGAGAGACCATCACGCCCTTGGGAACCCCGGAGGAGCCCGACGTGTATTGTAGGTATGCCAGATCATGCGGGACCAACTCGGGCGGTTGCCAATCCTCGGGCGAGGCCGCGAGCGGCTGATCGGTCGCGATCCACGAGAGTTGGCTCAAGCCACCGGCGCGGGAGTGCGATGGGCCGGATTTGGCGATCTTCTCGGTCGTCAGAACTGCCGCCACGTCGGCATCACGAGCGATTGCGTCCAGCCGTTCATCGTGGCGGTTGCCGCGCGGAGGGTAAGCGGGAACGGCAATGGCATGCGCGTAGAGGCAGCCGAAGAACCCGACCACGAACTCAAGTCCTGCGGGATAGGCCAGAAGCAGCCTCCGGCCCACCAGGTTGTGCAATTGCAAATAGGCAGCCAGGCGACGACAGCGGCGGTCGAGCGCGGCCGCGGTCAACGATTCCGCTTCGTATTCACCATCCGAAAGGTACGTGAACAGAAGCTGGTCCGGAGTTTCCTTCGCGCGACTCCGCAAAATCTTGGTAACATCAAAGAAGGCCATGTTGGCCTGCACGAGTGGATCCCTGGTTATGCTGAACTGGTTCAAACGTTAGCCTCCACCCGCCCTAGTTCTGGCGCCGAGCGCTGCCAGCTCATTTTATATGTACAGTGGGTTGTCGATCGTTCAGACGCACTCCCGGGCGACGCTTACAGCGCCGCACGCCATCGCTTGTCACATTAGGGTCGCCGTCACACCAGCCCACGCGCCAGACGCGCGGCAGCGGCGCGCGCGTTTGATCCGCGAGCGGCCAGTCGAGTATACGCGATCGGGCAGCAGTTACACCGCCGGTGCAATTCCGCAAACTAGATGATCTGACCGATTGTGGTTCCAAATCGGAATATCGCGCCGCATCAGTCATCTTCGGCCCCACCCGACCGCACGAGCTTTTTGCAGCGAATGCCTGCAGACATTCCCCCCAGCCTCGGACGGGGCTATGGCGTTGTCTCGGTCCGAAGCTTAAGCGAGTTCAACGCTCCCGCTGCGGACTCCAGCGGGAGCGTTGGGAGGGGGTTAGGTCGACGCGCCTGGCCGGGACGCCGGGGCAGCGCGTGTCGGAGGCTCAGGGGCCGTGTCAGCGCGCCGGCCGACAGCCTCGCTCCCCATCGCCCAAAGGCCTTCACCCGATACGGATGACGCGAACGAGTTCAGCTTGACTCCGATGATGGCGAGCGTGCCCATCACCGGGGCCACTCCGGTTCCGACCAAAGCCACTCCGGCCGCGATCCCGAGTGCGGTGTGCACAAGCCCCGATTTGATGTTTCCAGAGAGCAGCTGCGATGCTCCGGGAAGGAAGATTTCCCCGGCCAGCTTGAGTGCGTTTCCGCCGACATTCTGACTCATCATTCCCTCACCGCCGTTGGGACCGGATGCCGACAGTCCCCCTGACATCCGATCTATGCCGCACAAAATTGGATTCTTGCAGGCTTATCAACTCGCCATCCGTGCCCGCACAGCTTGAGTATATCCCACGCCGTGGCACCTGAGTCAATCAATCAATGATTGCTCTTTGAGCGGCAGCGTCAGCAAGTCGGCACCGGCACGCAACCGCATCTCCGCTTCCCGCTAGAGCAGAAGCTTGGCGGATCGCGACTTTTGCCACCATGATCTTCGGCGCCTGATTCCTCCGTCTGAGCGATGCTCCCCCCTGAACTGGCAATGGCAGCGCAGCGATACAATGCCATTTCCATAGTAGATGCGGGCACTCGGTCACTCCGCTTCTGATCCGCAAGTTTGCAACGTCCGCCGTGCCATTTTCGGCTCGCCGGCAGGTTAGCGTCGCGCGCGTCGGCATCTGGTCACAACGGTTGGTGCGCGGCGTCGATCTGTTTACGCAAAAAACCGTTAATCAATCGTCTATCGTCTTTTCATAAAGAATTCATCCATGGTCCGTATGGAAGTCCCGTCATCAGCGACGACATCCACTGCATCACGTCGCATGGCATGAGCCGGGTTGCTCCGTTGTACCGTGTCTAAGAGGCGCGGGGCGGCGGATATGCGTCCAGGCACAGCGCCCCCCGGTCAGACCGTGAAAAGTTGCTTCAGGAATGGGTTGGAAAAAAGATTGCCTTGATCGTACTTGGCGAGCGTCTGCACTTCCCACGACCAAGTGTCGCCCGCCGACCGGCCGGCTGTGAATGTTTCACGCATGTCCTGGATGACCGCCGCGTTGGTCCATGCTCCTTCACCGCTTGTATAGGCCCACCCCTTCGACCATTCCGGGCAGATACGGAACCCGTCAGCGAAGTGCGAATACAACCACGCTTCGAGCTGTGCATAGTACTCGTACGCGTGTTGCGGGTCCTTGTCGGGAATAACAGTGAGCACATCGAACCAGCAGGCCACGTCCCAGCTATTGCGCTGGACGACAGGGTCGACGCTCAGCGAGGAAATCACCGGACTCTGGGCGGTCTGGCCCGCGGGCACCACGATCTTTGAAGGATCGTCAAGCGCGGTCACACGGATCTCGAGAGGCGAATTGATCGGCCACAGTGACTTGCTTTGGAACTGCGCCAATAGTTCGGAGAATTTACTGGTGAAGTCGGCGATCGCTTGCTGGATCTGGGCCCGCTTCATCAGTACCGCGTAACCGTTGGCCGTCACTCGCAACGTGGTGTCCTTCACGTAAAGCAGCGTATTTTTTGACGCTCCCCACAGGTCCGCAGCCGATTCCAGTTGGTTCGCGGTGAAGCTGGCGAATGTCTGGGTAAAAAGCGGCGTACTCCAGGGTGCCTGGGAGAGAACCCACTTGAGCAAATCGGTGACGAACGCCGGCAGATTATCCGAAAAAGGATAGTTGTACGGCCCAGTCACCGTTCTCGATGTCGGAGGCTTGCCCGGCGTTACGGTCCACACCTTGAGCCAAGGATAGCTTGGCGGCGTAATACCGAGAATCGGGAAGGAAGGAAACCAATCACTTCAATGCGGCCGCTATGATCGAGATATTCGCCTACGCTGCCGGGCGGAGGCGCGTTGCCGGTTGGGCGCGCAAACAGCGTCGTGCTCGGGATCGACATGAAACTTTGGCAGCGGAGATTGTAGTTGTCCACGATCTGTAGAGTAACGCTCAGCAGCAGCGCGCGCCCGCAATGGGCGAGGAACGCCTTCGCATCCGCATCCCCGCGCGTAAATTCTTGCGCGGTGTATGCTGTTGATCCCGGCATCGTGACCACGGCCGTAAACGCGAGAACTTGGTTGCTCAATGAACCGTAGGGAATGTCGAAATCGTCGTTCGGCAGCCTGGGGATCGCGGTCCCATGCGCGTTGATTGCGAGCGCCCCACCAACGGTAATATTGCCCGGCGCGGGGATGTGGGCGAAGCTGAAGCCGTTGGCGTTGATGCCCCGGCCGCCGGGCGCGTCCTCGAGCGCGGCCATCAACTTATCCATTGTGGCGCCCGCCTGCACCACGACCTGAGCCGGGCGATCATCCATTGCCGGAGTAATGGAGACAACCCTATTCAGCTTTTGCGTCAGGTCGACCTGCAACAATTTATCCGTCGATTCCCCCTGGGTGACCGTTAGCGGCGACCAAGTATGCATGATGCCGCGGGCACGGACACTGAACCCCGCTCCGGTTGCCCAGTTGCATACCCGGACAACGTCACCCTCGGTTTGAGGGACACAGGTCCAAACGGACGGCACATCGATCATTTGCGCCCAATTGACAAATCTTTCACGGGAAATCGGTATCCCCGAAGGAAAACCGGAGGGAGCCGCCGAGCTGCTCACTTTGTTCCTCCCGTGACGTTCAAATGTCGCGTTAACGTATCCTATGCCTCCACTGGCGTTAGCGTCAACTTCACCGAGACAGCTGGCATTGGCGCTTAGCCGTGGTTACGCCGCGATCCGGCCTTCCGGGGCCGTATGCTCACCGCGCGGCTTGCGGCATCTGCGGCCTTCGATTTGCCCGCTATCCGGCGCGATCCTTCATTACCGTGAAGTTTCGGCGACAGCGCCCAAGAAGTCCCCAATGAACTGGTTTAGCACCTGCCGCAAAGCGGCGTCCTCCGCCAGCACGTGCGCGGCGCCTGCCAGAAGCAATGTCAGGCTAGCGCGCGGAGCAAACTCACCGCCGCTTTGCGCGGCAATCTGCAGGATCTCCTGACGGGCTTGCGTCCATGCCGAGTTCAACCAGCCTTGGACCAGGGGATTGGCGGCAAGGCCGCTTTCGCGCATGCCGGCGTCCGCAATCCGTTCCTGCACAGCCGCAAGTTGGTCGGCGAGTTGCTCGACCAGCGCGACCAGGGCCAATCGTCCCTCGCTGTCTGGCGATCGCAGTCCTTCTGCGAACCCCTCGAACGCCCTCAGAATGGCATTGGTGATGCGGCGATCCATCGAGCGTGGCATCCACCATAGGTTCTCCCGTTCGACCGCATTCTGAAGCCGTTCCCAGTTTGCAAACGCCAGGTCGAGCACGCCGTCAATGACGCTTCCGAGAAGCAGATCGAACTCCCGGCTGTCAACCGCCTGCCTCACAGCACGGTGCACTACGGGCCCGAGGTTGCCCCCGCCCAAATTTCTGGCGAGTCCTTGCACGATCCTGTCCCACAGTTCCCACTGCTCCATAAACGATATGATCGCGGGCAGGCGATCGATCAGCAGTGCGGCAACACGGGACGCATTCGCTTCGCGGCTCAACCAGGCTCCGGCAAATGCGGCGAAGTCGGTCGACGGCCAGTTGGCCGCGCCGGGCACGGGGGCGAGCGGTTCCGGCCGGGGCTGGGCGCCGTCATGGCCGCCGTCAGCAGGGCCGGGAACGGGGGAAGCGGAGGAACCCCGCTGTGCCGCCCGCCGTCGCGCGAAAACGCCGAGCGAGGGCCAATGGGCCACGCCGCCGGCCAGCGCAGCGACCAAGGTGTACCGGGCCAGTTGACCCCAAAGACCGGACACGGGGTGCACCAAGGCGAACGAACAGCAGACGGCCGCGCCTAGGGGTACCGCCACGGCGGCACGCCCACCCCAGGGCAGCGCGAATCCCACAAGAAACGCCCTGGCGCTGTCCAGACTTGCCAGTTTGCCGAGATTCGCCGAATGACTCATTTCGACGTGAACCGCTTCAGCAGGACAAACCAGAACTCGGCGCCCGGCAGCGCAGACAATGCGACCACCAACCATTGGAACCCGGCGATCAGGTAGGGGATGCTGGCAGCCATAGCCGTCCCCCCCGGCGTGGTCGGCTTCAAGGCCAGCTCGGCGCCAAAGCCGCCAAGCGGAATCGGTTTGAGGTCAAGCACCACGGCGATAATGAACGCGACAATAAAGTTGGAAAACCGCACCTGGCGGGTAAATCTCTGGGTAACGCTACCCATTCCCGTCTGAAACCACTCGGTCGCCGCCTTTTTCATGTTAATAAGATTTGCCCGATTTAGCGTAATGAGATTATCGACAATCCGCTCTACCTGGGGTCGGACGTCAGGGGCAACCAGCCAATCGATGGCGAGCTTCGCGTTGCGTTTGGCCCGGTTCACACGCTCGTCTTCGGGCAAATCGGGCACGTCCATCTTCTCATAAACGTTTGGGTCGTTTACGAGATTGGCATACTGGTCGATATGCAGAATTTGTAATATAGCGGTTGCAAAACGGTCTGGGCTGATTTCGATCGTATCGGGTCTAACCTCGGCCTCCGCCTGAATGGCCCCGGTTCCCAGAGGATTAATCGTCTCGGTGTTGTAGAGGGCGCGCGCGAGGCCCGTGAACGAGGCATCGAACAACAAGGCCTTCAGGCCGCGCAGCAGGTGTCTGGCTCGCAACTGCAGCCCGTCGACAACCGCCCCCGTGGCCGCGCTGGCAGCAAAGCTCACCGCCGCAAAAATCGAGATAACGTTGACAACCAGGGCAAGTAGATCGAGAAGATTCGACATTACCGCGTCATGTCCCCAGGCGGCGCAGCCACCTCCGCCTCAATCCAACGGTTGGCGCCGGAGGTTGTCGGCGCACATGAACATGGACGCCGCCTGCGACGCGCCATTGGATGTCTTGCCTTTCAGATGTACAGGCAAAGCCGCACACCTATCGAAAGAGTGGCGTCCCTTCATTCCCCGCAGGGGTCGGTTAGCATCGACAGCCAGGGGGCGCAAGACTGGCTGCGCGCGCCGTCAGCGAATTACAACATCTATGCTCGAACGCCGCCACGTCCGGGCAAGCTCAAGGGCCTGGCGGGCACATAGTGCCGCCCTTTCGTCGGGGGTATGCCGCTCGGCTGTGGCGTGACAAAATCACCGATAATCGGGCCGAGGCGCCCGACATGGCACGCCAAGATGGAGTTCACGTGACATTCCTGAGTCTCTTTCGCCTCGAGCTGGCTAACACTTGGAGGCAGTTTGTTGTCCTCGCCGCATTGTCCGGCGTGTCTAATGCCGCCGTTCTGGCAACGATCAATCGCGCGGCGGCAGCACATGATCGCAACGCTCAGGGCTTCGCCCTCGTCACGCTGGCGCTGGCAATTATCGTCTACAGCATTTCCCAGAGGGCGTTGATGATGCAGTCGGCGAACCTGGCCGAAAGGACCGTCAGCGGATTGCGCGCTCGCTTTGTCCAGCGGCTGCAAGCAGCCGACCTGTACGACGTGGAGCAACTCGACCGCAGCGCTGTCTACGCCGCGCTCAGCGGCGAGATGCAGGTGCTTTCGGATGGCACGCTCAACCTGGTCATCGTCGGCCAGGCACTGGTGCTGTTGTTCGTGATAACTCTGTACCTGGCGTTCCTGTCGGTCACGGCCGTCCTCGTCGCCATGGTATTCATCGCAATCGCGGGCTCGATCCACCTTCGTCGTGGGCGGCAGATTCGCGAGCAGCTCAATGCGGCGTTCCAGATTGAAGCGGCTATGATGCAGGGATTTTCCGATTTCCTCGAAGGTTTCAAGGAGGTGAAGCTCCATGCCGTTCGCTCGACGGAGTTGAGCAATCATCTGCGCCACCTGGCGAACCAGGTGGCACAGATCCGGTTGAAGACCAGGGACATGTTCGCCGGCGACTTCGTGGCGTCCCAGGTGTCGTTCTTTCTGCTTACGGGTATCATGGTCTTCGCTGTACCCATGGTCGGCACTATCGATCATGAAACGCTGATCAAGCTGACGGCGAGTTCGCTGTTCCTGATTGGCCCGATCGGAACCGTTGTTGCGGGGGTGCCGATGTTGCAACGGGTGAATTCGGCGGCAAATGCCATTCTCTCGATGCAGCGCCACTTGAGCGAACTTCCGCAGTCGGAGACCGGTCAGCCGCCGGTGCCCGCCTCGTTTGAAACGGCAGCCCTGGTGGGCGTCGAATTCCACTACGAAAGCGAGGAGGAGGCCGGATTCCAGGTCGGTCCGATCGATTTGGAAATCCCCCGAGGCCAGGTTCTCTTCATCACCGGCGGCAACGGCTCGGGCAAATCGACCCTGCTAAAGCTGATCGCCGGCCTCTATCTGCCGATGCGCGGCACAATTCTGTTGGATGGCCATCCGGTCGGTCCGACCGACATAGCGGGGTATCGTCAGCTATTTTCTGCAGTCTTTTCCGATTACCACCTGTTCCAGCGACTCTATGGCGTGCGCGACATCGATCCGGCGGAGGCCGACCAGCTATTCCGCTTACTAGAGCTTGAGCAGAAGAGCCGGATCGTCGACCAGCATTTCGAAACGATCGCGTTATCAACTGGCCAGCGCAAGCGGCTTGCCTTGATAGCCATGCTGCTGGAAAAGCGGCCGATCTGCGTGTTCGACGAGTGGGCCGCCGATCAGGACCCGCATTTCCGCGAGAAATTCTACCGACAGATCATACCGCAGTTGCGCGAGCAAGGCAGGACAATCATCGCCGTCACGCATGACGAGCGCTATTTCGATGTGGCGGATCGCCGCATCCACCTTGAAGAAGGGCGACTGCAGTCAACGACTTCGGCCGCCGTAAATTCCGGCGGAGGCTGACGCCGGCTGCTTCGTCCAGGAGGGGGGCAACATGTCTGGCTATGTGGCTGACTACATCACGCGGTTTGAGGGTATTGCGCGCAGGACCTGGAGTTCCGCCATCCGCAACACAGGGCGCTACCGCACCGCCATTAACCTCACGCCCGTTGTTCTCTTGTTCCTGCTCGCCGTTTGCTGGCAATGGATCGTGATCACCGTCCCGGCCGGTCATGTCGCCGTCCGCTGGTGGCGCTTTTTTGGCGGCACCGACATCTCGCGCGTCTATTCCGAGGGGACCCATTTCAATTTCCCCTGGGACAAAATGACGATCTATGACGCGCGGATCCAGACCATTGGCGGCACCTTCGATGCGCTAACGTCGGACGGATTGCTGATGAAGGTACAGGCAGTCGCGCGGTTCCGGCTCAACGTGGCGACCGTCGGATTGCTCCACAAGTATGTGGGGCCTGACTATATCGGGAAATTGGTGCAGCCGGCTCTCAGCACTTATGTCAGGGCCGTGCTGTCGCAATATTCCGCGGAACAGGCGTATGGCGTCAAACGCCTGGAAATTTCCGACCGGATCAGCAATGCCATGGCCGCAGACCTTGTACCGAAGGTGCCTTCCGGCGACGGGACGGCGGCTCCGTGGATCGTCATCCAGAATGTACTGATCACCAGCATGAAGTTCCCGCAACCTGTAGAGGCCGCGATAAACCGGAAGATAGAGCAATACGAGGCCAGGCAGGAAGATGTTTACCGCTTGGAGCGCGAGCACCTCGAAAGCGAGCGAAAAGAGGTTGAAGCAGAGGGTATCGCCCGGTTCCAGCAAATCGTGGGCGCCAGCATGTCGAAGAATTACTTGCGTTGGAAGGGTATTGAAGCGACGTTGGCACTGGCGCAGTCGCCGAACTCCAAGGTCGTGGTGATCGGAACGCCAGGGGACGGGTTGCCGCTGATCCTGGGCGGTCTTGAAGGGTCCAACGTGGTGGCTTCCAAGCCGCTCGCTACGACCGGGCGCGGCGAGGCTCAACCCGAGCCGCAGGTGGCCACGCATCCCTGAGATGGAGCGACTATCCGTAGCAGGCGACGCGATCGAACGAGCGGTAGTGTTCTGGGTCGTCGCCCAGTATGCGGCCAGCCGCTTCGACCCAGACATGGCCCTGCATCGGATCGTGCGCGATGCCGACGATCAGTTGGGCGCGTACGCCGTGTGTGCGGGCGAGCGCGAGGCAGACCAACGAGCGTTCCTTGCACTCGAGCCCAACAAGCGAGCTTGCCGCAATTTCGCGGACGGCCTCGTCGATCTCTGCAAGCCTTTGTGGCGAGGCGATGGCAACGTCGGCGGGCTGCGGGAACAATACTTCCCAGGCGCGGATCGCCCGCGCCCAGCCGAACTGAAACACTGCCCAGCGCGCGGCCCATAACATACCTCGGGTGCGCGTCCGGGGCGTGCGCGCCAAGGTGTCCACGAGACGCAGCGCACCGCGGATCACGCCGATAGCCGTCCGATCACGCGGCGCGACCGACGCCTCATCCGGCGCCGGCTGGATCAATCGTTGCCGTCGCAGGCTCCTGATGAAGTCGGCAACCTCCGTCTCGGCCTCCACCGCCGGCATGCCGTCGCGCGCGGCAAGTTCCGCAGCGGCGGGTGCTGGGCCCACAGCGAAAATTGCCCGCAACAGAGCGGCGGCCTCGGCGTCAATTGCGCAGACATTGGCGCTCATGTGCATCAGGTGCACCGATCCGTCCGGGCGCTCGATCCAGACCACGTCAGGATGCAGGCGGTAGCGCCGATCAGAGGGAGATGGAGGGGACACGGGCGACCTCGTCCAGGTGGAACGATGGCACTTGTAGTTGCCGCCATGCCTGGCGTGTGGACAGCCAACTGAGATAGCTGAGCGCAACGCGCAAGCGCCCGACCGTCCACTGATTCTGGTGCAGCCCGAGTGTCGCCTTGTGGAGCGCCTCGAGCAATGCAGCCTTGTCCAGGATATCATCGTCGATCGGTGCGTCCCGGATCAGCGCCGCAAGCTCCTGCCTGTGGCGCATCATGCCGTCGATGAAGATGCCGAAATGTACTTTCCGACTACGCGCGACGATCTTCTCGGGCAGCACGTCGCGCAACGCCGCTGCCAGTACCGGCTTCATCGGCCATGGCTCGGCATGCAGGGCACGCGGCAGCCCCAGCGCCAACGTCGTCACCCGAGGGTCGAAGAAGGGTTGGCTCATGACAGCGCCATTTGGCAGGGCGGCGTACCATGTCAGCCAGTCGCCGGCGCTGTAGCTCAATGCTTCACCGGTGATGAAACCACCGCGCGCGAGCGGGATCTGCATGGCAAGGATGCGTTGTCGCAAGTGGTGGTAGCGGGCGAAGCGGTCCGTCAGCCAGGGCGGTACCATGCGCTCGGTGAGTGTATCGAATTCGGCTCGTTTCCCGGTGTGCGCCACGCTGATGCCGTCGCGCACGCGGGCCGGCAGGAAGTCCCGCATGGCTTCTGCCATGATCCGCCCGGCGCTGAGGCCATAGGCGTAGCTGTATCGTTTTGCCCAGCGCCAGGCTTCCTGCCAGCGGCCACTGCGCAACAATTGTCCCACATAGTGGCGGGGCACAATGCCGAACAGCCCGTCCGCGCCATCGCCGCTCAAGAGCATATCGGCGCCGGCCTCGGCCGCGGTGCGCGCCAGCACGGCAAAGGTGTTCCTGCGCGGCCCCAACGCGCATGGCTCGTCGAGCGGCGGCATCGCGTCCATGCCGTCGTAGTCAAGCAGATCGTCGGCCGGAATCGGGTGCCAGACGAGGCGCGGGTCGCGTTCCAGCGCGGCACGGATGAAATCGGTCTCGCGCGCCAGCCGCTCGCGCTTTTCAAAGACCAGCGATACGGCATCGACTTCCATGTGGCTCAAGCGGGTGGCCAGCAGGGCGACGCCGGTGCTATCGAAGCCGCCCGAAAACAGGCTTGCGGTCCGCGCGTTGCGGCTACGGCGTTCGCGGACCGCGCCTTCGAGCTTTTCGCGGACGAGTGCGCCCGCATCCGCGACGGATTTGACCGCCAGCTCCTGCACCCGTTCGTTCCAGCACCACCAAGGCCGGCTGGTCACGCTTGCCGTCGCGACATCGCATTCGAGCAACCAGCCGGGGCGCAGACGCTCGACGCCGCGATAGGCGGTGTGCCCAAATGGCATCTCGGGGCAGGTATCGTAAGGGAAGGCCAGATAGTCGGCGGCGTAATCCGGATCGGGTTCCAGCGGCATCAGGTCTCCGAGCGGCCGGATCGACGTGCCGAGAGCGAGCCCGCCGCCGTGCCGCGCGAAGAAGAACGGGTAGTGCCCCATCGGGTCGCGCACGACACTGATCTTGCCTTGCCGCCGATCGCATACGGCGACGACGAAATCGCCCTCCAGACGGCAAAGACCGTCAACGCCCGCCGCATCGTAGCAGGCGCCGGCAAGTGCTGCGTCGCCGTCTGCGGCGGAGATGCCCAGGCGCCGGCGCGTGTCGTCGCGGTAGAGCAGTTGACCGATCAGAAGCACTGTGCGAGCCGCGGTCGCGTCGAAGCACAGTAACTGCCGTACCAAACGGCGCGGGCCATGGAGCCGGATGTCGAACTCGCGGCGATCTGCCGCAATGGTGAAACCGGCGGCGAGCATGCGGCGATTTAGCTGCTGGGACCAAGAGGCGACGATCGGCACGGGCACCGGGGAAGGGCGTCGCTCCCCCGGCGCCACGATACCGGTTTCAGCCGGCGATCCATCTCAAGTGATGATGTGGTTCAGGAATTCCGGCTTGCCGTAGACATACCCGGTCAGCAATCGGCGTGTCAGTCCGATGACGTGAACCCGGAATCGACGACCTCGCTTCATCGTACTTCCTCCATTTTGTCATTTTGGCGAAAGTCTCTGCTATGCACGCGACCTTCTAGGAACGCGGGCGTGCGAGCTTTGCTGTGCGACGAGTAGCGTGTCAAGCACTTTGGGAGGACCAAGCGAGGTTCAATGACACCGACCCAAATTTGGGTGGTGATATGGGTCAGGCTGATAACGGACGACCAGCAACGCAAAGGGGAAGGCGGGTTGTCCAAGGTCGCGACAATTTAGCGGCTTTAATCCCCGGAATGAGACGACCTCTGGGCTCAAACAGTCGGCCGAGCTACCGACGAACGGTCTCGGCGGACGCGCGCTCATCGCGGCGTTAGCAAGCGTTCCGTCTAAAGCATCGAAGTTCGCAGGACGCGGGCTGGGCTCAGCCATCAAGACAAAGGGTATCCTCTGCGCCCGACATCGTCTTTAAGCACACTTAACATGGGTCGAAGCCAGGAGAACTATTGGAAATCGCGCTCTGAGCTTCCGCAAGTCATCGCGCCAGCGTCGATCACTCGCGCGCAACGCCGAGCGGTGTCATCACAATCGACCCAGGTACTCATGGGTATGGCTTGATAACATTCTTCTTCTAGCTTCTTCAGCGCCAAATATGGCAGCGGCAACCCTGACCGCCTGGCTTGCTGACGTTGCCTACGGTGCATACTGCAGCGCTGAGACGATCGCGGTCGGGATAGCTCGGGGAATCGGCATCGCAGGCGGCACTCGTTTCTTGCAAACTTATCGCTGAGGAAGGCGGAGACGCAGAGGGCGCGGAGAAGGGGATAATGATCAGCGAGGGTGAGCAGCGCTGACGCCGCCAGGAAAATCCTTGCGAGGCATGACGATTTCAGCGTTTTGGCATACAAATGGAACGCATAACACGACCGACCCATCCGCGTTTTGCGCTCGTCTACGGTTCTAATTCTTGCATCAAAGGTCGCAGCTGTGAATTGCAATACACTTCGATAAAGCATCGGAACCGACGTGCCAGGCGTCAGATTTCAAGTACCGAGTCAGAAGTTTCCAAACTTCGATGACGTATTTCCGGCAACCTGGATAAGGCTCTGATGCGATCTCGAGAGTGCCGAGTTCTCGGCTACTCCCCTGCGGCTCGTGACCTGCGCTCATAGTCGTCGAGCCACGGCTCGATGAGCCGGTCGAGTTCCTCGAGCTGGCGCTCGGAGTAGGATTCTGGCGCGCAGTTTTCGAGCCAG
>DATKPQ010000178.1:0-10716 GCA_035523995.1 Acetobacteraceae bacterium | reverse complement strand
TCAGGCTTGCCCATGGCGGCCTGCGCAAGCCGCAGCTTTGCCGCGGTCATCTTGAACGGCGCGCCACCCTTGCGGCCACGTGCACGGGCCGCGGCAATGCCAGCTTTCGTGCGCTCAGTGATCATTGCGCGCTCGAACTCTGCAAGCGCGGCGAAAATGCCAAACACCAGCTTCCCGGCGGCCGTCGTGGTGTCGATCGCCGCGCCTTCGCCAGCGAGCACCTTCAATCCCACCCCACTTGCCGTTAGGTCATGCACCAGGTTCACCAAGTGGCGCAGGTCGCGGCCGAGGCGGTCAAGTTTCCAGACAAGCAGGGTGTCGCCGGAGCGGACTGCCTTGAGACAGGCGGCGAGGCCTGGCCGGTCGTCACGGCGACCCGACGCTAGGTCCTCGTAAAGATGCACGGCAGTCACACCGGCGCCGAGAAGCGCGTCGCGCTGAAGGTCGAGCACCTGGGAGCCGTCGGCCTTGGACACCCGCATGTAGCCGATCAGCACCGCCACTTGCTCCATAAACGGTCGATTGCGTGACAGACCCGGTGCCGACCCACGATTGGCCTTCCGCCGTCACCTCGACCGTCACATAATCAATGTCAGCCAAAGGCCGATTCGCAAGGATTATGGAGCAGGGGCAATGCCGCCCACTTACGATTTCAACGTATTCGAGCGACGCGCCAACGAGCTGATCGCCGCCAGCAGGCCAAAGGACGCCATGGCTATCTATTTGTTTATGGCGGATGGCGACCCGTCCCTGGACGCCGGGTATCTCGCCGAACGCATCGGCTATTGCTGTGAACTCTTGGGCGACCAGCATGCAGCCCGGTGGTGGTACGGTCGGGCAGTCGAGGAAAATCCTGGTATCGCCCGTTACCAGGACGCCCGCCGACGCTTGGAGCACATTTCCGTCGCCGACCTCTTCAGCACGGAAGACTGGCGGCGGGCCCAGTTCGGCCGGTCGATGTGATCAAATACCGCTCAAAAAACACGATCAGATAATTCTGAAAATGACAGGTTTTGCCGCTGAACGGCAGGGCAATAGAGAGGTCAATCTGCTACACTATTACCCATAATGTATCAGGCGGCGGCGCGCTATGCATGCTCGAGTGGTAAAAAGGGCCTCGAAATAGCCGAGGCTCAAGGCATCTGAACAAGCCGCTATCACCGATGAGCTACCCCGCGACGGGCAGCGAAAGCCGCCTCGACACAAGGCATGACCAACCAGCCAATCTGTTCGTCCATTGCATCTAGTTCCTTAGCGGTGCTCGACGAGACATGAAGAAACTGTGCCTCACATATGAAGTGCACCATCAAGATCGATGGGTCGATGCGCTCAGCGACGCCGTGGAGGTTGAATTCCTCGTTGAAATTGGTCGCCTCGCGGAGCCCGCGCACGATATGGGTCGCGCCGATCTGGCGAGCATAGGCAATCAAGCTCCGATTGGTGAATTCGCTGACTTCAAGAGCACCTCCAAAAAGCACCTCTCCTCCAATCGACGTTTGTGCACTGCCAATGGCTTCCGGCCAACATTCGATGATCGACCGGACAATTAGCCGCTGGCTTTCTTCGACCCCGAACGTACGTGTCTTTCTGACATTGGTGCCGATCGCGACGTGCACAGCGTCAAACGTCGCCAGAGCTTTTCCGATGATGTCCAGGTGTCCGCGCGTGACCGGATCAAACGACCCCGCATACAGCGCCTTCGTTATGCCTGACTTGCGCATGTGAAATACCCACCTCACGTCTGCCCAGGTGGCCGACAGTCTGGTGAGAACCATGGGAAAGCAAGATCGAATATGTTGGCGCGATCACTCCGAGGCCATCGCGGCGTATTTCCCACATATGACAGAGGACATTATCACAGGTAGATCTGTCCGCCGAAGTCGGCCATCTCCCATCCATTACGCAGTCAGTGTAGTTTCCACTCGTCCGCGCGGAAAATCGGGAGCGTGCATGTGCACGCCCCCCGTAGCGTCGGAGGGGGGATAGGCAATGAAGAAGTTTGCACTCACCGCGGTGATCCTCGCGGGGTTTGATGGCCCATCCAGCGGCGCGGGCGGCACAGGATGGGCTTGCGGCCGACACGGGAATTCACGGCCCGGTGCTGACATTCGACTGGCCGGATATCGAGATCGGCGTCGACTCGCTCCGCCTTGGTTACGATGTGCCGCGCATGGATGCTGTCGTGTTCGCGGGCGGTTCGGCCTATGGTGAGGAAGCCATCACCGCCGTCACGACCGGACTCAAGGACGATGGGGTAAGAAGCGCTGCTTGGGACAATATCGCACACGCCACGGGCGCGATCATCTACGATTTCGGCCCCAGGCGCTTGAATGAAATCTATCCCGACAAGCGCCTGGCACAGGCGGCGCTACACGCGCTCAGGCCAGGCATCTTCCCGCTCGGCGCGCAGGGGGCGGGGCGCATGGCGATGCAAGGCGGATTTTTTGGCTGTCCGACTCACTCTGGTGAGGGGCAGCGTTTCGCGAGTTTAACGGTGTCAAGATTGCCGCTTTCGTGGTGGTCAATGCGTCCGGCTCGATCACCGACAAGAAGGGCAACGTCGTCAAATGCGACCGAATGTCCCCCAACGGCAGTACGTGGAAAATTGCCGACCTTATGACCAATGTCCCGCTCAGCCACCTCGCAGGATGGGAAGAGTCACCGGCCGCCGACGTGCCAACGCACCGCAACACCACCGTGAGCCTGATCGTCACCAACGCGAGGCTTAACTATGCTGGGCTTCGGCGTCTGGCCATCCAAGTGCACACTTCCATGGCGCGCGCCATTCAGCCGTTTTCGACATTCGATGATGGCGACACGCTCTTTGCCGCCACCACGGACGATGTACCGCTGAACTCCATTGGTGCGCTGAATCTGGACACGATGGCAGGCGAGGTTATGTGGGATGCGATCCTGGCGAGCGTTCCCCAGGAACCGCCGTTCAGCCCACCCAAGGGCGTGGTTGTGTCAGAGGCTCGGCTGCCCACCTACGCCGGCACTTATATGTTCGCACCGCACGTGCGGCTGCGCGTCGACGTATCGGGCGGGAACCTGTCAGTTACGGCACTTGACCGATCAGTGTTCGATTTTCCGCTCGGATCGACGACGCAGCTCTTGCCCGCCTCCGACATGGAGTTCTATTTGGATCGTGGCCAACACACGCGGCTGAGCTTTATCGTCGGCGCTGACGGCGTTGTGACCGACGCAATCTTGGATCCCGGGCCTTGGGCGCAGCGCGGCAAACGTATGCCGGACTGACGGTTTGGCCGGACTGCCGAATTCTGCACCGGATTTCCGCAACAGAAAAAACGCTTTGTTTTCATCGACCTAGATTCGTTGCAGAATTCTCGAGATTTGCATCGTCGCAGTTCGGGTTTGGAGGCCAGTGCGCCAACTCCGCACCTGCCGACCTGGCATGAGGTCACGGCAGCGCAGAGTTGGCGTTGAGGCCCGTCTACTGCCTGCGTTCGGTCAATACAGTCGTTGCGAGGCGCAGCGCATCCTCGTATCGCTTTAGCTCGCGCTGGGCCTTCTGTTGCATGCCGATGAGCTCTTCCCGCGGCTTCTCTCGCAGGTGGGGGGGCAGAGTCGGGCCATCGTCCCCCGCAGGCACTTCGTCATCCCGCAACGCAAGGCCGCGCTGGATACCTTGCACAGTGAGGCGATTACGCTCCACACCCTTCCTGCTCCGTTCCACGCACTGTGCGAGCGTTTCGGTGGACGCCCCGCGAGCCAGCTCGAGCCAGGCCGAAAAGCCTCGCTCACCGGTCTCTTCACCCGCCTTCATGAGCCGCAAGATCTCCACGTCATCGTCTGGCTCGACGATGCCGATGCACAGATCGACGCACTCGTCGCAAATATACACCGCCGGCCCGGCGATCAGCTTCTTCACTTGATGTTGGCTCTTGCCGCAGAATGAACAGTACAGGGTCTTTGATGACGCCGCCTCATCCTGCGTCCCTGTCGCGGGAACCGAGTATTTGCTGCTTACCTCCGAACCGACGGTCTCAACCTTGGCAGACAAAACATTCCAGTTCTCGTAACCGAACACTTTGGCGATCAGTTCCAGGGATTCGCTATGGGTGATTTCGACAGCTTTTGCTTTCAGGGCATCGCGCAGCGCACGTGCCATAGCCTTTGCGTCGCGGAAGTCGCGCATGGGAGCACCTCTTCATCGGCGAACGGAGGAGATCGGTGCCTGCCTTGCCGACCCGTTCGCCAATGGCGAGGGTGCGAAAGAGATTGATACGTTCACCATCCCCGACGGGGCAGGCGGCGGGAGTATCAGCCCTATAGGCCCCCTTAAGGATCGCCGCACCGTTCTGTCAAGCAAAATGGATGTCAAGTGGTTCGCCACCTGGGTACAGCGCTTCGAAGCCCTGAGCAGGAGGGAAACGACCATGGTCGGGAAATAAATCTTCCGATGTGCGAAAGTCTTGACTTGTGCATTGACCACCGTTCGGCCCCGCGAGCGGCACTTACCTTCCTTCACGGGATAAGTCGCTTTCTCAGGAAATAGCGCTTTTGGCCAGCGGGATAATTGTCCAGCATGCCGAACAGCTCGTACCCTACTGCTTCATAGAAGCCGCGCGCCTGAAAGGTATCTAACCACGCTGAGTGGCAACCCCTCGCTATGGCGTGATTTTCGGCACGTGTCATCAACTCGGTCGCAATACCTCGATGTCGCAAACCGTCATCAACCCAAAGGCCGTCAACAAACAGCCAATCACAATAGATCATTCCCGAGACTCCGCCCTTGAGACAAGCGGCGTCGTCCTGCAATAACAGGGCGAACCGTTCAAATTTGGACGGAAATGTACGGTGATTAAAGGCATCAATCTTCCGGATGAGGTTGTCACGAGTCTCGACAGATGGGCTGTCGTCCCAAATGACATGAAGACCCGGCTCGATATCGGTCAACTGCATAGCTGCGGTCTCCTGGTTGGGCATGCGGAAAATCGGGACAGAAGATCCTTGCCACCGCTAGGCGCTGAAGGGAGAGCTGGAGTCGATCCTTCTCCGGTCACGCGCGGCAGAGAAGGCGATGCTCCGGCCAAAACTCGAAGCCGGGTTTTCGCACAGTCTGCTTGAATTATGCAACGGCGGACTCGTTGCCACCTGGAACACGCAGTTGCATCATGTCGGCATGGAAATCCGGGATGCTGTAGTCGATGATGCGCCAGCCGCTTGCCACGTGCTTAGGCGGTCAATATCAGAGCTGTGCGTCGCCGATCACCAGAATGATCCGACAATCTTAGCACGATGGCTGAGCAATAAGACACCAAGCATCGTTTCTTCGTGGATAGTAGCGCCAAACAATTCGGTGCTTGTGGCCGTTGAGCAAGGCACGATCCTCGGGGTGGGTGCGGTCACCGACGCGGGACATATTAATCTAAACTACGTCTCGCCGGATGCGAGGTTCCGTGGCGTCAGTCGGACCTTGCTAGGTGCGCTTGAAGCTAGGGCGATTGCGCGCGGTAACTCCCGATGCACTCTCAGTAGCACCACCACGGCATACGGATTCTACCTTGGCAATGGCTACGTAGCCGACGGCCCTCCAACGCAGAAATATGGCGCGGGGGGTTATCCGATGTCGAAGCAGGTCGCGTTGCGGAGGTCCTGTTCGGCCGGTGCACAGCGCGCGCCGGCAGGGACGGATGTATCGATGCGGCCGGCCACCGATGATTCACTTGCCGTTTGCGGCCGGCATTCTCATGCTCGGCATATGTTCGCTGTCTCCGAGGAAGAGGCTGCCGCGATCCGGGCCGCGTTCGATCGTGGCGGCGAGTTCGCGGCTGCCGTCGAACTGCGTCGCCGGTTCCCTGGCATCAGTGACAATGAGCAAGCCCGACAGTGTGCCAGGACCATCGTGGGATGGAGACCGCTGAAACTGCCGCCGCGCCCATCGATGGAGCCGCGGAAGATCGCCAAACGCCGCCCGCGCCGCGACACCTGACGATCCAACCTGCGGGGATGAGCATGGCGCCGGCGATCACCGGGGATGTCGACAGCCAGGATAAATCCTAACGCCCCATGCCGAGCCCACGTGACGGCCTGATCGTACGTTCCTGCTCGTGCCGCTGTTCGAGCGCCTGGCGCTGCCTCTCGCGCCGTCGCGCGATGGACCAGTGCACCGCCGGCTGCATCGCCGCCATGGCACGGATTGCGGCCTCTCGCACGGCCGGCACAAGCCGGCCCAACACGTCCAAAGCAGCGCCCTGCTCGCGCGCCACACGTCCCAGCCGTTCGGCCATATCTGCGACGCGTGTCACGACACGCCGCCGCTGGCAGGCGTGGTGCAGCGTGGCCTGCGGCAGCCCCTCGGCGACGCGTTGCTCGGCCGGCTGCAACCCGCGCTGGAGGGCGTGTGCCGCACCGCGATGGAGCCGATGCGCCCGCTCCAGCAGATCGAGTGCCGCCGGCATCTCCGGCTGGCGGGCCAGGTTGCGCGCCATGTTGGCCCAGACATCGGCTTCGCGGATCGGCCGCGGATCGCCAAGCGGCCGGCGTACGGCGATCTCCCGCCGCTCGGCGCCATCCGACGTGACGATGTAGCTCGCGACCCGGTGGCGGCTCGCCGCCGTGTACGCCTTGTAGCCGGTGACCGCCTGGGTGCCGCCCGGCATCGCCTGGATGTGCTCGGTGCTGGTCAGCCCCTGCGCCGCGTCGATCGTCAGCACGTCGCCGTAGCTGAGCCGGATGCGCCCATTGGCGGGGTCACGCAGCGTGTCCCATTTCACCAGGCCTTCGTTGCCTTGCGCATTCCGCAAGGTGACGCCGGCGGCGTCGATCTCGCGCACCGTAAGGACGGACCCGTTGTTGCCGATGATGCCGCGGCTGCGATCGGCATAGGCAGCATTGGTGCGCGCGAACAGCCGCACCCGGTCGCCCACGGCGAGTGGCAGCGCGTACGCGACGCCGGTCTGGTCGCAGGCATCCACCACCACCTGGTCCGGCCCCAGCTCTTTGGCGTCGCGGCGACGCTCACGGATCGCCGCGCCGATCGCCCGGGCATCGGCGTTGCTCGGCGCGCTGACGGTTAGCGTGTAGTCCGGATCGTGCGCGTTCGCCGCCCGCCGCGCCGCCCAGAGCGTGGCAACGTGTTCCACCGCCTCTCGGTAGCCGCCGGGCACCAGCTGCGCGGTGCCGTCGGCGCGCTTCAGCGCCAATGCCTCCGCCGCCTGGCCCTCCCGAAACAGCAGGCTGGTCTCCCGCTCGCGCGCGCTCTGCTGACGCACAGTGGTGAGCAGCTCCGGCACGGCTTCGGCGCCGAGCGCGCGGCGCAGCAGCTCGATCACCGGGCCGGCCTCGATCGCCTGGCACTGCTTCGGGTCACCCACCGCCACCACCTGGCAGCCGGTTGCCGCCTGCACCCGCAGCAGTTCCAGTGCTTGCCGCGTACCCAGCAGGCCGAGCTCGTCCACCACCACGACGCTGTTCCGGTCCAGCCGGACGTGTCCTTTGGCCACGCGGGCAAAAAACACCGAAAACGCCGCCCGGTCGGTCTCGGCGATGCCGGCCCCGGCAAGATCGTCCGACTGCCGCCAGGCGAGCGCCGCGCCATAGACCCGCCGGCCCTCGCGCTGCCAGGCATCGACCAGCGGCGCCAGCACCGTGGATTTTCCGGCCCCCGCGACGCCGATTGCCACCGCCAGCCGCCCGCCCTGCCCCAGCCGGTCGATCAGGTCGCGTTGCGCCCGCCCGTGCGCCGTCTCGGAAAAATCCCGCTCCGACCGCGCCACCGCTGCTGCAATCGAGTCCCTGCCGAGCGCACCGCTCCGGTCCGCCGCCGCGTCCCGCGCCAGCGCCAGAAACTCGGTCTCGCGTTCGACATGCAGCGTGGTGGTCAGCTTCACCCGCTCGCGGCCCTGAGCATCGGCGGTCTGCCCCCAGATCAGCCCGACCGCCTGCCCGTCCTGGCGCACGCCGCGCTTGGCGAAGGTACGCACCACGTCGTCGATCTCGGCTGCGCTCTCGACCCCGGACGCGATCAGCCCGCGCGCCGCCGCCACGCGTGCCATGGATGCATCCGTCACCGCCCGGCGTTGCAGATCCCGGTCCAACAGCGTCAGCGCGGCCTGATAAGCTTGCTCGATTCTTTCCTCCCGTGCTGGCAGCGGAATCGGGTCCGGCCGCAGCACGCTCTCATGCCGCCAGCCGAGCGCTGTCGCCTCGCGCCGCCAGGCCGCCCAATCGCTGAGATCATCCTGCTTAGCCTGGCGTGGATCACCTTGCACCCCGCGCTTGGCCAGACCGATTCGCCGTTCGGCGTCGAGGCTGTCCCAATCGAGTCCGAGTCCGGCGGCGTAGGCCCGCGCCGACTCGGTCCCGTTCATGGTGCGTTTCGAGAACGCCGCCCGCACCGAGTCGGGAACGGCGGTGATTCGGGCCGCCCCGGTCGCCACGTCGAGCGCCACGTCGATGCCGTGCCGGCGCAGGTTGGTGGCGAGATGCGCCTGGTAGAGCGCGCCCCATTCATGCACCCGGCCTTCGAGCCGCTGCAGGTCCAGCCCGCCCACCCGGCCGCTGTCGGTCAGCACCGCGTTGGGTACCGCGACATGGGTGTGCAATTGCGGGTCGCCAGCGACCTTCAGGGTCACCAGCTCGGTATAGGCTTCGCCGGTGGCAGCATCGTGCCGCGGCACCTCCACCGTCGGGCGGCTGGCATAATGGTCGAAGCGGACCCAGCCGATCCGCCCGGGTTCGAACCCCTCCCGGCCTGCCTTGCCCTTGCGCGCCCGGCCAATCTCACTCTCGACGTGGCGCATCGCCGCGTCTACCGCGTCGTGATGCGCCTGCGCGATGATGGCGCGTTCCGCCTCCGTCGGTGCGAACGCCCAGGCCAGAGACACGGTTTTGTCCGCCGACCAGCAGAGATCGACATAGCCGATCCGCGACCGCGTCGCTGACAATCCCTCCAGCAGCGCCGCGCGCCCGGGCGACGAGCCGTCCGCCCGCTGGCCGGCCAACAGGTGATCGCGCTCTTCGGCGGTCGGCTCCCGCCTGGCATGAAACCCATACAGCGCGAGGAAGCGCGCGCGAATCGCCGCCGCCCGATCGTCCGGCAGCGCCGACCCGTCTGCCCGCCGCCCGTTCAGGATGTGGGCGATCTGCTCGCGGTGCGGCAGGGTGGCCGGTTCCAGCCCCAGCAGATCGGTGAGACTCTCGCTGGCCCGCTGCACCTGCTTGCCCGGGATCGGCGTGCCGTCGGCCCGGTTGCCCGCCAGCAACTGTGCGATGGCGTCCGCCGCGGGTGCCCGGTTGGGATCAAGCCCCAGCAACGCCGCCACGCGCGGGTCCATGTCCCGGCGCGGCTCCGCCACCGCCACCCCATGCGTGGGGTCGGCCGGCACCACCCCGCGCTGATAGTAGGCGGCCAATTCCGCCTGCGCCTGTGGCAGGGTCTGCTCCAGCAGGTGGTCCGCCATGGCGCGTGCCGCCGACGGTGCCCCGGCGGCGCCGGTCCGGTAGGTCAGCATCGGCAAGACCGCTCACCCACGGGACAACGCCTCCCGTACGCCCGCGGCCACCGTCTGCCCGACATCCTCCGGCAACCGCAGCAGCACCGCCTGGATCGCTTCCAGCCCACCGGTCTGCCGGGTCAGGATGCCGGCAATCTTGGCCAGAGCATCGGACAGTGCGGTCTCTGACCCGGCCGGCGCCGCCGCCGCCTCCATCAGGTGCCGCAGCATCTCGGTGTGCGTCGCCTGCGTCTCCAGCATCAGCGCCAGCCCCTGCCGCAGGGCGGCGACCTCCGCCTGCAGGGCTGCCAGCGCAGCGGCCGTCTCCCCGCTCGCCGCGACCGATGATGCCGCCGATGCTGCCGCTGCCATGCCCGTTGCACCCTCTCCGGTCCCGGCGCACTATACAGGGGCGTTCGGCGGAAAAGCCGCACCAAGGGTGCCTTGGTCTGTAGAAGACAGTCTAACACTTCCGTGACACGCTCCTTGCGACGTTGAACGCTTCCGCCTGCACTCGGTAGGTTCCCGCCGTCGCCCCTCGGGTGACACGCGATTCGTCTGGGGACTGCTGCCGCCATGAGCCGCCCGCCGCGTCAGGACCGTCGCCTCGTCAAGGTGCTCGCGGCCCTGCGTACCCACGGCGGACCCGGCCGCTCCCCGCTCTATCGCTGGATGCGCCGGCACCACGACACGTTGGCGACCGCCTTCGCTGAGACCCCGCCCGCCTGGGGACCCCTCGCCACTGAACTCGCCGCGGTCGGCCTGACTGACGCCGACGGCAACCCCCCCGCCGCCGCCAGCGCGCGGCAGACCTGGTACCGCGTCCGCCGCGATGTCGCCCGCGCGCGCGGGCAACGGGACGCGAAGCCCCCTGCCCTTGCGCCGGATGAGATCGCCCCCGCCGTGCATGCCGTGGTGCCGCCGGCGGCGGACGGGGGCCACGATGCCGCGGCGCTGCCCCGGCCCCGCATGGCCCTCGACATTCGCCCGGTGCGCGCGGCGACCGCCGCACCGTCCCCGGCCGCGACCGATGCTCCTGGGACGCCCGGCATCCCCATGGCGGCCAGCGCCACCGCGGCGGCGGACACCGGACTTCCGACCGGCCAAACGCCAGGCGTGCCTGCGACCGCAACCGCAGCCGAGCAGGGTCGCCGCCTGCTCGCCACCATGGAAGCCGGAAAGGTCCCCTTGCCCAAGGTCATGTGAGGGGACGGCGTCGCCATTCGCAAACCGTCCCCGGACAATGCATCCCATT
>DATKPQ010000177.1:0-42445 GCA_035523995.1 Acetobacteraceae bacterium | reverse complement strand
CGCCAGGGCCTCAGGCGGCGGCACGGCAACCACGGGCCGCCCGGGCATCACCACGATCCGCGCCGGCAGGTGATCGACCGCGCCGTGAGCGAACACGGGCGCCGCGGTGTAGATCGGTTGCACTGTGCGGAACACGGACGGGTCAGCAGGCGCGCCACGCAGCCATCGCTTCAGTTCGGCATCGCTGGTGGACCTGCCCAGCCAGTACCAAAGCCGCAGCCGGGAGCCGGGCTTGATGCCGTGCGATGCGCTGGCCTGGACGATGCAGCGCACCCCATGGAACGCCACGGGAAGCCGCTGGACGGCGGCGAAGGCGCAGCCGATCAGATCAGCGGCCGGAACGCTATCAGGCCGCTCTACCGCATCCAGGTCGAGCGCAGCCCATGTGTGCGGCTGCGCTCGCATCGTCGGTACCTCGCCGGTTTTCCTGTCGGGGAACGCCAGCCGCCGGACGTTGGCGCAGCAGGTCGGATCGATCGGCACACCGCGAACCACGGCACAATCCCACCGCGGCAGCAGATGCAGCAACAGCCGGTGCAAGGTGTCCAGATCGGCGATCGGCTGGGGGATCAGGTCATAGGTGAAGGCGGAATCGTAATCCTCGATCACGCCATCAGCGCGGATCAGCTTTGCCAGCCGCTTCCCACGTCGGGCGCGGATGATGGTGATGGTGTCCATCAAGCAGCCCTCCATTGCTTCGCGAACATCGTGAGGGCTTCTCGCTCGCTTTTTTCTGCGGCTTTGAGTTTCGCGAACAATTCCCGGTCAATGTGCTGCTCGATGCATTCACGGACCAACGCCCGCAGCTTTAGTGGCGGGATGGAGTCTAATTCGCAGCTGTCACCGGTGAAGTTGCGTGCGTGTGTATTACCATCGCGCTTAGTGGGGCGCGTAGGCAATTTCCAATCGGTGATCTGCTCTTTTGTTACAGCCACGCTTTTGAAGTAGATATCCGCGTCGGGCGCGAAGGATCGCAGCATGCGTTCGATATGAGCGGCGGCGACTTGGCCGGTCGGATCGTGGTCGCCAAAATGGTAGATATAGGCGGCCTTATTTTTAGCGGCGATAGCTTGCGCCGCGTCATAGAGATATGTCTCCGAAGAGCATCCACGAGCTACCAAAAGCGGCACGTCGTAAGGATCTGTCTCCTCCATTATAACACCTGCGAGGGCGTCTTTTTCGCACCATATTTCCACATGCACCGCAGCGCGTGCCCACAAATCGCGTCGGTAAGTGCTGATTGTCAGATCGAGAAAATGCTCAATACCGCGATAGGACCGCGACTTCCGCATCCACCTGGTATTGTCGCTGATCCAGTCGTATGGAACTGCACCGTCCCGCCGCAGCAAGAGGAGATCATGCTGCACTCGCCGGTATCCACTGTCCGATTTCGGCACCAGCTCTTCGGTTTCGGCGAGGTAATAGAGCTGCCGGACCGTCGCGGGCTGTGATTGCTCGGCCATCTGACACAGGCGCTTACGCCGCCCGGCGACGCAGGGATCAGGGGGGCGCCCTCTGGATTTTTTGGTGCTAGCACCATTAAATGGGGAAGCCGCCTTTGGCGTCTGCGCCCGGGCGCGAGAATCCAACTGCGAGGCATATTCCCAGAGGTCGGGCAACCGGCCGGCGGCCAGCCATTCCCCGTCGCAATACAGCTCGTACGTATCGCCATTGCGGATCAGTTGCCCACGGCCGAGGCCATCTGCGTGCCAGCCGTCAATGAGTGCATCGAGCTGTAGCTTGATAGGGTCGACGGGCACGCTCATTGCAGCGTCTCCCGCGCCGCCGGAACGGGATGCACGCCACCGCGCGGCTGGATTACCAACGTACTCGGCGAATGCGGCGCAGCGCGCACAGCGGAAATCCATGCCGGTAGATGCAGACTGCCACACTCGATAATCAACGTCCGGCGCACCGTTTGTGCCGCTGTGACGGCGGCTTCGTAGTGCTCGAGCTCCGCACCGGCGGCGTGCACTATGATCGCCTTTGCCCAGCGGATCGCCCGCCGCGCTTGGGACCAGCCATCCGGACCTTGCGGCAGATCGCTGTCATCGCCGATCAGCACCACGGCGGGACGGTGCGAGACCGCGCGCATGAACGCCTTGAATTGCGATGTTGATGTTTCAGGCAACAACGACTGGTAAGCGATCCGCCCGGCAGCCAGGGCACGCATCAGATGCGCCTGTCCGATCGCGCCGGCCTGTTGTGTCAAGACGATAGCGGCGGCCAAGTCCGCCTGGGTTTCGATGTAGACTCTTGGCTGCCCATCTGGGCCGGTGGTGAAGCGGGGGGAGTGCCCCATGATCGCGTCCTTTGCAGACGCGGCGCTTGCAGGTCTCTGCCGGTTAGGCTAAATCAGTGGTGCCGCCGACTGATTGCCGAACCGACAGCCCCCGCACGCTACCGCGTCGGGGGTTTGTCTTATGCAGCCTTGCGCGGGCGCCCGCGGCCACGGGGCTCGGTCTGGCGCTTCTCGGCCTGCGCCAGCAGCCAAGCCCGGACCTGAGCGATGGGGTACAGCTTGGTAGCTCCGATTTTCACAACCGGCAGTCCTTCCGCCTCACGGCGCAGAACCGTGCGCCAGCCCCAACCTGTCTCGGTCTCGAGTTGGTGTGGTGTGAGAAACCCCTCGAACAGCCGACCTGGCGCCGTGGGGGGCATTTCGATTGTCTCTGGCATGTCCACTCCTGCCGCGTGATGACAAGAGCCGACTTAAGACGCCAAATAGCGGAATAAAACGGGGTAACAACGGCGTTGTGCTTGTTACCCTAACAAGTCGTTCAGCGTCGTTATGGGATAACACCCAGGCAGCATTTGTTACCCCTCCCCATTTCATCGCGTAGATACTTAATGGCGGCATCGCCGCGGGGAGTTTCGCCACTGACCAGCGGGATCACTGCGGCTAGATATCTGGATACAGGCCCTATGGGGGTAAGACCGATCTCTTTGCCAGGATTTGCCTTTTGCAACGCGGCTTGGAAGTCGCTAGCAAGGCGATGCGCGAAGTTGTGCCACGTCGTCGCGTCGGGCGCCATTTTCGTCTCGATGCAGATCGGCTGCCACGTCTGATAGTCCACCATTAGAGGAAGCACATCAGGATGTGGAGGGGGTGGCTCAAAGGCTAGAATCGCATCTTTCAATCGTTGCAGTTTTGCGTGTTCCTGGGCAACATGAACGTCGTCCCAACCATGATCACGATTGATCGCCATCATCTTTTCGGCGCCATCAAGGACTGTAGGTAATGCCCCCAGAGCGGCTATGAGGGATGCCTGCAACTTCATTCGGGCATCGCCGGCTACCGCTGCGCCATAGACATGACAATGCCGCAAGAACTCTAGTTCGCCTGCCAAAAAAATGAGATCGGTATTCGATGGCTGTCGGCCATCGCGGATGATTCTTTTTTCGGCGAAGGTCGTCTTTAGAAGTTCCGTGGTGATTTCCTGTCTCATGCCCGCCTCCCAACCGGCATTGGCACAACCTTGGCGGAATCGCCCCCGGCAATGATCGCCCCGACGCGCTCCGCCGCTTCCCGCTGCGGATCAAGTAGCAAATGAGCATACCTTTGCGTCGTGGCCGGGCTGCTGTGCCCGAGCATCTGCCCGATCAGTGGCAGGTTGTGCCCGCTGCTGGCCAGGAACGACGCGAAGCTATGGCGAAGATCGTGGAACCGCAGATCGGACTGCCATCGCGTTTTTGGCTTCCCGTCCGGTCCTTTGACCGGCTTCCCGGCCTCATCGATGGTGGGTACCAGTGTGCCGATGCCGGCTGCCTCGCAGATGGCGGCCCAGGTCCGCTTCAGGTCGCCTTGCGCGTCGTTGCCGCCGTGTCCGGGGAACAGGTGCACCAGGGCGGGGAGACCGTCCTTGGCACGCCTGGCGTTCTCCTGGTCCGCTGCCGCCTTCATGCCGGCCAGCAGCTCCCGCGCCGGGCCGTTCAACGGGATGCTGTGCAGCTTCTTTTGTTTCGTAAGGCTGGCCGGCTTGGTCCATGTCGTGAAGCCCGCGCTGAATTGCGGCCACGTGGCTTGCAGGATTTCCCCGCGCCGGGCGCCGGTCAGCAGCGCCAACCGGACGATGTTGGCACTTTGCTGATTGCGGTGGTTGCCGATAGCTGCCAGCAGCCGCGCAAGTTCTTCCGGCTCGAGGTAGCGGGTGCGCCGCTCTTCGGGGTTTCGGTCGATCGCGGTCGCCGGGTTCGGGCCGGTGCGCATCTTGAACTCGGTCTCTGCCAGATTGAGCATACGCCGCAAGACGGACAGCATGCGGTTGGCGCGGATGGGCGTCTGCTTCGACACCTTGTTGAACAGCCGCTTCACGTCGTCGCGGGTCAGTGCCGCGACCTTCTCTCCGCCGAGCGTCGGCACGATCACGCGGTCGATCAGCGCCTTGTTCTCGGTGAAAGTCCGCGCCCGCAGCGGCTTCGCGCCGCCCTGCGCGTATTCCAGATACCGCGTCGCCAGATCAGCCACGGTCGGCGCGGCCCGGTCGGCATGCAGCTTGCCCATCGGATCCTCACCGTCGCGCACCCGCTGGCGCAGCGTTTCCGCCTTGTCGCGCGCTGCGCCGATCTTCAGCACCGTGTCGCCGGCTTCGTTCGTCGCGTCGCCGATGGTGATGCGCCGTTCCTTGCCGGTGGCGCGCACCCGATAGTTGAAGATGTACGCCCGCGCGCCGGCTGCGGTGACGCGCACGCCCAGGCCAGCCACCTCATCGTCATAGGTGATCTTGTTCCCCTGCGCCGGTGCCGGGAGCTCCCGCACCAGCTTATCCGTCAAATGCAGCGCCATCGAACCGATTCCCGTGTCCGCTCTGTGTCCGCAGACTAATGGCAGAATATGGCGCGCCTTGTCAACGCATGTCTGTGGACGGCATCAAGAAATGCCTATTTGGCAGGTCTTCCCGGTTTTCGAGGTGCGGACACGCTGCGGACACAGGCATCCGCGCCGGACTTCTAAGCTGTGGGTCGTAGGTTCGAGTCCTACAGGGCGCGCCACTTCGGAACAGAGACGCAAACGCGGACCTTTGGCTGGCGGTGCACCCAAAGCGGCTGCGCGGCAGCCCAGACCAATGCCACGGTGCGCCTAACCGCGGCCCATGTCAGCGCCCCGCCCTCGGTGACCGCAGGTCTGGCCCTTATGTTTCAGTCCATACGATGATGGTGGTGATGATGATGGTGATGATGATGGTGATGATGATGGTAGGAAACAGGCCGAATATTACGTAGCTGGTTGGTTCCCGAACGCGTCGTCTGCTGGTCGTGCGCACGGAGCAATGCGGTGGCATTTGGAACGGAAGTTAACAGGTCGGCATAGGAAGAGACGCGCAACGCGTTCGCCGCGCTCGCTGTTCCCGCCAAACCCGGACTGATGGTTGCCAGGCCGGCAACAACACCAAGCAGCCCAACAGTCTTGCGATCCATGGTCATCCCTTTCTACTGTCGAGCTGCAAATTAGAACCAGGATGCGGCATCAACGTGGCGCAGCGGGTCACAACGCCGAGACAATCTCCTGGCGATTCGTCATCGCGCAGTCGAGCGGTAAAGCGAGGCGGCATGAAGGTGCCGTATGCCGGTAACGGCAATCCTGCGCCGCACTGTCGTCATCATCATCGCAAAATCAATCAGCCATGCCTGCGCGTAGCGAACCGAACAATGCAAACGGGCCCTCGGTACTGAAAGCAAGAGACAACGATCCGGCTCGGCCGTACAGCAGGCGCCTGGTCGGACCGGTAGGCAGACGCCGCGTGCCCGTGCAAAATCCGTTCCCGGCAAAGACGCCCACAAACCCAAGGGAGCAGCCAATGGCAAACATACCCGGAGCAGTGACCGACCCCACCCGCGTGAAGGGCGAGGAGATCCGTTTCACCAGTGGCAGCGACAGCATTCCCGGCTACCTCGCGCGCCCAAGTCAACCTGGCAGCTACTCTGGCGTCGTCGTGATCCACGAAGCCTTCGGCCTGGTAGAACATATTCGCGATGTCGCCAGGCGCTTCGCCAATATCGGTTACAACGCGATCGCCCCTGATCTCTATTCCCGCGCCGGCGGACCATCCGATCCCAGCGACATCAATACGGTGTTCCCCGTGATGTTCGGACTGCCCGACAAGCAGGCGGTGCAAGACCTGGAAGCCGCCGCGACGCATCTGCGCGGGCTCGCCGGCGCCACCGGCAAGGTCGGCGCCATCGGCTTTTGCTCCGGCGGACGCCACACGTTGCTGTTCGCGTGCAGCAGCGACAAGGTGGACGCCGCGATCGATTGCTGGGGCGGCTTCATCCACCGTGCGACGTCGGACGCCGAGACATCAGCCGCTCGCCCCACCCCCGTGCTGGACCTGGTCAAGAACCTGCACTGTCCCCTGTTCGGCGTGTTCGGCGAGGAAGACCAGAATCCGCCGGTAGCGCTGGAGGCGGACCTGAAGCAGCGCGCGGCGGCCGCGGGAAAGAACGTCACCACGAAGATCTACCGGGACGCCGGCCATGCGTTCCTCGCCGACTACCGCCCCAGCTATCGCGAGGCACCGGCGTTCGAATTGTGGGGCGACGTGACGGCGTATTTTGGCCGGTATTTGAAACAATAACGGCCGCCATCATCCCCACCCACGTGTCATTGCGCGGACCGTTCACATGTCATTGCGAGGAGCATAGCGACGAAGCAATCTCGTTCGAGCATGTGCACGGACGCTCGAGCGCCCAACCGACCGGGATTGCTTCGGCCCCTTCAGCGCCACGCAATGACATGGGGTGGCCCTTCAGCGCCATGCAATGACGTAGGCCAGCACAGGAGAATCCCATGATCTATGAACTTCGCACCTACACGTTCCACGCCGGCAAGCTTCCTGCCTATCTGAAACTGCAAGAGGAGGTCGGCCGCCCCACCCGCGGCGACGATTACGGCAAGTGCCACGGCTACTGGACCGCCGAGTTCGGCCAGCTCAACCAGGTCTGGCACCTGTGGAGTTACGACAGCCTCGACGACCGTGCCTGCCAGCGCGATCGCCTGGCGCAGAACGCGCGCTGGACCACCGACTATGTCCCCAATGTCCGGCCCCTGCTGATGCGCCAGGACATCCGTTTTCTCAACCCGGTGAAGGACATCAATCCACCGAAAACGCCGGGCGGCGTCTATGAACTGCGCACCTACCGCATGCATCCCGGCGCCGCCGGCCCGTGGGCGCAGGCATTCCGCGACATCATGCTGGTGCGCGAGAAATATTCTCCCAATGTCGGCATCTGGACCGGCGAGGCGCCGCAGCCCAACGAAGTCGCCCACATGTGGAACTATCCCGACCTGAACACCCGCATGGCCACGCGCACGAAACTGTTCCAGGACCCCGACTGGCTCGCCTTCGTCGCCAAGGGCGCTGCCTCGATCGTCGAAATGCAATCGACGCTGTTGCTGCCCACCAGCTTCTCGCCGATGAAATAGCGATGAAGCTCGGTCTCTCGATCGGCTATTCCGGCCCGCAGATCAACGTGCCGATGGCGCTGGTGCAGCGCGCGGAGGCGCTCGGCTACGATTCGGTGTGGACCGCCGAGGCGTACGGCTCCGATGCGGTCACCCCGCTGGCGTATCTTGCGGCGGTCACGAAGCGCATCAAGCTTGGCACCGGCATCATGCAGTTGGCCGCGCGCTCGCCCGCCAACGCGGCGATGTGCGCCGGCACGGTGGACATGCTCTCCGGCGGCGGGCGGTTCATTGCCGGCCTCGGCGTATCGGGACCGCAGATCGTCGAGGGCTGGTACGGCGAACCCTGGGGCCGGCCGTATTACCGGCTGCGCGACTACGTCGCCATCATGCGCAAGATCTTCGCCCGGGAAGCGCCGGTGACGCATGAGGGCCACGAGATCAGCCTGCCCTATACCGGCCCCGGCGCGATGCGGGTCGGCAAGCCGTTGAAATCGATTCTGCATATGCGGCCCGACATTCCCATCTACCTTGCCACCGGCAATGAAAGTACCGTGAAGCTGACGGCGGAAATCGCCGACGGCTGGCTGCCGAACGGCTTCATCCCCGGATCGATGGCGGAATTCCAGCCCTGGCTGGAAGAAGGCTTCCGCCGTGCCGGCACCGGCAAATCGCTGCGCGATTTTGAAATCCATGCCTCGGTGCATGTGCGCGTGCAGGACGATGTGAAGGAAGCCCTGGCCGCGCTGAAGCCGGAGGTCGCGCTGTACGTCGGCGGCATGGGCCATCGCGACAAGAATTTTCACAAGGACATGATGATCCGCCGCGGCTTCGGCGAGGCGGCGGACCGGGTGCAGGAATTGTTCCTGGCGCACCGCAAGGAGGAAGCCGCCGCCGCGGTGCCGGACGAATGGGTGGATTTGAAGTCGCTGGTCGGCCCGCCGGCGCGCATCAAGCAGCGGTATCGTGCGTGGGAGGAGTCCGGCGCCACGGGCCTGACTGTGCGCTCGCGCGATCCGGGCGCGATCGATCTGATGGCGGAGACGGCACGAACCACCCCCATGTCGTTGCGAGGAGCGTAGCGACGAAGCAACTTCGGCCGCAAGGCGTCCGCGCCTCGCAACGCCAGGAGACGGAGGAAATCATGCGCTTCAACAACAAGACCGCCCTGATCACCGCCTGCGCCAGCGGCATCGGCCGCGCCACCGCGGACATCATGGCCAGCGAGGGCGCGTTCATCGTCGGCATCGACAACGACCAGCGCCGACTCGACATGATGATCGAGGCCATCACCATGACCGGCGGCCGCGCCATCGGCCATTGCATCGACGCGCTCGACGAAGCCGAAGCGAACCGCGTCGTCGAGGAAACCGCCAAGCACTACGGCATCGACATCCTGGTGAACGCCGTCGGCGGCAGCACCATCATCGCGAAACCCGCTGCCACGGTGGACGAACTTTCGCTCGACGACTGGGAACGCATCATCGCCTTCAATCTGCGAGCCACCTTTCTGTTCTGTCACGCAGTCGTGCCTGTGATGAAGGGGCAGAAGAGCGGAAAGATCGTCAACCTGGCATCGATCGCGGGGCGCGGGCTGTCGCAGGTTTCCTCCGCTGCCTACAGCGCGGCCAAGGGCGGCATCATCGCGTTCACCCGCAAACTCTCGTTCGAGCTCGGTCCGTTCGGCATCAACGTCAACGCCATCGCCCCCAGCCTCACGTTAACGGAACGCATTCGCCCGCACTGGAACCAGCGCTCACCCGATGCGCAGGCGACGGAGATCGCCCGCACCCCGCTGCGCCGCGTGGCGGAGCCCGCGGACCAGGCAAAGGTGATCTGCTTCCTGGCGTCGTCCGATGCGGATTTCGTCACCGGCCTGACGATCGATGTGACCGGCGGCTTGTCGGGCTGACGTTGGCGCCCGATGAAGCGGCGAACATGGTCAAAACCGTCGCGGATCAGCCGCCGGGCTTCGCCGGCGTTTCGGCTGCCAATTGGCGTGTCAGCGCGCCGGCATCGAAGCACCGCTCCAGTGCGACGGCTTGGCCGGCCCATAGCGCAGCAAAGTCCAGCGACCCGGTCTTCGCCGTACGTTGCCTCAGTTCGGCAAGCGCATTGCCGTCGCGCGGAAACGCAGGGACTTGCGCCGATATCGGGCCCAGCGCGTTCAGACAGCCGCTGCCGGCGCGACGCGCGCTGCCCGGACGCGGCTCGGGACGATCGTGCGCAGTGCGGCATACTGCACCAGGATCAATGCCACCTTGGACGCAATCGGGAACACACCTATGAACCACGCCCAGGCTGCGTGACTGGCCTGCAACGCTATTCCCAGGTTGGCCGCGGCGGTGGCAAACATCAGCGCTGCCCACACATAGCCGAACACTATGATGACGCCGCCCGCATGGGTTTGTGCGATCGGCGGAACGTAACGGTTCATCCACCCTCGCCGCAGCATCACGATACCAACCGCAGCGTAAATCAGCGTCGGCTTCAGCATGATGAACAGCGGGTTGTGCGTGATCAGCGCCGCGCCGCCGAATACCGCCACCAAGAACAGACTGAGCCATTGCATCGTGTCGATCGGAACATGGCGCCAGGTCTGCCTGACAATGCGACCGAGCCCGATGGCGATCGCCAGCCCAACCGAAGCAGCAACGCTGTGCGTCACGGCAAACATGCCGACAAACACGAGCGTCGAGAGCAGATCGGAAACGATGTGCCTGCCGACAAGCAGCAAGGGATGCGTGGTAGGCGGTGCGGGTCGGTCTGACATGGGCAGCTCCTGCGCATCGGTCCAGCCAATTGGTACCGGACGGTACCAGCCGTCCTCACGGATTGCAAGCGCTTTCGGCGCCACCGTTTCCAGGTCCGGCCGCGCCCCCTATACCGCCGCCATGCCCCGCCCTTTCCATTCGTTATGACGACCTTGCTCACCGGCGCCACCGGCTTTGTCGGCTCTGCGGTCGCGCGCGCGCTGGCGGCACGCGGCCATGATCTGCGGCTTCTGGCCCGGCCAAGCAGCGACCGCCGCAATCTCGCGGGGGTGGCCGCCGAGGTCGTCACCGGAGATCTGACCGACGCCGCCTCGCTGGTGCGCGCCGCAGCCGGCTGCCGCTACGTGGTGCACGTCGCCGCCGACTACCGCTTCTGGGTTCCCGACCCCGACGCCATGCTGCGCGCCAATGTCGAAGGCACGCGCGCGATGATGCGTGCCGCGCAGCATGCCGGCGCCGAGCGGATCGTGCATTGCAGTTCCGTCGCTGCGCTGGGCTACAGCGCCGACGGCAGCCCGGCCGACGAAGCGACTCCGGTCGATCCCGCTGCTTTGGTCAGCACCTACAAGCGTTCGAAATACCAGGCCGAGCAAGCGGTGCTGGACATGGTGCGGGGGGAAAACCTGCCGGCGGTGATCGTGAACCCCGCTGCGCCGGTCGGTCCGCGCGACATCAAGCCCACACCCACCGGCAAGATGATCATGGACGCGGCGAACGGCCGTATCCCCGCCTATATCGATACCGGCCTGAACGTCGTCCACGTGGACGACGTGGCGGAAGGCCATGCGCTGGCGCTGGAAAAGGGCCGCATCGGCGAACGCTATATCCTGGGTGGCGAGAATCTGGATTTGAAGGATTTGCTCGCGCTGGTGGCGCAGGTCGCCGGGCGCCGAGCCCCCACGATCCGGCTGCGCGAATCGTGGGTGTGGCCGGTGGCCGCCGTCATGGAGACGTTCGCGCGCATGACCGGCATTCCTCCCGCGGTGACGCGCGACCACCTGAAAATGGCGCGGCACAAGATGTTCTTCAGTTCCGCCAAGGCGATGGCGGAGCTGGGCTATGCGCCGCGTCCAGCCCGGCAGGCGGTGGAAGATGCCGTGGCATGGTTCCGCGCCAACGGCATGGTGCGGGGCTGACGCACCACTGTTTGCCAGGCCGCCGCGGCAGGCAGCGTCCGGACATGAACCTGGGGCTTCGAGGATGCCCGGACGCTCGTTACATTATTGTTTCTTGATCTTGATGACACGGCACACGCGGTAGCTTGGGTCCGCTTCCGCCACGCTACCGAACACCTGCCCCCAACTGTAGATCTTGCCGCCAGAGCGGTACATGTAGTGGCATAGGCCATCGTACATCTGCATCTGGCCGTTCGCGACGCCAATGATAGCCTCCTCTGTCCCGCCGTCGCCGCCCTTGACAACCTGCGTCTCGGAGCTGGTTTCCCAGATTTCCTTGAGATAATCGGCAACGGCAGCAGGTGGCATCGCAATCGAAAAATTTCCATCCGCCTTGATGTCAGCATCCGAGCGGCCAACGGCGTTATTGATCGATGCGATGTAATTATCAATCCTGAAATTGCCGAAGTTGCAGGATCCGACGACGCCAAAGGACTTGGTAAATGCCTCGATCTCCTGAAGCAAGGTTGTGTTTCCGTTGGCCTTCAGCGTCATAAGGTAGGTCTTGATCTCGGCCAACACGCGGCTCGCGATCCCGGCGCCGATCAGCAGCGCGCGCTTCCCCGGGTTCAGCTCATACATGGAGTAGAAGCTGCTGGTGAATCCGCAAACGCCCCAATGGGTGTTGGTCGATCCCATCTTGTTCATGGCAGTCAGCGACATGGACATCACAAAACTCCTGTGCGTCTGGTTCGGTGGGCGAACCTGTCGCACAGACGGGCCGGCGTTGGTGTGAGTCGATCCACACCGACCGGCAGATCGTACCCGCCGTGATCGGCCGGAGAAAGATCGCGGAATGCCTTTTGCGGATCCGGAAAACCTGCAAGCGGCGACCATAAATCCTACCGCACCGGTCGGACCGCGCCACGTCAACTCGGTCCCCAGTGGCAACTCGCCAAGGGTCAGGGTGGTTGCCGTGCTGGAGATCCCGGGCGGCTGCCGACCCGACGGGAGGCCCGCCACCGGGTGGCGAAGTTCTCGTCAGGGCGGCAAAACCCGAGGTCGGCTATGCGGGCTAGGAGGGCTTCAGTTGGATTCCGCCGAACCCGGCGGCGAGGTTCAAGCCGGTGGTCCCCTCGATACTGATCGGCTGCAAAGAAATCGACTTGTTGGAGCCACCGACCAACACATTGGCACCGACGCCGCCGCCGACAGTCGCGCCGGCTGTCACGCCGACATACGTGCCCGCGAGGGCGCCCCTACCGACCTCGCTTGTCGGCGCCAGAACCGCCCAGACGATAACGCCACCCGAGACGTAGCCGACATCGACGCCGAACTTGGTAATATGACCGGTATAACGCTCCGTATGCCCAGTATTGCTCGTGTAGGTGCATTTCAGAGCGCGCGACGAACCGAATACTAACCCCCATCCGCTCGCCTCATCGCAATTCAGATAGCCCGCCTTCACCGCCGAGGGCGCCGCGTAGGATTGCGCCATCGCCGGCGTGCCCGCAATCGCCGTCATCAGGGCGAGGGCTGCGACGGGCACGAGGTTATTTATAGCCATTTGCCACTCCATGTTGTCTGGTCACGTCGTTGGTGACAGATCCCACGCCCAGGTGTCAGATCGCGTTCCGCGTTTTCCGGAAGCCAGGCCGGGTCGCAGTGACGCCAGCCCGCCGTGCCATAGCGATGCCGCACGCCAAAACTGCTCCTTGGGGAGCGAGTTCCGCTTGCCAGTGTCGCTATGGGCGCCTTCGCTGTGAGCTTTTGAGTCAGTTGCTGCCGGCTTTCGATTGAGATCGAGGAATGGCTGGTTGGTAGAGCAGCGAGTTCGAAGACGTATTGGCCTATTTTCGCATCAATTGGATGAATTACCGGGTCTGCAGGCGTGGCCTGCCGGCATCTTGGTCTCCGTCACCGCCGAGCCATCGTCTACGCGAAGGATCGCATTGGTCAGCATCACGACTACGCAGGGCCAGCTATGCGCGTGCTGTCCCGTCACCGCACCGGGCGGAAAATCCCAACGGGTGATGCGCATGTCGGCATTGTCCTGCTGCACGGTGGGCACGGCGGGAATGGTGCATTTGAAGGCCACTGTGATGCTGCCTGCTGGGGTTCCGCGTTGGTGTTGCTGCCGATCGCGTACTTCGTCCGGCAAATGAAAAACCCCCGGACGATGTGTCGCGGGGGCGAGAGGCGTGTCCGTAATCGAGGCTTGGCTTAACCGACGGGTGCACCGTCTCGAACCGTTGCCAAGCGTTCACTGACGCGGTGAAGCTCCCGCAGTTTTTCACGGCGCCGGCGTCGATCGGGGGCGTTCCGTGCGTGACGCATATCGTCGCGTGACGCATATCGTCGGGCAATGTCGCCGCCTCGCTAAAACCCGTCAAGAACGGCGCGCGCCAGCATGCCCGGCGCCGGAGTGGCCAGCGCCATGCACTTTGGAAATTCTCAGCCGCCGCTTCTTCTACGGCGCTCGGGCGTGCCGGGCGCTATGCGCCCTCCACCTCCAGTGTGAATTCGATATTGCCGCGGGTGGCGTGACTATAGGGACAGACCTTCTCGTGCGCTTCCTGCACCAGGGCGCGGGCTTCGTCCAGGGATAGGTTTGGCATCTTTGCATGCATCTTCACCGCGATGCCGAACCCGCCCCCTTCTCGCGGGCCCACCGAGGTCGAGCAAGTGACCACAGTGCCGCTGCCGTTCTTCTTGTGCTGATGCGCGACGAAATCGATCGCGCCGCCGAAGCAGGCCGCGTAGCCGGCCGCAAACAAATGCTCTGGCGTCGTCGTATTCGGCAGCCCCGGCCCGCCCATTTCCTTGCGCACCGACAGATTCACGCTGACCGAGTGGTCCGTGGTTTCCGAATGTCCGTTGCGCCCGCCGGTGTTGGTTGCGGTCGCGGTGACAAGTGGCTTGATGGTGTAGGCGGGCATCGGTACCTCCTTGTTGTTGGCGAGGACCCTCATCGCGAGGACCATCGGCGGCAAACAAACCCGGCCGGAGCGCGCTGGCTCCGTCCGAGGCCGTCTTGCACACGACATGGGTCGCCGCGCCGCGCCGCGCAATCGCCCGAAAGCGCCTGCCGCGTCATTCAACGAATAGCCCCGCGTCGTCGGCACGGTCGACGACGCACCGTACCGATCCGGCTAGGTCGCAGCGACCGGCGTCTCTGGGACTGCAAGCGCGTCAGGCAATGGTGCCATGTCGGAGCATGGCGGTAGGACAACGTCCGGCCATCGACGTAACGCCCCCTCGCCATCGGCGGTGAGCCGATAGACTCCGCGTTCCATTCGTTCGAACCAGCCATAGACATTGTGGCGCAGGATCCGCCCCGCCGCGGGTGCGACGATGCGCAAGTCGCGCGGCCGGCCGGGACCGGCTTTCAGTAGCGCTGCGCACGTCAGCGCTTGCTGCCGGTAGGCGGTCATGATCGGTTGACGCGATGAGCCGCCCGGCGACGGATCGCCGCTACGGCTTGTATGCTCTCTCAGCAGCCGCGCGCGGCGGCGCGGATTGGGCCGTGGCCGGTACGGTCCGGGTTCGGCAAGTATCTCGACGCGGCCGCGCGTTATATGAACAATCATCAGCCCCAGCCCGATCAGACGGCAGAGGCGATGCACGCGCGGATCGCGGTCGCGTCCGCGTCGTGTTGCCGGCACGGCAACCCAGACCTCATCGGCGATGCGCAAGCGCTCTACAGCCTGGAGCAGCAGATCGAGGTTGAAGCCGAGCTTCATCTCCACAATCGCGATCCGCAGCGGTTCGCCATCCTGCACGGCCACCGCGTCGCAGCCGTTCACTTCGCCTTTTACGCGGAAGCCCGAGGCTTCCAGGAAGCGCTTCACGGCGGGATACAGCGAAGTCTCAGGCACGCCTGGAAGACTGCAATATGCCGTCGCGTCGGGGCAACGTGTGGTTTGGAGGCGGGCATGACCCCTCCATGCCACTTTGTATGCCGCTGGGGTACGGGGATCTGGGACCCTCGGGCCATCAATCCGCGTGGCCGAAAATCGCGTCGATCTCCGCCTCCGCCAGCCCTGCCTCGCGCAGTACCTCCCGCGTATGCTCGCCCAGGGTCGGCCACAGCCGCCGCACCGAGGGCGGGCTGGCGGAAAACGCCGGCGCGATCGCGGGTACGGTCACCGCGCCCTCGGTAGGATGCTGCATGGGCTGGAAGAAGTCCGTGTCGCGCAGGTAGTCGTCCGAAAACAGATCGCCGAGGCGCGCGGCATTGCCGCAGGGAATGTCGGCCTCGGTGAGGATCGTCAGCCACTCGGCCGTGGTGCGCGTGCGTAACCCCTCGGACAGCACGCCCAACACTGCGTCGATGTTCAGCGCCCGTCCGGCCATGCTGGCGAAGCGTGGATCGTCGATCAGTTCCGGACGGCCAAGCGCCGCCAGCAGCCGGGCATATTGTGCATCGCTGGACGCGATGACGCTGATGAAGCCGTCCTTTGTGGGATAAGGCCGTCGGTGCGGCGTGAGCATACGGGGATAGCCGACACCGCGTTCCGGCTGGGACAGCGTGCCCCAGTAGAGATGCTCTACCAGCAGGAAAGCGAGCGTTGTTTCCAGCATCGGCACGTGCACGTCCTGGCCGTGGCCGGTGCGCTCGCGATGAAACAAGGCCATGCCGATCATCGAGGCCAGCATGTGGCCGGTGAGTTTGTCCACCAACACGGTGGGTGCGTAGCGCGGGGCACCATCCGGGCCGGCGTTCAGGGCGGCCAGGCCGCTCATGCCCTGGATCAGGTCGTCGAAGGCGGGGGCTTCGGCGCGCGTGCTGCCGGGTCGGAAGCCGGAGGCGCTGGCGTAGATCAGGCGCCGGTTTCGTGTCGCGAGCGATGCATAGTCCAGCCCAAGCCGCATTGCCGCGCCGGGACGCATGTTGTGCACGAACACGTCTGATGTATCAATCAACCGTAACAACGCGGCCTTTGCCGGTGGTTGCTTCAGGTCCAGCACGACGCTGCGCTTGTTGCGGTTCAGGTTAGCAAAGTAGCTGCCCATCCCGGGCGTGCGCGACGGGCCGATCCAGCGGGTGTCGTCGCCGCGTGGGCTTTCCACTTTGATCACGTCCGCGCCCAGGTCGCCCAGCATTTGGGTGGCGTACGGCCCCAGCACGACGCTGGTGACGTCGATCACCCGGATACCGGCGAGCGGGCCGGTGGCGGGCGGCGGGTCTTGTGCTTGCATGCGTCTCCCCTTTTCGGGCGTGCCCAGGCATCGCTGCATTGGCGGCGACGCGTCGTGGCGTCCGCTTGTGTTGTGGGGCTGGGATGCGGAATGGATCAAGGCGGGACGCTGTCGGGCCGGGGGGCTAGTGGGATCGTTCAGGGAAATCCGGCGTCTCCTGTCGGCGTATCCTTGATGTTGGAACTGCAGATGCACGCAAAGTCACGCAGATATTTCCTTCTGATTGGCGGCGGTTCGGCCATGTTCGATTGGTAAACCGAGAAAACGTTGGACCGTCTGATTGGCGCGGCGGATCCAAAGGCCAAAGCGAGCTGCGCGGGACGCATCGCTTCGTCGACGCTGAAGTTGATTCAAGCCCTAATCGAATCTCATGGCCTTCCGCATATCATGGCAGCCGCAGGAACTTCGCAATCGGCGACCCGCGTTGCAGCAATGCGTGCATTTCAGGGTCCTTGTCGCCGTCTTCGGCGGTGAGCGCCTCCATCGGCGCAAACAGCTCATGGCCCTGCGGCAACTGGTGGCGGGCGAATCCATCGTAATGCTTCTGCTTGAGGCCATAGAGCACGACCGGGTTGCGGACCGGGAACATCGTCGGCAGCGCGGGCGCGTGCGCAAGCACACCGATCGCCTGCCAGCGCGGCGTGGGATCGCCCTTCATCGCCGGTGCCAGCAGCCAGGGCACCGGGCAGACCGCCAGCAAGGAATGCGTGTTCGGCGCAAAACGTGAGCGCTTGTCCAGCAGGTTTTGCAGCGTGCCGCAGGCTTCGATGACAAAGATATCGACAAACGGCTCAGCGATCGTGCCGCCAAAGTTGAGCCAGAGGCCGTCGGGAACCGTTCGGAGCCTCGTGCTTCCTGGCAGTTTCAGAAAAGGATGGCAGCAATCGGCGTCGTCCCCCGGTCGGCCGCGCAGCCAGACGTGGCGTCCGCGGCGTGGCATGCGGAGTCCCGGAGGCCGCTGGGGCCAATGCTTCAGCCGCTCCTTGACGAGCATGTCGAGGGATCGTTGCTCCAACATTTGCATCTCCCGGTAATCCGTTGATCATATGATACAACTATGAGGCGTAAAACTATCAACACGATTGCAACCATTGCAAGCGGCGCCTGCTTGGGAACGGCAAAAATTTGAATCGTCCGGGAGGATGCGTAGTCGATCTCGTTATTCTTGCGTTACTCAATCAATAACACTGCAGAAGCGTTTGAGGACATAGCTCAAATGTGGTGCGCGATACGCTGCAAAAACGTGAATCTTCTGAATCTGTTGAAGATTTTTCCTCACTTATATTATCAACAGGCTGTGGATAACATTAAACCACAGGCTGGTCTGTCACGCGATTTCACGCATTGAAACGCCATGTCGCTCCATTCATGCTAGGGTCGACGCATCCGTGAATCCCCGAAGCGGCACGGACAAAAAAGCCAGGAGCCGCAGTCCCTGGCCTTCTCACCGGAAACGAGACGACAGGTCAGCCGCGCTTACCGATCGGCACGTAGTTCCGCTCCGCTGCGCCAGTGAAGATCTGGCGGGGGCGGCCAATGCGCTGTTCCGGATCCTCCATCAGTTCCTGCCACTGGCTCACCCACCCGACCGTTCGGGCCACGGCGAACAGGGCGGTGAACATGCTGGTAGGGAAGCCCATCGCCTTCAGGATGATGCCCGAATAGAAGTCGACGTTCGGGTACAGCTTACGGTCAACGAAGTATTTATCGTTCAGCGCGATCTTTTCGAGCTCCATCGCCAGGTCGAGCAATGGATCGCCCTTGATGCCGAGCTCCTCCAGCACGTCGTGGCAGGCCTTTTGGATGATGCGGGCGCGGGGATCGTAGTTCTTGTAAACGCGGTGGCCGAACCCCCACAGCATCTCGTGGTTGTTGCGGTCCTTCACCTCCTCCAGGAACTGGGGGATGTTTTTCACATGGCCGATATGCGTCAGCATCTTCAGCACGGCCTCGTTGGCGCCGCCATGCGCGGGGCCCCACAGGCTGGCAATGCCGGCGGCGATGCAGGCGAACGGATTCGCTCCCGTCGATCCGGCCAGCCGCACCGTGCTGGTGGACGCATTTTGCTCGTGATCCGCGTGCAGGATCATAATCAGGTCCATGGCCTTCGCCAGCACGGGATTGACCTTGTATTCCTCCGCCGGGACGGCATGGAACATATGCAGGAAGTTTTCTGCATAGCCCAGATTGTTATGCGGGAAGATGAACGGCTGGCCGATCGAATACTTGAACGCCCAGGCGGCAATCGTGGGCACCTTGGCGATCAGCCGGAAAGCGCTGATTCGCCGGCTTTCGGGATCGTGGATGTCCAGGCTGTCATGATAGAAGGCCGACAGCGCGCCAACCACGCCACACATGATCGCCATCGGGTGCGCGTCACGGCGGAACCCGTTGTAGAACTGCCGGATTTGCTCGTGCAGCATGGTGTGCCGCATCACGCCCAGCTCGAACTCCTGGAGCTGCCCCTCGGTCGGCAGTTCGCCGTTCAGCAGCAGGTAGGCGACTTCCAGGAAGGAAGACCGTTCGGCCAATTGCTCGATCGGGTAGCCGCGATACTGCAGTATGCCGGCGTCGCCATCGATATAGGTGATCTTGCTGTCGCAGGACGCCGTAGCGCCGTAGCCCGGGTCGTAGGTGAAGATGCCCAGCGCGCCGTACAGTTTTCGGATGTCGAAGACGTCGGGCCCGATGGTGCCGCCGATCAGCGGGAGGGTAACGGAGCGGTTGGAACCGTCAATCGTGACAGTGACGGAGCCTTTGGTGTTGGCGCCCATGTGCGCATGTCCTCATTTGATAAACCGCGGTGCGGCAGGCGTGGACCCGTACGACAAAATTATGGCGCCCGGCGTCCGGACGCAACCTTCGCGGATGCAGCAAAATCCCGTGCGGCGGGCGCACAGGCGGCTGCCGCGGTCAAGTTGCAGGGTGTTCCGCCACAATCAACGTGGTGCTGACAACTGCGCCTTCCCGCAACAGGCGGATTTCGATGGGGTCGCCGATGCGCTCCGCGCCAATTACCGCGCGCAGTCCGTGCTGGCCGCTGACGCTGCGGCCGTCGATTGCGAGCACTACGTCGCCCAGGCGCAGCCCTGCATGCTCTGCCGGGCCGCCACCCGTCACGCCGACCACCATGCGGCCTGATGACTGGCCGGCGATCTGGCGCAGAGTGCCGGGAACCGTGATCGGCTGCAGCGCGAGACCCAGCCAGCCGCGGCGGCCACGATCCGTCAGCGCCAGCGCCTTAACGGTGGTGATGAGCGGATCGAGGAAGCGTGCGATGGTCATGCAAGGCACAACCATCGCTTCGCCCTGCGGACCGGAGCTGGCCATGCCGAGCAAGTTGCCGCGTGCGTCCAATATTGCTCCGCCTTCCGGCAGCAGATTGTTTGCCAGGTCGAGCATGATCGCATCACCCAGGGAGCCACTGCCGTTGGCGTGCCCGCGCGCAATGCGGTGGATCGCAGCGAGCCGAACCGTGGGGCTGCCATCGAGCGCAGCACTGACGGCGATGGCAAGACTGCCCACCGCCGGATCTGTCGCCGTGCGGATGGGGGCGGCGGTCGCCGGCATATCAATCGTCAGGCAGGCAAGATTGGTCGCCGGGTCACGCCGTGCCTGGCGCGCTGGCAGCAAAGCGCCCCCGGCTATGGCCAGCGAGTAGCTCTCCTGCGCCGGCAAGGCCTGATCCGAGGTTACAACCATGTCGGAGCGCCAGATGATGCCGGAAACCACCCGGTTGGGGCCAATCCGGATCGCGGTGACCAGCGATGCTGCCGCCGCGGCCTGGGCGGCGAGTTCGTCGGAAAGCTGCGCCAGAAGCTGCGTCACAAAGGTGTTCATTGTCGCAACCGGTTGTGCCATGGGATCGCAGCTTTTGTGAAGCGCATGTTGCGACCACGTGGTCGAACTTGCAATCTGCGACGGTCGCTTTGCGTTCCGTCAGTTTCGCGCCGGCAAGGTTGCCGGTGCGCGTCCTGCGTGGCACGGTCCGCCGTCCCCACTGCATGGAATCGCGCGCCGTGACATTGATCCTGGCCAGCCGGCCGAATGTGTATTCGTCCAGTCCGCTCGACCGCGTTGCGGCGCGGCGAGACGATTCTACCTGGATCGAGCAATGCCTCGTTGACCCGGGCGCATTGTTCGTTCCGGTTTGGCGCAACCGGAACCTTGTGCGCGGCATGGATGAGGGTGCGCCGGAGGCGGTGTACATTTCCGGCGAGGCGGCTGCGGCGCTGCGCATGCAAGGCGGGCCTTGGGCCTTCCTGGGCGTGCAGGGCGAGCAAGCCGTGTTCGCCGTGGACGTCAGCACATCAGACGATCCGTTGCCGTTGCTGCCGCCGCAGGTGGGGACGTTCGTGGATCTGCGGTCGGTGGGTTGGGGCGTGCCGAAGCCGGAAGCGGCGGTGTTGGCCCATGCTCGCGGGCTGATGCACTGGCGCGCGCGGCACCGGTTCTGCGGCGTGTGCGGTGGCGTGTGCGACGCACGTTCGGCTGGGCATATGATGGTATGCACTGCCTGCGAGGCGCAGCATTTCCCGCGCACCGATCCCGCGGTGATCATGCTTGTGACCCACGACGACCGTGCCTTGCTCGGCCATTCGCAACGCTTCCCACGCGCCAACATGTATTCGACTCTCGCGGGGTTCGTTGAGCCGGGTGAATCGCTGGAGGAAGCGGTGCGCCGCGAGGTGTTCGAGGAAGCCGGTATCCGGGTCGGCGCGGTGCACTACCATTCGAGCCAGCCCTGGCCGTTCCCCGGCAACATCATGCTGGGCTTCTACGGCGAGGGCCTGACCGAGGACATCACCATCGACCCTGAGGAAATGCTCGACGTGCGATGGTTCTCGCGGGGGGAAATCCGCGATCCCGCCGCGCATAATTTCGCTTTGCCGCGGATGGACAGCATTGCGCGGCGGTTGATCGAGGACTGGATGGCCGCGGCATGAGGCGTTCCGGCGTTTGGCTGCTGCTGGCGCTTGCGGTGTGGGTGGCAGGGTGCAGTTCGTGGTTCGAGCCGGCCGGCAAGAGTCCGCAGGCGGAATGCCGCCGTGAGGCCTATAATGATCCCAAGGTAAAGCAACTCATCGTCACCAGCATGGGCCAGCCGAGCGCGAATCCGCAGAACCAGTTCGACTACGAGAAGGCGCTGCGCGACGCGACAAACGCGTGCCTGAAAAAGAAGGGCATCGCGGTGCAGGGCGGCGTCGAGCCGGTGCGGCCGTACTGATGGCCGTGCGTCTGCCGGAGCTGCTGACGATCGGCTATGAGGGCTGCACGATTCAGGACGTGCTGGCGGCACTGGCGGCGGCTGATGTGGAACTGCTGATCGACGTGCGTGCGATGCCGCGCTCGCGCAAGCCTGGGTTTTCCAAGCGGCAACTCGCGGCGGAGCTGGACGAGCGGGGTATTCCGTACGTCCATCTGCAAGGCCTGGGCACGCCGAAAGCCGGTCGCGATGCGGTCCGCGCCGGGCGTCCGGAGATCATGGACACGATCTTTCGCGAGCACATGGCATCGGATCGTGCGCAGGCGGATCTGGCACAGGCAAAATCCTTGGCGCGAGAAAAACGTGTTTGCTTGCTCTGTTTCGAGCAAGACCCGGCGTGCTGCCATCGCAGTATTGTCGCGGAGATGATTGCGCAAGAGAGCGGTCAGTCAATCAGAGACCTGTCTCGCGACATGCATACATCATTGCGAGACCGGTAGCGCAGACGTTCCCTGTCATTGCGAGGAGTTCCTCATGTCATTGCTTCGTCGCTGCGCTCCTCGCAATGGCATGGGGAACGTCGGAAATTGCAAGACCTGTGCTACGCTTCGCGCAATAACTGCTTAAGCCCGCAAATGCTCGGGGATCCGCAGCCCCAGCCGTGTCGGCACGTTCCACACTTCGCGCACCTGCCGCAGAACGCGGAAGCCGGCGCGAAGATACGTCGGCAGCGCGCGGGCGTGGTCGGCGGTGCAGGTGTTTACCGTCATCCCGCGCGCCCCCTGGCGCCACACCGTATCAACCGCCTGGCGCAAAAACGCATAGCCGATGCCCGTACCGACCGACGAGGGCATCAGACCAAAATAACCGAGATTCACGTCCGGCCAGTAGCGCGCATCCAGTTCAAAGAACCCTCCCGGTTCGCCACGGCCGTATAGCGTGTGAATGCTCACCGCTGGATCGCGCAGCAACGCAGCCAGTTCGTCGTCCGGCGTGGTGCGGCGCAGCCACCAGACATAGTCGGCGCCGACAGTATTATAGAGATACCGGTAGAACGGCACCGTAGGAGCTTCGGCGCGCACCACCTGCCACCCTGGCGGCAGCGCGGGAGCCATTTCGGCCGGCGGCCGGTCCATCCGCAGGAAGGTGACCGTGACGCTGACGCGCACGACCGGTTCCATCCCGATTGCTCTCCTTTCGTTCGCGGGGAGAACAGCCTAGCCGATCGTTGGCTGGCAAGGAAGTTGCGGTGTTCGCCTCGTCATGGCCGGCCACGAAGAGGTTAAACCAGGCCATGACGAGTGGCTTCTAACCCCACCCGCGCGCCAGCTTACGCACTGTCGTGGACGCGTTGCGCCGGCCTTCGCCGGCATAGTCCTCGTGCCAGTCCTCGATCTTTGCCGGGTCGTAGAGGTAGTTCACCATCAGCGTGGCGCTCTCTTTCGCGCCCTTCTCTGATGTATCCCCCAGCATGGTCAGACGCTCCACGCGCGCGCCGTTCGACAGGTGGAAATGCGCCACCGGATCGCGCGCCCGCTTCTTGTTGCCCGGTGCGCTCTCGCTCAGCAGATAGTGCGCGCATAACCGCACCAGCACCGGCTCGGCCGTCTTGCGCAATGCAGCATCGCGCCACCACCCACGCCGGCCCAGAATTGCCGCCAGCGACGCTGTGCCGGTTTCCATCGGCATGGCGGACCCGAGGCTCGCCGCTTCATCCGCTGACAGCAGGCCCGGTGCGTCAGCGCCCAGCTTCTCATCCAGCCAGCGCCGGTAACCCGGGATCGGCGACAGGGTTGCGAAGGTCCGCAGGTTGCGGAACTCGCCTGACAGCAGTTCCACAACGCGCTTGATCAGGAAATTGCCAAAACTGATCCCGGCCAGTCCCTGCTGGCAATTGCTGATGGAATAGAAGATCGCAGTGTCCGCCTCGCGCGGATCTTGCAGCGGAGCCTTCTCATCGAGCAAACCCTGCACGCTGCCCGCAAGGCCTTTCACCAGCGCGACTTCAACGAAGATCAACGGTTCACCCGGCATGCGCGGATGGAAGAACGCATAACACCGCCGATCCGAATCCAATCTGTTCTTTAGATCGCGCCAGGACCGGATGGCATGCACCGCTTCATAATCCACCAGCTTTTCCAACAACGCGGCGGCGCTGGTCCAATCGATGCGCGCGAGTTCGAGGAACCCGATATCGAACCATGCCGCCAGCAGGCACCGCAGGTCTGCTTCCAAAGCGGCCAGCAGGCGGTCCTCCTTGCGGATCTTCAGCAGGAAGGCTCGCAGATCGACCAGGAACTTGGGGCCATCGGGAATAGTCGTGAACTGCGTCAGCAGCTTCAACCGCGGCGGTTCGAGCGCCTGCCGCAGTTCCGCGGTGGCGATGGCGCGGTCAGCCGGGTCGGTGGCCTTTTGTACGTCGGCATAGGCGTGCGCCACCCCGTCGGCATCCGAATCAAAACCGGCAAGAGTACGCAGGAAGTGCCGCCGTCCCGCATCATCCGACGCGAGATAGGTCTGCGCCAACCGGGCCGCGCGGTTGCGCGCACTGACCTCGCCGCCGCGCCCGTGCAGGCAGGCGCGCATCTGCGTTTCCAACGGCTCGTCCGGTTCGGCTGCGACACTGGCCGCCATATCGCGCCAGACGGTGGTCAGACGGCGGATGGCACGATCCAGCAGACCGGTGGTAGCGGCGTCGCTCATGCAGATACCCTCTTGCGGCGCGCCGATGATAGCCCGCCTGACGGGTAAGTGGATGGCAATGTCGTTGCCGCAAGAGCACGAGGCAGTGCGGGCAACAGGTCTTCGGCGACCATGCCGGGGCCATAGAAGGCGGCGGTGCGGCCATGCAGCCAGGCACCGGCGGCAGCGGCTTCCCACGGCGGCATGCCCTGTGCCAGCAAGCCGGCAATAATCCCGGCAAGCACGTCGCCCGCGCCGGCGGTGGCCAGCCAGGGCGGGGCGGAGGCGTTGATCGCGGCCCGCCCGTCCGGCGAGGCAATGATAGTGTCGTTGCCTTTCAGCAAGACAACGGCGCCCGTGCGTGCCGCGGCGGCGCGCGCGGCAGTGAGACGGTCGGCAGTTGCACCGAACACGCGGGCAAACTCACCGGCATGAGGGGTGAGAACAGCCGCGCCGCGGAAGGCGTCGGGGTTGCCGGCGAAGGCCGTGAAGCTGTCGGCGTCTGCCACGACGGCCCGTCGGGCAGCGATCAAAGCCGGAAGGGCGGCGCGCGCCGCATCCGCGCCGAGGCCTGGGCCGCATACCCACGCGCGGCGGCGTGTGTCCTGCAACAGATCTTCCAGCGGCGATTCATTCACAATCAGGCCGGGGGAGCCGGCACGATACACGTCGCCCCCACCGCGCGCGGCAACGGTCACCATGCCGGCACCGGCATGTCGCGCCGCATCGGCGGCCAACCGCGCCGCGCCGGTCATCACTGCTCCGCCCAGGACGGTGACGTGGCCGCGCGAATATTTATGGCCTTCGGGAACCAGCCGGGGCAGGGGCCAAAGTTCCGGCAGGTTGGCGAAGGTGTTGGGCTTCGCCTGATCCAGGGCAGCGACGGGCAGCCCGATATCGGCCATGATGATCTCGCCGCAATGCTCCCGTCCGGGCTGCAACAGGTGGCCAGGTTTCAGGCGATAAAACGTCACGGTCAGTACTGCTTTTGGCGCGAAGCCACGGATCGCGCCGGTTGCGCCGTCCAATCCGCTCGGCACGTCAACCGCGACGACGTGGCGGGCGGCGCGCAATGTCTCCGCCGGCAAGCCATCGACGTCCCGCGTCAGACCGGCGCCGAACACCGCATCCACCACCAGGGCGGCCCGGCCGGCTGCCTCCGGGGAAAAGCGTGTGGTTGCGCCGCGCCACCGTGCCGCCGCCGAATCCGCGTCGGTGCCGGCACGTGGCGGCGCCAGTGCGGCGACTGCAACCGGCCAGCCCTGCTGCGCCAGCAGCCGCGCCACGACATAGCCATCGCCGCCGTTATTGCCTGGCCCGCATAGAATGAGTGTGCGGCAGGGCCGGAACCGCGCCTGGATCGCGCGCGCCACTGCTCGGCCGGCGTTCGCCATTAACACCGTGCCAGGCACGCCCAGACCGGGCGAGGCGCCATCCGCCTTTGCCATTTCCTGCGGAGTCAGCAACTCGGCCTTCCCGGCGAGGGCTTCCAGCCAGGCGGTGTCGAACTTCATACCGGCCTCATTTTCAGTGCGCGTTGACCGCCGGCTGACACCACCAGCGGATGTTGAATGAAACGCTCGGGCGATACCGGCGATCTCGCGATAGCCGGACTTGAATTTGAGCCGCCGCCGCCATTGGCTCAAGCCGGACAGGGCAGACCGGCACGCGTATCGAATGCCGGCACCCTCGGCGGACGCCGAGGAGTTGCCCGCGTCGCCCGCAACGTGCGTCGCCGCGGCTCAAAGATTACAAAGGCGCAATACAACTGGACGGGAGAGGGTCAGCTCCGGACCGTTTCGCTCGCGAGGGTTGTGCGGGAACTTGCTGTTGGCAACCCGGCTTTGCACAACCGGACACGATTAGTGCCGGTACCGATAGCAATAGTCTCGTCCGCTTCATTTCCCCTCTCGACGGCGGCGAAAAGAAATGCAACACACCCCCGCTTCCAGGGGGCGCGCCAGGCGACGCCTGGCGCAAAGACGAACGATGGGCCGCACATGCGCCCGGAGGGAGAGGACGAATGGATCATCTGAAACTACCAGTTGGCAGACGTACCCTGATCAAGGGAGGCGCCATGCTCGGGGCGATGCAGCTTGCGTCGCCCTTTATCGTGAAGGCGCTGGGGGACCAGCCGATCAAGATCGGCATGGTGGACCCGCTGACCGGCAGCCTCTCGGCGCTGGCCCAGAGCGAAGTCGAGGGCGCCAAATACGCAGTTGCCGAGGTCAACAAGAAAAACGGCATCCTCGGCCGCCAGGTCGAACTGCTGGTCGAAGACTCCGCCAACGACGTCGGCACCGGCGTGCAGAAGACCCGCAAGCTGATCGACCGCGACCACGTGGACGTGATCTTCGGCGACGTTAACTCCGGTATCGCCTACGCGATTGCGCAGGTCACCACTGAGAAGAAGGTCTTCCATATCGTACCCGGCGGCCACACCGACCCGATCACCGGCACCAACTGCAAGTGGAACGTGTTCCGCATCTGCAACACCACCTCCATGGACGCCGCGGCGATTACGCCGGAGCTGGTGAAGCGCTTCGGCAAGCGCTGGTTCTTCGTCACGCCGGACTATGCCTATGGCCACACGCTGCAAGATGCGTTCGTCAAGAACCTGAAGAAGGCCGGCGGCGAATACGAAGGCGACATGCTGCCGATCGCCGCCACCGAGTTCTCCGCCACGCTGATCAAGGCGCGGGCGTACAAGCCGAACGTGCTGCTGAACAACATGGGCGGCCTGGCGCAGATCGACTGCATGAAGCAGTTCGTGCAGTTCGGAATGGCGAAGGACATGGCGCTGGGCGGCGCCTTGTTCGAGCTTGAGAGCGTCAAGGCGGTGCCGAAGGACGCGCAGGCCGGCTGGTGGGACTTCGAATGGTGGTGGGACCAGCCGAAGGTACCCGAGGTCGGCAAGTTCGTCGCCGATTTCCGCAAGGCCGTCGGCAAGACCCCCAGCGCCCGCCACTGGTTCGGCTATGTCGCGGTCAACTCGGTGCGTCTTGCCGCCGACAAGGCGAAATCGATGGAAGGCCCGAAACTGGCACTGGCGATGGAGGATATGGAGCTGCCGCCCGATGTCGCGCTGCAGCCCGGCAAGGTCTTCTATCGCAAGGGTGACCACGAGTTGATGCCCAACATCTTCGTCGGCGAAGTGCATCCGCCGCAGGGCAACCCGGACAATATCTTCACCGCCGCCGCGCTGGTGCCGGGCGAGCAAGCGGCCGGCACGGTCGAGGATACCGGCTGCAAGATGACTCCGCCGCCGGTGTGACGCGACCCCGTCATGGCCGGCCCATGTCCCCGGGCTCCAACCGGGGGCCAGCCGGCCATGACGGTTTCCTTCGAAAGCAGACCCATGCTGGATGTCATTCTGTTCAATGTCACTAATGGCCTGATCATCGGTGCATTCTACGTGCTGATGGCGTTGGGTCTGTCGCTGATCCTGAACCTCAGCAACGTCATCAACTTCGCCCACGGCAACTTCCTGGCCATCGGCGGGTACCTTGCATTCGTCCTCGTTCCGGTCACCGGCTTCTGGCTGGCATTGCTGATCTCGCCGATTGCAACCGCGATCCTCGGGCTGGCGGTGGAGCGGCTGATGATCCGCCAGGTGTATCGCCGCGATCCGGTCTACAGCCTGCTGCTGACCTTCGGCCTGGCCTTCATCATCCAGGACATGTGCCGCTACATCTGGGGACCGAACGGCCTGCCGCTGTCGGTTCCCGACACCATCGCCGCGCCGATCAGCAACGAATTCTTCTTCATCACCTGGTACCGCATCTTCATGGTGGTGATCGTCGTTGTCGCAGTGGGCGGATTGTTCACGTTCCTGCGCTACACCAAGGTGGGCGTAAGGATCCGCGCCGGCACGCTGGACCTGGAAACGGTCTCGGTGCTGGGCGTGAATGTCGGCTTCCTGCGCAGCTTCAATTTCGGCCTGGGCTGCCTGCTGGCGGGGCTCGCCGGCGTGCTGGCGGGCGGGCAGATCGGCCTGAACCCGAACATGGGCGACGACCTGCTGATGCCGAGTTTCATCGCCATCATCGTTGGCGGCGTCGGCAGCCTGGCGGGCACCTTGGTCGGCGGCCTGCTGATCGGCGTTGCCGCGGCCGTGACCACGGTATTCTGGCCATCCGGCAATGAAGCGGTGATCTACATGATCATGGCCATTGTACTGATCATTCGTCCACGCGGGCTGATGGGCGAAGAAGGGATGCTGACATGAACAGTGCGACCACCTCGACGGCGGCGGTCGCCGAAGGCCGGCTGTTCGATCAGAACTGGACGAAGCTGCTCATCATCTGGGCAGCGTTGCTGACGGTACCGCTGTGGCTGCCAATGCTGGGCGGCTACACCGCGCTGGCAGGCCGCGTGCTGGTGCTGGGCCTGGCCGCGATGTCCTTCAACATCCTGCTCGGCTTCACCGGCGTGATGAGCTTCGGCCACGCCGCCTATTTCGGTCTTGGCGCCTACGGCGCGGGGCTGACCTTGAAATACCTGACGGCCTCCACGCCGCTGGCCATGCTGATGGGCACTCTGCTGGGTGGGGTTGCTGGAGCGATCGTCGGTGCACTGATCGTGCGCCGCCGCGGCGTGTATTTCGCCATGGCGACCGTGGCATTCGGGCAGATCGGCTTCTACATCGCCTATACCTGGAACGACCTGACCGGCGGCTATGACGGGCTGCGCGGGTTCGAACGCGCCCCGCTGCATCTCGGCTTCGCCAACATCGATATCACAAACAACGGCACGATCTTCTATTACTTCCTGCTGGCCGTGTTTGCTGTCGCGGTGGCGTTGCAGGGCTTCCTGCTGGCCTCGCCGTTCGGCCGCACGCTGCTGGCGATTCGCGAGAATGAACGCCGCGCGCGCTTCCTCGGCATCCCGATCGAGCGGCATATCTGGCTGTCGTTCACCATCTCCTGCGTCTTCACCGGCCTGGCGGGCTCGCTCTACGCGCTCCTGAACAATTTCGCGGATCCGATGGCAATGCACTACTCGCTGTCTGGCGAGATCGTGATCATGGCAGTGATGGGCGGCATGCGGTCCTTCTGGGGGCCGCTGGTCGGCGCCGCGGTGTTCGTGGTGCTGCAGGACTACATCTCCTCCATGACGGTGAACTGGATGAGCTTCGTTGGCCTGATTTTCGTGCTGGTGGTGTTGTTCTTCCCTCGCGGATTGCTTGGCATGTTCCAGCGGCGAGGCGTGCAATGACCGCCATGCTGGAAGTGAAGAACGTGTCGAAGCATTTCGGCAGTCTGCGCGCTGTGCAAGGCGTATCGATGACCGTGGCGGCCGGCGAACTGCGCGCCATCATCGGTCCCAACGGCGCCGGCAAGACGACGTTCTTCAACACCATCTCCGGCTTCTTTCCGCCAACGTCGGGCGACATCGTATTCGACGGCCAGGTAGTGACGCGCATGCCGGTCGCGCAGCGTGTCGCACGCGGCATGGCGCGCACGTTCCAGATCACCGAGATCTTTCCGGAACTGACGGTGCGGGAGAACGTGCGGATCGGTGCCGAGAGCGCCGCGGGTTTGAAGCTGTCGTTGTGGCGCGGCAAGGCGGCGACGGAACGCGTTGAAGCGCGGATTACCGAGTTGCTGGGCCTAACCGGGCTAACGGCAAAGGCGGACCGGCTGGTGGGCGAGCTGTCGCACGGCGACCAGCGGTCGGCCGAGATTGCAATGGCGTTGACGCTGCAGCCTCGGCTGCTGCTGTTGGATGAGCCGACGGCGGGGATGGGCGAGCAGGAGACGTATCAGATCGCGGGGCTGATCCGGCGGCTGCACCGCAATTCGAATTATACGATCGTTCTGATCGAGCATGACATGCGGGTGGTGTTCAATCTCGCCGACAAGATCAGCGTGCTGGACCAGGGCAAGCTGCTGGCAGAGGGAACGCCGGCGGAAATTGCCGCCGACCCACATGTGCAGGCGGCGTATCTGGGGAAGGCGGAATGACCCCCGACCCCTGTGGGGAAGGGGCGAGCATCCTCTGCCCCTGTCATTGCGAGGAGCGAAGCGACGAAGCAATCTCCCGCGTGATGGATTTTCAACGCTGCCATGCACGCGATTGCTTCGTCGCTTCGTTCCTCGCAATGACGGAAATGACAGCCGCTCGCCGCCGCAAAGGACTTGCACGATGACCGCCGCATTGCATGCTACGGGCCTGAACACCTTTTATGGCAAGAGCCACATCCTGCACGATGTCGGCCTGACCGTGGAGGAAGGCCGGATTACCACGTTGCTGGGCCGCAATGGCGCCGGCAAGAGTACGACGCTGCGCAGCCTGGTTGGTCTGACACCGCCGCGCAGCGGACGCGTGCAGATTTTTGGGCGGGAAACCACTGGGATGCCACCCTATCGCGTGGCTCAGCTTGGCGTGGGGTTTGTGCCGGAAGGCCGCAAGATTTTTGCCAATCTAACGGTGGCCGAGAACCTGGAAGTGCCGTTCGAACGTCCGGGGCCCTGGAATATCCAGCGCATCTATCAGTTGTTTCCGCGCCTCAACGAGCGTCGCAATAACCGCGGCCGGCAGCTTTCCGGTGGCGAGCAGGAGATGCTGTCGATCGCGCGGGCGCTGCTGCTGAATCCGAAGCTGCTGATTCTGGATGAGCCGTCGCAGGGACTGGCGCCGCTGATTGTGAAGGAAGTTTTCCGCATCGTGGCGCAGATGCGCGACGAGGGAATGTCGGTTTTGTTAGTCGAGCAGAATGTACGTGTCGCGCTGGAAATCGCGGACGATGCATATGTGCTGGAGAATGGCGAGATCGTTTACACTGGCAAAGCCGCCGCACTCGGTGCGGACGAGGAGCGCATTCAGGCGCTTGCCGGCGCTTCCGCCGAGGAATGGCATCTGGACGAGGTGCTGGCGGGGTAAGTACGCACGGCAGGACCGTGGCGGGACGCGTGGTTCCGCCATTCCGGCGCTGGCGGCGTCGGGTCTATTATGTCATCGCGAGGAGCGCAGCGACGAAGCAACCTCGGTCATGAGGAACGTCCCCATGACCGAGGTTGGTTGATCGCTGCGCTTCTCGCAATGACATGGAAGAGCAAAGGAACCGTTCATTGGACACCATTCAGCAAACCGCGTCGATCGTTGCGCGACTGGATCGCCTGCCCCCGTCGCGGTATTTCGTGAAGCTTGTCGCGCTGATCGCGATCGGCGGCTTTTTCGAGTTCTATGAATTCTCCATGCCGGGCGGCATTTCCCTCGGTCTTACTCGCCGCATCTATACCGCATCGGCTGCCGGCCTGTTTGCATGGAACAGTTTTGCAACGTTTCTGGCGTCGTTCTTTTTCGGGATGTTCGTGGGCGCATTTCTGTTCACCTGGATTTCCGATCGCTTCGGCCGACGCGCCACCTTCACCTGGTCGATGCTGCTGTATTCCGTCGCGATCTTCATCACGGCTTTCCTGTCATCGCCGGTATGGATCGACATCCTGCGTTTTGTCGCCGGATTCGGCATCAGCGTGCAGCTTATCAACAATGACTCCTTCATCTCCGAGATCACCCCGCGGCGCTGGCGCGGCCGCTACATGGCCTTCGCCATCCTGATCGTACTAACGTCCGGTCCGATCGCCTTGTTCCTGTCGTGGCTGCTGGTGCCGCACACCGTGCTGGGACTCAGCGGCTGGCGTTGGGTGGTGATCGCGGGCGCGCTGGGCGGCGTGTTCGTCTGGCTGATCCGCGGCAGCATCCCCGAATCGCCGCGCTGGCTGCAGACCCACGGCCGCCATGCCGAAGCCGACGCCGCGATGCGCGCGATGGAAGCACGGGTGCGCACGGAGCTTGGACGCGAACTGCCGCCGCCGGACCTGGACCACGTCGAGCCGATTGTGGCACCAGGCCGGTGGATCGAGATGTTCGGCAGCGCCTATATCGGCCGCACCATCATGCTGTCGATCTTTCAGTTCTGCCAGACCATAGCAGCATTCGGTTTCATAACCTGGGTGCCGATTATGCTGGTCAAGCAGGGGTTCCCGATTGCGCACTCGATTGCCTTCACGGCAATGATGACTTTGCTGGCACCAGTGGGCGCAAGCCTGGGCCTGTTGTTCGCCGAGCGGTTCGAACGCAAGTGGCAGCTTGTCGGCACCGCGATTGGGGTCGGCGTGTTCGGCGTGTTGTTCTCGCAAGCGCACTCGGACGGCATGATTCTGTTCTGTGGCGCGGTCGTGTCATTGTGCGTGAACTGGCTGGTCAGCATCTTCCACCCGTACGCCGCGGAGTTGTTCCCCACCCGCATTCGTGCCCAGGCAGTAGGCTTCACCTTCAGTTGGAGCAGGGTGAGTTCGATCCTGGTGGGGTATGCGGTCACGTTCCTGCTGGCCACCTATGGGACGATCGGTGTGTTCACCATGATTGCGATTGCCATGCTGGCGATCGTGCTGTCGGTCGGCATTATGGGGCCGACGACGAACCGGCAAAGCCTGGAGATGCTGTCGAAATGACCCTGCCGCGCACGCCGTCGCTGCGCCTGGATGGACGCCGCGCTTTGGTGACAGGCGCGGGGCGCGGGATCGGCATGGCATGCTCTGCGGCGTTGGCTCAGGCTGGCGCGCATGTGGTGCTGGCCTCGCGCACGGCGGCAGAGATCGGCGCGGTGGCGGAGGAGATCCGGGGCGAAGGCGGCAGCGCGGAGCCGCTGGTGTTGGACGTTACCGATACCGCTGCGGTGCGCGGGGCGGTCGCACGCCAGCTGCCGTTCGATGTGCTGGTCAACAACGCCGGCACCAATCGGCCGCGCCCGTTCCTGGAGGTGACGGAGGAGGATTACGACGCCATCACGGTGTTGAACCAGCGCGCGGCATTCTTCGTGTCGCAGGCGGTGGCGCAGCGGATGGTGGAGGGCGGCGTGCGCGGGTCCATCGTTCATATTTCATCGCAGATGGGCCACGTGGGCGGCGCGCGGCGCAGCGTGTATTGCATGACGAAGCACGGGGTCGAGGGCCTGACCAAGGCGATGGCCATCGATCTGGCGCCGCATGGCGTGCGGGTGAATTCGATTGGTCCGACATTCATCGATACGCCGCTGACGCGGCCGTTCTTCCAGGACACGGCGTTTCGCGATGATGTGCTGCGGCGGATCAAACTGGGGCGTCTGGGGACGGTGGAGGACCTGATGGGCGCGGTCGTTTTCCTGGCGTCCGATGCCGCTGCGTTGGTCACCGGTGCGACGCTGGTCGTAGATGGCGGCTGGACGGCAGAATAGACCTCCGACGAAGAATAAGCCTCTCCCACAAAGCGGGAGAGGTCGAGACGCCGAAGGCGTCGAGGTAGGGTGATCGGGAGGGCAACACGTCCCTACCGGCTTCATCGGCGCGGCCCGCACGGCTACTATGGTTGGCGGCATGGCACGTCGCTGGCGCCATGTGGCTTCCACTGATAGCAGAGGGGTGTTCGCGATGATCCGTTACCTGAAAAAGGGCGCGTCGGAAGCGGAGAAGCTCGCAGCTGACCGCAAGGTACGGCAGACGGTGGAAGCGATCCTCGATGACATCACCGCACGGGGTGACGTTGCGGTTCATGAGCTGTCGGCGAACTTCGACAAATGGGAACCCGCTTCGTTCCGTCTGTCGCCAGCGGAGATCCAGTCCCTGATGGACAGCCTTCCGGGCCAGGTGATCCAGGACATCAAATTCGCCCAGACCCAGATCCGCAATTTTGCCCGCGCGCAGAAGGACGCGCTGCGCGATATCGAAGTGGAAACGTTGCCCGGCGTGCGTCTCGGCCATCGCAACATCCCGGTCGCGTCGGTCGGCTGCTATGTGCCCGGTGGCCGTTATCCGATGGTGGCGTCGGCCCACATGTCCGTACTCACCGCCAAGGTCGCCGGAGTGAAGCGCGTTGCGGCCTGCACACCGCCGTTGAACGGCGAGCCACCGGCTGCCACCGTCGCCGCCATGCACCTTGCCGGTGCCGACGAGATCTACTTGCTCGGCGGCATCCAGGCAGTGGCGGCGATGGCGCTGGGCACCGCGAGCATTCCGGCGGTGGATATGCTGGTCGGCCCGGGCAACGCGTTCGTTGCCGAGGCCAAGCGCCAGTTGTTCGGCCGTGTCGGCATCGACTTGCTCGCAGGCCCCACCGAGACTTTGATCATCGCCGACGACACCACCGATGCGGAGATGTGCGCGACCGACTTGCTCGGCCAGGCGGAGCATGGTCCGACATCGCCTGCCATCCTGCTGACCACGTCGGCAAAGATCGCCGATGGAATCCAGGCGGAGATCGATTGCCAGCTCGCGCGTTTGGCCACCGCGGACATTGCCGGTGTTGCGTGGCGGGATCATGGCCAGGTAATACTGTGCGACACCGACGAAGAAATGCTAGCCGAAGCCGATCGCATCGCGTCGGAGCATGTGCAGGTGCTGACTCGGGAGCCTCGCTGGTTCCTGGAACGCATGACCAATTACGGCTCATTGTTCCTGGGCAAGGAAACCAACGTTGCTTACGGCGACAAGGTGATCGGCACCAACCACACGCTGCCGACCAAGCGCGCGGCGCGCTACACCGGCGGGCTGTGGGTCGGCAAGTTCCTGAAGACGGTCACGTACCAGGAAGTCAGCCCGGAAGCCACGGCGATGATCGGCGAGTATTGCTCGCGGCTTTGCGCGATCGAGAACTTTGCGGCGCATAAAGAGCAGGCGGATCTGCGCGTGCGGCGGTACGGAGGTAAGAACGCGGCGTGATGCACCGGGTGTTCCACGCACACCTTGGTTCCGTTGGCCGCGGTTCAAATTGCCGGCATGAGGCTGGCCAGGAAATGCGTAGCGACAAGCAGCAAAAACACACCGAAGCTGATTTCCAGTTTGCGCTTCGGTAACTTGTAAGCCAGGCGGGCACCGTAGGGCGCAACCCAACTTGAGAGCGGTGCAATCACGATAAAGCCGATGACCGATACGAAGCCGAGGGACAGTGGCGGCAGCAAGGCCAGATGCGGCAAGCCGGCGAGAACATAGCCGATCGTCCCGGCAAGGGTGATCGGCACACCGAGCCCCGCCGCTGTCGCTACGGCGCTATGAATCGGCCTGCCGTACAGGCTCAGCGTCATCGTGACCAATGAACCGCCGGCGATCCCCATCAATGACGAAGCCAGGCCAATTAGGAACCCATAAAGGCGCATCGTTGCGGCGCCCGGCAGCTCGGTGGCAACCACGAGGCGTTCGCTTCCCGCCAGGAACTTCGCAGCAATAACGCCGGCGATCACCACGAACGTCACCTTGAACGTATCGCCAGGCGCGATCGCCGCAAGGGCAGATCCAACCGCAACACCTGCCATCGACGGCAGAGTCCAGAGACGCATGACATCGGGCAGCACCAATCCCCGCGTTTTATGTGCGCGGTAAGAACGTAGCGTCGTCGGGACGATGATTGCGAGCGACGTGCCGATGCACAATTGCATGCGCACGGAATCGGGCACGCCGGCCATGCGGAATATCTCATAGAGTACGGGGACGATGACGCCGCCCCCGCCGACGCCGAACAATCCGGCGAGGATGCCGGCCACGATTCCTCCCGCGAGGATGCCCGCCGCCAGCCAGGCGATCTCGGCTGTCATTTTTGCTTCTCCAGAATTCGGATCAAGTCTCGAATAATTTCCCCAGCTCGGCAACGCCGATCATGTCGCGCATCCACGCGAATGAGCCATGTTCGTGCATGGCCCGGGCTGCGTTGACGAAACTCGCCAGCGCCAGACGGGACAGAGCGCCACCGACGCTGATCCGCTTGGCGCCGGCCTCGCCAAGCTGGGCCAGCGTAATGTCGGGATCGAGCCAGCCCGTGACCACATTGACCGGGCGCTTCACGGCGCGCACGACCTGACGCACCTCATCGAGGTTGCGCAGTCCCGGCGCATACAGCACGTCGGCACCCGCCGCTTCATAAGCTTGCAAGCGGCGAATGGTCTCGCCCATGTCGTTGCGCCCGTGAATAAGGTTTTCTGCGCGTGCGGTCAGCACAAACGGCACCGGCAGGGCGTGCGCGATTTGCACCGCGGCACGCACACGGGCCACGGCAAGATCAAAATCGTAGATTGGATTGGCGGGATCGCCGGTGTGGTCCTCGATCGAACCGCCAACGACACCGGCCTCGGCGGCCAGCCGTATTGTTTGCGCCGCCGCATCCGGCTCATGTGCAAAGCAGTTTTCCAGATCAGCATTGACCGGAAGATCGGTCGACTCGGCGATCACCCGGCAATTGGCGATCGCCTGCTCGCGGGTCACGTTGCTATCGGCACAGCCGAGCATGTTGGCAAGACCAAGGCTGGTGGTGGCAATTGCCTTAAATCCCAGCCCGGCCAACACCTTTGCCGTACCGGCTTCCCAGGGGTTGGGAATGATGAACGCGCCCGATTGCTCATGCAGCGCACGGAACGCAGCCGCTTTTTCTGTCTGGGTGCGCATGTCTGGTCCTCCTGTGCCGGGCGATTTGGGCTGGCGCCACCTGGTTGTCCAATGCATAGTTTGATCAATGGGCATCAGGAATCCTGATCCATGGATATCGACGGAGTCAGAACGTTCCTTGCCATCGCCGAGTATGGCAGCTTTACGCGCGCGGCCTGGCAGTTACATCGTTCGCAACCGGCCATCAGCCGCCGTCTTGAGATTGTAGAGCATGAGCTTGGCGCCCCGTTGTTCGAGCGTCTGCGAGGTCGGGCGCGGCTGACCGAAGCCGGCCGTATCTTCCTGCCGCATGCGGAAGCAGCACTCGCTTCGCTCAGGGATGGGCACGAAGCGGTACGTGGCCTGCAAGCCGGTATCGAGGGAGCGATTTCGCTCGCCCTGGTTGGCACCCTGGCCGACACATATATTGTCGATGCACTGCGTGAGTTCGCCGCGCGTTCGGCCCAAGTCCGGTTGCAGCTTCGCACCGCGTCGAGCCGCGAGGTCGCCGATCTGGTGCGGCGCGGCGAAGCGACGCTGGGTCTGTGTTATTACCGCGTCGATCGGTCGGATCTGGTTTCGCTGGAGGCCGGGCATGAAAAACTGCTGGTGGTGGCGGAGTCGGGACATCGCCTCGCCGGTCGCCGCGTGCGCGATGCACATATGTTGGCCGGAGAGCGGTGGATTGGGTTTCCTCCCGCGCCGGGCGAGCGAGGCTCCGGCCAGACACTGGCGAGGCAATTGATTCGCGCCGGTCTGGATGATGCCGATGTTACCCTGGTTGATAGCCTGACGGCGCAGAAGCGCTTGGCCCAGGCGGGGTTCGGTCTGGCCTTGGTGCCGGAGAGCAGTGTGCGCGACGAACTTCGTCACGGCGCGCTGGTGGCGCTCGATATTCCGCTGATGCAGACGACGATTCCGATCACCGCCATTCACCGGCGCAAAGGTTATCTCAGCGCCGCGGCCAAGCTGCTGCTGGCACTGCTGACAACCCAGCGAGCACGGCCCGATGGCAACAGCACGGCACGCAAGGTCGTATCGCCACCTCGTCGGAGGGAGGCGAAAAACGATAGCGGCGGCTACAAGACGGTCTGCAGCAATAGCGTTGCACGGGACACGACGAAACGCCGATGAACAATACGACAATGGGGACCCTCAATGCCAGGCTTCAAATCGATCCGCGCTCGTGCTGCCAAACGTAAAGGCGGCGATGCGGCTCTCGCTGCCCTGCTTCCCAGGTTCGTCACGCCGGCCGAACTCGCCGCCATCCCCGACGACCGCATTCTGGCGGAAATGACCCGCCGGATTTTCTGCGCCGGCTTTGCCTGGACGGTCATCGACAAGAAATGGCCCGATTTCGAAGCGGCCTTCCTCGGCTTCGATCCACCGCGCTTGCTGCATCAGCCGCCCGAGTTCTGGGATGCGCTCACCGCGGACTCGCGCATCGTGCGGCATGGCGCGAAGATCATGTCGGTCGCGGCGAACGCGCGATTCATCACTGAGATCGCGGCGGAGCATGGCAGCTTCGGCCATTTCCTGGCCGATTGGCCGGCGGCTAATCTGATTGGCCTGCTGGAATTGCTCGCCAAGCGGGGTTCCCGACTGGGAGGCAACACTGGCCAGTATTTCCTGCGCTTTATCGGCAAGGACGGCTTTATGCTGTCGCGCGATGTCGTGCGGTGCCTGCGCGATACGGGTCTCGACATTGCCGAACCGCCGACATCGAAGAAGGACCTTGCGAAAATCCAGCAGCAGTTCAACGCATGGGCGGCGGAAACCGGGCTGCCGTACGCGCATCTTTCGCGCATCTGCGCCATGTCGATCGGCGAGAACTACGCGCCGGAGCGTCTGCACGCATATATGAGCGAGTAGTGTTTTCCCAACCGCCGGCGCGCTTGATCAGAGCAATGCCAGGGACGCGGCAGGCGCGAAGGCCGCCCCCCGCCGGTGATCGGGCTGGATACGAGCGTTCTTGTTCGTTACCCGATGCGAGATGACCCGCGCCAATCGGCTTATGCGGCAGATCTGATCGACATCCTGACCCCATCCGGGTCAGGGGTCGTCAGCATTGTGGCGTTGACCGAGACGGCGTGGGTGCTTGACCTCAGCTATGGACTAAACGCGACGGAAATCGCGGCGGCGGCCAAGCGGACGCTGCGAGTCGCCATGCTCCGGGTCGAGCGCGAGCAGGACGTGTTCACGGCGATGATCGAGTTTGCGCGAGGGTCGCGGATCGTTTGCCGACGCGTTGATAGCAAGACTGGGCGAAGGGCCGGTTGCGCCAAGACTTTTGCATTCGACCGAAAGGCACTGCGCATCCCGGGTTTCGAAGATTTGTCGCTGAGGCGCATCCGATGCGTGCGCCTTGATTCGAGGCAACTGCCTATAAAATAGCGCCGCTGCCTTGGTGAGGCGCCTGACCTGTGGGCATTCGCTGTCTCTGCGCACGGTTCCGCGTGGCATGGCGCTTGCACCATTGTGTGCCAGCATCTCCTTTTTGCGCGCCACGCCGGGGTACTATGATCGCTATCCCCGCTGAACCGTACGCATTTGACTTCGATCCGCCACACGCGGCGCTGCTGATCATCGACATGCAGCGCGACTTCCTGGAACCCGGCGGCTTCGGCGAAACGCTGGGCAACGACGTTTCCCAGCTTCGCCGCACCATAGAACCGAACCGCCGCCTGCTGGCCGCGTGGCGTGCCGCCGGCCTGATGGCGATGCACACGCGCGAAGGCCACCGCCCCGATCTTGCCGACCTGCCGCCCGCCAAGAAGATCCGCGGCCGCAGTGCCGCCTGTATCGGCGACGCCGGGCCGATGGGCCGAATATTGGTACGCGGCGAACCAGGCCACGACATCATTCCCGAACTTTACCCCGAATCCGGCGAGCCGGTGATCGACAAGCCCGGCAAGGGCGCGTTCTTCGCCACCGACCTGCACGCAATCCTGCAGAACCGCGGCATCACCCAACTCGTCATCACCGGTGTCACCACCGAGGTCTGCGTGAATACCACCGTCCGCGAAGCCAATGACCGCGGCTACAACTGCCTGGTGCCGGAGGATTGCGTCGGCTCGTATTTCCCCGAATTCCAGGAAGCCGGCCTGAAAATGATCAAGGCCCAAGGCGGCATTTTCGGCTGGGTCAGCAACAGCCAAAGCGTGATCGCCGCCCTCGAGAACGCATAACATCCGACACAGGAGCCAAACCATGAGCGCAACGACGCTGACCAAGCCCCGGCTCTGGGTCCCAGGCGACTGGAACGCGCTGTTTGGCTTCGGCACCAACATCCTGGTCAACGTCCTGGTGCTGACCGGGCTGCTGCGATTCGTTCTGAAAATGCCAGACGCGCTGGTGTTCGGCCGCATCCTGCCGGCGCTAGGCCTGATGCTGTGCCTGAGCACCTGCTACTACGCATATCTTGCCTATCGGCTCGCGAAGCAGACCGGGCGCAGGGATGTCTGCGCGCTGCCCTCCGGCATCAGCGTGCCGCACATGTTCGTCGTCACCTTCGTGGTCATGCTGCCGATCCTGCTCAAGACGCACAATCCGGTGGAGGCGTGGGAAGCCGGCCTCACCTGGGTGTTCGTGCAAAGCTTCGTGCTGATGGCCGGCGGCTTCATCGGGCCCTATGTGCGTAAGATCACGCCGCGCGCGGCGTTGCTTGGGTCGCTGGCCGGCATTTCCATCACCTTCATCTCGATGAGCCCGGCAGCGCAGGTGTTTTCCACGCCGGTGATCGGCGTGGTGTGCTTCGCGGTGATCCTGGCGAACTGGTTTGGCGGCGTGAAATACTTTGGTGGCGTGCCCGGCGGCCTGGTGGCGATCGCGGCGGGCACGGCGATCGCCTGGATTTCCAACATGATTGGCCTGGACTACGGCGGGCTGACGGTCACGAAATTGCTCGGCTCGGTGTCGAATTTCGGATTTTCCTTCCCGATTCCCGCTGCGGGCCACGTATTCGGCGGCTTCAAGTATCTCGGCGTGATCCTGGTCACCGCGATCCCGTTCGGCATCTACGACCTGGTGGAAGCGCTGGACAACGTCGAAAGCGCTGCAGCCGCCGGCGATTCCTTCCCGACAACGCGCGTGCTGACCGCGGACGGCGTGATCAGCCTGATCGGCTGCCTGCTGGGCAACCCGTTCATCAACGCCGTCTATATCGGCCATCCCGGCTGGAAGGCGATGGGTGGGCGGATCGGCTATTCCATGGCGACCGGCATCATCGTGCTGGTGTTGACCTGGTTCGGCATCATCTCCTTGATGATGGCGATCATTCCCGTCGTGGCGATCCTGCCGATCTTGCTCTACATCGGCATGCTGATCGGCTCACAGGCCTTCCAGGAATCGCCGCATCGGCACGCGCCGGCGATCGTGCTGGCGCTGCTGCCGCAGTTGGCGGCATGGGGCAAGACGCAGATCGACAACGCGCTGGGCGCCGCCGGCACCAGCGCGCACGCGATCGGCGACGCCAAGCTGGCGCAGGTGGGGGTGTTGTACAAGGGCCTGGAGACGCTGGGCGGCGGCGCGACCCTGGCCGGCATCATCCTCGGCGCGATCACGGTCTTCATCATCGACCGCGAGTTCGAAAAGGCGGCGGCCTTCGCGCTGGCCGGGACGATCCTGACGTTCTTCGGCTTCATCCACGGCGAGGCGATCGGGATCGGCAGTTCGGTACCCGTCGCGGTGTCCTATCTCGGCGTCGCCTGCATTCTGTTCGTACTGGCGAAATACGCCGAATTCCACCCGATTGCCGTGCCGGTGCACGCGGCGCAGGAAGCCGATTGACGGCGCGCATCGGACGAAGAGCCATGCCAACCATCGTCGCCGACCCTTATCCCTGGCCCTATGACGGTTCGCTCGCACCGCACAACACGGCGCTGATCGTCATCGACATGCAGACGGATTTCTGCGGTATCGGCGGCTATGTCGACAAGATGGGCTACGACCTGTCGCTGACGCGGGCGCCGATCGGCCCGATTTCGCGCGTGCTGGCTGCGCTGCGCCAGCGCGGCTTCCACATCATCCACACGCGCGAGGGCCATCGCCCCGATCTTTCCGACCTGCCGGACAACAAGCGCTGGCGGTCGCGCCGCATCGGCGCGGGCATCGGCGATGAAGGCCCGTGCGGCCGCATCCTGGTGCGTGGCGAACCGGGCTGGGAGATCATCCCGGAACTGGCGCCGCATCCCGGCGAGATTGTCATCGACAAGCCCGGCAAAGGCAGCTTCTGCGCGACCGACCTGGAACTGATCCTGCGCACCCGCGGCATTGCCAACATCGTGCTGACCGGCATCACCACCGATGTGTGCGTGCACACCACCATGCGCGAGGCCAACGATCGCGGTTTCGAGTGCGTGCTGCTGGAGGATTGCTGCGGTGCGACGGATGCCGGCAACCACGCCGCGGCGGTGAAGATGATCAAGATGCAAGGCGGGGTCTTCGGCGCGGTCAGCGACAGCACGCAGTTCCTTGCCGGCCTGCCGTGAACGGCCGAAAACCGCGCCACCCGTCGTGCGTCCCGCGCCCGCGGCGTTGTGTGTGGCCCGCCGCCCCAAGCGGCGGGTTCGTCGCCCGGTCCTATCCCGGGGGCGCGACCGACAGCCTGCCCACCACGCCGTGCTTTTCGATGAGCCGCGCGACGAGGCCGGAACGCTTCGCCTCCTCCACGA
>DATKPQ010000176.1:0-7943 GCA_035523995.1 Acetobacteraceae bacterium | reverse complement strand
GGCATACTCAGTGAAACTCCGTGTCTGCTTGATGCGCCGCGGCCGCACCAGCCCCGCATGTCGTGTCTGCTTGATGTGCCGCCACCGCACCAGCCCCGCATCTCGTGACCGCTTGCCTTGCCGCCGCCCCAACCGCACAGCCACTCAAGCCGAACTGCCGGACAAGAACCCCGCGTTTTCCTCCCTCGCAACCCTATGGCAGCATCGCGGCAACCAGGGAGCCGCGCCATGTCCGACCGTTACGCCGCCTATCAGCGCCTGCGCTTCGACCGCCCGCATCCGCGTGTGCTGCGCATCACCATGAGCAATCCCGGCAAGCTGAACGCCGCGGATCGCGTCATGCACGATGAACTCGGCCGCATCTGGCGTGATGTCGATGCCGATCCGGAGGTGTCCGCCGCGATCCTGCAAGGCGAGGGCAGCGCCTTCTCTGCCGGCGGCGACTTCAAGATGATCGAGCGCATGATGGCGGAATTCGACGTGCGCGCCGCGGTTTGGAAGGAGGCGCGCGACCTGGTCTACAACATTATCAATTGTTCGAAGCCGGTGGTCAGCGCGATGCGCGGTCCGGCGGTCGGCGCAGGGCTGGTGTGCGGGCTGTTGGCGGATATCTCCATCGCCAGCAGGGAGGCGCGGCTGATCGATGGCCACACGCGGCTGGGCGTTGCGGCCGGCGATCATGCCGCGATCATCTGGCCATTGCTCTGCGGCATGGCGAAGGCGAAATACTACCTGCTGCTGTGCGATCCGCTCACCGGGGCGGAAGCCGAGCGCATCGGGCTGATCTCGCTGGCGGTGGAGGATGCGGAGCTCGATGCGAAGGCGCTGGAGGTTGCCACGCGGCTTGCGGAAGGCGCGCCCAATGCCATCCGCTGGACCAAGTATGCGCTGAACAACTGGCTGCGTGCGGCAGGACCGATCTTCGATACGTCGCTGGCGCTGGAGTTCATGGGGTTCACCTCGCCTGACGTGCAGGAGGGCCTGGCCTCGCACAAGGAGAAGCGGCGGCCGGTGTTTGGGCCAGATTCGCCGCTGTAGCGTGGGCGATGATCCGGGGGGGACGGCCGGTTGCCGGCGCGAGCGGGAGAGGCGCGTACCGACTCGATCACTCTCACGCTCGGCGCCTTGCGCCTCGCCCTCTCCCGCTTTGCGGGAGAGGTTTTCTTACATGCCCAGCGGCGACCAGGCGGGGTCCGTCGCGTTGGTCGGGGTAACGATGGTGCGCTGGTTGAAGCCGGTGTTGTCGACCGTGATGAGGTGCGACGAATAGCCCTGTCCGCGCGCGTTCAACGAGCGCGTCGAGCTTTGGAACATCATCACCATGCCGCCGGGTGCCCAGGTGGGGCCTTCAACGTCCCAGCCTTGCGCCAGAATGCGCTCGCCTTTGCCATCGGGCTGCATCACGCCGATGTTGAATGCTGCTCCCGTATCGCCACCGAAACTGGTATAGGCGATCAGATCGCCGCGCGGCGACCACACCGGCGTGGCATAGCGGCCGCGGCCGAAGCTGATGCGATTCACGCCGCTGCCGTCGGCGTTCATCACATAGAGCTGCTGGTCGCCGTCACGGTCTGAATTGAACGCGATCCGCGAACCGTCCGGACTGTAGCATGGGCTGACATTGATCGAATCGGCGTTGGTCAGCCGTTGCGTCGCGCGGCTGGCCAGATCCATCGCCACAATGGCGGCGCCGCTGCCTTCTGTCAGCGACATGACCACACGTGAACCGTCGGGCGAGAAGCGCGGCGACAGTGTCATGCCGGGGAAGTCGCCCAGGATGCTCTGGTGGCCGGTTTGCAGGTTGAACAGATAGACGCGCGGTCGTTCGTAGGCGAAGCTCATGAAGGCGATTTCGTCCTTCACCGGATTGAACCGCGGCGTCAGCACCAGCCAGCGGCCATCGGTGAGGTAGCGGTTGTTGGCGCCGTCCTGGTCCATGATCGCGAGCCGCTTGGTCTGGCGGCCGAGCGGTCCGGTGGCGGCGACGTAGCAAACGCGGGTGTCGAAATAGCCGCTCTCCCCCAGCAGGCGCTGATAGATCACGTCGGCGATGATGTGGGCGATGCGCCGCCAGTTGCTCTGCGTGGTGGTGTAGGCGGTGCCCTGGATCTGCGCCTGCGGCAGAACGTCCCACAGCCGGAATTCGACCCGGATGTTGCCGCCGCCCTGCACTTCGGCGGCACCGGTCACCAGCGCCTGCGCGCCGATCGCGCCCCAGTTCTGGAAGTTGGGAATCTGGCCGGCGCCGGGCGGGACATTCACGAACGACGCCGGCGGCAGCGGCTTGAACAAGCCGCAATTGCCGAGGTCATTGGTGATGACGCCGGCGATCTCGCGGCCGAGTTGGGCGGAGTCGCCGTCGCTGCCGACAAAGTCGGGGATCGCGATGGGAATGGGTGCGGCGCGGGCGCGGTTCACGTCGATCACCGCGCTGGGTGCGCCAGGCGCACCGGGCGTGGTGGCGGGTGGCGCACCGGGGGCACCGGCGGGCGGCGGCGCCGGCTGGGCCCGCACTGGCACCCGCGCGGCCAGGGCCATGGCTGTGCCGGCTGCACCCAGCATCAGGGGGCGGCGGCCAATGGCGGGGCGGGGGAGATGAATCATGGGCGGTCTTTCAGCAGGAGACGGTGCGTTGGGGAAATCAGAGCCTCGTTACGGGCTGAACCGGAAGGTCAGCACGTTGACCTTGCCCAGCATCGACTGAGGCAAAGGCAGCGTGGCGCAGGTGGGGTCCATCACGGCGTTGATTGCGCGGTCGGAGAAGGCGAGCAAACGCGGGTCGGCGGCGACTCGGCCCTGGTCCTGGTCGGCAATCCGTGCCTCCCGCACCACGCCGTCGGCGTCGGTGGTCACGGTGAGCAATACCGACATCTTGTCGAGGTCGAGCGTGCCTGGGGTGTCCGTCCAGCAGGGGCGGACGTGGTCGGCAATGGCGCCTCGCTGGGCCAGGGACAGCGCGGACGTGTCATTGGCCAGCGGGTTGCCGCCACTGGCCTGGGCGCCGCCGGCCTGCGGGTTATAGCGGTGCGTCGGCGCCTGCTTTTGCTGCACGAGCTGGCGCAGCTTCTCCAGCGTGTTGTCCAGCGCCTGACTGTTCGCCGCCGCGTTCTTCGTAGGATTCGGCTGCGAGGTCGCGCTTTGTAGCGGCGGCGTCGGCGCGGGGGGCGGCGGCAACGGTAGCGGCTGCGCCACCGGCTGAGGCGGCGTCGGCTTGGGTGGGGTGGGCGGCGCCTGCGGCGGAGGCGGCGTGGGCGGGGCCAGGCTTGGGGTGGGTGGCGGCGGTGGCGTCGGCGTCGGGGGGGCCGGCGTTGGCGGCGCCTGGGATTGCGGCGGCGCGGGCGGGGGAGGCGGCGGCGGCGGCGGTGCCTCAATCGGCTGCGGCTGCGGTGGCGTTACCGTCGGCGGGGCAGGCGGCAGCGGCGGCGCTTTCGCCGGCGCCGGCGTCGGGGCGGGCGCCGGTGCCTGCGTGCTGTTGGCCGCGGTGCCGGCGAAGACCATGGAGACCGCGGTTTCCGGCGGCGCCTCGGGTGGCTTGGCGACGGGTATGGCGATCAGCAGCGCGGCGATGATGACGATGTGAAGGGCAGCCGAGATGGCTGCGCCGCGGCGCAGTGCCGGCGGCATGCCGCCTCGTCCACGTCCGAGCTGATCCTCGCCATGCAGCGCGTATTGCAGCAACGTCGTAGGATCCTCAGCCCGGTTTTTGTGCTGGCGCGCCGGAGGGAGCGGCGGGTGTCGCCGGCGTGGCGGCGGGAGCGCTGCCGTTGGCCGGGGCCGCCGGGGCCTCCGCTGCATTTGGCGGCGGCAGGCCGGTCTGCTGGGCGAGCAAGGCCACCTTGGTGAAGCCGCCCAGGGTGATGGTGTCCATCACCTGCATGATGCGGCCGTAAGGCAGGTCCTTGTCGCCGCGGACGAAGATGCGGCGGTCGGGATTGTTCTGGGAAATCGCCTGCAGCTTGGCGACAAGTTGCGACAGGTCCACTTGCTCGTTCTGCAGGTAGATGTCGCCCTGGGCATTCACCGAGACGGTGAGGGGCTGGCTGTCGCTGTTGATCTGCTGTGCGTTGGCCTTCGGGAGGTCGACCGAGACGCCGGAGGTCATCAACGGCGCGGTGACCATGAAGATGATGAGCAAGACCAGCATCACGTCCACCAGGGGTGTGACGTTGATGTCGGCGAGCGGACGATAGCGACGCCGGCCGTCGCGGAGGGTGAAGGTGATGGCCATTCAAACCTCGCCCACGAAATGGGAGAGTTCGAGTCGCTCCAGGCGCCAAGGGCGAGGGGGATCGGGCCGGTACACGGCGTTGCTGTCGAGCGTGCCGGCCCGATCACCCTCGCCCTGGATGCTGCGGTTGTTTCGCTTCGCGATGCAACCCCGTCGGTCCGCGTCGCGGCCCGACCCCACGCGCGCGAATAACGCGCGTGGGAGAGGTTTCCGTACTGCGATCACGCGCGTTCCTCCGTCTGGCGGGAGAGGATGGCGCTGAATTCGGCACCGAAGCCTTGCAGGCGGTCGGCGAAACGGGAGAGGTCCGTGCTGATCTTGTTGTAGGCGAGCACGGCCGGGATTGCGGCCACCAGGCCGATGGCGGTGGCGAACAAGGCTTCCGCGATGCCGGGGGCAACGACGGCGAGGTTGGTGTTGTGCATTGCCGCGATCGCCGAGAACGAGTGCATGATGCCCCATACCGTGCCGAACAAGCCGATAAAGGGAGCGGTGGAGCCGACGGAGGCGAGATAGACCATCCAGCGTTCGAGACGGTCCATTTCGCGCTGCACGGTCACGGCGATGGCGCGGTCGATGCGTTCGCGGACCGAAGTGTGGCTGACATCGGCGCCCGCGACCCGGACCGTGCGGCGCCATTCGCCCATTGCGGCGGCGAATACGCCGGCCATCGGATGGGTGGGGTTCACACCTTCCTGATCGAACAACTCGTCCAGGCTGCCGCCGGACCAGAAGCGGTCCTCGAATGAATCGGCGGCGCGGCTCACTTTGCGGAGGCTGGACCATTTTTCGAACACGACGGCCCAGACCCAGATGCTGGCGCTGAGCAAGCCCAGCATCACCAGTTTCACCACGATGTCGGCCTGCAGGAACAAGCCCCATAGCGACAGATCGCTTCCTGCCGCCGCCAGGTTCATCGCATCAACTGCTCGATCCACCACAACCCCCTATACGACGCCGCTGTTCGTGGCACCCGTCGCCGATTCCGCCGGCCTTGCGTCGCGCATGGCCAGCAACCCAGCGCGCCAGCGTGGGGGCAGCCGTGCCGGCCGGCCCGCTTCTGGCGCTGATTCCGCGTTTCCTCCTGCCGTCACGCACGCCAGCCGGAGCAACAGCACGGCGCAAGTGCCATGTGGGCCGCGTATGGTCTGGCGCAACGTCGCCGACGCACCGCCGGCTTCCAGCACCTCGGATTCGACAACCAGCGAATCGTCGACCCGGGCCGGATGGAGATAGTCCACTTCGACGCGCCGCACCACGAACATGAGTTTGAAGATTTGCAACAGTTCGGCATGCGGGATGGCGAGGTCGCGCAGGGCCTCGGTGCGGGCGCGTTCGGCAAAGCGCAGATAGGTCGCATGATAGACGATGCCGCCGGCGTCGGTGTCCTCGTAGTAGACACGGACCGTATAACGATGGCGGCCATCCGGCGGGATGAAGGCAGGATGTTGGTTCATCCATCGTCCCTCAGCAGATCCAGTTGGCCGGGGATGGCTGGCGGGGGCACCAGGCCGAGATGGCGCCAGCCTGGTTCGCCCAGCATGCGGCCGCGGCTGGTGCGCAGGACGAGGCCTTCCTGGATCAGGAAAGGTTCCACCACGTCCTCCAGCGTGTCGCGGGCTTCGGCGAGCGCGGCGGCGAGGGTTTCCACGCCGACCGGGCCGCCGGCATGGTGGTCCGCGATGCGGCGGAGGTAGCGGCGGTCCATGGCGTCCAGGCCCAGGCGGTCGACTTCCAGGCGGTTGAGGGCGGCGTCGGCGACGGCGCGGTCCACCGGGTCGGCCTTGTCCACCGCTGCGAAGTCGCGGACGCGGCGGAGCAGACGGCCGGCGATGCGGGGGGTGCCGCGGGAACGGCGGGCGATCTCGGCGGCGCCTTCCGGAGTGAGGCGGACGTCCAGCTTCTGGGCGCCGCGGTTGACGATGAGTTCCAGTTCCTCCGGCGTGTAGAAGACCAGGCGCAGGGGGATGCCGAAGCGGTCGCGCAGCGGCGTGGTGACCAGGCCGGCGCGGGTGGTGGCGCCGACCAGGGTGAAGGGTGGCAGGTCGATGCGGACCGACCGGGCCGAGGGGCCCTCGCCGATGATCAGGTCGAGCTGGAAATCCTCCATGGCGGGGTAGAGGACTTCCTCGATCGCCGGCTGCAGGCGGTGGATCTCGTCGATGAACAAAACGTCGCGCGGCTGGAGATTGGTGAGGATGGCGGCGAGGTCGCCGGCACGCTGGATCACCGGGCCGGATGTGGCGCGGAAGCCGACGCCAAGCTCTCGAGCGACGATCTGGGCGAGTGTGGTTTTGCCGAGGCCCGGGGGGCCGTGGAGCAAGACGTGGTCCAGGGATTCGGCGCGGGCGCGGGCGGCCTGGATGAAGATGGCGAGGTTCTCGCGGGAGGCTTTCTGGCCGACGAATTCGGCGAGCGTCTGGGGGCGGAGGGAGGCCTCGGCGGCGTCCTCGGCGCGGCGGGCGGGGGAGACGGTGCGGTCTGTGTCGCTCATCGGGCGAGGGCCGGGGGGTGGGCGAGGGAAGAAAGGTGGAACCGCAGATGAACACAGATGAACGCGGATGGGGCGGGGGGTGCCGCGGTTGCGCGGCCTTGCTGGGTGGGACCGGGGGGGTGGTTCCGGCGCGGCCTCGCGGCCACGGGGTTATCTGCGTTCATTTGCGTTCATCTGCGGTTGCAATTTGCGTTGCCGCATACCGCACAGGCTGGCAAGGCGATTCCGCGCTGCGCTCGCGTTCGCTGACCGGCCAACGCGGCGGCGCCCCGATCACCCCGCTACCCGCTGCGCCAGTTCCTTCAGGCTTTCGCGGATCACCGCATCGAGGGGGGCCGAGTCGCCCAGGCGCTCCAGGACGCGGGCGACGGCGGGCTGCACTTCGGGGCGGCGGTAGCCGAGGTTGGTGAGGGCGGAGAGGGCGTCGTCCGCTGTGGTGCCGGCTGGGGCGGTGGGGACGGCCAGGCCGGGGGCGCTGCTCGGCATCGCGCCGGCCTTCTCGCGCAGTTCGGTGAGCAAGCGGACGGCGAGGCGGGGGCCGACGCCTTGGGCGCGCGTCAGGCTGGCGCGGTCGCCGGCGGCGATGGCGGTTATCAGGTCCCGGGGGGAGAGGGCGGAGAGGATGGAGAGCGCCACCTTGGCGCCGACGCCCTGGACGGTGTTGAGGAGACGGAACCATTCGCGCTCGGCGGGGTCGGAGAAGCCGTAGAGCTGGATGGCGTCCTCGCGGACATGGGTCTCGATCAGCAGGCGGGCGGTGGCGGGGGGCTGGGGGAGCGCGGCGAGCGTGCGAGTGGAGGCCTGGACGAGATAGCCGACGCCGTTCACGTCGAGGACGACGGCGGAGTCGGTGAGTTGGTCGATGCGGCCGGTGAGGAGGGCGATCATGGGGGCGAATCGGATGCCGGATGTCTCCGCCCGATCATAGTGGAAAACGACGGTCCGCGAGTCGCCACAGGGTGTTGAACGATTTGCGTTGCCGGGCACTGTGTACAAGCCCCGATGGCCGCCGCGGGGTTGGATCGGTACAGCCTATGGCAGACTTGCTTGATAGGCCTGATACCGCGGGCGGCTGGCAATTTTAGAGTCTGTCCGGGATCATGCGTAGCTGCGGCATAGCCTCCTGACCATGAAGCGGATGGAGGCCATGATCAGGAACGCCTGCGCTTTGCGGTTGAGCACCTCCCAATCCTTGGCCAGACGGCGGCAGCGGCCCAGCCA
>DATKPQ010000175.1:0-36076 GCA_035523995.1 Acetobacteraceae bacterium | reverse complement strand
ACCGTGGGGACAGAAGGTCTCGCCGTCGGTGATCGGCAAGAATCTGACACGCATAGTCGGGGAACAGATTTACCCGGACGGCATCGAAATGCCGGAGCGCGGCATGGCGCCGGTGTTGCAGATTGGCCGCATGTCCGTCCCCGCCGAGGTCGATGCCGAGTGGAACACCTGGTACAGCGGGGAATATGTGCCGGGCTACCGCAAGGTGCCGGGAGTGATCTACGCCCGCCGCTATCGGGTTCTAGAGGGGACCAGCGGCTACAGCACCGTCTACGAGTTTGCCAATACAGGCGTGCCCGAAAGCCCGGAATGGAAGGAGCAACAGCAACATTCATCGCCCAATTCGCCGCGCATGCGGCAGGCCATGACGCATGCAGCGGGTTCCCCCGGGGTGTACGTACGGGTGAATCCCTAAAGTCCACGGTGCGCTGGAAAGTAGGGCCGGAAGCCGGCCTTTGGGGTGCCAATGGCCGGTCTCGACCCATTGCGGACTCTCGGAGCGCTCCTCGCAGCCTCCTGGTTGTGTCGACCGTTGCGCGCCGGGTTTGCCGCGCGTCGAGCGCCGCGGCTACCGTTCAACCAAGGTCCGGATGGGCACGGCATATGGGAAAATGTCGACCGATAGCATTGCCGCGTGGGACATGCGAGGCTCGTCGGCAAAGCGAGGGAGGAGCAGCATGCGCGACAAGCGGGCCTTGATCAGCACCGGTGAACTCGCAGCCCTGCTTGGTGACCCGTCGCTGCGCGTCTATGACTGTACCACCAAGACCGTGCCGCCGCCGCCGGGCAGCGACGTGCCGTATGTCGCGGTGCCAGGGCTGCCAGAGTTCGAGGCGGCGCACATTCCCGGCGCGGACTTCCTCGACATCCAGCGCGAGTTTTCCGACCAGTCGACCAAGCTGCGCTTCATGATGCCGCCGATCCCGCAGTTGGAGGCGGCGTTCGGGCGGCATGGCCTGGGGCCGGGCACCCGCGTGGTGTTGTACAGCAGCGGCACCATGTGGATGTCGACGCGCTTCTGGTGGATGCTGCGGTCGCTCGGGTTCGACGCGGCGGTGCTGGAAGGCGGCTTCGAGAAGTGGCGAACCGAGGGGCGGCCGACCGAGAGCGGCAAGCCCAAGGGTTACCCGTCCGCCACTTTCGTCGCCGCGCCGCGACCCGGATTGTTCGTCGACAAGGCCGCCGTGCTCGGTGCGATCGGCCAGCCCGGCACCGTGATCGTCAACGCTTTGGGCGACGACCTCTACAAGGGCATCGGCCCCAGCCGCTATGGCCGGCCCGGGCGCATTCCCGGCAGCGTCCAGGTCTCGGCCGCCACTCTCGTCGATCCGGCCGGCCGGGGCTTCACCACGATGGCCGACGCGCAGGCCAAATTCGCGGCCAAGGGCGTCACGCCGGAAAAGCACGTCATCGCGTATTGCGGCGGCGGCATTTCGGCGACCATCGACCTGTTCCTGCTGCATCAGCTCGGCTACGACGACATCACATTGTATGACGCCTCGATGGGTGAATGGGCGCGCGACGAGTCATTGCCGATAGAAACCGGCTGAGTGCTACAAGTCAGCCATCATCTTCAACATGGCATCGCGCGCCGCGTAGTCGCCGTTGGCATGACGCACTTTCGAATTCATAAAGGTTCTCGCCCGGTCGGCCGGCGAGATCACCACCATCTATGCCTTCGTGGATCGCATCGGGCAGGTGTGATGGCCTCCGAAATACGCTGTCGGTAACTGCGATGGCAACCCGCAGGGCACTCGCCCCGTACCGAACCATGTTGAAGGCCGAGGCGGGCCGCGGCAATCGCCTGCTTGGTGACTGGACCGTCCGGCCTTGCGACGCAGCGAGGCCACCGGTCGGTCTGCAGCGGATGCGGACCGACGGCGAATCTCCCGTCACCAATTTCCCCGTGGCGGTGACACGCCTCTTTGGCCGAAGGGCGGCAGTTGCTCGGTTACGGGACCTGTTGTCAGCCAATCGTGTGGTAACCCGTTTCACCGAAGGCTTTTCTGCTCCGAAGGTGCACCGCGCCAAAATCCTGCTGGAGCAATTGGGTTAGGAACCTCGCCGCGTTTCAGCGGCCGCTGTGAGAAATGGTCACGTGTGAGGCTGGATCAACTCTCGGCAGGACTGACGTCGCACGCCGCCGGCCGCGCGCTGCGCCCGATCCCAGTCCGAGGCATCGAATTCGCGCTGGTCCGAGAACAGGTAAAGGCAGCCGTTGGATCGCAGTAGGTCCGCTACGTTCGCTTCGTGTTCACGGTTCAGAAGTGCACGTCGCGCCGCGGCGCCGAGCTAAAAACGCTCTTCATTCTGGTATCCGCCGGCCCAGCGGCGTCGCTCCTGGTCCTACTTGCGCGGCACGGGTTCGCGCTCGACAAAGAACATGCGGAACAGCCTGCCTTCACCGAGCGCCTCATTGATCACGCGGATCGCGAAATAGGGTACCAGCACCAGGAGCAGGATGACGATGCCAGCAAGCGACTCAGCAAGCTTGGCACCGGCAAGTTCTTCCAGCGAGGCAGCGACCGTTTGTTGGTGGAATAAGCCGACGATAACTTCTTCAATGATGGTCAGGACGACCAGAAGCACGAGGAAGGCAAACGCCCTGTGTAGTATCGGCCAGATCAATGGGCGGTCGGAGTGGCGCTCGCCAACCTTCATTGCGTGGCCTATCAGGATGAATTTCGCCAGTACTGCGGCCTTGACGACGGCGATACCCCACGGGACGAAGTTGATGCCATTGTCGTGCAGCACCGACGCCTTCATCAGGATCACTGCCCCGAGAGTGATGTAGAGGTAAACGGCGATGATCGCGAACTGCGTGAGTTCATGCATCGCGCGATCTCGCAGCGCTGCTCCTGCGTAGGGTTTGGTTGCCACGATGGTCTCCTGCCGCTTGGTTTTCAAGCCGCCACAATTGGTACTGCTGACAAACTAAGCAAGTTACCAAAAAATTGCAATCAATCCAAATACCCCGATCAGCATGAGCGCGGCGGCGACGGTCATTGCAATCGGACGCATGGCATTATACGCAAAATCCGGCCGCGACAGCCGCTTCAAAACGCGGGAGTGCTGAACAATTGCGGCGAGCAGGCCGAGAATTCCCACGACAATGAAGCTGGCACCGAAAATCAACGAGCTGTGAGAGAGGCCGAACCGTGTATGGAGACCAGCCTGCTGGAGGTAATCGTCAATCCTTCCGACTCCGAACCCAAACCCGATCAATGAGAGGGCGGTCCGAATCCACGCCATCAGAGTACGCTCTGCCGCATCGCGGTTGCGTTGCCGTGCGAGTTCGTTGGTGAGGCTGGGGGCAAGCGGCCTCTCGCTCATCAGTTTCCCCGGCGCACCGTCTCGTTGATTGATTTCGACCAGTACACGGGTTTGGTGATGGGAACCAGTGCGCCGTCGTGTCGGCCCCCACCACCGCCCCGCATTTCGCTTACTGCCGTGCCATGGCGATGCGGACAGCATCCTCCACCGAGACCAGGTGATCCAGGCTCTCCGCCGCATCCCCGATGGCGAGCTGCACCCCTTTGACGGTGCCGTTGAATCCGTTGCCACGCGACCCGTAGTCCGCGGAAACAGGCGCGCCGCTGTCCTCGCCGACGTCACAACCGTCATCGGCGGAGAAAACCATCGCCTGGGTCATCGGGACGGTTCCCTCGCCGACCTGCTTGCCGTCAACATAGAGAGTCACCTTGCCGCCCTTGCCGAGACCGCCGCCGGCGTAGGTGAACTCCATGCGTACCTGGTGCTCGCCGATGGGCAGCGTTTCTGCCGATTCAATATAGAAGTAATGCACGCCGGCCACGTTGTAACAGTATTTAAGCTTGCCGTTCTTCGCGTAGAGGCTCCAACCGCCGATGTTGGCGCCTTGGGCAATGATAACGCCTTCGGCTCCGGCCTCTGGTACCTCGATCTCCGCAGTAACGGAATGCGATTTGTTTTTGATATTCAGGACGCAATTCTCAGACAGCCTCCCCATGCCGCGGAACAGAAGCTGTGTCGTCCCCTTGATCAGCACAGGGCGACCGGCGGTATCCGGATTCATCTTCTCGACAATTCTGTCGTCAATGGGCAACACGTTGTAGCGGGTCGCCTCAATCAGCCACAATCGCTGTAGTTCGTGCAGCTTCTCGGGCATCTTGGTGGTCAAATCGTTTGCCTGGCTCCAGTCTTTGCTCGTGTCGTAGAGTTCCCATACGTCATCGTCGAGCGCCACGGTCTTCCTGCCCACGAGTACCCACGGCGTGCCGTGCTTCGTCACCGCGGTCCAGCCCTTGTGGTAGATTCCTCGGTTGCCGAACATCTCAAAATACTGCGTCTCATGTCGTTCATCGGCAGCCGCGTCGTTGAACGAGTAGAGCATGCTGACGCCCTCGATGGGCTTCTGCTGCACCCCGTTGACCGATATCGGCTCGGGCAGGCCGGCTGCCTCGAGTATCGTTGGTGCCACGTCGATCACGTGGTGGAATTGCGAACGGATTTCGCCTTTGGCCTTGATGCCGTTGGGCCAGTGCACAATGGTGCCATTGCGGGTGCCCCCCCAATGGGAGGCGACCTGCTTGGTCCACTGGTACGGCGCGCACATGGCATGCGCCCAGCCCACGGCGTAATGGTTGTAGGACTCCGGCCCACCGAGCTTTTCATATCGTTCCATGAGAAATTCCGGCGTCTCCAGAGCGGCCAGTCCATTGAAGTTGGCCATCTCGTTGTAGGCGCCCTGCAACGTGCCCTCGGCCGAGGCGCCGTTGTCGCCGATGATGTAATAGATGAGCGTATCGTCGAGGATGTTGAGCTTCTTCAGGCCGTCCAGCAAGCGACCGACATGGTGATCGGTGTACTCCAGAAAGCCCGCGTAAACCTCCATCTGGCGGCGAAGGATCGGCTTGAGCGCTTCCGGCATATCGTCCCACGCCGGTATCTCGGCGTGGCGCGCGGTGAGCTGGCAGTCCGCCGGGACGACGCCCAGCACCTTCTGCCGGGCGAGCGTCTCTTCACGCAGCTTGTCCCAGCCTTGGTCGAACTCGCCTTTGTACTTGTCGGCCCACTCTTTCGGCACGTGGTGCGGTGCGTGAGTCGCGCCGGGTGCGAAGTAAACAAAGAAGGGCTTGTCCGGAGCCAGCGCCTTCTGCTGCGACACCCAGGTCATGGCCTTATCGGTCATGTCCGCCATGAAGTGGTAGCCCTCTTCCGGCGTCCCCCTTGGCTCGACCGGCGTGGTCCCCTCGTACAGTGTAGGGTACCATTGATTTGCCTCCCCGCCGATGAAGCCATAGAAGTACTCGAAGCCGCCACCCCCGGTGGGCCAGGCATCGAACGGTCCGACCGGGCTCGTTTCCCAAACCGGCACTTCGTGGCATTTGCCGAACTGCGCGGTCGAGTAACCGTTGAGTTTCAACGTGCGGGCAAGCGGCGAAATGGAGTTGGGCAATACCGAACTGTAGCCCGGCGCGCCGGTGGCAATTTCGGTGATACCGCCCATGCCGGCCGAGTGGTGATTGCGACCGGTCAGCAGCGCCGCCCGCGTCGGAGAGCAGAGGGCGGTGGTGTGGAACCGGTTGTATTTCAGCCCGCCAGCCGCCAGCTCTTCCGCATTCGGTGTCTGGCAAGGGCCGCCAAAGGCGCTCGACGATCCAAAGCCGGCGTCGTCGATCAGAATGAGCAACACGTTTGGCGCCCCTTTGGGTGGCCGCAATTGCTCGATGGGCGGGAAGCGCGTATCCGGATCCCTCGCATCATAGGTGATCAGCCCGGTTCGCGCGGGAGTTGGAATCGGAAGGTGCGAACGATGTTTCCCGTCTTCGCTGCTCATGATCTGATTGCCCCCTTTGTGCGGTAGGAACGGGCCGGCTGGTTTGCTTGGCCGGCCGTCTTCGAGACCTTCTTCGGTACACGAGCCTGCGATGGTAGAACCAGACACGCCGCGCAGGAAGTCGGCCGCGTTATACGACGGAAAGGGATGAAGAATCCCTGCTTGGCTTCCGCTGCTACTCCGATCCTACCTTTCGTGGAGGTTTTTTCAATCGGACGCCCCCGGTACCGAGATGAAGCCCGACGCAAACAAATCAGGGGTTGTGGGATCATACTCTCGAAATCTCTGAAACTACGTCAATTTAATGGCTTGAACCTGAATCGCTGGGACCACCAAAAGAGTAGTGGTCATGCGGCTATGGCGTCTGGCGGGAAGGAGTCGTTGGCCGGATGGAATTTCCGTCCGAATTCGGAATCGGGCGTACCTGTGGCTGACTTGCAGGAAGGGATCGGCCTCCGTCGGCGGCGTCGTCCAGGCTCGCCTGACCCGATCCCACCGAGCGCGCGGACATGCCTCGCGGGGAACCGCAACCAATATTGCGGCTCCAGGCGAACCGAACCGCCGGCATGCGGCTGACCCCTACGCTTCCCGATCGTCGTCTGCGAATCCCTCGGCGCAGTCGGTGCGGTACACGCGCCGCCCCCGGCCATATTCGCGACTTGAAGGCTGCCCGTTATGGAAAACCGACGGCTTCTCTCAACCCGATGACGGTTGAACGATTATCGTTCCCGTCATACCGAATAGACTATGCAGGAAATGCGTGCATTTCAGCCTGTACGTTCCAGGCGCTCGAGGAACTACCGTAATATCGGCACGACCTCGGCCGGCAAGGTCAATCTCCCCGTCGTGCGGCAGTGTACCGGCTTGCACGATGCTCGCAGCGAAAAACGCAGGGGCGCTGAAGCTGTGACCGCCGCTGCTGTCATTCACGAGCTGGAGATGTACCGGCACGCCCACGCGGAGCCGAATCTGCGAAGGGTTAAACTCGAAGCTGGACAAATGGATGATGATCGTCGGCGGGGCTGGTTGCGACCACGCCGAAGACGCGCCGGCGAGGGTAAGGAATGCACCCAGGGCCATGTGTCGCAAATGTGTCATCGAGTACCGCTACCGCCACGCTGTCCATGCACTTGCAGAGTATACCGACGACAACAGTACCAGTGTGCGGCCGGCAATATCAAGCTTGCTGCCATCGGGGCCCTGCTCAGCAGGCACTCGCCGGACTTCTCGGCGCAGTTCCGCAGCATAAGGGCGCGCTGAGCTACGCTGAGGACGACGTCGTGCGGTTACGCCACTTGATCTGGAACGGCGATGGCAATGAGGCCCGTCGTGCCTTGCGCCGTATCGCGTATATGGCTGGCAATGCCATTTGGCTCAATGGTGAAAGCGGGAGAGCCCGCACCGAGCGTTTCACCCAGTTCTCCCGCGAACTGGAGACCTATCTGACCCTGAATGCTGCGGCTCTTGCAGACTACGGTCGACGATACCGGGCCGGTCTGCGGATTGCGACGTCAGGAGCTGAGTCTATTGTGAACAATATGGTCAACGCGCGCACGAACACGCGGCGGCAGATGCGCTGGTCACCGCGGGGCGCCCATCGCGTCCTGCAAGTACGAGCTGCCGTCATCGATGGGCGTCTCGGTGCAGGCAGGCTGAACGTTGCTGCCTGACTGCCCCCGACTCGGTTCCACTCCCCACCCACTCAGGCATGCGTCATCCGGTTCCAGGCGTCCAGCGCGGCGATCTTGTACGCCTCCGCCAGCGTCGGATAATTGAACGTGTTCTCGATGAAATAATCCAGCGTGCCCTGCAAATTCAGCACCGCCTGCCCGATATGCACGAGTTCCGTCGCGCCCTCGCCCACAATGTGCACGCCCAGCAGCCGGCGCGTGTCCAGCGAGAACAGCATCTTCAGCAGGCCGGTGTTCAGGCCCATGATGTGGCCGCGGGAGGTTTCGCGGAACCGCGCCACCCCGCATTCATACGGAATGTCGCGCTTGCGTGCCTCCTGCTCGCTCATGCCCACCGTGGAAATCTCCGGCACCGAGTAGATGCCATACGGAAAAAACTCCGGCGCCGGCGGCATCCGCATGTTGAACGCGTGGCAGGCTGCGATGCGCCCCTGCTCCATGGACGTCGATGCCAGGCTGGGGAAGCCGATCGCATCGCCGGCCGCATAGATATGCGGCACTTCGGTCTGAAACGTATGCGGATCGACTTTCAAACGGCCGCGGTTGTCCGCCACCAGCCCGCATGACTCCAAATTCAGCGCATCCGTCGCCCCGACCCGCCCCGCGGCATAGAGCAGCATCTCGGACCGCAGACGGCGGCCGTTTTCCAGCACCGTCACCGGCTGGTCTTGCTCGAATTCGATGCGCGCCACCTTGCAGCCGAAGCGCAGCGCCATGCCGCGGTCGCGCAATTGGTGGGTGAAATCCTCGATCAGCTCCTGGTCGATGAACTCCAGGAAGCCGGGCCGCGCCTCCACCAGTGCCACCCGCACGTCCAACGCACTGAAGATGGTGGCGTATTCCACGCCGATGACGCCGGCCCCTACCACCGTCAGGCTGCGCGGCAGATGCGGGATCTCCACGATCTCGTCGCTGTCCAGCACACTCACGCCGTTGAACGGCACATCCACCGGCCGATACGGACGGGTCCCGACCGAGATCAGGACGCGCTCGCCCTGGATCACCCGCATGTCGCCGTTATCCAGCACCACCTCGACGCGATGCTGGTCGAGGAAGCGGGCGGTGCCGCGTAGCGTATGCACGGAATTGCGGGCGAACTGGTGTTCCAGCACATCCACCTCGTGGTCGAGGGTCATGTGCAGGCGCATCATCAGGTCCTTGGCCTCGATGTCCTTCTTCACCCGATAGGCGCGGCCGTAGAAGCCGCGTTCCCGCCAGCCGGTCAGGTTCAGCACGGTTTCCCGCAGCGTCTTGGACGGGATGGTGCCGGTGTGCACGGACACGCCGCCGACGCGGCGGCCTTTCTCCACCACGAGAACAGAACGGTCGAGCTTGGCGGCCTGGATGGCGGCGCGGCGGCCGGCAGGGCCGCTGCCGATAACGACGAAATCATAATTGGTCATGCTGCACATGCTAACCGGGACGGCGCAGCTTGTGGGAGAAAAAGCACTGTCTATGATCCGGGCGGAGCGATACGAGAGGAGGCCGGCGTGCCAACCATCCCCAAGACCTTGCAGCCGCATATCAACACGGCGTTTCCGGACCATGTGTGCCTGGTCGGCTCGGCGCTGCCGAGCGGCTATTCGCAGATCACGCCGCGGGGCAGCACCATGGTGTACGACGATGAGCATCTGGCGCTGTGGGAGCGTGGGAAGGGCTCCACGACCGGCAGCATGCACGACGGGACCAAGCTGACCGTGTATTTCCGCAAGCCGCAGTTGCGGGCGGATGGCGTGCTGCCGTTGGGCGGCATTGCGCGGTTCTATGGCACGGCGACGATCCACAAGTCGGGCCCGGCCTATGATGAGGTCTGGCGCCGGCTGGTGCAGCCGGAGAAGGATCGCGACCCGGACAAGAAGGGATTCGCCGTGCTGATCCGCATCGAGCGGGCCGAGGATTTGAACGGGGCTCCTCTGAAGTTGGAATGATGCGGGGCTCGGCCCAACTCAGAAAGGAAACGCACAATGTCCCTGTTGTTGAAACGGCGCCGGCCGTAACGATCCAGACGGTCGGCAACCCGCAGGTGCGCAACGCGTGGCGCGAGGAATTTCAGGCCGGCTTTACCATCGGCGAAGGCCAATGGGCCGCCATCCACGACCTTGCTGGTGGCTAGAAGTTAAATTGTGGATGGCCGGCCCGCAGCAGCGTTTCGTTATGCCACCCGCAGGACAGGGGCCCGCACGAGGCTGGCACCTACCGGGTTCTTCCGCCTTGGATAGTGCTATAGACCTGCGCCATGGCGGCAGACGTGCATGCGGCGGCGGACTTCTACGGCACGACCACTGGGTTGGTGGCGGCGCGCCTGTTGCGTGAGCGGCTGCTGGCGTTGTGGCCGGATCTGAGCGGGCAATCAGTGCTCGGGATCGGATTTGCCGCTCCCTATTTGCGCCTGTGGCGCACGGAAGCAGGACGCTGCATAGCAGTGACGCCGGCGCAGATGGGGGCGACACGTTGGCCGCTCGGGCAGCCCTGCCTGGCCTGCACGGCCGAGGAAGACTCCCTGCCCTTTCTGGACCTTAGCTTCGATCGCGTGCTGCTGGTGCATGGTCTGGAAGCGGCCGAAAACGCCCGGCGGCTGCTGCGCGAGACGTGGCGGGTACTGAAGGACGACGGGCGGTTGCTTGTGGTGGCGCCAAACCGCACCGGCCTCTGGGCCTATTCTGAGCGAACGCCGTTCGGCTACGGCCAGCCCTATTCTTTCGGCCAGCTCGGACGGTTGCTCGCCGCGTCATTGTATCGCGTTGAGCGCCGCGACACCGTGTTATGGGTGCCGCCCGTAGGGCAGCGCCTGGTTCTGCGCAGCGCCGAATTGTTCGAAAAGTCCGGCCGGCGGCTGATGCCGGGAATGGCCGGATTGATTGTCACCGAGGCGGTGAAGGACGTCTATGCGGCGCTTCCATTGAAGCCCTCACCGCGTCGCCGGTTGGTGCTGGCGGAAACAGCGTAGCGCGCGAGGGCGGAGGTTTCGGGTCCGCGGGCCGGCTCCCCCGCCGGATGTTATCCCAACACTTCGGCGAGCAACTCCAGCGCACGCCGGGAAAATGCCCGCATGTTCGCCACGCGGTCGGCGCTGCCCGTTTCCAGCGTGATCGCGCGGGAAAAGCCCGGGCCGACCACAGCGATGCAGGTATGGCCCGCTGCGTCACCGTAGCGGTTGCCGGTGGGGCCGGTAGCGCCGGTCTCGCCAAGGCCCCAGGTGGCATCGAGCCGCTGCCGCACCCTATTCGCCAGCAACAGGGCATAAGCTTCGGTGGAGGCGCGTTCAATCGGCGCGGGGAGCGGGTTCGGGATGTCGAGGAATCCGGCACGTGCGTAGGCGGTATAAATCACGCTGCCGCCGCGAAAATACGCTGACGCGCCGCCAACCGAAAGCAGTGCGGCGGAGATCAGCCCGCCGGTGGACGATTCCGCGACGGCGATGGTGTCGCCGCGCGCTTTCAGCCGGGCGCCCAATGTCTCCGCCAAAGGTAACAGCGTTTGCATGCCGGGTTCCTCCTTTTACCAAAGATCGTATCGGCCAGCCGCCGTATTGCCAAGGCATCCGCACTCGTGATCGAGGGGGCGAGACGTCGCCACAACAGCGTCAGCGTGCCTGCAGGAACGTCGTAAGAGACGCAACCTCGGCATCGAATGCGCGGCGAAACATCTGTTCTTGCGGCGCGCGGCCGACGTAAACCGGCGTTACCTGCACCAAGCCCTTCTCGACCGCAGCATTGACGCAGCCGACGATTTGCTCGCGCCACAGCAGCGGCATCGCGTAATAGCCGAGACGGCGTTCTGCGGCAGGTGTGTAGGCCTCGAACCGGTATTCCCAATCCCATAGCATCGCGAAGCGGCGCCGGTCCCACACCAGCGGATCGAATGGTGCCAGGAAGCGCACGACGTCCGGTGCTTCACGAGCGGTGAAACCAGCAGGCCAGACGTAACGTTCGCCCTCGGCTTCTCCGCGTTCCAGCTCGCCGGATGCCAGCAGCGCACACACCGTTTCCGCCGGATCGCCGAGATCGGGCACACCGCGCGCCAGCAGGGCGCAGGTGGGGCGCAGGCTGCGTTCCGGCAATGGCGCCAGGATGCGCACCACGAGCATCACGACGCGGCGAATGCACTCCACGCGCGACAAGGGTTCATCATGCGGAAGAGCAAGCGCATAGACACGAATGCCGTCGCGCCGCTGCGCCACCCGGAGCAATCCGTAATAGTGCAGGCTTTGCAGGGCACGGGTGGTCGCAGTCGACCAGCTTCCCCAGCCGTTCACCGCGCGCTCACGTCCGAAGCGTTCGGCCAGGTCGCGGGGATGTGTCGCACCGCGGTCCCGCACGAACGCCAGCACCTCGGCGGCCAGGCCGGTGGGCGCATGACGTCCATCCTCGCTTTGCTCGTCGTGGCGCGGATGCAGCAGACGCCACGTTTCGCGCGGCATGATGCCGTAAGCGTAGAGGAAATCTTCCTCTGCTCCGAGCCTTGCAAACCGCCGCTCCAGGTCGCCGGCGCGATAGTCCGCCACGCGATGACGCAGGATCAGATCCTGCGCCCGCGCCGGTGTGCGGATCGGGTCCGCCTGCACGAACCCCATGGTGCGCATCGCGGCGCCGAGCGTCACCGGCGCGCGAAACGACGCGGTGATGGCCATGCGGCGCAGGCGTTGCAGGGTCAATGGCTTCGGCATCGGCGGGCACAGCCTAACGGCTTCGTGCTGACAGCGTGTTGTCAGCAGCGCCGGGGCGCAAGCACGACCATGTTCGCACCGGATCGTGGCGGTCGCGGCGACGCTGTAGGCCGTCGTTGGACGGCATGATCGACCGTGCCGAGGGCCTCCCTCTCAGACAGCCCGGCGCCGACGGCGTCGCGCGGCGGCCAGGCCCGCCAGGCCTATCCCCAGCACTGCCAATGAGGCCGGCTCCGGTGCGGCTGCGGGATCGTTCACGTTAATGTCTTCGAGATCGCCGGAGTACTCGGTTCCGGCCACGGCGTACGAAAATGTCCCGGGAGGATCGGTATCCTGAATAGAGAAGCCATAATTGTTGCCCAACGAGTCGAGGCCATTCGCCCCGATGTCGAACATGATCGGCAGGCCGGGAAATGGGCCAAAGGTATTGTAATCGAACATATAGAATGGGCCGCCATATTCCGTTGCCGGCGCGAGAGTGGTGGGGAGGTTCGTGCTGGTAAAGGTGGCATTGGGGTCGCCGGCAAGCCCTGTGAAGCTGACGCTGAAATCGCTCACGCCGTCCCAATTGTCGGAATCCTGAACCGAGTCGGGCGTTGCGAAAATGAGGAAGCTGCCGCTGATAGAGACCTCTGGATTGCCGGAGCCGTCGGTGCCTATGGCAGTGAAGGTTACAGCGTCGTTGCCCTGCGCGAGGGCAGGGAGGCTAGCCGACCCACAAGCGATGATTGCCGCCGTGGCTGAGAGAAATAGTCGCATACGGTATGGTCGCTTTCGGTCATCGGCAGGCCGTATCGATTTCGGAATGCTGAATCAACCGGGGTCTGCTGCAGCCGTTGAAGCAAATCCAATGCCAGAAGAAATGTCTCAGAAATCCTCGGTCGTCGCGTAGGGTTCGAGGGTGTCGAGGACCAACCTGTAAAGATTCCCGACAAGGGAACGGCTGAGGGACGACGCCGGCCAGCCTCAAGCGTCATTCCCGCGGTGATCCCCCGCTGTCATTCCGCGGGCCCATTCATCGTCCGCAGCGGCAGGGCAGCGGCAACTCCCCCTGTTCCCACCCATCCCCGATTTGCTCTACGCTCTCGCTCAGCCGGGGCGGCACGCCCGCCATCCCCCGGGGACAAAGGCAAGGGCAACCACGAGGAGTCCATTATGCTGTCACGTGAGGACAACGAACTTGTCACCCGGATTGGCCCGGGCACGCCCATGGGCAATGCCATGCGGCGCTATTGGATTCCTGCACTGCTGTCGCGGGAAATCCCCGAACCCGATTGCCCCCCCGCCCGCGTCCGCTTGCTCGGCGAGGACCTGGTCGCATTCCGCGACAGCAACGGCGCCATCGGCTTGCTTGACGAACTCTGCCCGCACCGCCGCGCCTCGCTGTATTTCGGGCGCAACGAGGAATGCGGCCTGCGCTGCGTGTATCACGGCTGGAAGTTCGACGTATCCGGCGCCTGCGTCGACATGATGAACGAGCCGGATGAGTACGACTTCAAGCACAAGGTAAGGATGACCGCCTATCCCACTTGCGAACTGGGCGGCATCATCTGGGCCTATATGGGGCCGGTAGAGCATATGCCGCCGCTGCCGAAATTCGCCTGGACCCAGGTGCCGGAAAGTCACCGCCACGTCACCAAGGTGATCCAGGAGTGCAACTGGCTGCAGGGCCTGGAAGGCGGCATCGACACCTCGCACGCGCCGATCATGCACCGGCTGATCTCCGAGACCTCCAGGCGCGGCGGCTTCAAGCCGTCCAATCCCTTCGTGCGCGGCAAGGCGCCGAAGCTGCTGGTGGACATCACCAATTACGGCTTCCAGTACGCTGGCATTCGCCCTCTGGGCGACTCCGAGATGCACATCCGCACTTACCAGTTCGTCCTGCCGTTCCATCAGATCCGGCCGTCGAAGTCCGAGACCGGATTGCAGCTCGATGCCGGCCATAGTTGGGTGCCTTTGGATGACGAGACCACCGCGGTCTACAACTGGGGTTATTGCCCGGACGGACCGCTCACCGAGGAAGACCGGCTGGAACGCGGCCTGGGCAACGGCCCGATGCATGTCGATCCGGTCACATTCCGTTCGAAGGCCAACCGGTCGAACGATTACATGCTGGACCGGCTGGTGCAGAAAACCGAAAGCTACACGGGCATCGATGGCATCAACGTACAGGACCGCGCCATCCAGGAGAGCATGGGGCGGATCGTCAATCGTTCGAAGGAGCATCTCGGTCCGGCTGACAAGGCGATCATCCAGGCACGCAAGCTGTTGCGCGAGGCAGTGAAGGCGGTGGAAGCCGGCAGCACGCCCGCGGGCCTAGGCACCACCTATTACGCGCTGCGCGCGCATGAGGCGGTACTCCCGCGCGAGGCCGACTGGCGAGAGGAAATGACGCCGGAGATGCAGAAGGGTGCAATCCTGCAGACGGTCTAGCGGCCTGGTCCGTTAGCTGTTCAAGATTGCAGCGGGTCAAAGGGTCTCTTTGGCCCGCTTTCTTTTGTGAGCCCATGTCATTGCGAGGAGCGAAGCGACGAAGCAATCTCCAGTGGGAACGCGCACGGACAGACCGTTCGCATGGATGAGCGAGACTGCTTCGTCGCTGCGCTTCTCGCGATGACATGATACGGGCTGTTTCGCGCTGCTCTGATTCCGGTCGCTGGTTCGCATCGTCTCACGAACGTGCCGGTTGCCACCCGAACAAGCGTTGCCACAACGAACGCCGCCCGGGTGCCAAAGGCACATTGCCGCCAACGGATACGGTCACGTCAGCATAGGGCGGCGTCTCGCGCCGCACGATCTGGTAGCGCACCGCGCGCCAGGGCAGTCCGGACGCCGTGACGTTGCCGCGGATCTCCGTCACCTCCGCAGAGCAATCGTAGCGGCTGCTGAACCAACCGCCGGACAGCGTGCGGATGTCGTTCAGAAAGACGCTCTCCAGGTGGAACCGGTCGCGCAATGCCGCGTACACCTGCCCCAGCGCCGCGTTGCTGCTGCAGGCCGGCGCGGCACTGGCGCGCAGATGCGCTGCCACGCCGCCCACAACCACCGCCACCGCAACGACGGACAATGCCACGCCTGCCCTCAAGCCAACAAACTCCACATCATGCCCGCTCCGGCCGGAACACGAGCAATTCGAACACCACATGCCATAGCCGTCGTCCCGTTGACAGCATGCACCGTTATCGGCGACGATCCGGTCCATGGCACCTTCGCCGTGCTCCGCCAGCGTATGCTGGCAGGCGATCAGCATTGGGCATTGCAGGCCCGGTACGCGCTGGTGGATCTGCCGCGGCTGCCGTTTGCCGAGCCAAGCCCGGCGCCAATCAAATACAGGCTGTGGCGCAGCGGCCTGATCGATAGTCCGGAACTGCGCCTGCCGATGACATCGGTCAGCAACGGCCTTGCGGCTCGTATCGACTGCGAAATACCACGCCGCGAAGCGCCGCACGTCCCCCCGATGCTTCGTCGGGGTTGTCATGACCGCCCCGTCGCGCGCACTTGGCCCAGACGGTCTCATGTCATTGCGAGGCCCTGCAGGGGCAGAAGCAACCTCGGTCGCGCATGAACACGAGCATCGGCGCACCTCTTCAAGCGATGTCGCTTCGTCGCTATGCCCCTCGCAACGACATATGAACGGGCGCAGTTAACGCACCGTCTCGGCGCGCAATGCCTATCAATCCAGCCGATAAGCACGCCGCGCCGTTCCCGAGAACAATGCCAGCTTTTCGTCGTCGGAGGCTCCGGCGGCGATCCGCTTGAATGCGTTCCACAGCGCCGTCCAGCCGATACCCATCTTCTCCACTGGGAAATTGCTCTCGAACATACAGCGCTGCGGTCCGAACGTTTCGATACAGGTCTCGATATACGGCCGCCACAGCGCCGCCAGTTCCTCGGATGACGGCGGGCGAGGCTGCGCCATGTAGTCGGTCGCCGCCAGACGCATCATCATGCCACCCAGCTTCATCGTCACATTGGGGCACGTCGCAAGCTCGGTCACCGACGCCTTCCACGCGGCAAACACCTCGTCGCACTTGCCCGCATACGGACCGTAGCCCAGCGGCCCGCCGCAATGCCCCACGATGATATTCGTGCCCGGAAACGCCCGCGCCAGCGCGACAACGTCGCCAAGCTGCGGATGGAACACCCAGGCATCCAGGGACAGCCCCAGTGCCGACAGTTTCGCCAGCCCGGCGCGGAAATCGGTACGCGCATAAAGACCAGGCGCCATATCGGGCGCGCTGTTGCCGATGATCGGATCCGCGTCCCACCCGCCGGAATGGCGCACGCCGCGAAACCGCCCCCCGCCGGCGCGGATATGCGCCTCCAGCACCGGCTCCACCCAGTCGCATTTCGTCAGGTCGGCATAGCCGACGATTCCGGCGGCGACCCGCGTTTTGCCATAACCGCCGCTGTCGCTCATCGCGGCGATGCCCGCAACGAATTCGGTCTCGCCCACCGGCCGCATCTCGTGCGGGCCGGTCGCGCGATACATCGAGTGGCATTGCAGGAACACGCTGCCGACGATGTGGTGGCCGGGCGACGCGCAGTCCTCCAGGAATTCGTGCAGCAGATACCGCATGGCCGGCACCTGCCAGGAATCGCCGGCGCCGGGGACGCCCGGGCGGTGCCACAAATGGTGGTGCGTGTCGATGATCGGCAGGTCGGCGTCCAGGATCGGCTCCGGCAGCGCCTTGGCCAGCCAGGCCGGGCGCGGCGGAAAGATGCGGCCATAGCGTGTGACAGTCTGGCTCATTGACGTTTCTCCCCGATGTTGCCGTCGAGCATGGCGCCCACGTTGCCGCCCACGATTGTCATTGCGAGCACAGCGAAGCAATCCCGGTCGCGGATCGGCTCAACGGGGATTGCATCGTTGCGCTCGCAATAGCGGGCGTTGCCGGACGTCGGCGCGGGTCAGGACGGCACCACGCGGTTGACGAAGCCCTGTCGCCGGCCAACAATGGCGCCGACGGTTGGAGACTTACAATGGCCGCGGCATTGAAGGCGTTCTGGCAGCCTGGATGAACGAGCTGCCTGAGACTCAAAGAGTTTCTCTCAGTCCGGGGGATCGAGTTCGAATCCATCAATGTGCTGGAAGACGGGGCGGGCCTGGCTGAGCTGCGGCGTTTGGGGGCGCGTTCCGTACCGGTGCTGTCGCGCGGCGACGAATACGTCTTCGCGCAGAACATCGCGCATGTGGTGACGTTTCTTGGCCTGAAAGAGAAGGCCGGTCCGGTGCTGTCGCCGCCGCAACTGGTGGAACGGCTGGAGCAGTTTCTGGATGTCGGGGTGCGCATTATCCCGCAGATGCCGGATGACCGTCTGGCCACCGAGGTGCCGAATCGTCCGCGCAGCTATCGCGTGCTGGGACATCACATGTTCCGCGTGGCTGAGACCTTCCTGGAAGTCGCCGGTGGCGACGCGCTGACCTATGAAAAGCTGACAGCGTCTCCGCCGGATGCGCTGCGCACCACCGCGGATATCGCGGCGTACGGTGCCGATGTTCGGGCACGTCTGGCGGCGTGGTGGGATGCGAAGCCGGACAAGTCCGGCAAGCAGACGGTGCAGACCTATTACGGTCCGCAGCTTCTGCACGAGTATCTGGAACGCACGACGTGGCATGTCGGCCAGCACACGCGGCAATGGGTGATGCTGCTGGGGATGAACGGAATAACCGCGGATGGCCCGCCCGCTCCCGCGGATTTTGCCGACCTGCCAATGCCCAAGGAAGTGTGGGACGGCTAACAGACCTCTCCCACGACGCGCTATTCACGTGGGGTTGAGCAGCGAAACGGATCACCGCGGTTGGATCGCGAAGCGAACCAACCGCAACGTCAAGGGTGAGCGTGATCGGGTTGGCACATCGCCAAAAAGCCACGAGCCGACCCGGCCACTTTCGACGCCTAGGGCGTCTCGACCTCTCCCGCCACGCGGGCAAAGTGAACAACCGGCGATGCCTTCAAGGTCTGCAAAATCACGCAATACCGTTCCGTCGTCGCGATCATCCGTTCCAGCTTCGCGGCATCGGCATCGCTGTCCACCTCGAACGATAGCGTAATATCCGTCAGCCCCACCGGCGCTGCGCGGTCCACACCCAGCGTGCCGCGTGCGTCCCAATGCCCCTCCGCCACCACGCGGCCGCTGCGCACCGTCACGCCCATCGCCGTCGCCACCGCCCGCAGCGTCACGCCTGCGCACGCCACCAGCGCTTGCAGCAGCATGTCCGCCGAACAAGCCAGTTCGCCCGACCCGCCGGTCGCCGGATGCAGCCCGGCATGAACCTCCCCATGCCAGCCCGGCACCCGGCAGGCCACGTCGTCCGAGTCCAGCAACGCCTCCGCCCGGGCTGGCACACGGGCGGCATCCGGCTCTTCGCGATAGCGCTGCTTCAGCGGCGCCTGCGCCGCACGGAGTTGTTCGGCATTCATCGGCGTCTCCTTTCCGAACCGCCCCCGTCCGGCCGGACGGCTTAGGCGAGGCGCCGATCTTGCCGCCGCCTAAGCCGCCTTGGCCAGCCCCTGGAAGGCCGCGAAGTCCTTGTCCTCGCGCCCGATATGGTCCTGCAGCCAATCCGCCATGTAGCTGAACAATGCCTCGCCGGCCTGCGGTAAACCGGCATCCACGTCGCGCCGCAATGCCGCAAGACGTTGCAGAAATACCTGGTGCTGGCTCCGATGCGCCGCTAGGCCGGGGTAACCCCGCGCCCGCATCTCGCCTTCCTCTTCTGCGAAATGCTTCTCCATCCGGCCCCCCAGGACCTCTGCCATATGCCGCGCCGCCGCAACGCCCTCGCCGCCCGTCATGCGGGCAAAGAACCCGTTCAGTTCCTCGAACATGGCGCGGTGATGCCGGTCGATCGTCGCCACCCCGGTCCGCAATGCATCGTCCCACACCGCAAGCCGAAGCTCTTCCTGGTCCGAGCGTACATTGTCCAGGAACCGCGTCACTTCCAGACGCAGGCGCTCGGCCTGCTTCGAAAGCTCGGTGGCGGAGATGTTGATCTGCTGCGCCGCCTGGCCCGTCTCCCGCGCCGCGCTCTCCACAGTCTCGATATGCTTCGTCACGTCCGCCGTGCCCGCCGCCGCTTGTTCCACATTCCGCGCGATCTCTCCCGTCGCCGCGGTTTGCTCCTGCACCGCCGCCGCCACGGTCGCACTGATCGAGCTCATTTCTGCAATCACCTTGGTGATCGCGCTGATGGCGTTGACCGCGTCGGCAGTCCCGCTTTGCACCGAGGCGATCTGCGACGCGATCTCACTGGTCGCCTTCGCCGTCTGCCCCGCCAGGCCCTTCACCTCGCTCGCCACGACGGCAAACCCTTTGCCGGCGTCCCCGGCGCGCGCGGCCTCGATCGTCGCGTTCAACGCAAGCAAGTTCGTTTGGCTGGCGATGTTGTTGATCAGCGCGACAACGGTCCCGATGCTGGTGACACTCTCCGACAGCCGCTGGATTTGCTCCGTGGTCTGCGATGCCTCGGTATCGGCCCGCCCCGCGACACTGCGGGAACGCTCCACCTGCGTACCGATCTCACCGATCGAGGCCGACAGTTCCTCGGTCGCCGAGGCCACGGTCTGCACGTTCGCGGATGCCTGCTGCGACGTGCTCGCCACCGCCGTCGCCTGCTGGCTGGTGGCTGCGGCATTTCCCGCCATCTGTTGCGAAGCCGCCTGAAGCTGGGTCGCCGCTGCGGTCACCGCTTCCACCACCGAACCGACCTGAGCCTCGAATCCATCCGCCAGCTTGCGCAACGCCAGCTTCCGTTCCTCCGCCGCCCGCCGCTTCTGCGCCCCCTGCTCGTTGCGAATTCGGTCCATCTCTGCCGCATTGCTGCGGAACACCTCGACCGCTTTGGCCATGGCACCGATCTCATCACCCCGATTCTGCCCTGGCACCGTGATGCCATGGTTGCCGTCCGCCAGCGCCGCCATGCAGCCACGCAGCGCCACCACAGGCCGGGTCAGGCTACGGGTGGCGATCGCCGAAACTGCAGCGCCAAGCAGCACCGCCGCGAACATCAGGCCAAGATTGAGATACATCGTGCTGGCGCGCTGTGCCTGTGCCGCCTGCATGAACGCCGCGGCCTTGTCGGTGGAAAACGCGATCAGCGGCGCAATGGCATCGTTCAGTGCGCGTGCAGCCTCGGCGCCCGACCCGCGCAGGATTGCCATAGCATCGACGGTCTTGCCTTGCCCCAGCAGCCCGATCACCTGCTGCGCCGATCTGTTGTATTCGTTCAACGCCGTCTCGGTTTTGTCGAACCCGTCTTTGTCTCCCAGGAATGCGGCGCGTCCCGTGTGCAGCGCCCGAAGGGTGCCGTCGTACTCCGTGGCCAGCGTGGCCGCGTATCGGTCCCGCTCGGCCGGTGTCTGCGCCAATATGGCGTCGCGCACCGCGATCCGCATCGACCGCATGCCGCCATCCGCTTCGAGCACGGCTCGAATGACCGTGTGCGGATGCTCGTAGAGGTTGGTGGTCAATGATGCCACCGCATCGACGCTGCGAATGGCGTTGATCCCCAGCACCGCGGTGAGCGCCAGGACCAGGGCAAAGCCGAGGCCCAGCCGGTAGGCGATCCGCAGATTACCAACGGAGCCGACGGTCATGGCGTGTGCACCTCCGCAATGAGATAGCGCGGTGTGCCAGAAGAGCCTTAACGCTTCCTGAACGCAGCGCGGCAAAATCCCAGCCAGTCGGTGTTTGCAGGCCCGAGGCCACGGACCGGGCTGCATGGCCGGCCGCATTATCCCATGCAGCCCGCCGCCTTGCGCGCCGGCTGGCTTTATGCAAATGACCCTCTTCACAGAGATCAAAATTGGCGAAGGAGACGTCTGGGGGGTGGCTGACATCATCCTGGAAACCGATGGCTTGACCCGCGAGTTCGGTGGCTTTGTCGCCGTGGACAACGTGTCGTTGCGAGTTAGCACCGGAACCATCCACGCCTTGATCGGGCCCAACGGCGCCGGCAAAACCACCTGCTTCAACCTGCTCACGGCCTTCCTGCCGCCCACCCGCGGCACCATCAAGTTCAAAGGCCACGACATCACCGGCCGCAAGCCCGCCCTGGTGGCGCGGCTTGGCCTGGTGCGCAGCTTCCAGATTTCCGCCGTCTTCCCCCATCTCACCGCATTGGAAAACGTGCGCATCGCTTTGCAGCGCGCCCGCGGCGCCAGCTTCGATTTCTGGCGCTCCGAGCGCGTGCTGAGCAATTACAACGATCGCGCACACGAACTTCTGTTCGATGTCGGATTATCCAATCACGTGAACACCGTGGTCGCGGAACTGCCCTACGGCCAGAAGCGCGCCTTGGAGATCGCGACCACTCTCGCGCTGGATCCCGAAATGATGTTGCTCGACGAGCCCACCGCCGGCATGGGCCACGACGACGTGGACCGCATCGTGGAACTGGTGAAGCGCATCCGTGGCGGCCGCACCATCCTGATGGTGGAGCATAATCTGTCGGTCGTGGAAGGCCTGTGCGACACCATCACCGTGCTGACCCGCGGCAGGATCCTCACCGAGGGCGACTACGCCACCGTCTCAAAAAACCCTGACGTGATCGCCGCCTATCTGGGAACGCCCCATGCTTGAAGTCTCCGGCCTCAACGCCTGGTACGGCGAAAGCCATATCCTGCACGGCATGGAATTTGAAGTCCGCGAGGGCGAGGTGGTGACCTTGCTCGGCCGCAACGGCGCCGGCAAGACCACCACGCTGAAGTCGATCATGGGCCTGGTCCCGCGCCGCGAGGGCAGCATCAGGTTCCGCGGCGCCGAGCTGGCGCGTCTGATGCCGCACCATATCGCGCGCCACGGCGTCGCGTTCTGCCCGGAAGAACGCGGCATTTTCGGCTCGCTGTCGGTGACGGAAAACCTGCTGCTGCCGCCGATCGTCGCGCCCGGCGGACTTGACGTGGACACGATCTATCAGCTTTTCCCGAATTTGAAGGATCGCGCCCGCACTGCGCATGGCACGCGGCTCTCCGGCGGCGAGCAACAGATGCTGGCAATCGCGCGGATTCTGCGGACCGGGGCGAAGATGCTGCTGCTGGATGAGCCGACGGAGGGGTTGGCTCCGGTCATAGTGCAGCAGATCGGCCGCACCATCCGCGAGATCAAGGACCGCGGCTTTACCGTTTTGCTGGTAGAGCAAAACTTCCGGTTCGCACAGACGGTGGCGGATCGGCACTATGTGGTGGAGCATGGAAAGGTGATCGACATGATCCCCAATTTCCGGCTCGAAGCCAGCATGGACAAGCTGCACGAGTATCTGGGGGTATGAAGACGCAGCTCGCATGGCCGGTCGGTTCCTCGTCATTCCCGGGCTTGCCCCGGCCGTCTATGCACCGCGGATCAGGCGCTACAGACAGGTGCACCCGATCTGTCCGAGTGGATGGCCGGGTCGGGCCCGGCCATGACGAGCAAGTCCGAGCCTGCCTGGCCCCACTTGCGCGCGTAACGAGAATGCGCCCAATTCATAACAAACGACGGGGTGCACATACCCTGCCGGACCGGCGAGTCGATGCCCGCCGCGGAGGATTCCAGGATCGCACCATGATCCCAAACTCCTGGAAGGAACCCCTGCCATGACTCTCTCCCGCCGCACCCTGCTGGGCACCGCTGCCGCAGCGACAACGCTGCCGCTGACTCGCCGCGCCCATGCGCAGGCGCCGACACTGAAAATCGGCGTGTTGAACGACCTGTCCGGACCGTATCGCGACACTGGCGGCGTCACCTCGGTGATCTGCGCCAAACAGGCGATCGAGGAATACGCCGCCGCCAACGGCCTGACCGTGGAGGTGCTCTCCGCCGATCACCAGAACAAGCCGGATCTTGCCGTTTCGATCACCCGCCAATGGTTCGACCGCGACGGCGTCGATGTGCTGATGGACGTACCGACATCTTCGGTCGCGCTGGCCGTGCAATCGGTGGTGCGAGAGAAGAACAAGGTGTTTCTCGCCGTCGGCCCCGCCTCCATCGCGCTGACCACCTCGCAATGCTCGCCCAACATGATCACCTGGGTGTACGACACCTACATGCTGGCCAAATCGACCGGCGGCGCGATGGTGAAGGCCGGCGGCAATTCCTGGTACTTCCTCACCGCCGACTACGCGTTCGGCAAGCAGTTGCAGGCTGACACGACGAAATTCGTGCAGGCCGCCGGCGGCAAGGTTCTGGGATCTGCACCCTATCCTTTCCCCGGCACCACGGATTTTTCCTCCTTCCTGGTGCAGGCGCAAGCAAGCGGAGCGAAGGTGCTGGGATTGGCGAATGCCGGTGGCGACACGGTGAACTCGATCAAGCAGGCAAACGAGTTCGGCGTGAACAAGTCGATGAAACTCGCCGCACTGCTGATGTTCATCACCGACGTGCATGCGTTGGGGCTGGCAACGGCGAAGGGCCTGGTGCTGACCGAGAGCTACTATTGGGACCTGAACGACGGCACCCGCAACTTCTGCAACAAGATCAAGGCTAAGTCGCCGAACAACTGGCCGAACATGATCCATGCCGGCTGCTACTCCGCGACGCTGCACTACCTGAAGACCGCAAAGGAGATGGGCGCCGCCGAGGCGAAGAGGAACGGCGCGGCTACCGTCGCGCGAATGAAGAAGCTGCCGGTCGAAGACGAATGCTTCGGCAAGACCACCATTCGAGACGACGGCCGCCATCTGGTCCCCGCATATCTCTTCGAGGTCAAAACGCCTGCCGAGAGCCACGGCCCGTGGGACTATTTCAAGCTGCGTGGGACAACGCCGGCCGACGAAGCGGCGCTGCCGCTGTCCGAAGGCCGCTGCGCGTTCATCGGCAAGGCATGAGGCAGAAGGCTGGCGGCATGGAAACAAGAAGCTCCCTCTCCCCTTGCGGGCTTGGGCCGCGACGCGGACCAAGGAAGGGGGGAGGGGTGATGCATCGGAAATGGGATTGGGGAGGACCAACCCCATGATCATGATCTTCGGCGTTCCCGGCCCGCTGTTGTTCGGCCAGCTCTTGCTCGGCCTGATCAACGGCGCATTCTACGCCATGCTGTCGCTCGGCCTGGCGGTGATTTTCGGCATGCTCAACATCATCAACTTCGCCCACGGCGCGTTGTTCATGATGGGCGCCTTTGCCGCCTGGATGCTGCTGCAATACGGCGGCATCGGCTATTTCCCCGCCCTGATTCTAGCCCCGCTGATCATCAGCGCCTTCGGCATCCTGCTGGAAAAGACCCTGATCCGGCACATGTACAAACTCGACCACTTGTATGGCCTGCTGCTGACTTTCGGCATGTCGCTGGTGATCGAGGGATTGTTCCGTAACTACTATGGCAGCTCCGGCCTGCCGTACCAGATTCCATCAATATTGGATGGCGCCACCAATCTTGGCTTCATGTACCTGCCGATCTATCGCGGCTGGGTGGTTGTCGCCGCGATGGTGGTGTGCTTCGCCACCTGGGCCATTTTGGAAAAGACCCCGCTCGGCGCCACCCTGCGCGCGGCCACGGAAAACGCCCAACTTGTGCAGGCGTTCGGCGTGGACGTGCCGCGCGTCATCACGCTGACCTTCGGCGGCGGCGTCGCCTTGGCCGCGTTCGCCGGCGTGCTGGCGGCGCCGATCTATTCGGTAAACCCCGACATGGGCGACAGTTTCATCAACACCGTGTTCGCCGTGGTGGTGATCGGCGGCATGGGCTCGATCCTGGGCGCCATCCTCACCGGCTTCGGCCTCGGCGTGATTGAGGGCCTCACCAAAGTGTTCTGGCCGCAGGCATCCGCCACCGTCGTGTTCGTCGTCATGGTGATCGTCTTGCTCACCATGCCACGCGGCTTGTTCGGCAGGAGGGCCTGACATGTTCGGTTTCTCCCCCGCGCAGTTCAAGGGTTTCGTGCTGATGGTGGTGCTGATCGCCGTGCTGCCACTGATCGGCGTCTACCCGATCTTCCTGATGCGCGTCTTGTGCATGGCGTTGTTCGCCTGCGCGTTCAACCTGATGATCGGCTATGTGGGCCTGCTGTCTTTCGGCCACGCCGCGTTCTTTGGCATGGGCAGTTATATCGCCGCCTGGACCATCAAGTATTGGCACGTAGATGCGGTGGTGGCGATTTTCCTCGGCGGCCTGACGGGCGCTGTCCTGGGCCTGTGCCTCGGCTACCTGGCGATCCGCCGCTCCGGCATTTACTTCGCCATGATCACGCTGGCGCTGGCGCAGATGGTGTATTTCTTCTGCAACGAAGCGCCCTTCACCGGCGGCGAGGACGGCATCCAGCAGGTCCCCCGCGGCCATCTGTTCGGCGTGATCAACCTGAACCACGACATGGCGATGTACTGGGTGGTCGCCGCGATCTTCATCGCCGGCTTCCTGTTGATCCACCGCATCATCCACTCGCCCTTCGGCCAGGTGCTGAAAGCGATCCGCGAGAATGAGCAACGCGCCACGTCCCTCGGCTACCGCACGGACGACTACAAGCTGATCGCGTTCATCCTCTCCAGCATGTTGGCCGGCGTAGCCGGCGGCACCAAGGCGATCGTGTTCGGCATCGCCACGCTAACCGACGTGCACTACTCCACATCTGGCGAAGTGGTGCTGACAACGTTGCTGGGCGGCCTGGGCACCGTGTTCGGCCCGGTGGTAGGTGCGACTGTCGTGACGGGGATGGAAAACTACCTGGCGCAGTTCGGCTCCTGGGTCACGGTGACGCAGGGCGCGATTTTCATGATTTGCGTGCTGGCCTTCCGCCGCGGCATCGTCGGCGAGATCGGTGCCGCACTGAAGTTGCGGCTATAGGAAAAACCTCGCCCACGCAGTGCGAGAGGTCGAGATGTGAGGCATCGAGGGTGAGGGTGATCGGGTCGCTCCGCACGCCTCCCCATTGCGCTTTATCCGACCAGCCCCGACCTGCCGGCGCTACTTAACTCAAATTGACTTGCCGCGCGCAAGAACGTCGCGCAAGCCTACCATCGGTCCATCACGTGCAGGGGACGTGGCTGGTTCCGAATGGCGCGCGCAGGAGGTCTCATGTTCAAGGGCTTCGTCCTTGGGATCGTATTCACAATCATCGCCGCAGCAGCGGCCGGCTACGTCGTGCTGGTCACCGGCACCATCCCCGCGGCCGCCAACGGCAAGCCCCTACCGTTAGAGCATTGGGCAGCCCGAACCTCGCTGCGCGCCACGCTTGCGAATGACGCTCCGAAGGGTCCCAATCCCGTGCCTTTGACCGATGCCAATCTGATCGCCGGCATCCGACTGTACGGCCAGCATTGCGCAATCTGCCATGGCACGGCCAAGGGCGACTCATCCGCGTCTCCGATCGCCAAGGGCGAATATCCCGCACCCCCACAACTGGCCTCGGACGGCGTGGAGGACGATCCCGAAGGCTGGACCTGGTGGAAAATCCATAACGGCATCCGCTGGACCGGCATGCCGGCCTGGAAGGACACGCTGAACGACCAGCAGACCTGGACCCTCGCCTTGTTCCTCAAGCACATGGACAAGCTGTCGCCCGGCGCGCAACAGGCATGGCAGCAGGTAACGAACTGAGGCGCACTCGCTACTCGGTTTTGTCACATGCGGCATGTTGGAAGCGGCGAGGCACGCTGGTAGAGGTTGCACCATCTTCCACGACCCGAGATGCGCCATGGCCCGAGTGTCCGTTTCGCGCCGTTCACTGCTGTTGGGCGCCGTCCCCGCGATCGGGTTGCGTACTGTTCCCGCACGCGCCCAATCGCCCGCACTGAACTTCGTCGTGATCGGCGACTGGGGACGCGACGGCTGCTGCCACCAGACCACGGTCGCGGAGCAAATGGCCAGGAGTGCCGTGGAAATCCGCAGCAGCTTCGTCATTTCGGTCGGCGATAATTTCTACGAGAACGGCGTATCCAGTATCCATGATCCGCAATGGAAGACGTCGTTCGAGGACATCTACACCCGCCCCGGCCTGATGACGCGATGGCACGTGATCCTGGGCAACCACGACTACCAAAGGACAGGCCGCCCGGAAGCACAAATTGCTTATTCGTCGATCGATCCTCGTTGGTCCCTGCCTTCTTTCTACTACCAGCGCAGCGAACACCTGCCAGACGGCACCACGGCAGACTTTTTCTTCCTCGATACCAGCAGCTACATCCAGCATTACTACAAACCCGGTTCCGACGTGCATGTAGACCGCGCGCAACAGGAACCGCAGATCAAGTGGCTGGAGCGTGGCCTGGCGACATCGCAGGCGGCATGGAAGATCGTCGTCGGTCACCACCAAGTTTACGCCGCCACTAACCCCGGCGACTACGTGGGCGACGACATGATCCGTTGGTTCAAGCCGTTGCTCGATAGGTATGGCGTGCACATCTACATCAACGGCCACGAGCACAACCTGCAACACATCATGCAGGACGGCGTCCACTACATCACCTGCGGCGCCGGCTCGCAAACCTTCCCGGTGCAGGCAGCGCCAGGCCAGTTCGCCAGTGGCCGACAAGGCTTCATGACGATGCGGCTGGAGAAGGACACGCTGGGCTTCAGTTTGATCGACGACCAGGGCACCACGCTATATCGCGCCAATATCCCGCGCCAAATCTAGGCTTCGCGGACAAATATTCTGGAAATACAACATAATTACCGCCCAGGGGCTTGCATCCGGCCTGCAATGCCACAGCCTGACAGGTCTGAAGTGCTGGTGTCTGGCAAATTCATCACTGAGGAAGAGAAGGCGCAGAGCAAGCAGAGTGCGTGTACCAATCTGCATCTGCGGCAGCATCTCCAGTACTCAAGCAAATGCGGGCTGCAACGGTTTCAGTTGCATAGACGGAAGAGCTCCGGGCGCCGATGGCGTAGGAAAATCGTGGATGAACGAACCCGCTCCGCGGGAGAGCCAATGACCGAGAGAGACCAGGGCTATTGCCTCCCCAGCCTTACTTGATAGTATCGACGCCAGCCGCTGGGTGGCGACGTTATGAACTTCGACTTCTCCGACGACAGCAAGCTGCTGCGTGAGCAAGCACAGCGCTTCTTGCGAGAGCAATGCACGCCGAAGGCCGTGCGGCACGTGCTGGACGGCCACGCGCCTTACAGCGCGGAATTGTGGCGTGCGATGGCAGACATGGGCTGGCTCGGCGCCGCAATTCCCCAACGCTATGACGGCGCCGGTCTTGGGCATGAGGTGCTGTGCGTTCTGGCCGAAGAACTCGGCCGCGTGCTGGCGCCGGTGCCGTTCATCTCCACGGCCTGTCTCGCCGCCGAGGCAATTCTCGCCGCCGGCACAGAAGAGCAAAAGCGCGAGTGCCTGCCGAAGATGATCCGTGGCGAATTGATCGCGACCTTCGCCCTGGCCGAAGGCGCCGGAGAGCCCCGCGAGTCCACCGTCCGCACACGGCTCGCCGACGGCCGGATCACCGGCAGCAAATGGCCGGTCCCGGATGGCGGGATAGCCCAGCTCGCCGTGGTGGCGGCGCGCGACGCATCGGGCGTGTCGCTGGCGCTGGTCGATCTCACCGCGCCAGGCGTCACGCGCACGCCTCTGGCAACGGTCGATCCCAGTTGCGATCACGCCAAGATCGGATTCGACAACGCACCCGCAACACTGCTTGGCGCGTCCGGCCAAGGCTGGGATATCGTGCGCCGCTTGCTCGATCGTGCGGCGATCCTGACAGCCTTTGCGCAAGTGGGCGGTGCTGCCGCATCCCTGGACATGGCCACCGCCTACGCGAAGGAACGGTTCGCCTTCGGCCGCCCGATCGGGTCCTTCCAGGCGATCAAGCACAAGCTCGCCGATGTCTATGTTGCGACGGAGCTGGCACGGTCCAATGCCTATTACGGCGCCTGGGCGCTGTCGGCGGATGCCGCCGAACTGCCGCTCGCCGCCGCCACCGCGCGGGTTTCCGCGTCAGACGCATTCTTCCTGGCAGCGAAGGAAAACATCCAGGTGCACGGCGGCGTCGGCTTCACCTGGGATTACGACTGTCATCTGTTCTATCGGCGCGCCAAATTGCTGGCACTGTCGCTTGGCAGCCAGCGTTATTGGAAGGACCGTGTGGTGGCCGAGCTGGAAACACGCAACGCCGCGTAAGCGAGCCCGTCTTCGTGGGAAGCTACCAACCCATTCGTTCGACTGATTACGGCGATGACGAAATTTGCACGCGGCGTACTGTTCTGCGCCGGAAATCCGTTCAAGATGCCAGCCTTAGCACCGCGGTTATCGAATGGCCCCGGGCAGTGGAGCCAATGCCTGTTGCGCAGGACGCCAGCAGCCGCGAAGCCAAGGCCGAAATATATCGTCGGACAAGGTAGGAATAGCCCTCCAATTCGAATTGCTGTTGGACCTTGAACAGGCGGCGGAGGTAATTCATGGCGAGCACTTTCATGAAATCACGATCATAAAACGGTGTCAGATCGTCTTCCGCGATTGTCTCGACCTGCAACTGCAATTCGGCTGCCAGATTGCGGATCGGCATCTCCGTCCACCAGGTGACATGATGCGGTGGCATATTGAGGACGTTGTCAGGCTGATGTCCAAGGAAGCTCCGCGCATTGGGAACGCTGAAAATGAGACGTCCACCCGGTTTCAGGCAGCGCACGCAGGCATCCAGAAAGACCCTGATATCGACGATGTGCTCAAGCACCTGAAAGAAGCAGACCACATCGTATTGCGACATGGCGGTACTGGCGTGTTGCTCAATGAACTCTGCGCGCACGTCAATCTGGCGAGCCTTGCCCGCGGCGACAGCCGACAAATCAAGCTCAAGGCCGACATAGCGGCTGTCCGCGCGGATGTTGGCCGGCAGAGAATTCCAGAAGAAGCACTTTCCACAGCCAACTTCCAGCACAGACATGCCACTTTCAATGTAAGCGGATGCAAGTTCGAACTCCTGGCGGCTTCGAGGGTCTGGCTGCTGCAAAAGTGCAGGCGGAATCTGCGGCAACCCTGCACGCCGTGAGCGTGGAGGGATGGCTTCGCCGCGCTTTCCACCAGAATGGAAACGGGAATCGAACCACGCCGACAGCGCCGCGTAGAACTTGCTGTCACCGGCAATCGGGGGAGAGAAAGACAACAGTCCGCAATTTGGACATTCGTGGAAATCAATCTCTCTTACGTCGTGCATCAGGTGAGTGACATCGATGCCATAAATGCGCTTATAGGCTCTGCTCAGCGCACCCGCGTCAATACCGGCCTTCCGAACAACCGCACCGGCACAAAGACGACAGCGGCCGTCATCTCTGCCCGCGTTCATATCGGCAGGTGGCCGAACATCCAAGGCAGCCACAGGGCTCCCGCCTGGGTTCGAGCTTCCGAAAGCCATTGACGTTTCCATCAGCCGATATCTCCTGTGACCAGTCCACACGCTCGGACACCTGGAAACCGCGTCCATTCCGCATCAGCTAACCAGCTCGTTCCCGGAACCATCACGAAGCGCGTTGGCGTCCAACCAGAATTGGAGGCGTCCACTCGCCTGCAGCAAGGGGACAGTCAGAATCAGGGTCGATTCAACGGTAACGTCGTGCGCCAACGGCCGGTAATGACATTTCCTTGATACATGAAGACGTAAACAGGCGCTTGCGCAACCCTGGCGATTCTTAGCTCCAGGCTGATCTTCGGAATCCCCTGTCTGTGGACGCTATGGCGTGCCTGGTATGCGGCCTGGCTCGGACGCCATGGAACGTCTGCCTTGGGAGCCGTAACGCGGATCGCGACACATCGGGGGGCAACGCCGACGCAGACGGTCTACCGCATTTCCTATACGTTCAACGACCAGCAGGGTCGAACCTTCAATGGCACGCTGCGTTCGACGCGGCCGCACAACTGGATGTTCTACGATGGCAGGCGCGTCGAGGTGCGTTACGGTCCCCATCACCCACGACGAAACACATTGGCATCGATTTGAGCCGGCGTAACCGCGCTGCGGGCATCGCTCGTGAGAGGGCAACGCGTTCCCACAAGATATGCCTCACGCTGGACTGCCACTCCCCTTGTCCCGTCCGGGCGCCACGCTACCTTGCCGCGACGAGCAGCAGGATACGCCATGTCCCAGCTTTCCCAGGCGGCACGTCCGGTGCTGCCCCAGGATGCCGCCGATGCCACTTTGGCCGGGCGCGTCTGGCGACCGGACATCAGCGGCCCCTCCGTCGTCGCGATTCGCGACAATATCGTGTGGGACGTATCCCGCAGCTTCCCCACTGTCCGTGATCTGTGCGAAGCCCCCGACCCCGCGGCCGCGCTACGATCCGCACCCGGCGAACGCCTCGCCAGCCTGGACGAAATCCTCGCCAACACGCCGCCCGAGACCCGCGATCCGGCCAAACCCCACTTGCTCTCCCCGATCGATCTTCAGGCCGTGAAAGCGGCCGGCGTCACCTTCGCCGTCTCCATGCTCGAACGCGTGATCGAGGAACGCGCCCGCGGCGACCTTCACGCCGCCGCCGCCATTCGCGCCGAAGTGCAGCGCCTCGTTGGCGACGACCTCGCCCGCCTGAAGCCCGGCTCCCAGCAAGCCGCCCAACTGAAGCAAGTGCTGATCGCACAGGGCGCCTGGAGCCAGTACCTGGAAGTCGGCATCGGCCCCGACGCCGAGATCTTTACCAAGTGCCAGCCGATGGCCTCGGTCGGCACCGCCACCGACGCCGGCATCCACCCCGCCTCCGCCTGGAACAATCCGGAACCCGAGGTAGTGCTGGCGGTCTCCGCCGCCGGCAGAATTATCGGGGCCACACTCGGCAACGACGTCAACCTGCGGGACGTTGAGGGTCGCTCCGCCCTCTTGCTCGGCAAGGCGAAGGACAACACCGCGTCCTGTGCCATCGGCCCCTTTCTGCGCTTGTTCGATAACAATTTCAGCCTGGACGACATCCGCCGCACCACGGTCACGCTACGCGTCTCCGGCGAGGATGACTTCGTCCTGGAAGGCAGTTCCTCCATCGCCCAGATCAGCCGCGATCCGTCCGACCTGGTGGCGCAGATGGTCAACCCGCACCATTGCTACCCGGACGGCGCGGTCCTGTTCCTGGGCACCATGTTCGCACCGGTGCAGGACCGCGACGCACCCGGCCAGGGCTTCACCCACAAGACCGGCGACATCGTGACCATCGCCGCCCCCAAGCTGGGCCGGCTGGTGAACCGCATGCGCCCCACCGACCAATGCGAAGCCTGGAGGTTCGGGGCGGCCGCCCTGATGCGCAACCTCGCGGCCCGAGGCCTGCTGCACTGAACGACTCCCTCTCGGACCCCTTGCTCGACTTGCTCGCCGCGCGCACCGGGCAGCTGTACGTCCGCCAGCGCCTCGGCATGGAGCATGACCACGAAACGCGCGTGCTGCGCCACCGCATGCATTTCACCCAGATCGACCACTGGCATTCGCTGCACGGACTGGTGCGCGGCGGCCTGCGGGTGACCGGCCTGCTTGGCCGAGCGCGGCGGAACGCGCGGCGCATCGTGCTGCGCCGGCACGATGTGGTGCTGCCTCACCTGCCGCCTGCCTTCGACGGCTTCACGCTGCTGCACCTCACCGACCTGCACATCGACGCAGCCCCTGATTTTCCCCCCGTGCTGATCGAGGCGGTCCGCAACCTGGACTACGACCTGTGCGTGCTCACTGGCGACTATCGCGCACGCACCTACGGTCCGTGGGATGCCGCGCTGGCCGGCCTCGCCGCGCTGCGCCAACACCTGAAAGGCACCCCGTATGCGGTCCTGGGCAACCACGACACGCTACGCCTGGTGCCGGGCATGGAGGCGCTCGGCTACCGCATTCTGCTGAACGAATGGACCGACCTGCGCCGCGGCGATGCAGCGATCTATCTCGCCGGCATCGAAGACGCGCATTTCTACCGGCTGGACAATTTCCACCGCGCGGCCGATCCGCTGCCGGAACACGCCGTCTCCATCCTGCTGTCGCACACGCCGGAACCATATCGCCAGGCGGCCCATGCCGGGTTTGACCTGATGCTGTGCGGCCATACCCATGGCGGTCAGCTCTGCCTGCCGAATGGCATGCCGCTGCAGACGCACGCACGCGACGCCCGCCGCTTCGCCCGAGGTTCGTGGCGATATCACGACATGGTCGGCTACACCTCGACCGGCAGTGGCACCTCGCTGGTGGATGTGCGGCTGAACTGCCCGCCGGAGGTCACGCTGCACCGCTTACGCCGGTAGTATTCGCTTCCTGTGCCGGCAGTATTCGCTTCCCGCCGTTTCCGATTCCGTGCTTTATCGCCCGCCAAACTGAGCGGACAGGAGCTTCATACGTGCGTATTGCGATGATTGGCGGTGGCTATGTCGGCCTCGTTTCCGGCGCATGCTTCGCTGAGTTCGGTATCGATGTCACCGTAATGGAAGTGGACGGGAGAAAATTGGCCGCCCTGCGCGACGGCCGCATGCCGATCTACGAGCCGGGGCTGGACAAACTGGTGGCGGAGAACGTCGTCGCCGGCCGGCTCGCATTCACCGGCGACCTGAGCGAGGCGGTCCGTGGGGCGGAGGCAGTGTTCATCGCGGTCGGTACGCCGACCCGCCGCGGCGACGGCCATGCCGATCTCAGCTACGTCTATGCGGCAGCGGAACAAGTGGCACGCGCGCTGACCAGCTACGCGGTCATCGTCACCAAATCCACTGTTCCCGTGGGCACCAGCCGGCGCATCGCCGAGATCGTGCACAACGCCCGTCCCGACCTGGAGTTCGACGTCGCCTCCAACCCCGAATTCCTGCGCGAAGGCAGCGCCATCCCCGATTTCATGCGCCCCGACCGCGTGGTGATCGGCGTCGAATCCGACCGCGCGCGCGAGGTGCTGCGCCAACTTTACCGCCCGCTCTATCTGATCGAGACGCCGATCGTGTTCACCGGCATCGAGACGGCCGAACTGACCAAATATGCCGGCAATGCCTTCCTGGCGATGAAGGTCACCTTCATCAACGAGATGGCCGACCTATGCGAGAAGGTCGGCGCCGACGTCCACGACGTGGCGCGCGGCATCGGGCTGGATGGCCGCATCGGGCGCAAATTCCTGCACCCCGGCCCCGGCTATGGTGGCTCCTGCTTCCCCAAGGACACGCTGGCGCTGATGCGCACGGCGCTCGATTTCGGGGCTCCGTCGCGGCTGGTGGAGGCGACGGTGTCGGTGAACGAGGCGCGCAAATCGGGCATGGCGCGGCGGATCATCGATGCCTGCGGCGGGTCGGTGCGGGGCAAGACGATCGCCGTGCTCGGGCTGACATTCAAGCCGGAAACCGACGATATGCGGGATTCGCCGTCGATCTCGATCCTCGCCCGGCTGGTGGGCGACGGCGCGACGGTGCGCGCGTTCGATCCCGAGGGGATGGTGCAAGCCCGCGCCGTGCTGCCGGCAGGGGTGGAGTACTGCCGCGACGCTCTGGATGCCGCCACGGGGGCCGACGCGCTGGTGTTGGTAACAGAATGGAACGAGTTCCGTGCCCTGTCGCCGGTACGGCTGCGCGACGCAATGCGCGGGCGGGTGCTGGTGGATTTGCGCAACGTCTACGACCCGGTGGCAATGCGGCAGGCGGGGTTTGCCTATTCCAGCATCGGGCGGCCGTAGAGGGGAGGATCAGGCCGAGCCGCAGCAGCCGACTTGCCAGCTTCCGGGGCATAGCCGGCAGTCCATCAAATCAGCCGTGGACCGTGCGACGCTCGACATGGTGCTGCAGCACTGGAGCACGGACCCACGGTTACCGCCCGTCTGAAACGGTCGGTTCCAAGGGCAGTGAGAGCGTCCGTACCGAACAACCATGACCGCCGCGTGGAGCGGCTGACGCGCGACGGGGCAGAACGAATCCGACTACGAAGCCCACTGGGGACCGCCGGCAGGACCCGCGTCAGGCGCTGACCGGCACAGTGGCACTGATCCGCGGAACTCCCACCGAGCGCGTCGTGTGGCCCTGGCCCGTGAGATCGTCAGCGAGGACCACATCGCCCGGTCCAAAACGGCGGGACGTGCCATCGCCGATCCCAATTTCCATCTGGCCCGCCAGAATAAAAATGTATTGTCGCCGGGGCGCGGTGTGCCAATCACTCCAGTAGTCCCCGGGGAAGCAGCGGAACACGAGGTTGGCACCCGCCTGAAGCGCAACGTCATGGCTCTCCCCGGTCGGCAGAGGGAGATCTTCAAAATGCGTCTGACCGTCATGACCCGTATATATCCGTACGATCATGCGCGTACTCCTTCCTACATAAGAGATCATCGTGCATGGAAAGGCATTCATCGTCTACGACGAAACCTCTGGCATCCTTGCTCCCCGGCTGGCACGCCCCGCCATCCCGAAGTTGGCCAATTTCGGGAGACGTCGAGACGGCTACGCGCCACACATCGACCCAAGCAAGGATGGCGCGGTGGAATCAACGCGTTGGAGGGGTTAAGCTTGCACCACCCCAATCACTAGCACGCACCTGTAGATCGGAAGCGGCGTCATCCGTTGAGATCCATCCCACGCCTATGGCCCAGGCCCACGTACCTTGCGCCGCCCCCGTCATCACGGCTCTGCCTAGCGTTCGGCTATGACCGGCTTCAGCTCATAAAGCTGAGTGTGAGCCCCGATGATCTCGTTCCAGCCCTTCTCGCGGACGTCGAAATGCACCCAGTCCGGTCCTATATACTTCTCATTTACCGCGTTTCTGATCGCACTGGTCCGTCGCGGCGCCGTATTATCCGGATTGTCCTGCACGTGTCGCACGTCCGCGGCGTCTAGTTCGGCCACCTTTGCGCTCAGATCGTCCACCATGAAGCCGATATGGTGGATGCCGCAGAAATCCGATGCCTGGTCAGGCCCGAGCTTGGGCGTGTCGGGTCCGTGCTTTAGAGTCTGTCCGGGATCATGCGTAGCTGCGGCATAGCCTCCTGACCATGAAGCGGATGGAGGCCATGATCAGGAACGCCTGCGCTTTGCGGTTGAGCACCTCCCAATCCTTGGCCAGACGGCGGCAGCGGCCCAGCCA
>DATKPQ010000174.1:0-30210 GCA_035523995.1 Acetobacteraceae bacterium | reverse complement strand
CCTCAGCGAGGCTTTGCGGTACTTCCTCCACGGTCGGCAACTGCGTCCGCCACGCCGTCTCGAACCGGCTTGAAAGCCAACCTCAGGTTGAAAACCATCAGGCGGGATCAGCTAAACCCCAATCCAACTGCCGGATTTAGGCTCATAGGTGCTTGCCAGCTCAGCTCTGTTCGATCCTGAGTTCACTGGTTCGCGTCAGTCACTGATTAGCGTCAGCGCCAGGTGGGTCGATTCAGGGCCTGAGCGGCAGTTAATCATAGCGGGTGTTTGGACCCGCTTCTGAACCGTAAAGTCTATCCGACCATGGCAGCGGCGGGGTCCACACCCGCCGCTGTTGCTGTTTGCGGCATTCGTCAGCGGAATTGGTGCGGCGGAAGCATAGGTGTTGCACGCGGCGTCTGGTTCCATCGTCGCCCTCCACAACCATGTTGCGTTGCAGCATGATGGAGGCCGATGCACCGGTCGGACGCCACTCTTTCTGTAGAGCGCTGCGCCCAAACAATTCGGTGCATCGCCCCCCATCAGGCGGAAGTTTGACCACACTCGAATCGCCCGAACAGGAGAAGTTAAGATGAAGGCACAGATCATGGCCGGTGCCGCCGCGATCGCACTGGTGCTGAGCACGGGTGCTGCGAACGCTGCGTTTATTGGTTCCGGTTCCAATCCTGGCTATTTGCAGCATCAGCAGCAACTCCAGGACGAGCCCGGCTACAGCATTGGCACGGGCGCTGCATTTATCGGCGACGGAGGCTCTCCGGGGTATCTGGCCCAGCAGCGCGAGCTGATAAACGAGCCTGGCTACAACATCGGCACGGGTGCCGCGTTTATCGGTGACGGTGGCTCTCCGGGTTATCTGGCGCAGCAGCGCGAACTCCGGAACGAGCCCGGCTACAACCTGGGGACGGGTGCCGCGTATATTGGCGATGGTACCAGCCCGAACTATCAGGCAACTCAGCGCGCGCTGCGCACGATGCCTGGCTTCCAGTATGGTGAGGCGGGCGCGCCAGTTTCTACCTCGGAGTGACCGGACGCGATCCCAATTGATTTTGTCTATCGGGCCTCGGCCATCGCACGCGATGGCCGAGGCTTTTCTGTCTTCAGCCGCTGCCGGGTTGCCTGTCGAACAATCCAGCGTCGTCCGGAATCAAGACCCGGGGCTGCTTGCTGCGCGTCCAGTAGTGCATCACTGACCACATCGTCCGGCGTGCCGCCGCACACGATGCGGACCGGGTCCGGAAAGTTGGTGCCGCGCCTAGGATTGCCGAGCAATCATATGCCGCATTCGTGGCAGATCCGGCAGATCTTGATGCGTCCGCTGTCGGCCGCGTGATCGGGCGCCGTGCGCGGCGCGCGGCGCGTCAACCGGAATGTCGCCTCCGGCGCGACGACACCGATAGAGAAGGCCCTGCTGGTGATGAGCTGGCAGAGCGTGCAGTGGCAGGCGTACACCATCAACGGCACATGCGCGATTTCGTATCGCACCGCCCGGCACCGGCATCCGCCAGCCAGCGGCAATGACATCGTGTCCATGGCGCCCTGTCTTCATGCTTGGCTGAGGCGGCATGCTCGCTCGCGGAAGCGCTTTTTAACCGCGCTGCTTGGCGGCCGTGCTTTCCCCTCCCGCTCGGGATGCGGCGGGCTTACACTGCCGGCTGCGCCATGGATATCGCGATCGACACGGCCCTGTTCCCTGCCCGCTACTGGCACGCCCTGCCGGACGGCCGGATCCAGTGCGACGTCTGCCCGCGCCTATGCAAGCTGCATGATGGGCAGCGCGGCTTGTGTTTCGTGCGCGCGCGCGAGGGCGACGGGCTGGTGCTGACCACCTACGGCCGTTCCTCCGGCTTCTGCATCGACCCGATCGAGAAGAAACCGCTCAATCATTTCCTCCCCGGCACACCGGTGTTTTCCTTCGGCACCGCCGGCTGCAACCTGACCTGCAAGTTCTGCCAGAACTGGGACATCTCGAAAGCGCGCGAGATCGACAGGCTGAACCAAAGCGCCTCGCCGGCGCAGATCGCCGCTGTGGCAAAGCAGACCGGCTGCCGGTCGGTGGCGTTTACCTACAACGATCCGGTGATCTTCCTGGAATACGCGGTCGATTGCGCGATCACCTGCCACGAGGCCGGGCTGAAAACCGTGGCGGTGACAGCCGGCTACATCACCCGCGAAGCGCGCGGCGAGTTCTATCGCCATATCGATGCGGCCAATGTGGACCTGAAGGCGTTCACCGAGGGGTTTTACCGTAACCTGTGTGGTGGCCGGCTCTCTGACGTGCTGGATACGCTGGTCTGGCTGCGCCACGAAACCAAGGTGTGGGTGGAGATCACCACGCTGCTGATCCCCGGCGAGAACGACGGCGATGCCGAGCTCGGCGCTCTCGCAAGCTGGGTCGCGGCGGAACTCGGCGTGGATGTGCCGCTGCATTTCAGCGCGTTCCATCCCGACTGGAAGATGCGCGACACGCCGCACACGCCGCCGGCAACCCTCACGCGGGCACGCGCGATCGCGATGGGGCGGGGGCTGCGCTATGTCTATACCGGCAACGTGCACGACCCGGCCGGCGGCAGCACATGGTGCCATCGCTGCGGCGCACTGCTGATCGAGCGGGATTGGTACCAGCTTGGCGCTTGGGGCCTGGATGCGCAGAGCTGCTGCGCGCGGTGCGGCACGCCAGCTGCGGGGGCATTCGAAGCGGCGCCTGGCGCGTGGGGGCGGAAGCGGCAGCCGGTGCGGTTGGTGGGGTGAGCGCACGTCGCACTCTTGGGAGTATTACGTGGTGACGCCAGACCTCGCCGACGGCATTATCGGCTGCTACGAACGCCATGCCGGGGGGTGGGACGCCGATCGGTACGCAGCGTCGCGGAAAGGCGAGCCGTGACACGATCGGTTTATCCCCGCGCTTCCAGCCGGCTCACGAGTTCTCGACCTCGGATGCGGATCAGGCTGGCCGGTCGCGCGGCACTTGAATGAATGCGGGCTGCACGTAACGGGCGGGTGTCGACCCGTCGCCGACGCTGATTGCGCTGTGCATGCAGCAACTGCCGGATCAGGAATGGCTGGTGCACGACATGCGACGCTAGCAGCTTGATCGCCGTTTCAACGTCATCCTCGACTGAGACAGCTTCTTCCACCTGACGCCCCACGATCAACACGAGAGGTTCGCAGGGTTTGCAAAGCACGCCGCGCGCCAGGCCGTGCTGATGTTCGATAGCGGTCCAGCCCACGGCGAGGCCGTCGGGAGCTATCGCGGCAACCCGCTCTATCACGCCAGCCTGAGCGTGGATGAATCTCGGACATCGCTTCATCGTTTTGGGTTTCGTATCGTCGCGCACGTAACGGAGGATTGGCAGAGCGGTGTCGGCCGCACCGTCTGGATTGCTGCGGCGCACGATTGAGTCCCTTGCCGTGTCCGGGGTTGCATCCTTCTGCCGCTCCCCGCAATGACTGCAACGCCCATGTGGAATCGGTCCGCCCATGCCTCCAATCGCCTTCATCCTGCTCGGCTACGTACTCGGCTCCATCCCGTTCGGTCTGCTGCTGACGCGGGCCGCGGGGCTGGGGGACATTCGCGCGATCGGCTCTGGCAATATCGGCGCGACGAACGTGCTGCGCACCGGCAACAAGAGCCTTGCCGCCGCGACTCTGCTGCTGGATGGCGGCAAGGGCGCCGCCGCGGTACTGATCGCGCGTGCCGTCGCGGGACATGACGCGGCGCTGTGGGCGGGGTTGGGGGCAGTGGTCGGACATCTCTTTCCGGCGTGGTTGCGCTTCAAGGGCGGCAAAGGGGTCGCAACGAGCTACGGCGTGTTGATCGCTGCTGCCTGGCCCGTGGGCCTGGCCGCCGGCGCGGCCTGGCTGATCGTTGCCGGCGTGTTGCGTTGGTCGTCCTTGGCGGCGCTGGTCTCTTTTGCGCTCGCGCCCTTCCTGGCGTGGGGGCTGGGCGATTCGGACATTGCGATTCTGGCCGCCGCGATTGCCGTGCTGGTCTATGTCCGCCACCACGCCAATATCCGTCGTCTGCTCGCTGGAACCGAGCCGCGGATAGGCCAGCACGGCGGAAGCAGGGCGTAAGCCGCGATCTCGCGATCATCGGGCAGACTCCGCAATTTGACGCGCGGCTCTGTTCGGTGGTTCGGAGGATTGCCGCAGCGCCGGCGCCCGTCGCAGTATCGCCGCGCAACGTGCTGCATCGAGGCATCGTATGAACTGGGGAACTATGAGCCGCGCCGCGCGCGATGCGGCGTATGACAATATCGCCGCGGTCGCCCACAGCACCGCCTTGAATGCGGCCCGCGCAACCGACTCGGCGATGTTTCGCGCCGCCCATCCGGAGCATTTGAACCTGCGCTATGGCCCGCGCGAGCGTAACACCTGGGATCTGTTCCCTGCGGCCGATGTGAGCGCCCCATGCATCGTGTTCATCCACGGGGGCTATTGGCAACGCAATCGCGCAGACCAGTTCGCGAACCTGATAGCAGGCCCGTATGCGCATGGCTGGGCGGCGGCACTGCCGGGCTACACGCTGGCGCCCGACGCGTCGCTGACCGAGATCACAGCGGAGATCAATGCCGCGCTCGATTGGTTGGGCTCGCATGGGCCGGCACATGGCATCGCGGGGCCGGTGGTGTTGTCCGGCTGGTCAGCGGGAGGCCATCTGACCGCGATGTGCCTGGGCCATCCGCGCGTTGCCGCCGGACTGGCCATATCGGGCATTTTCGAGCTTGGCCCGATCCGCGACACCGTGCTGAATGAGAATCTCCGGCTAAGCGACGATGAAATCGTCGCGCTGTCGCCGTTGCGTTTGCCAGTGGTGCCCAAGCCGCTGGCGATCGCTTACGGCACGGCAGAGTTGCCGCCGCTGGTATCCGACAGCCGCGACCTGCACGAGTACCGTGCAGCAGCACACGCGCCGGGCGCGCTGATCCCGGTCCCTGGAGCCAATCACTTCACAATCGTGCACGAATTGCGCGATGCGGATGGGCTGCTGACGCAGCAGGCGCGGTTGCTGATTTAGAATCAAAACCCATTGTGCACACGTGAGTTCGCTACAACGGAGTGGGAAAGCTGCTCCATTCGCCCCGTGGGCCTCCACGCTTGCTCTGTGCGAATCTAAAATGCCACGATTCGCCTGGACACATGGATGGTAGCAACCCGGCTGCAAAGCGCGGCCTCCACCTTCACTCGGACGGTCCGCGCGCTGGCGCTTCATTTTCAGTCGCACGAAGGAAGCGCGGAGGGCCACGCTGAGCACGGAGTGCGCTGCCCGCTCGGCAGCGGCAAAGACCGAACCGATCGTCTCGTGCTGGCTCCATGCGGCGCGCGAGCGGTTTGTTCTTACGCGGCGCGAACCGCCCGACCAGCCCCGAAACCAATTCGACACGACTTTTGATCTGAATCAAAGCATCCCTGCGCGACCGGGCGCATTCTTCTTTAAATATCCAGGTGCAAGGAACGCCCGGCATGCGCATTTACCAGGCTGTCACCAAGGTGCCCGGCGGCCTTATGGTCGTGCCCCTGTTCACTGGCATGATCATCAACACGTTCTTCCCACATCTTCTCAAGATCGGCGGCTTCACCCAGGCGCTCAGCGAGGTCGGGTATCCCACCATCCTGGGCATGTACCTGTTCACTGTCGGCACCAAGATGACGCTGCGCGCCGCGCCGCGCATGCTGAAACGCGGCTTCGGCATTATGCTCGCCAAGGTGGGCGTCGCCACGCTGATCGCGATCTCGGTAGGAAAATATTTCGGCGGCAATATTTGGGGCTACAGCACGCTCGCGCTGCTGGTCGCACTGAGCGACACCAACGGCGGCATGTTCATGGCCCTGACCAGCGTGATGGGCGACAAGGAAGACTCCGGCACCTACGTACCGCAGAGCATCGAGACCGGTCCCTTCCTCACCATGGTGATCCTGGTGGGCGCCGGACTTGCCAACATCCCGTGGCTCACCATTGTCTCGGTGATCGCACCGATCGCAGCCGGCGCGTTGCTGGGCAACCTCGACACGGATCTGCGCGAGTTCTTCAGCTCGCATGAGCCGGTTATCGTGCCGTTCATGGGCTTCACGCTGGGCCAGACGATCAACCTCTCGGCGGTGGTCACCGCGGGCTTGCCGGGGATCGCGCTCGGCGTGTTCGTGCTGGTCGTCACCGGCACCGTTTGCATCCTGGCCGACCTGTGGTTCGGGGGCTCCGGCATCGCCGGCGCGGCCGCATCGAGCAGCGCGGGCAATTCGGCGGCGGTACCGAAGGCAGTCGCGATGGCGGATCCCAGCTATGCGGCGGTGGCGCCGGCGGCAACCGTGCAGGTGGCGGCATCGGTCATTACCACGGCCGTGCTGACGCCAATCCTTACATCGTTTGTCTACAAACACGTCCAGCGGCGGCGCGCCGCACAGGCCGTGGCGGAAGCGTTGGAGCGCAAGCCGGAACTGGTCGGCGTGGGACTGGAAGTCGGGCCGAAATAAGCCCGCATCTTTGGCGAGACGCGGCCGGCCGAGGTCGGCCGCGTTCTGCTGCGTGCCTTGCGACGCCGTCTGCGCGCCGGTCGCCCGCGCGCGGCTACCTGGCCTCGGTCCAGCTTTCAGAGAAGGCGAGAGCGCAGGTACTGAAGGGCAGCCCTTCCCGCTGTCGCGGCCACGGCTTGCCTTTCGCCTGTACGCCATCCACCGTCAGGCGCGCACCGAGCGCCGGAATCAACACAGTGCACACGCCATAGGGTCGGCCGGGGTCGGCATTCGGCTGTGTGTGAATCAGCAGCGGTTCCCCGATGTCGTACCAAGTGAGGGCAATCTCCTCGTCCAACGTCGAGATGGTTTCCTTCCAGAAGTATCGCGGGTCGCCCGATTTGCCGAAGACGGCATCCGTCACCGGGATCGAGATATCAGCAAGCTCGGGGTTCAGCATGCCCTGCACGGTGGTCTGCAGCCAGCGCGCCATGGCGATATTGTCGGCATAGATGCGCCATTGGTTTTCGGTGAGCTCGCTGTTGAGATACAGCACGTGCCCCGGTCCGGCAGGGCAGGTGATGATGCGCCAGTAGCTGGCGTTGGTCGTGTTTGCTCCGCCATCGGTCTCGCTCAACCGGATAAACGGATTTTCGCCTGTCAGGATCAGATGGTTTGGGTCTGCGACGCTCATGGCCATTGCTCCCCCTTATGGATCGCGCGTCGCCAGCTTAGCACTGTGCTGACCCGGCTGCGCTATCGTTGGATGTCGTTGCGGGGGAGACGCGGGGCGGCGTTATCGTGCGAGCAGGTGGCAGGTTGGTCCGTGCGTTCGAGCGAGCGGGGTTGCTTCGACGCTACGCCTCCAGGCTAGCGAGACAGAAGGCCCCTCGACATGTTTCCCCTCCTCCCTCCGACATGCTGGGGGAGCTAGGGGATTCTCACAAGTCCGATTTTCTTCGTATCTTCAGTGAGTTGCTGGAGCGCCGGGGGGAGACTGCGATATCGGGATGCATAAGCGTCTCTACGGACTCAGTTATTGTGACGGGCCCGCGGATTGTCTTGATGGCGACATTACATTGGTGCATCCCCTGGCTCCCACGTAAGGGAGGGCGGACCTTTCGCGCAATGGCATGGAGGGTGAAGGGGATTGCGCGTGTCAGGGGATGACAACCGGTTGCAGTCGTGCCTCCGAGCCGGTTGTCGCGGCGATAGCGCGAGCGTAACGGCGGCCTAGGCGCAGCGCAGGTGTCTCTACCCAGCGGCGCAGCGCGATCGAGAGCGATACCGGCAGCAGCACCGCGCTGGGTAGCCAGAGCAAGGTGAACGCGACGCCGTTGCCACCCACGCAGGCCGCCAGCAGCAAACCCAGCGACTTCTGCACCGGCTCGTTGGTCAGGTAAATGCAGTAAGACAGTGCGCCGAGCCACAGCAGCAAGCGGGTGCGCAGCAGCAATGCCAGCGGCCGCAGCACTGCGAGATCGGGCCGAAGCTGCGCTGCCAGGCACAGCGTCCACACCAGCGGCGGCAGCAGCTTTTCCGTCCGCCGCTCCACGGCACAGACGGCCAGCGTGAGGAGCAATACCATCGCGTAATGCCGTAACGTCGCGCCACGCAGCAGACCGGCGCTGGCAATGCCGAGGGCAAAAAACTGCGCCTTGTTGGGCAGGAAGGCGCGACTGAACAACAGTCCGGGCGGCGCGGCCGACTGCCACAGCAGGCCCGCAACCGCCAACAACAGAAATGCCTGCGTCATCCGTCGCGGCCCAGTCACCATGCCGAGCCACAGCGCCAGGAGATAGAATTGCCACTCGGTCGACAAACTCCATGCCGAACCGAGAAAGCTGACCCACCCGCCCCGCACCACAGCGTCCGGCAGCAGCCCGTGCGTCATCGTCAGGTGTGTCACCAACTCGATCGCCCAGGCATGCGGCCAGCCCACCGACCAAATGTCGCGCGCCAGACTGTCGGCGCCCACCCAGGGCAGGCGGTCAAAATCGATCGGCAGCGCCTGAACCACCACGGCAAGCGCCAGCATCACCAGATACACCGGATAGGTCCGCGCCATCCGTGCGATCAGGAACCCGCGTGCATGCCAGCTGAAGCTCTCGAGCGACTGCACGATCACCATCCCGCTGAGGATGAAGAAAACGTCCACTGCCGCGCCGCCATGCGACAGCAGGCGGATCAGCCAGTCCGGCAGCATGGCGAACGGTGCCATGTGACCCAGCATCACATAGACCGCCAGCACGCCGCGCAACCCGTCCAGGCATTCCAGCCGCTTCATGGTGGTCGTTATCGGCGGAATTGCTTAACAACCTGCCAATCTCCACAACCTGCCAATCCCCGGGCGATGCGGTTGGGCTAATGCGCGGGAAAAAATCCTGGCCCGCCGCCGGTGGCACGCGAAGACGCTACAGGCGGCGTTTGGTCTGGCATGGACGATGCCCTGCGCACACCTTTCGTACAACCTGAGGTACTGATGACCTATACTCCGCCTGGACCAAATACTCCGCGTGGACCGAAGCAGTCGGTGTCAGGCCCCGCCGGACGCGCTGCAGGGGCCGACCAGCGCCTCCCCCTGCGCTACCGCCGCCGACCACGGCGAGGCCGCGTCGCTGATCCCCACCCGCGTGCCGTCGGCCTGCTGCACGATCACGTTGGGGCAGGCGAAGTTGATCGGCACCGCGCCATGCTCTTCTAGCGACAGCGTCCCTTCGGCGGCGAGTGCCTCCAGCACCGCGGCGGGCAGCCGGCGGTCGGCGTTCACCCGGTCCACGCTGGAGACGTCGATGCGCGGATGATGCGCCGCTTGCTCCACATCCATGCCGAAATCAGCAATGAAAGTCATGAGCTGGAACACTGCCGCCATAATCCGCCGTCCGCCGGAGGCGCCGCCGGCCAGGAATGGCCGTCCGCCTTCGGTCAGCATGATCGGCAGCATGTTGCACAGCGGACGCTTCCCCGGTGCGATACCGTTTGGCGTGCCGGGTCGGGGATCGAACCACATCATGCCATTGTTCAGCAGAATGCCGGATTGTGGCAGCAGCACCCGGCTGCCCATGGACGACATCAAGGTGGTGGTCATCGCCACCGTTGTGCCTTCGGCGTCGCATACGGTCAGGTGCGTGGTGCAGCTTTGCGCGCTGTCCGGTTCGCTTTCGCCGAGGCCGGCGAAGCGTTCGGCGTACGCGGCCTTCATCGCCCGTGCCAGTGCGGCGTACCAGGCGGGCGAGGGTGCGTGCCCGCCGTACGGGGCATCGGACATGGCATCCAACACGCGCTTCAGCGTGGGCGCCGCGGTGAGTCCGCCGGTGAGCTGCAAGGTGCGGCCGCGCCAGCCCAGTTGCTCGGCCGGCCAGGTGCGCGCCTGGCAGGCGCGCAGATCATCCGCCGACAGGACGCCGCCCAGCGCCTTGACATCGGCAGCAATGGAGGCGGCGACACCGCCCTCATACAGGTCGCGCAAGCCTGCGTGACCAAGTCGCTCCAGCGTCGCCGGCAGGTTGCCCTGGTGGAGGAAGCCGGGCGTTCCCTGATACGGCGGTACCGGCGGCAGGCCGTCCGACAGATAGACCGCGGCGGTGGTCGGATATTTCCGGATCACCCGGGCGGAATTGGCGATTTTCACGCCCGTGTACCAGTCCTGCGGCAGCCCGCGCTTCGCCAGTGCGATGGCAGGACCGATGATTTCCGCCAGAGGCAGCCGTCCCCATTGCCGCAGCATGTAATCGTAGCCCGCAACGGCGGACGGGATCGCCACCGAGAGCGGGCCATGGATGTTGATGTCGCCCTCCACTTCCGGCCAGGCGAACAAGTCGGTGGTCATGCGGCCGGTCAGGCGGTAGCGGGTGGGATCGGTCGTGGCGGGCGCACGCGGACCGAAATCCACCACCTGGGCACGGGACTCGCCCGCACGGTGTACCAGCGCGAAGCCGATGCCGCCCAGACCGGAATTCCACGGTTCGGCGGTCGCCAGCGCCAGCGCCGTCGCCACCGACGCATCCACTGCGTTGCCGCCAGCATCCAGCACCGCCACGCCCGCCAAGGCAGCGCTGCGCGCCTGTGAGACCACCATGCCGCGGCGGCCTTTCGCGGACGGCTTGGTCAGTTCCCAGTATTGGGTGGTGTGCGGCGGCGGGACGTAGTGCATGGCGAGCCCTCAATGGTCGCGGCCATGTTCGGCGGCCTGCGGCGGGACATCAAGTCAGCGCGATCCGGCCCGGCCAGTACAGTTCGCTGTAGAAATATTTTCCGCGCCGACGCCGTGCGCCAGCCGCGCACCACTGAGCTACACGTCGCGTTCAGGTGGTGACTTCTCCGTGAGTTGCCCAAAATAAGGGCAAAACAATCATGCTTTTCTTACAACCGTAACGCAAGACAAGGGCAGGATAGCAGCTGCCCTGTTCGTCCGTCGTTCCTCTTGTTCCGGAGCGCACATGACACTGTATGTCACGCGGACCACAGTCCTTCTTGCTGCGGCCTTGCTCTGCTGCACGTCTATTCATTCAGCCTTGGCTCAGGAATCCGATACTGCCCGTATTGATGCTATTGAGAAACAAATCCGCGCCTTGCAGGACGAGGTGAGTCGGATGCGAGGAGAGATCGCGCGGCGCGATGCCGCCGTGCGGGCGGCGCAGCGAGAAGCAGCGGCAGCGCGTGCCGAAGCGGCCCGCGCCGCTGCTGCCCCGCCGCTCGCGATCACGCCACCGCCACCGGCGGTCGTGGTGCAGGCCGCGCCGCCGCCGCCTGCACCGCCAGCCAAGCTTGGCGTTTTCCATACTGGCGGCCTGACGATCACCCTCGGGGGGTTCATCGAAGCGGCTGGCATCTTCCGGTCGCTCAATGAGACCTCCGACATCTCCTCCACGTTCTCCGGCATTCCGCTTGCCAACACGCCGCAAGGGCACGAGAGCGAACTGCGCTTCTCGGCCAGGCAGAGCCGTTTCACCGCGCTGGTGGAGGGGCAGCCCGACGACGTCACCACGATTGCCGGATATGGTGAGATCGACCTGCAGGGTGCCGCGCCGACCGCCAACTCGAACGAGAGCAACAGCTATACGCCGCGGCTGCGGCAGGCCTACGCAACCTATGACCGGAGCGACTGGGGCGTGAACATCCTGGCGGGCCAGGCCTGGAGCCTGCTGACCCTGGACCGGCACGGCATCACGCCACGTGAAGAAGTATTGCCGCTGGTCATCGACGGGCAGTACGTGGTCGGGTTCACGTGGGCGCGCCAGCCTGAGTTGAGGGTGGTCAAGCAACTGATGGACGATCACCTGGCGGTCGGGCTGTCGCTCGAGAACCCGCAGACCGTGTTCACCACCGGCGGCTTCACCGCTTCGACCTACGGCACGGCCAACTTGGTCACGCTGCCCAACGGCAAGTTCGTCAATGTCAACAATGCCGGTGCCACCGGCTTTGCGCCGACGGTCAATTACAGCGACGAGGTGGCGCCCGATGTCGTGGCAAAGGTGGCGTGGGATCCCGGCTGGGGCCATTACGAATTGTACGGCATCGCGCGGTTCCTGCACGACCGCGTGGACTATGTCGGCGGCGGGCAGGGTGAGACGACGCCGGCCGGCGGGATCGGTGCGGCGACGATCTTGCCGCTGGTTCCGGACGTATTGACTTTGCAGGGGAGCGTACTGGCCGGCTACGGGATCGGCCGCTACGGTGCGGGCCAGTTGCCCGATGCAACGATAAGGCCGAACGGCTCACCCTGGCCGATTCCGGAAATTCAGGCGCTGGTGGGACTGGTGGGACACCCGATCCCGACGGTGGACCTGTACGCCTATTTCGGCACGGAACAGGAAGACAAGACGGCCTTCATCGAGGGGGGCAAAGGCTACGGGTACGGCAATCCGCTGTTCGTCAACAGCGGCTGCGACGTAGAGCTGAGTCCACTTACCTGCACCGGCAACACCTCGGGCCTGACGGAGGGAACCGTGGGCGTGTGGTGGCGCTTCCTGCACGGCAATTACGGCATGATGGAACTGGGCGGTCAGTATGCCTACGTGCGGCGCAACGTATTCCCCGGCGTCGGCGGCGAGCCCTCGGCCAACGAGAACATGGTAATGGTCAGCTTCCGTTACTACCCGTTCCAGTAATGCCAACCCAAACTAGCAACATGCATCCCCCCTGGCTTGCGTTGATCTCATCACGAATATGCCGGCAGGCAATCCTTCCCAATAGCACATCGACCAACCCGCATACGCGCCATCGCGCTGGCGTGGCCTCAAATCTGAGGCAGAAACCTCGTTAATAGCTGTGGCAGTGTCTTCATATCGAGCGGCGTTTTGCCTCGCTGCAATTCCTACAGCCGTGAACCGAATGACGTCTTCCCCTCGCGAGGCAGCGACGAAATGTCGTCTTCGCTGCTGCCGAGAGAGACAACCGGTCGGGGCATGCGCCGGTCTGACCCCCGGTCGTGGTTCGGCTCGCTTCGTAGGACTTCCCATTGTCTGAAATGCGACATGTCTACAATGTCAAGTGCGGAACTGAATGTGCCGAAGTGTCGCGAGCGCGGCATTCAGCGTCGCACTTGGCCGCATCGCGGCCGATGTCTTGGCCGGATCGGGTAAGTAATACCCGCCGATATCCACCGGCTTGCCCTGCGCCGCGATCAGTTCAGCATTGATCCTGGCCTCGCTGGCTGCGAGCATCTCGGCCAGCTTCGCAAATCGGGCTTGTAACACCGCGCTCTTCCGCTGCGCGGCCAGCGCCTCTGCCCAGTACAGTGCCAGGTAGAAATGGCTGCCCCGATTGTCGAGTTCGCCAACCCTGCGCGCCGGCGAGCGGTTGAATTCCAGGATCTTGCCGTTGGCCGTATCCAGCGTGTCGGCCAGAACCTGCACGTCGGCGTTTTTGTGGGTCTGCGCCAGATGTTCCAGCGAGGCCCACAACGCGAGGAACTCGCCCAGCGAATCCCAGCGCAGATAGCCCTCTTCTTGGAACTGCTGCACGTGCCGCGGCGCCGAGCCCCCGGCACCGGTCTCGAACAATCCGCCGCCCGCCATCAGCGGAACGATCGACAGCATCTTGGCTGAGGTGCCCAGCTCCATGATGGGGAAAAGATCAGTCAGGTAGTCGCGCAGCACGTTGCCGGTGACCGAGATCGTGTCCTCCCCCTTGCGGATGCGCGCAAGCGAGAATTTCATCGCCTCGACCGGCGCCAATATGCGGATATCCAGCCCCGCCGTATCTTGCTCTTTCAAATATTTTTCCACCTTGGCGATCACCTGCGCGTCATGCGCGCGTTGCGCGTCGAGCCAGAATACCGCCGGGGTATTGGAAAGCCGCGCGCGGCGCACGCCCAGCTTGACCCAGTCCTGGATCGGCGCGTCCTTCACCTGGCACATGCGGAAGATGTCGCCGGTCTCCACCGGCCGTTCCAGCAGCACCGAGCCGTCCTCGCCGACTACCCGCACCGTCCCGCCCGCGGGCATTTCGAACGTCTTGTCGTGCGACCCATATTCCTCGGCCTGCTGCGCCATCAGCCCCACGTTCGGCACATCGCCCATCGTGCGCGGGTCGAAGGCGCCGTGCGCCTTACAATCCTCGATGACGGTCTGGTACATCCGCGCATAGCAGCGATCGGGGATCACCGCCTCCACGTCGTGCAGCTTGCCGTCGGGTCCCCACATGCGCCCCGATTCACGGATCATCGCCGGCATCGACGCATCGACGATCACATCGCTCGATACGTGCAGGTTGGTGATCCCCCGGTCCGAATTGACCATCGCGAGGCCGGGCCGCTTCACATACTCGGCCGCGATATCGGCCTTGATCGCGTCTCGCTCGGCGGCCGGCAGCATCTCGACCTTCGCGAGCAGCTCGCCCACGCCGTTGTTGGGATTGACGCCAAGACCCTTCAGCGTGGCCTCGTGCTTCCGGAACACGTCGGCGAAGAACTCGGAAACGCAATGGCCGAACAAGATGGGGTCGGAGACCTTCATCATGGTCGCCTTCAGGTGCAGCGAGAACAACACGCCGTCCTTCTTGGCCGCCTCGATTTGCTCGGCCAGGAAGGCACGCAACGCCTTGCGGCTCATGACAGCCGCGTCGATGATCTCGCCGGCCAGCAGCGGCGTCTTCGCCTTCAGCACTGTGACGCGCCCGTCCGCGCCAACATGCTCTATGCGGGCATTGGTCGGCGCAGCGACGGTGGTGGAAACTTCCGAGCCGTAGAAATCCCCATCCGACATGTGCGCGACATGCGATTTCGAGTCCGCGCTCCAGGCCCCCATTTTGTGCGGATTGTTGCGCGCGTATTGCTTCACGGCGCCGGCGGCGCGGCGGTCGGAATTGCCCTCGCGCAACACCGGATTGACAGCGCTGCCCAGCACCCTGGCGTAGCGGGCCCGAATATCCTTCTCCGCGTCCGCCGTGGCGTTGTCCGGATAGTCCGGCACGTCATAGCCCTTGGCCTGTAGTTCCTTGATCGCGGCCTTGAGCTGCGGCACCGAGGCCGAGATGTTGGGCAGCTTGATGATGTTGGCCTCGGGCCGTAGCGCGAGCCGGCCCAGTTCGGCGAGCTCGTCGTTGATGTGTTGTGCCGGCGTCAGTTTCTCGGGGAAATTGGCGAGGATGCGCCCCGTGAGCGAAATGTCCTTCAGCTTCATCGTCACGCCGGCCGTGCCGACGAAGGCTTCGACGATCGGCAGCAGGGAGAACGTCGCGAGCGCCGGCGCTTCATCGACCTTGGTCCAAACGATTTCGAGATCTGACATGCTTGCACCTCTGCGCGCCGGGCTGGGTTCGGCCGAGCGGGACTGTCGCCGAATCCGGCGCGCCTTGTCGCACCGGCGTGCGGGGAGGGCAAGCCGGGCGGCGCCTCGCCGGCGCCACAGCAAGGGGCAGCTGGTTCAGGCCGTCCGGCGTTCGGTGGCGATGTAGTGAGCGAAACTGCCGACCCGCACCACCACCTCCAGCGTGCCCGACAGGCCCGCCAGCAACACCGCCGGTATCGGCGCGTCGCCGTTCGTCCACCGCCAGCCGCAGTCCGGTTCGTAGTCATGAAATCCGCCGACCAGGACTGCGTCCTCGGCCGGCAGCACGCGGACCTTCGCATTCTGCCACAACTCGATCTGCCGCACCGCAACACCTAGCGGCCGCGGATCACGCGCCACGCCAAGCTCCGCCGGCACCGCCGCATGCGACCGGATACGCAGGCTGCGCGGCACGCGGCCGAGGCGGAAGATATGCGCCGCGTCGCAGCGCGACACGGCGTCGATGCGCCGGCCGTCGCACAGCAGGTGCAGGTCCGGATCGTCACTCAGCGGCACGCCCGGCCGCGGAACAACCAGCGATTGCCATCGTCGCGACAGGACTCCGCAGGTGCACCGTTCGCCAGCAGCACGTCATGAGTCGCGAGTTGTCTCTTGGATGGTCGGGCTGGATCGAGGGGCGCCTCGCGCCGAGCGCCAATTTTGCTCGTCCGCGCCCCGCATTGCGCCCCGGGGGAATTTGTGCATGGCCGTAATCGAAGCGCCTACGGAATGTCACGTTCCAAATGAATGATTCAGCCCGTTGATCCATTGTTTCCGCCCGGATGAGCTACGTTGCAGATGAGGAGGGTGGCACGGACGCCATTCGCCCCGATGAGCGGCGCGCGATGCCATCGTCGCATGCCACCGCCGCCGGTCGTTTAGCGCACTGACCCGGCGATCGCCCCGACCCGCGTCTTGTTGGCCGCGCGCGGCACGGGCATTCTCCGGCGCCCGCCGCGATCGCGGCCCCGGTGCATGGCGCACCGCATTGCCGCGAACCATGGCGGGTTGAACATGACTGGAGGACAACGTCATCATGCGCCTTGCTTCATGGGCGGCAGCCGCGGGGCTCGCCTTGCTCACCGCCGTGCCTGCGGCCAACGCGGCCAATCCCGTCACCATCGGCTTCGATATCGAGGAAACCGGTAGTCTCGCTGTCAACGGCAAGGCGTCATTGCTCGCTTACCAAATCTGGGCGCAACACGTGAACGAGCATGGGGGATTGCTCGGGCGGCCTGTGAAGCTGGTATATTATGACGACGAGTCCAGTCCCGCTCTGGTACCCGGCATCGTCACCAAACTGCTGGACGTGGACCATGTCGACTTCTTGCTCGGCGAGAACGGTACCAACCTGATCGCCCCGGCGATGCCGATCTTTATCCAGCACAACCTGACGATGCTCAGTTTGTTCGGGCTCAACGTGAACAAAGACTTTCATTACAAGAACTACTTTTCCATGATTCCGGCGGGCGGGGCGCATCCAGCGCAGGCGATGGGCGGCGGATTCTTCAAGATGGCCGCCGAGATGAACCCGAAGCCGAAGACCATCGCGATCACAGGTGCCGACAACGACTTTTCCATTCATGGCATGGATGGCGCGCGTGAACTGGCCCAGCAGATGGGTCTGAAGATCGTCTATGACCAGACCTATCCGCCGACCACGGTCGATTACTCGCCGATCGTGCGCGCGATCGCGGCGAGGCATCCCGACCTCGTGTTCCTGGCGTCCTATCCCGCCGACACGGTCGGGATGGTCCGCGCCGTGGGCGAGGTGGGGCTGAAGACACAGATGTTCGGCGGCGCGATGGTCGGGCTGCAATCGACTGCGATCAAGATGCAACTGGGTCCGCTGCTGAACGGCATCGAAGATTACGATTTCTGGCAGCCGGTGAAGGGCTTCGCCACGCCGGAAGCCATGGAGTTCCTGAAGGAATACCAGCCCAAGGCGGTGGCGGAGCATATCGACCCGCTGGGTTATTACCTGCCGCCGTTTGCCTATGCCGACATGCAGGTGCTGCAGCAGGCGATCGAGGGTACCAAGAGCCTGGATCAGGCGAAACTCGCCGATTACCTGCGGACGCACACCTTCCATACCATCGTGGGCGATGTGAAGTTCGGGCCGAACGGCGAATGGGCCGGGCCTCGGGTGCTGGCAGTGCAGTTCCGCGGCGTCGCCGGCCACGATCTGGAGCAATTCCGCGGCGCCAAGACGGAAGTGGTGCTGTGGCCGCCGCAATACCGGGATGGCACGTTGCACACGCCATACGATTCGAAACCCTGAAACCGGGACCGAATGCAATTCGGAACAGCAGGGTTATTCCCGTTTACAACGATGCGCGTGCCCGCAGATTTGCACTTGCAGGAGGGTAGGACACGAGAGTCGGAAGAGTTCCGCAATGCCGGCTGTCATCGGACTCTCGTGCCACGTTAAGCCATATCGCTTCCGGCCCTTTTGGCCTCGTACCACAACGCGGCGATGGCCTGCGTGGCGCTACAGCAGCACCAGATCGTCCCTGTGAACAATCTCATCGCGCCCACGCCAACCGAGAATCGTTTCGATCTCGTCAGAGCGGTGGCCGATGATCCGCTGTGCGTCGGCGCTGCCATAGGCGGAAAGACCGCGGGCGAGCAGAGCGCCATCCGGACCCGCAATCACCACCGGATCGCCGCGCTGGAAGCTGCCTTCCACAGCACGGACGCCCGCGGGCAGCAATGAGCGGCCGGCGCGCAAGGCGCGGACCGCACCGGCATCCACGACCAGCGTGCCCAGCGGGGCCAGCGCACCGGCGATCCAGCTCTTGCGGGCGGTGCGGCCTTCCGGTGCGGGCAGGAACCACGTGCAGCGCGCGCCGTTCGCCAACGCCGTCAGCGGGCGGTCCATGTAACCGCGCGCGATAATCATGGCACACCCGGCTTGCGTGGCGATGCGTGCCGCCGCCAACTTGGTGCGCATACCGCCGGAGGAATATCCGGGCGGTGGCTCGCCGCCCATCGCCTCGATCTCCGGCGTGACGGCTTCAACCACCGGAATATGGTCGGCCGACGGATCGCGGCCGGGATCGCTGGTGTAGAGCCCATCGATATCGGACAGCAGGATCAGCGCATCCGCCTGCAGCATTTCCGCGACACGCGCGGCAAGACGGTCGTTATCGCCGAACCGGATCTCAGTGGTGGCGACGGTGTCGTTTTCGTTGATCACCGGGATGCAGCCGAGTTGCAGCAGCGTATTCAGCGTGGCGCGAGCATTGAGATAGCGGCGGCGGTCCTCGGTATCGTCGAGGGTTAGCAAAAGCTGCGCGGCGGTAAGGGTTTCCGCGGAAAGCGCCTCGGACCAGGCCTGGGCCAGCCGGATCTGGCCCACCGCCGCAGCCGCCTGCTTTTCCTCCAGCCGCAGCCGCTTTTGGTTCAGGTGAAGCGTCCGCCGCGCCAGCGCGATGGCACCCGAGGACACCACAATCACGTCAACACCCCTTCGATGCAGGTCGGCGACGTCGGCGGCCATGCCGGCGAGCCAAGCCGTACGCGGGGCAGCCTCATCCGCATCCACAACCAGCGCAGACCCGATCTTCACCACCAGGCGCCGGGCCCCGCCGATAATTCCCTCCCCCGCTTGCGGGGTAGGGTTAGGGTGAGGGTGCTGCATCCGGCACCGTCACCTCTCGTCGCTCCTCGTCCCGCCCCGACGCCCCATCGCGGGCGACCGATCCTCTGATCGTCTCCAAAGCCCGCAGCACGTCCGGCACCCCCTGCCCGGTGACTCCGGACAGCAGCATGACCGGCCTACCAGACGCCCTTCGTAGTGCCGCCACCCGCCCCGACGCCTCCCGCGGCGTCATCGCGTCGGCCTTGTTCAGCCCGATCACCTCTGGCTTTTCCGCCAGCCCCGCGCCGTACGCCGCCAATTCCTCACGAACCGTCCGCCAAGCCCGCACCACATCGCCCGCCGCGCCGTCCACCAAATGCAGCAGCACGGCGCACCGCTCGACATGCCCAAGGAACCGGTCGCCCAGGCCGGCACCTTCGTGCGCGCCCTGGATCAGGCCGGGGATGTCGGCAATCACGAATTCCTCCGCCGCGTTCAGCCGCACCACGCCAAGCTGCGGGTGGAGCGTGGTGAACGGGTAATCGGCGATTTTCGGCCGCGCCGCCGAGACCCGGGCCAGAAACGTGGATTTTCCCGCATTCGGCAGACCTACCAGCCCGACATCGGCGATCAGCTTTAGCCGCAGCCAGACCCAGCGTTCCTCGCCGGGCCAGCCCTTCGTCGCCTTGCGTGGCGCCCGGTTGGTGGACGACTTGAAATGCGCGTTGCCGAACCCGCCGTCGCCACCGCGCAACAGCACCACACGCTTCCCAGGTTCGTCGATGTCAGCAAGCAATGTTTCGCGATCCTCGGCCAGGATTTCCGTGCCGACCGGCACCTTGATCGCCAGGTCCTGGGCGCCGGCCCCGGTGCGGTCGCTGCCCGCGCCATTCCCGCCCTTCTTCGCGCGGAAATGCTGCGTGTAGCGGAAGTCGATCAGTGTATTCAGATCCTCGGCCGCCTGGACCACGATATCGCCGCCCTTGCCGCCGTCGCCGCCATCGGGACCACCGAACTCCAGGAACTTCTCGCGCCGGAACGCTACGACGCCGTCCCCGCCGTCGCCCGACCGCAGATAGATCTTCGCCTGGTCGAGGAACTTCATGACACCCACACGATGGCCTGCCTTACGACCGGCCATGGCCTTCCAAAACAAAAGCAACGGGGGCCGGCTGCGCTGCCGGCCCCCGTCATCAACCCACCGGTCCGGACGCGCTTATTCGGCGGCAGCCGGCAGCGGTCGCACCGAGACATGCACGCGGTCGTCCGAGCGGCGGCGGAACTCCACCTGCCCGTCGATCAACGCGAAAATCGTGTGGTCGCGGCCCAACCCGACATTGTCGCCCGGTCGCCACTTGGTGCCGCGTTGCCGCACCAGGATGTTGCCGGCCGCCACGGCCTCGCCGCCGAACTTCTTGATGCCAAGCCGCCGGCCTTCCGTGTCGCGGCCGTTGCGGGACGAGCCGCCCGCCTTTTTGTGTGCCATGGTCGGTTACTCCTGCCCTGGCGCAGCCGGGGCGGCTGGTTCGGATTGTTCGCCGGATTCCAGGGCCAACGAGTCGGCAACGTCCATCGCAGCCGGACCGGCAGCGACTTCGGCCGGCGGCTCGGCGGGGGGTTCAAAAGTAGTCGGTTGGAATTCAGAGGCAGACCCAGCCGGGACCGGCCCCTCATTGGCGAAAACGGCCGGGGTTGCGTGTTCGGATGGTTCCCCGGATTCCAACGCGAGCGATTCGGCCACGTCCTCCGCGGCCGGCCCAGGAGCGACTTCCGCGGGCGGCCCTGGGGCAGGCTCGAAGGCCGTGGGGTGGTCGGCCCCAATGTCCATCGCCTCAGGCTCGGCGAGCGCGGCCCCGTCCTTGGCGAAGCCGGCCACCCGCAGCACCGTCACATGCTGCCGGTGACCATTCCTCCGCCGACTGTTCTGCCGGCGCCGCTTCTTGAAGATGATGACCTTGTCCAGCCGGTCCTGGGCGAGCACCGTCGCAGTGACCTCGGCGCCGGCCACAACAGGGGCGCCGAGCGTCAGGCCATCCGCGGTGCCCAGGGCGAGCACGTCCGTGAACGTCACGGTGGCGCCCGGCTCGGCTTCCAGCTTTTCCACCTTCAGCACCGCATTGGGGGTGACGCGGTACTGCTTCCCGCCGGTGCGGATCACAGCGAACATCGGATCGGACTTTCCAAGACAATGCGGGCCGCGGGGAGCGCCCGGCGGCCGGAGAGTGCGGGTTATAGCGGGCGATGCCGCGGAGTCAACGCAGGCCGTTGACGCCAATCCGGCGGCAAGTTTGGCAGAGTTTCCTGTTGGCCCTGAAGAAATCAGTTTGCGGCCGATCAGCAGTGGGTGCTCGGCCAGGTCAAGGTAGCCGAGAAGTGCGATAAGATCGTCGCCATCCCTGAGCTGCTCGAAATCTCGGCGATCAATCGCCATCGCATCAGCAGGAGGCGCTGCCCTGCTACAAAGGCTTCAAGGCTCATCAGCGATATCAGCCATTCAACTGCTGGTGGGCAAAGCAGGGCACGATGCCATATTCAGAATTCCGCGACGGCAATGAGCGGGCAGGGTGCGAACCGCTTCGGATGCTGCAAGCTCCGTTGGATTACTTACCGGCAAGCGGAGGCACGTGCCGTTTGCTCAAAGGCGAACTTCACTCTTGATCCTGGCCAACGCGCGTCCTCTGTAACAAGGCAGAAAACGGCCCGGCCGCCGCCCCTCGATGCGGGCGGGCATTTACACCGTGGCGCGGCGGCGGGCCTTGCTGCTGCGACACAGCGTGTCATTGTGCCCGCCTGCCGCGACGGGTTAATCAGGCCGAGACACCCCACTTACGTCTGCCCCGGACCCAATCCGCGGTGTGTTGCCTGGCCCTGTTCCCGAACGACACCTTCAATCCGATGGCGGCCCGCCCTACCGAGACCGACAGTTCCTGGCGCAAAGTTTGCGGTGCCGCGCTTGTCGTCGTGCCGGCACTCGGCCTGATTGCCTTGACCTGGCTGGGCATGCGCAGCGCCATCCACGCCCAGAACCGGCAGGTGGAAGCCCGCATCGAGGCCCGTGTGACCAGCCAGGCCGTCAATTTTGAGCAAGATGTCCGCAGCGAATTGCTGGAAGGAGACCGGACGCTGCACATCCTCACGGCGGCCCGGCAGGCTGACCCGCAGCATTTCGAACTGAACGCCTGGCGTCGCCGCGCCGCCGTACTGTCCGATCTCGGCTACGACATGCTGCTGACGGACGAGAACGGCGTCGTTATCGAGTCCACGGTGCCGGAACTGATCGGCACCAATGTAGCCACGACGGACTATTTCCGCGGCGTGCGGCAACACGGCGGGGCGCAGCCGCAAATCTTCCTCGGAAGCACCGTACCGGTTGCGAGCAAATACCACTGGTGCATGGAGGAAGCGCGCCGGACGCAGCTTCCGGATGGCTCCTTTGCCGGCATTATCGCCGTTGCTTGGCGCGTCGCCGCGATCGATCGCATTTTCCGGCAGACCGACCTCGGGCCTGACGCGTTGATAGCGTTGGTCGGACTGAACGACGGAAACCTGCGGGCCATCGACGGCACCGCAAGGGGTGCGCAGGATCAGCCGATCGGCCAGTGGGCAATGTTCCAGGCCCTGACCGCAGCCCCCAACAATACCTGGGTTGGCCGTTCGGCGCCCGATGGCGTGTTGCGTTTCCACGCGTTTCGCCGGATCCCTGGTAGCGATCTCGCTGTCGTCGTGGGCATGGACTACGCCGATGCATTTGCTCCCGCATTTGCCTGGGCGAATCATGCGCATCTGTTCGCCGGCGGCATGTCCGCGCTGATCGCCGCGTTGGCGACGCTCCTTCTGATCGGACAGGCACGGCAGCGGAAGTGGGCGTTGGCCCATGAACAAGCCGCGCATACCGCGGCCAACGCCCGGTTCGAGTATGCCAAAGCGCAAGCTGAAGCCAGGACGGCGCAGCTTCAAACGACGTTGGACGGTACGCACGACGGCGTAGCAATGATGGACCCCGACCTTTGCCTGGTCGAGTGGAACGGGCGGTTTCCCGAAATTGCCGGCGTGCCGCCGAAAATGCTTCGGATGGGCCTGGCGATGGAAGACATCCTGCGCGCCCAGGCACGCAGCGGTCAGTTCGGGCCGGTGAATGTCGAGGCCGAGGTAGCCCGCCGCGTGGCCTTACTACGGGACTGGGGAACGTTCACGTCCACCGAACGGCGCCGCTTCGATAGCCGTACGATCGAGCTACGGTGCAGCCGGCTGCCGGACGACAGCTTCGTCCTGCTTTACAGCGATGTGACCGCACGCAGACAGGCCGACGACGCGCTACGCGAAGCGCGCACCGTTGCCGAGAGCGCGACGCAGGCGAAGTCCCGGTTCGTTGCCATTGTCAGTCACGAAATCCGCACGCCGCTGAGCGCGCTACTCTCCGCGCTGCCGCTGCTGAACGATGGCGGCCTGCCGCCGATGCAGCAGGCGGTGCTCGATCGGGCGCTGCAGTCGGGTGACGCTTTACTTGGACTGATCAATGACATCCTGGACATGTCGCGCCTGGAGGCGGGCCAGCTTCCTCTGCGTCCGGCTGTGTTCGGGGTGCGCAACCTGGTAGAGGAAGCGCTGCAAGTACTCCACGGCCAGGCTGCGGAACGGGGCATCACCTTGGCTCTGGTCGCCGCCCCCGACATGCCTGCCGAGCTTTACGCCGACCCTGACCGCCTGCGGCAGGTGTTGATAAATCTGCTGTCCAACGCGGTAAGGTTCGGCCATCGGGGCGTTGTCGGTCTCATGGTGCGGCGCGAGCAGGATGCGGAGGGGCAGCCGGTCCTGTGGCTGGCGGTGCGGGACCGCGGGCCGGTGATCGAACCCGAAGGCCGAGCGCGCTTGTTCTTGCCGTTCTCGCGGCTGGAGGGCGATGGCGAGGTGACAATGGCGCTCGGTTCCGGGCTCGGGTTGGCGATCTGCAAGCAGGTCGTCTCGCTGATGGGTGGCGATGCCGGATGCGATCCCTGGATGGCGGAGGATGGCCAGAGCGGGAACGAATTCTGGGTACGCGTGCCGATCACCCCGCTCCCGAAGTCCGAGCGGCGCCCGGCAGTGCCCGAGCCGCCCGCATTTCGCATCCTGCCACGCACGCGCATCCTGCTGATTGAGGATGTGCTGGCCAACCAGCTCGTCACGGCCGCATTGCTCCGGTGCGAGGGGCATGCGGTCGATGTTGCCCCAGATACCAAACAGGCGCTGGAGATGCTGGCGCGGTATCCGTACGACCTAGTGTTGATGGACGTCTTCATGGCCGGCATCAACGGCTACGATGCGGCGCGGAAGGTTCGCGGGTTGCTGCCGCCGGCCGGAACGGTGCCGATCGTCGCCTTGACGGCCGGCGTGGCCCCCGACGACCAGGCGCAGTGCCGTGAGGCCGGTATAAACCGCTCGGTCAGCAAGCCGGTAGTGCTGCCCGAACTGGTGCAGGCCATCGCCGATCTTGCCTGGCGCGGTCTACCTGCGCGCGATGCGACGCAGCGTGCATCCGGGCTCGCGGAGGTAGAGACCTCGGTGCTTTCGCCCGAGCGCATTACTGAGCTTCGTAACAGCGTGCCGGGCGATATGCTCGGGGGAATGGTGGCGGAGTGTCTGATTGACCTGCGCACCCGGCTGCCCCGGTTGCGACGAGCGTTGGAGGCGGGGGACACCAGCGCGTTGGCTTCGCAGGCCCACGCCATGGTGGGGATGGCGGCGGGCTACGGCATGTCAGCGCTGGAGGGCCGGCTGCGCGCACTGACGCTTGCCGCGTCCGAGGCGGATGTCGCCCGCGCTGCGACAGTCGTTGCGGCGCTCGATACCGAGGTGGCGATGGCGGCCGACGCTCTGCGCGAGGCGTTGGCGATCGAGATTGTGTGATTCTAACCCTGTTTTCCGCTGATCGGGGATTGTGATCCTGAATCAGCCATTAACCCACCACGCGGAACCCGCGACGCCGCGCCCGCGGTGAAGCCGCGGCGGGGAATTCAAGCGGTAGCAGCGGTGCGCGGTCGCGAGCGCCGTGGCCTACCGTATCTGCGGCTTCTTCTTCCGCCTCGGGAATATCGCGGCGACCGAGGTAGTTCGCGGCCAGGTGGCGGAACACGTAATCGAGCAACGAAGTGGCATGATGCACCGCCGGGTCGCCCTCCACAGCACCGGCCGGACCGAAGCGGGTAAAGGTGAACGCCTCGACGAAGGTCTCCAGCGGCACGCCATGTTGGAGCCCCAGGCTGACCGCGACAGCGAAATTGTCCATCAGACCCCGGAATGCCGCGCCTTCCTTGTGCAGCGCCAGGAAGACCTCGCCCAGTGTCCCGTCAGAGTATTCGCCGGTGCGGACATAAAGCTTGTGCCCTCCGACGGCGGCTTTCTGTGTGTAGCCGACGCGACGGGACGGCAGGTCGCGCCGGTGGACGACCTGTGGCCCCTGCCGCATCTCCGAGGGCCGCGGCGGCATCGCATGAAGATAGGGAGCGACCGCATCGTGCATCGCGGCATGTGCAGCCGCGGTGACGGCAGGGACAGGCACCGCGCCCGCCAGCGCCCGGGCCAGTACTTCCTCCGGCGTCAGCCCGCTCGCGGCCAGCCAGGCGCGCGTTGCCCTGGTCAACCCGCGCGAGGGGCACAGCGGCGAGAAGGCTGCCGCGATGCCGCCGGTCTCTACACCCAGCAGGGCCTCGGCAGGGCCGGGCGGGGCAATCGCCGTGGTCGCGATGTGGCGTGGCGGGCCGGCGTTGATTGCGGCATCACGCGCGGCATGCGCTGCCCCTGTGAGACCGGGAACGGGGGTCCTGGAGGGTGGCGTCGGCCAGTGCAGCGAGGCGGATTGTGGCGAGAGCGACCCACTCGGCCCCGGTCCGCGCGCGGACGCGGCGTCGGCATGACCGCGGAGGATTACCGCCAAGGTGCGGGCGATATCGCGAGCGGTATCCGAGGCATACGGCACGCCCAAACCTGCCAGGAGCCCAAACAGATCGGCCATGCCGACCGCGATCCGCCGCGCACCCGGCATGGCCAGGGTCAACGCCAGGACCGCGGTCTCTATGGCCGCGGCGAAACCGATGGCATCGAAGCCGTCGGTCGGATGCAGGAACGCCGGCAGGTTTAGCGTGAAAGACGGTGCGGGATCGGGAACGCCCTGCCAGATTGCGGCGCATGGGGCACCGCGGCGCGACTGCAGCAGTCGGTGCAGGCGGTCGGCGAGCGGCAATGTCAGCCCAAGCGCGGCGGCGCGAGCGGCGAGCGGACCGATCCAGGCGTCGGCCGCCGTGGCGAGCGCGAGCGCGCCGTTTCCCGGTGCCAGTTCCGCCAAGGCGGCGGCGGCGGACTCCTCCCAGGCGGCGGGCAGGGTGATGGACCTGGCCGGCTCATCCGGATCGGCCCCACAGGAGGTCCGTCGCATCCGAACGCCTCGCCATGCCGGGGGAGCAGGGTGCTTGTTGCGCATACCGCTACGCTACAACCGACGATGGGGCACGGAAAGAGTTATTTTGTGTTACAGCCTATTATCAGCCCACCAGATGCTGATTTTGGGTTCATCGGGCGCTTCTGTCAGGAAAGGGGTACAACCCGCGGATGCGCTGGCATCCCCCCGACCCGTTGCAGTGCCGGGCGCTGTTTGCAAGTACGCTGTCTGCAAATACCGAGACAGGGCGACCAGGCGCCAAGGCAGCGGCGGTTCAGCCCGTATCCCATCTACCCATGCTGCGAAAGGTAACGGAATAGCGCAGAGTGGTGAGCGGCGGGATGCCGTGCTCCCAAATTGACCGCGCCGCGCCGCGTAAGATGTAGGCCGAACGTGGTTCGAGTATTACGGCATGGCGTTACCACTTCCCGCCACTCTGGCGCCGCAGCAGAAACCGGCAGTGGGACGCCAGCGAAACGCCCACCACGTCACCATATTCATTGCGATCGCGATGCCAGCCGATCCCCGCTTCCGGCTTGTATTCCGTCACCAGCGCCTGCCTCAGCGCATCGGGAGTGAGGCCGGCAAAGCCGGCGGCAGCAGCGCGAAGCGGCAACAGGAAATCGGGGATGTCGGGTGCGGCGACCAGTCGGCTCGCGGCGCAGTCGTAACGGAAGCCGAAGGAAACCACCCGGCGCTTGCCCTCGAATCCGTGGAACTCGAACGGCCGGAATGGCAGGTCCTGGAAAACCAAAAGCAACGCCGCTTCATGCTGGAGGGAGATCAGGTCGGCGCGACAGGCAAATCCCTCCGGCGCGACGGATGGCAGGCCGGGTAGCTCCAATTGGTCCGGTGCCATGTTGAATTCTGCGCCTCCCTTTTCGCCCGGTAGACCAAACCGCAATGACTGCGTATATGGCCCGCATGAACATCGTGACCTGGCTGTTCACCAAGCTGCACGGGCGTCAGGTGGGCACCGACGCGGCCGGCAACATCTACTATACCGAGCACCGGCTTCGGCCCGGCACCCTGCGGGCTCGGCGTTGGGTAGTTTATGCCGGTGCGCCGGAAGCCTCTGACGTGCCCCCGGAATGGCACGCCTGGTTGCACTATACCACCGACGCGCCGCTGCCCGTGGATAGCCGGCGTCCCTGGCAGAAGCCGCATCTGCCGAATTTGACCGGCACGCCGCTTTCCTATCGCCCGCCCGGCAGCGACTATGAGGGCGGGCGCCGTGAACGGGCTACCGGCGATTACGAAGCCTGGACGCCCGGCAGCTAGCGAGCTCAACGCACCATGCCGCGTCGCAATTTCGCCGAGGTGCTGGTCGGCGCCGTGGTGTTGCTGGTTGCCGCTGGGTTCCTGGCCTACGCGGTCTATCATTCCGGGCGCGCGCCAAGCGGCGGATATCAGCTTTATGCGAAGTTCGACCATATCGGCGCACTGACGGTGGGCAGTGACGTGCGCATGGCCGGGGTGAAGGTGGGCAGCGTAGACAGCACCATGCTCGATCCCAAAACCTATCAGGCGGTGGTGGGCTTCACCGTGGCGAGTGACGTGGTATTGCCGAAGGACAGCAGCGCCACGATCGCTGCCGAGGGCTTGCTCGGCGGTGACTATCTTTCCTTGTCGCCGGGCGGGGACGAGGCGATGTTGCGGCCGGGCCAGACGATCACCATTACCCAAGGGGCGATCAACATCGAGGAACTCCTGGGCAAGTTCATCTTCAGCGCGAGCAATCTGGCCAGCAGCGTTCAGGGCGGTGCGGGGCAGGGCAGCAATGCAGGCAATGCGGGCGCAGGGGCAGGCAGCGCCGGACAGGGCAGCGGGCCATCAGGCGGTGGGCTGCCGCCGCGGGGCGCGAAGTCGCCATGATCCCGGTTGCCCCGAAGCAGTGGCCCGGGCTGGACGGCAACGCCGTAGGCTGCCGCGAGAAGCTTCGGGTGCTGACCGAGAATTACGCCGAGCTGGCGCAGGTGATGCAGGACGCGTTCGAGGACGCGGTGCTGATGGGTGTCGATGAGCAAGGGATGCGGCAGGTGCTGACGGATATGGTGGCGGGTTTGGAGTCGCCGAAGCGCGCGCGATGAGGCGTATTGCTCTTGCGGGGCTGATGCTGGCTTTGCCGCTGCTGGCTGAGGCGCAGGAACCGCCGCAAGCACCGATCGTGGCGACGCCGCTGACGCCTCCGAGCGTGCAATATCCCACGGCGGGTGGCGGCCAGGGACAGGCCGGACAGGGCGGCGCTGGGGTACAGCAGCAGATCCAGCCGGGCCCTGGCGGGCCGAATCCGTATCCGGGGCAGCAGACGTACCCAGCCCAGCAGCCCTATCAGCAGCAAGCACCGTACCAAGTCCAACCGTCTTATCAGGGCCAGCCAGGATACCCGACTCAGCCGTCTTATCAGGGGCAATTGCCGAGTCAGGTGCAATCGCCCTATCCGGCGCAACAGCCCTACCGGGGACAGCCAAGCGATCAGGGGCAGCCGGGCGCAACAGGGCAGACCGGGACCGCTCCGATGCCGTCGCAGGGGCCGGCGCAGCACCCGCTGGGGTACCAGCGGGCGCCCAACCAGCCGGCGGTAGGGCAGGCGCCGGCGACCGGGACGATTGTGCCGGGACAGTCTGGGCAACCCTCAGCCCAAGGACAGCAGCCCTCCGTCCCCGCGCCTCCCTCGCCGAACCCATGGTTGCCGCAGGGAGGGGCGATCCTACAGGCGCTCGACAAGGTGAATGCCGTTACCAAGGCATTGACGGTAAAGGACGGGCAGACCGTCACCTTTGGCTCGTTGAGCATCACCGTGCAGTCCTGCCTGATCCGCCCCCCCGACATGCCGCAGGACGCGGCTGCCTTCCTCTCGATCACCGACAGCCATGCGGACCAGCCGGGGTTCAAGGGATGGATGATCAAGTCGGACCCGTCGCTGTCGGTTCTGGAGCACCCGTTGTACGATGTCAGGGTCGAAGGCTGCACCAAGTGAGCCTGGATATGCTGCCTTCGTTCGACGAGACGGCGCTGTTGCTGGACCTGGACGGCACATTGCTGGATCTGGCGGCTCGGCCGGACGCGGTCGTGGTACCGCCGGAGCTACCGGCTACGCTGCAGTTGCTGCGACAGCGGCTGAACGACGCGTTGGCTGTGATCACCGGCCGCCCGGTCGAGTTCGTGGACTCTTTGCTCGGTGACGCAGTGTATGCGGTGGCTGGCGAGCATGGCGGGGCTGTGCGTCGGGCGCCGGGCGGGCCGCTGGAGCGTCCGCTTTTGCCCGCGGTGCCGGGCGGGTGGCTGGCCGCGGCGGAGCGGCTCGCCTTGTCGCATCCAGGGCTGTTGCTGGAACAGAAGGCGCGCGGGTTTGCAGTGCATTTTCGGGCAGCTCCCGAGATCGGTGTGGCGGTGCACGATGCGCTCGCTGCTTTGCTGGTAGGGCAGGCGGCGTTCGAGCTGCTGCCGGCGCATATGCTGTGGGAAGTGCGCCCGCGTGGCACCGACAAGGGAAAGGCGGTCGGAGCACTAATGGCCGAGTTCCCATTCCGAGGGCGCCGCCCTCTCTTCATTGGCGACGATGTGACGGACGAGGATGCAATCCGGGCGGCGCGCGCCTTGGGCGGGTCGGGGTTTCAGGTGGATGCGGCGTTCGGTTCGCCCTCGGCGGTACGGACGTGGCTGCGGGCGTCGGCGGCAGCGGAGGCGTGGGTTGCGTTGCCGCGGGCCGGTTGATCGGCGGCGACTGTGGGACGTTACGGCATCCGCGTTGCTACGGATTGCCGGCAGCGGCCGCGAGAGACAAACAATGCCATTGCTACGCGAGTGCGCATTGAACGCGGATGGCCACGGTTCGTGGGGAGAACCGACTAGTGCCCTGAGTCGCTCATAACGCTGGGTAGAGCCGCTTCAGCTTGACGCGAGCGTCGGCAGTTGTGAACTGCCAGTCCGCCTTGGTGTGGTTGGTGTTGCGGCCGTTCTCCCAGGCTGCAACCTCCTTGATCAGCGTC
>DATKPQ010000173.1:0-56129 GCA_035523995.1 Acetobacteraceae bacterium | reverse complement strand
CGCCCACGCATGAACCGGCCAGGCATGGTGACGATCGCGGGGTCTTGCGCCAGGCAGTCCAATGTGGACTTCCCCCCCGACCAGCCGGGGGTATCCAGCACCACATCCGCCAATCCCGCCGCGCCAATGAAATGCTCGGGCGAGAGCGGCGGCAGGACGACGCAGTACCGTCCGCCATCCATCCCCGCGGCAGCGAACGCTTGCTCCAGACGCGCACGGAAAGCGTCCGTCACCGCCTGGCTCTTGCCGAAGCCCAGGAACACGAACCGGCAGTCGCCCACCGCCGCGGCAATGCGCGGATAGATGACATCGTACTGTGGCAGGTACTTGTACAACGCCTGGCCGGACCAGAACACCGGCACATCAGGCGGCAACCCCAGCGAATCCCGATCCAGTCCGACATCCAGCGCCGTGTCGAGCAGGTAGCAAAGTCCCAGATTCGGCAGCCGTACCAGCCGCTCGGTATAATACCGGGCGCCGTCCTGCGGCTCCATCAACTCGCTGGAGAGGAAATAGTCCATTGTCGGCATGCCGGTTGTCTCCGGCTGGCCCCAGGTAACGCACTGCACAGGAGCAAGCCGCTGTGCGGCGAGCCGTCCGGCGATCGGATCCATGCCGACCTCGGGATAGAGCAAGACGTGCGGCGCCGCGTCGCTGATCGTCTGCCGCCATGCGCTCGCCGACGGCAGATTCCGGATGAAGTGATCGCACCAGTTCGCGGCAGCCTCGGTGCAGGTATCCGATGTGCGACCGGTGTGGAAGGCGATCACCTCGAAGCGGTCGCGATCGAGGTGAGTGAGCCAACCCTCGAGGAACAATTTGAAGATCGTGTGGTGGCAGAAGAAGCCGCTGACGATCCCCAGACGGATTCTTTCCCGTGCTGCCGGTCGCGGCGCCAGACGGACAGATTGCTCGGTCGCTGCCAGCACCCGACAGGCAAGCTGGCCATAGATCGTCTGAAGCGCCCGGTCGTCCTCACCCTGGTACGGCAGGAAAAACGGCTGCGCAATACCGACGGCCGCGGCGAGCGACTGGATCGAGGCGGGCGTTTGCACGGCACCCGCCAGGCTACCCAGCGCCGCCGCGTAACGCCGGCGCCGCACCGCGACTTCCGCCTGCGTGCCGTACAGAATAGGAAGCTGCGCCATGCACAGTGCCAACCGCGCAGCGCCGCATTGCGGATCGGCGGCGATTGCCGCCTGCTGGCACGTCGCCGCTTCATCCGTCCGTCCCTGCTCCAGCAACAGGCAGCCAAGGTTGTAGTGCGCCACGGCATAGCGTGGGGCGAGACCCAGCGCGCAGCGATAACACGCCTCCGCCTCTTTCACCCGCCCTTGCTCCTGCAACGCAACAGCCAGGTTGTTCCAGGTCGGGGCCTGGGTCGGCTGAAGCCGCGCGGCCTGGGACAGAGGCTCCACCGCATCCGCCCAGCGCGCCTGTGTCATCAGCCAGCGGCCATAGTTGGCCAGGGCATTGGCGAAGTCCGGCTTCAGCGCCAGGGCGCGCTGGAAGCATGTCTCCACCTCCTGCGAGGCGCCATGCTCGCCCAAGGCGTTGGCCAGATTGTACCAGATTTCGGCAATCTCCGGCGCATGTTTCGCCGCCTGCCGGTAATGCGCCACCGCTTCCTCATGCTGGCCCAAATCGCGCAGGGTGGTCGCCAGGTTGTTGTGAATTTCCGCGGAATTCGGCCGCAGCGACACGGCGGTGCGGTATTCGCGCACGGCATCCTCGCTGCGGCCGAGCAAGCGATAGGAAAGTGCCAGGTTGTTGTGGTATGGCGCGCGGCCCGGCGCGAGCGCCATCGCCCGCCGGATCAACGCGGCGCCTGCCGCGGGATCGCCTTGTTCCGACGTGATCAGCCCCAACAAGTGCAGGCTGTCGGCATTATCGGGATCCTGCGCCAGGATGTTGCAATAGAGCGCGCGAGCCTGGTCCAGCTGGCCCGCCTCGTGGAGTTCCAACGCATCGCTCAAGATCGCCTCACTCACCGTCCGCTCCGGTCGGGGTATGACGCGGGGGACGCCATCCGCGCCAAGCCTGCATTTTGCAATCGGCACGATCCAGTGTGGAAACAGGACGAGCCTGCCGTGCGGGTTCGGTACCCTCGCGAGCAAATCAGGCGTAGCAGCAATTGGTTGATAATGTGTTGAAGACGGTGCGGGCGCGGCCGATGGACGATGTTACGCCCTGCTGCGTATCATCCTGTCGGCAATGAAGGAGCGGCGTCCATGGAGTTCGGCATTTTCCACGAGTTCCCGTCCCTGCCCGGCCGGCCGGATGCGAGCGCCTTCGCGGAGGCGTTCGAAATCGTGGATGGCGCGGAGCGCTGGGGCCTGGACGCTATCTGGCTCGCGGAACTGCACTTTGATCCCGAGCGCTCGATATTATCGTCGCCCATGTGCATCGCCAGCGCGATTGCCGCCCGGACGCGGCGGATGAAGATCGGAGTCGCGGTGCAGGTGCTGCCGCTGTGCAATCCTCTGCGCATCGCGGAGGAGGCGGCAACGGTGGATCAGATCAGCCGTGGCCGGCTGATCTTCGGCGTCGGCCGCAGCGGAGTGGCGAAGACCTATGAGGCCTACGGCGTCCCTTATGCCGAAAGCCGCGAGCGTTTCGCCGAAACGCTGGAGATCATCATGAAGGCCTGGACCGAGCCGGTGATCTCCTACCAGGGCCGGTTCCACTCCTTCCAGGACGTGACGGTGACACCGCAGCCGTTCCAGAAGCCGCTGCCGGAGATCAGGGTCGCAGCAACCAGTCCGGATACGTTTGCCACCACCGGGCGGCAGGGCCTGCCGATCTTCCTCGCGGTTCGGCACGAGGATGCGCGGATGTTTGCACCGCAGATCACGGCGTATCGGGAGGCGTGGACGGTGGCCGGGCATCCGGGTCGCGGTCAGGTGTTCCTGCGTGCGCCTGGCTACCTTGCGGCAACGCTGCAACAAGCCCGCGATGATGCCGAGGCGAGCTTGCTCCACTACTACCAAGCGCAATCGCGGTTGCTTGCAGATTCGGCCAGGCGTGCCGGCGTTGATGCGGCAGACCGGCGAAATGCGACGGCCGAGCGGCTCGCGACGATGACGTATGACGAGGCCGTGCGAGGCTCGGTGTTCATTGGGACACCGGATTCGGTGTGTGCGCATTTGGAGGCGTTACAACACGACCTGGGCCTGGACGGCGTTCTGCTGGAACTGAACTGCGGCGGGAAGATCCTCCACGCGAAAGTTATGGATGCGACGCGTTTGCTCTGCCAGGAAGTGCAGCCGCGGTTTCATTGAACCAACGCCCTGTCATGCGAGGAGTGCAGAACCAACGCTATGTCAGGAGTGCAGAGCCAACGCTATGGTCATAGCGCGTTGACCAGCGGCCGGCGCAACCGACCCACCCTGGATGAAGCGCGACTTGCACGTGTCGATCCCAATGCGGGTAAGCTGGGTCGTGGACGGCTCCGATCTTGGTTGCTTCCAGCCCCAAGCCTGGCACGCGATGCCGTGGGGCCGTCCACCCCAACAATTACAAATGCACGCCGGCGTTTACCGCCAACGCAAAAGTGGTCTAACCTCCGGCCAATAACGGCAACCATGGAGGAGTTACGTCGATGGGCGAGATCCTTGGCCTTGGCTGCACGCATTATCCCGGCCTGCTGCTGCCCGACGAACGCATGCCCGGCGGCTTCCACCATCTGCTGACCGCGCCCAATGTGCCTGCCTGGCACAAGGACCGCGCCAATTGGCCCGACCAACTGCTGACCGAGATAGGCAACGACGGCGGCGTTTCCGCCGCGCGGCGCTATGCGGCGCGGCTGGCGGACGGGTTTCGCGCCGTGCGTCATGCGCTGGACCGGTTCAATCCGGACATCGTGGTGATCTTCGGCGACGACCAGTACGAGAACTTCCGCGAAGACATCATCCCGCCCTTCTGCGTCATGGGCCTGGACGCGGATTTGGCAATCAAGCCCTGGTACAACGGCAACGGCGGCAAGCCGAACCGCTGGGGCGAGAGCGGCGACTGGCAGATGAAGCTGCACGGCCAGCGCGCCGCCGCCAACCACCTCGCGCGGGCGCTGATCGATCGCGGTGTGGACGCCGCTTATGCCTACAAGCCGCTGCATATCGACGGCCTGGCGCATGCGTTTACCAACACGCTGGTGTACCTCGATTGGGATCGGCGCGGCTTTCCCTGGCCGGTGATCCCGTTCGCGATCAACTGCTATGGCAGCAATCTGATCCATGCCAAAGGCGGCATGGCGGCATTGTTCCAGCCGCCGCGCCCGGCCGATGTGCCAGAGGACCCGCCGGCGCCGCAACCCTGGCGTTGCATGGACGTGGGCAAGGCGGTCGCCGAGGTGCTCGCGGAATCGCCCTGGCGGGTGGCGGTGATTGCGTCTTCGAGCTGGTCGCACTGCTTCCTGTCGCCGACCAACGGCTATTTGTGGCCCGACCACGCAGCGGACCGTGCGATGTTCGATGCGCTGGGCCGCGGCGACTACGCGTTCTGGCATCGACGGACTCGGGCGCAGATGGAGCAAGCGGGGCAGCATGAAATGCTGAACTGGATGGCGCTGCTTGGTGGCATGGAGACGTTGGACAAGGAGCCGAAGGTATTCGACTACATCGAGACGCATCTGTTCATGTCGGAGAAGTGCTTCGTGGCATATCATTGAGGAACCAGGGGCACACCGTCCCCGTTCCGGTTACCGAAACCTGGGGGCTTGCACGGCAGGCCCGGCGTGACATGCTCTGGTCCCTGATCTGCAGCAGGGAGTGAGAGCCATGCCGCCAGTCGTCGCCGTGATCGCGCCGGGCATGATGGGCAGTGGTGTCGGTGGCCGGCTCGCTCAGAACGGAATCGAGGTACGCACCTCGCTCGCCGGCCGCAGCGAGGCAAGCGCAGCGCGCGCGAAGGCCGCCTGCATGATCGACGTGCCGGACACGCAGATCGCGGCCGCCGACATCATTCTGTCGATCGTGCCGCCGGGCGATGCGCTTGGCCTGGCGGAACGCCTTGCTCCCTCGCTGAGGGCGGCGCAGCGCAAGCCGGTTTACGTGGATTGCAACGCATTGAACCCGGGCACCGTACTGCGCATCGCACGGGTCATCGAGGAGAGCGGCGTCGCCTTCGTTGATGGCGGCATCATCGGCGGCCCGCCGGCGCCGGGCAGCAAAGGCACGCGCATCTACCTCTCCGGCGCCGCAGCGCCGCAGGTTGCCGTGCTGGAACAATACGGCCTGGAGATGCCGATCCAACCCGGGCCGATCGGCGCTGCCTCGGCGATGAAGATGTCCTATGCCGGGATCACCAAGGGCTTCACCGCGCTCGGCGCGGCGATGATGCTGGCGGCAACGCGCGCCGGAACAGCCGAGGATCTGAAGCAGGAATTGCGCACCAGCCAGCCCGCATTGTTCGGCTGGCTGACGCGGCAGATGCCGCGAATGTATTCGAAGGCCTATCGCTGGGTGGCGGAAATGGAGGAAATCTCCGAATTTGTCGGCGGGGACCCGGCAGGCCGCCAGTTCTACGAAGCGGCTGCGCGGCTTTATGAACGAATTGCCGCGGATTACGAGGGCGACAAGCACGAGACCGCCGCGCTCGACGCATTCTGCAAGACGCCGCCGGCATGAAGCAACGACGGGGCGGCGTTCAGAACTGGAAGTAAAGAAACTCACCGGTACCCCCTATCGCGAGCGCTGCCAGCGTCGTGGCGCAGCCCATCGCGATGGCCCAGCGCGGCGAGGGCCGCCAGCGCTGCCAGGCAAAGGATGCCGGCGGAACCTCATTCAGCGACGGCTGGAACTCGGCAAAAATCTGTGCGGTGTTCGGCATTGCCCACACCACGGTGTACAGCACGATGAGCGACAGCACGTAGGTCGCCGCCCGGCCGGCATCGATCCATGATGCTGGCTGCACCATTCTCTGCACATGAAAAGCGGTCAGCCAATTGCCGAACCATGACAACATCTCGCCCGGTACCGGCACAGCGGGCCCGATACCGTGCAGGCCGATCATGCCGCCCAGCATGGCAATCGCCGCGGAGACCGATGGCGCGCGAAAGAACACAGACGCCACCAGCACGCTTCCATAGGTCAGTGCGACGCGCCACACGACCCCGAACCTGGTCGGCGGCGGGGGATTGGGGCGGAAGATTCGACACGCACGGTTGATCGTCAGGTAGCTCGCATGCAGCAGGCCAAACACAAGGAATGTCGCGCCGGAGCCGTGCCACACCCCGGCCAACAGGATCGTCACGAAAATCGGCACCGCCGCCATCTCCGTGAACCCGCGCACGGTCATCTGCGCCTGGCGATTGATCGGCAGCCTGCGCGCCATCCGCCGCCGCATCGCCGCAACCGCCAACGGGTTATAAACATACTGGGTGAAATACCGGGTCAGCGTCATATGCCAGCGCTGCCAGTATTCCACCGCGCTTTGGGCCTTGTACGGCGAATTGAAATTCAGCGGGAACCTGAGATTGAACATCAGCGCCAGGCCGATTGCCATATCCGAATACCCGGAGAAATCGAAATAGAGTTGCAGCGAGTACGCCAGCACGGCCTGCCAGGCCGAGAACAATGGCAGCGCACCGGGATGACCGTAGGCCACCGGGACGACAGCGCCGATCGGATCGGCGATCAGGCATTTCTTCAGCATCCCAAGCACGAATACGCCCGACCCGACGGAGAACGCGGTGGCAGAGAAGCGATAGGTTCGAGGATCCGCGAACTGCGGCATCATCTCGCCGTTGTGCAGGATCGGGCCGGCGATCAGATGCGGAAAGAACGTCACGAACACGACATAATCCAGCAGATTGCGGTCCCGTGCGGTGCCGTCGCGGCAATCCAGCAAATAACCGATCTGGGTAAAGGTGAAGAACGAAATGCCGAGTGGCAGGACGATGCCGTGCAGTTCGGCATGGATCACACCGGTGCCGTTCAGCAGGCCCACCAGCCACATCGCGTATTTGTAGTAGACCAGCGCGCCGAGGTTGGCAGCAACAGCCAGCCTGGTCAGCCAGCCTTGCAGCGCGGGATCGGGCTCCGTCGCACCGATCAGCAGGGAAGCGCCGTAATTGAACGCGATGGAAATCGCCAGCAACGGCACGAACGCCGGATTCCACCAGCCATAGAACACGAACGAGGCAAAGATCAGCCAGAGAATGGCGGGGCGGCGGCCAAACCGGGCGGTGCTATAGTAACCGCCCAGCGCCAGCGGCAGGAACGCGTAGAAGAACACGTACGAGTTGAACAGCACGCGGCACGTCTCTCCGGCCATTGGTCACGCGGCCGTGATCGGCGCGCCTCGGCGTGCGTCTACCGCAATATGCTTCCCAATTGGTTAACGGCGTCCCGTCCGCGCTCGCCGGTCCCTGGCAGTCGCCGTGCCGATTTCCTATATCGTGTCGTGCTGGAAACGCAGACCTGATCTGCGCAATACAGGGGGAAACAGCCCCGAGAAGGAGGCTCGCATGACCATACGGAAGCTTCTGCTGCCGCTGACCGGTACCGCTGCCGGCGAGGCGGCCCTGACCACCGCCTTGATGATCGCCCGTGCCTGGAATGCCCACGTCCTGGCGCTGCACGTCCGAGTGGATAGCCGCGACGTCGCGCCGCTGGCCGGCGAGGGCCTCTCCGGCGCCATGATCGAAGAAATGATGTCGGCGACCGAGAAGGAGAGCAGTGACCGCGCCCAGGCGGTGCGCATCATGTTCGATCGGTTCGTCACGCGTCACGACGTCACGATCGGCGACGCCCGCCCCGGGCTCGGTCACGCCACAGCCAGCTTCGCGGCCGTTACCGGCCGGGAAGAGGACCTGGTGGCTCAGCAGGCCCGCCTCGCCGACCTGACGATCGTGCCGCACCCGGATGCCGGAGAGGACGTATCCTCCTCCGATGCCCTGCACGCTGTACTGTTCGATTCTGGCCGTCCCGTGCTGATCTGCCCGCGGACGGCACCCGCCACGATCGGCACGCGGGTCTGCCTGGCGTGGAACGGCACAGCGGAATCGGCAGCGTCGGTCCTGTCCGCGCTGCCATGGATGCAACAGGCCGAGGCGGTGCGTATTCTCTCCGCCGAAGGCTATCAGCGGCGCGGCCCGGGCGCGCCGGAACTAGCGGCCTACCTGGCACTGCACGACGTGCACGCGGACATCGAGATGTTCCATTCGGTGGGCAACTCCGTGGGGGCAGGCCTGATCGCGGCCGCCAAGCGCTTCGACTGCGACCTGCTGTCCATGGGCGCCTATTCCCACTCGCGCCTGCGCCAGCTCATCCTGGGCGGCGTCACGCGCCACGTGCTGGAAAACGCCAACCTGCCGGTGATGATGACACGCTAGGATCCCCGGCAAAGGCGGAGCCTTTGCAATCCATCTGTTTGGCTCGATGGAGGGACGGAGGCTTGGCAGGTCAAAGCGGTAGCGTCTTCACGGCGACGCCGCTTCAGCCTACTCGGCGACACGCAGCAGCGGCAGCAGCCGATGCGCAACAGGTCGTGGCTTGGCGCCAATGATGCACCACACCGGCGTCGATTTTCTCCGCGACCGAGGCATTCGCCTTAGCGACGATCTGCATCCTGGATGCCGTTAGCACCGGGGTGACCGAATCAGACCGGTAGCGGTGCAGCCTTCAGCCGCTCCATGCTGAACCGGCTGCTGACATTGCGCAGCTTCACCTGCCCGATAAGGCGGCGATAGAAATCGTCATATGCGGCGATGTCCGGCACCACCACGTGCAGCAGGTAATCCACGTCGCCGCTCATTCGCCAGGCGTCGATGACCTCCGGCATGCCGGCGATCACGCCGGCGAAGCGCTCCAGCCAATCCGCCGAATGGTCGGCGGTTTCCACTTCGACGAAGACCGATACCGGCAGCCCAATCTTGGCCGGGTCGACCACTGCGACCCGCCGCAGGATGACGCCCTCCTCCTCCATCCGGCGGATCCGCTTCCAGCACGGCGTGGGCGTGAGGCCGACCTTGGCAGCGATCTCGGCCAGCGAGAGCGAGGCGTCGGCGGAGATCAGGCGCAGGATCTCGCGATCCAGCCGGTCGAGCTCCTTATCGGTGGGCATGGGGAGATCCCTACTGTCATCGCATCGCAGGTAGCAGGAATTTCTGCGATCCGCGAGACACGGCAGCGAAGAAGCAATATTTTTCCCCAATCAACCTGGGTCGCGCGATCTCGCCACGATGCATCCGGGTGCGGGCTCGTTCGGCGACCCGGTCGCGTTCGCCGCCACCAAAGGCACATCCCGATGACAGGCGCGAGCAATCTACACCACCTTCGCTGCCCGCAACGCCGCGCGTGCATCGTCGGCGTAGCCAAGCTCCGCCAGCACTTCCTCGGTATGCTCCCCCAGCCCCGGCGCCGGACAACGCACGCGGCAAGGCGCTTGGGACAGCTTCATCGGGAACCCCGTCATGCGCACGACGCCATGGCCGGGATGCGGCACGTCCAGTACCATCTCCTGCGCTGCGATCTGCGGATCGGAGAACATCTGGTCCACGCTCAGCACCGGTCCGCACGGCACACCGGCAGCATTCAGCACTTCAACCCAATGCGCCGTCGTCTGCGCCGCCAGTTTGCCGCCGACGATCATGTTGATCCGCGCGCGGTTGGCGACGCGTGCCACGGTGGTGGCGTAGAGCGGATCGGTCTTCAGCCCCGGCTCTCCCAACGCGTCGGCCAATCGGGCGAAGAACTCGTCGCCCGGCGGCGCCAGCGCCAACTGCCCGTCCCGCGTGGGAAACAGCCCATAGGGCGCCGCGATCGGATGATCATTGCCGCTGCGCGGCGGCACGCACCCGGTGGCGAAATAGTCGGTCGCGATATAGGCCAGCAGGCTGACCAGCCCGTTGGTCATGCCTACTTCCGCGTGCTCTCCCTGGCCCGTCGCGCGTGCCCGGAACACCGACGCAGTAATCGCCAGCGCCGCATACAGCCCAGCCACCAGATCGCTGATCGGAATCCCCGAGCGCAGCGGAGGTTCATCAGGCCTCCCATTCACGCTCATGAAACTGCTCATCGCCTGCGCAATGAAATCGAAAGCCGGCCGGTCGCGATACGGGCCGGTGCTGCCGAAGCCGTTGATGCTGCAACTCACAAGGCTGGGACGCAGCGCGCGCAGACGTGCATCATCGAAGCCCAGCCGAGCGAGCACGCCGGGCCGAAAATTCTCCACCAGCACGTCGGAAGTCCCGATCAGCCGCGCAAGGACCTCTCGCCCCGCTTCCTGCCGCAGATCCAGCCGGATCGAACGCTTGTTGCGGTTGAACGCAGCGAAATACCAGGACAGCCCATCGCGTTGCGCACCTTGCACGCGGATCGGATCGCCCTCGGGCGCCTCCACCTTGATTACATCCGCGCCGAGATCGCCCAGCAACATCGTACAAAACGGCCCTGACAGCACGCGCGTCAGATCAAGCACTCGAACTCCGGAAAGCGGCATGCACTTTTTCCACATGTCATTGCGAGCAGCGAAGCGACGAGGCAACCCCCGGTCGCACGAGGGGGTAGGAACGGTTCGCGCGGTCGCCGGTTCGTGCAGCGCTCAACCGAGGTTGCTTCGGCCGCTGCGGTCCTCACAATAACACCTATGCCGGCGCCAGCCGCGCACGCCCCATCCGATGCCACGCGATGAGCGCCACCGCGATAAGGACCGGCGGCACCAATGTCAGGTTCAGCGGTGTCCAGCCCACCGTGGCCTGCACCGCACCGGACAGCAGCGTGGTGCACGCCACGGTACCAAAAACGATGAAATCGTTGGTAGCCTGCACGCGCACGCGCTCGGCCGGTGCGTAAGCCGTGGTCAGCAGCGTGGTGCCGCCGACGAACATGAAATTCCAGCCCACGCCCAGCAACACCAGCGCCACCATGAAAGTCAGGTATGCCGGGATGAAAGTGATGTTGATCGCGGCGCACAGCAGCGCCAGTGCGCCGCCCGCCAGAATGATCCGATGCACGCCGAAGCGCTGGATCAGCCGGCCGGTGACGAATCCCGGCAGGAACATGGCGATGGAATGCGCCCGTATCACGTCGGCACTGGCGCCGACTCCCAGGCCGCAGAACGCCATCTCCACCGGGGTCGAGGCCATGACGAGATTCATCGTCCCGTAGCCGACCATGCTGCACACCGCTGCGGTGATGAAATTCGGCCGCGCGATGATGGCACGAAACGGTACCGGCACCCCTTCGGCCCGTGTGATGGGTGGCACGTGCACAAATGCCAGCAGACCGGCCGCGAGCACTGGCAGCACGGTCAGGCACAGATAGGTGCCCAGGAACTCCAGCGGCGGCACCAGCATGTTGGTGCGCTTCACCAGTTCCGGCCCGATGATTGCGGCCAGCACGCCGCCGGCCATCACCAGCGAGATGGCGCGGGCCTTCGCTTCCGGAGCAGCGACCTCGGCGGCGGCGAAACGCAGGTGCTGGCCGATGCCCCATCCCATCCCGGCGGGCAGCGCGCCCAGGCAATACAGCGGGAAACTGCCAGACCAAACGCCGAACGCATAGGCGATGCAGCCGGCCAGCGACAGCAGGCAACCGAGCCAGAACCCCGGCTTGCGCCCCAACCGGGCAAACACCATGCTGGCCGGGATCGAGGCGCACATCATCGCCAGCATCTGGATGGCCATCGGCAGCGTGATCAGCAGCTTGTTCACGGCGAGCGATTCGCCGATCAGCGACGCCATCACGACCTGGCCCGACATCATGGCGTTCAGCAGCGCCTGACAGCAGAACAGCAGCCAGACGTTCTTGTTCATGCTTGGGGACGTTCCTTGCGGACTAAAAGTGGCTCCAGCCGCCGCGTGGGAGAGAAAGCGGCTTCCCATCGGGCGTGCTCACTGTGACACCGGGTGGACCGGCGCGAAAGGCGCCGATCCGGGTGACGGATATGTCGGCGCCGCGGGCGGCGTCTTGCAGGGCCGCTTCCTGGCCCGGCGGGACGGCCAGCAGCAGTTCGTAGTCGTCGCCGCCCGTGAGGATGGTGGGCAACCAGCCCGGTCCGGCGTGTTGGGCGGGCGGGGACAGAGGCACGGCAGCGGCACCGATATGCGCAGCCAGGTTGCCGGCGCGGCAGAGATGGCCCAGGTCCTGCACCAGCCCGTCCGAAATATCCATGCCGGCGGAGGCAACGCCGGCAATGGCGAGCCCCACGCGCGGCCGCGGCAGCCGATAGCGCTGGAGCAAATGGCCGGTCGGGTCGGCGAGCCTGCCTTGCGCCACCGCGAGGCCCAGGGCGCCATCGCCGATCGTGCCGGTGACCCAGATACCGTCACCCGGCCTCGCGCCGGCGCGGTGCACCATGGTGCCAGGCGCGAGGTGGCCCAGGATGGTCAGCGACAGCGCCACTGGCCCGGGCGTGGAGGTGGTGTCTCCACCCAGCAATGTGACGCCGAATTCCTTCTGGTCCTGCGCCAGGCCTGCCGCGAAGCTGGCAAACCAGCCGTCCGGGGTGTCGCGCGGCGCGGCGACCGTCATCAGGTAGCCGATCGGGGTCGCGCCCTTCGCGGCAAGGTCCGACAGATTCACGCGCAGCAGCTTCCGGCCCACGAGATCAGGCGGATCGTCGGGGAGGAAATGCACGCCGCCGATCATGGCATCGACCGTCAGCACCAGTTCGCGGCCGGGTGGCGGTGCCAGCAGGGCGGCATCGTCGGCGAGACCCAGTGCGGCGGGGCCGGCAAGCGGACGGAAATGCCGCGCGATCAAGGCGAATTCGGCGGGGAGGGACGCGTCCGACATGGGATGCCCGGCTGTTGGCGATCGCTGACCGTGCGGCGAACGGTTCGGCGATGGCGCGTTGTTGTGAGTTGGGGCCGGCCTTTCGCCCGGCCCGCGACTGAATGAAACGCGTTCAACTCCTGTCATTGCGAGGCCAGCAGGGCCGAAGCAATCCCCTGCGTGAGATCGCGCCGGCCCTGCGGGCCTCGCAATGACAGGAACCGCCGACCACCGCGTTGATTGTTGGAACGGTGGCGGCCAGGCAATATCGGTCAAGTGGGCGCATGTGAAATCGTGCCGTGAGCTGGTTAGCGCGAGATATCATTTCTGAGCGCCTTTGGCTTGGTGTGAACCGACCGGCCCCCACTCTCGTTGCTTTGCACTTCGCGTTGATCGGCTTCGCGGCTCAACCCCCGGCTCCCCAGTGTTCGGCAATTCCGAGCGCGGGCGCACTCGGGCTTCGGGGTTGGCCAGCGCGTGCGCCGAGGCACTCCAAGATGCGGCTCCGGCACAGGCACGCCGTACACATCAGTACGGCCCTTGGTTATGTTCAGCCGTCTGCGTCGAGAGGGCGTGCCAGTGACCGATCAAGGACTCGCGCCGGTAGCGATTCCGGTTGGGGGAAGGGCAATTTTGTTGTGCCTGCCCTCCGCGTTGTCCTCATCGGCGGGTCTGAAAGACATAGGTTGCACGATCAGCCCTCACCGATCGCCTGCAAGCAACGGTATCGAGGCGTCACTCCCTCGCTGATCCTGGCCGAATCACCGCATGATGACCGGAACACCCGCAATTCATTTTTTGCCTGGGAGAGGCAGTACATTCAAGGTTCTCGTCCCGCCTTCGAAGAAGGTGCCCATCGCGTTGCTGTTCGCCAGATGTGAGGCACCAATCGTGGTGTGGCCGGTATCCCCACCCTCAAATCCCTCCAGCTCGACCATCAGAATGAAATTGGCAAGTGCTTTTCGCACCTTCGGAGCATTCAAGCGATATTTCTTTTGAAATGCTACCGTTATCCAAGGCTCGCAGTTGGATTTGAACGATCTGATAACATCCTTTTCCTGCTGGAGTGCCTTGGCTATACTAATAAGCTGCTCGGTCAGAATACGGAGTGTGTTTTCATCAATTGATGGCGCCTGTACAGCTCTGGGCGAAGAGTACCTCGTGGGTTGCGGTCCCGAACCGTCATTCCTCGATATTCCGATTTCCGCGAAATTGCCAGTTGCCTGTGATTGCAACGCTTGAAAGACCGGGCTTAGACTTTGTTCAAAAAATATATCAGCCTCATCGCCAGCCTGTTTCAGTTGATCGGCCGCATACCTCAGTCCAGGCTTGGCCCTTCCGTATTGCTCTGCAGTCAGGATCATCTCAACCATCTATCCCTCCATTCTCTTGAGGTAGAGACACAGTTTCCGAACGGTCACAAACGATGCGAGGTATAGGGAAGCGAGGACTGAACGCTGCGGTGGGAGTGTTCGAAGGCTTGACGAGCCAGCCAGGCACCCCGATCATACGCGTGAAGCATAGCCAACGCGGACCGCGGGATGGAAGCGTTTTTGACCCCCGGGTTCATGTCTTGCGTGCGTGAGAATCGCTGTCGCTCAACACCGCGCTGCGCGGGCAACTCAGCGCGGGAAAGGTTGGCAGCTCCTCGAGCGCGACCCGCAGCCCCCGATCCCGCACCTTGTCCCTCCGCAGCACCAGCGCCAATGATCGCGTGGCTGCCGGCCACAGCGGCCGCACCGCCATACCGGCCGCCGGGGCGCGCAACGCGCCCGCAGGCAACACCGTCGCGCCAAGCCCGCTTTCGACCAGGATCTTGATCGCCTCGACGCTGCCCAGTTGCATGATCGGCCGCAGCGCGAGGCTGGCGCGACGGAACCACGCGTCTACCAGCCCGCGCGTCGCACCGCCGCTTTCGTACAGGATCAGCGGCAGCGCCGCGAGCTGCGCCGGACGCACCGCTGCTTCCCCCGGCAGCATCGTGGCAGGCGCATAGGCCACCAGCGGCTCCTCCAGCAGACGCCTCGCGTCCAACGCCCGGTCCAGCCGGCCCGCCAGCGTCACCAGCGCCAGGTCCAGCTCGCCGGTCAGCACCCGTTGCAGCATGTCCGGCGTGTTGCCGGTGGCGATGATGATCTCCAGCCCCGGCATGCGCTGCTTCATCCGTGCCAGCACCGGCGGCAGCAGATGTATGCAGGCCGTCGCACCGGTACCAAACCGCAGCCGCCCCACCTCGCCGCCCTGGAACGCCGCCGCCGCCGCGAGCAAGTCGTCCACCGCCGCCTGCACCCGGCGCGCCTGGGCCAGCACCACCTCGCCCGCCGCCGTCGGACGCACGCGCCCGCCGAAACGCTGCAACAGCCGGGCGGACAGCGCCCGCTCCAGCTCCTTCACTTGCTGGCTGGCCGCTGGCTGGGTGACCTGCAGCACCCGCGCCGCCGCCGACAGGCTGCCGGTCTCCACCGCTGCGACGAAATTGCTCAACTGCCGAAGGGTCGGGGTGCGCATCGGCCAAACTTATGCTGATGCCGCGTATTGCAAAAATAGTCTTTGGGCACCGGCGGCCTCGTGCCAGCCTTCCGCGTCATGAAGCAGCAACAAACCCAGTGTTCCGCGCTCGCACCGGCGATCCGTCCGGCGTCCAACGCCGACGAGGATGCCGTCACCCCTGGCTTCCAAGGCAGCCAGAGCGAAGGCTGCCGCACACCGCCCCGCCGCGACAATGGCTGACCCGGTGACCCAGCGTTCCCGCGCCACCATCGTCACGGTAATGGGCATCGGCCAGGTTCTGGTTTGGGGCTCGTCCTATTATTTGCCCGCGGTGCTGGCGAAGCCGATCGCGACCCAAACCGGTTGGCCATTGCCCTGGATCATCGGCGCGCTGTCGCTGGCATTGCTCGTGTCAGGATTGATCTCGCCCAAAATCGGCGACCTGATCGAGCGCAACGGCGGCCGTCCGGTACTGACGGGCAGCGCGCTGCTGATGGCAGCCGGCCTCGCCATCCTGGCCGCGGCACCCAACCTTGCCGTCTTCACGCTGGGCTGGCTGGTGCTGGGCGGAGCAATGGGCGCCGGACTGTATGATCCTGCCTTCGCCACACTCGGCCGGCTGTACGGCCAAGGTGCGCGCGCGGTCATCACGTCACTCACCTTGATCGGCGGGTTCGCCAGCACCGTCTGCTGGCCGCTCAGCGCGGTGCTGCTGGAGCGCCTGGGCTGGCGCGGCGCCTGCCTCGCCTACGCGGCAATCAACCTGCTGCTCGTTGTGCCACTGTACCATTTCGGCCTGCCGAGGGAGCCGCCACGCCCCGCCGCCCCGAGGCGCCATTCCGCAGTCGTATCCGGCACGGCCATGTCGTCGCCGTACGGTGCACGCTACCACGTATTGTTCTGGCTGGTGGCCGTCACCATGACGCTCTCCTCCATCATCGCCGCTGTCATGTCGGTGCATCTGCTGACCATCCTTCAGCAGCGCGGTGTCACGCTGGCGACGGCGGTCGAACTGGGCGCCGTCGTCGGCCCCTGCCAGGTCGGCGCGCGGCTGATCGACTTGCTCGCCGGCCAGCGCACGCATCCGGTTTGGGAGGGATTGCTCTCGGCAATCCTCGTCTCCTTCGGCCTTGTCCTGCTGCTGGTGCACCGCGAGGCGGTGCTCGCGGGGTTGGTAATCTATGGCGGCGGCATCGGCCTGCGTTCCATCGTTCGCGGCACGCTGCCGCTTGCCTTGTTCGGACCGGACGGATATCCGGCCCTGGTCGGGCGCCTGGCGTTTCCCATGCTGCTGGGCCAGGCCGCTGCGCCGTCCGCCGGAGCAATACTGCTGGAACGTTTCGGCGGCGGCAGCGTATTGCTGGCGCTGCTGGTGATGGCGCTGGCCACGCTGGCATTGAGCGCCGCGCTCGTGCCATTTGCGCATCGGGGGCGAGAAGGTGACGCACCTCAGACTGCGGCACAGGATGAACAACGCATCGCACAACGCTGATCCGAAAGCAGCAAATTAGAAACGGTTCCGGTATCATTTGAATGTGATATGCGTGCGGTTGACGCCGTGATGCCGATCGCGTGAACGTACCTACGATTTCCGCCAGGAAATATCAGCAGAAAAGGGGTATGTTCATGAGCGCGACACAACAGGCGTCGATCGGGAACGCGTTGCCGTTCGGTCAGGCCGACGCCGCGTTCCGGCAGTTCTGGGACCAGGGCGAGACGATCATGCACTCGTTGAACCAATGGAACGCCGAGTTCGCGCGTTTCGTCGGCGAGCGGATGAGCCGCAATGCACAAGCCTTCGGGCGGATGGCGGAGTGCTGCCGCATGTCCGATGTGCTCGATGCGGAAGCGCAGTGGGTGCATGACGCATTCGAAGACTACGCGCGGGAATCGAGCCACCTGATCGAGGCCAATCAGAAGCTCGTCGCAGCATGGATCGGCGGCGGGACCGCGGAGAACGGCGAGACGGTAAAGGCTGAGCCGGCGAAGGCGCCTGCCGCGGTGGGTGTCTGACGCCTCGCCTGCAAGGCGGCGCCGCGCTGCTCTGATTGCGCGGCGCCGGCACGGGGTCTTCCCGCGCGGCCGATATCGGCTCAAACTATCAAGGGTGGGTGTGGTTCGTGCGTGTCTGGCCAGCAATCGCTGATGGCCGGCAGGTACGAGCGTTGCCCGTTCCTGTGCAAGGGAGGCGCGAGATGGCGATCGTACGCAATATCGACGTAACGATGCAATCCGAGATCAGCTTTGACGACGCATGCCGTGCCGCCGTGAAGGAAGCGGCGAAGACGTTGCGGGGGATCATGTCCTTCCGGGTAAAGGAAGCGGAATGCGTGGTAGAGCATGACCGGATCATTGCGTACCGAGTGACCGGGAAGATCGTGTTCCTAGTGGAACGTTAGCAGGCCAGCACAGGATTGTTCGGGAGCGCAACTTGCCGCGGTCTCGACAAGTGCGGCCTGTGACAAGTGCGGCCTGTGCGGCTGGGTTCCTGTTAAATACTACCTCAAAGGTGCGAAGGCACGAAGCTCGCCCAGGCTGACATAGTCATTCGCCGCGGACGAAGGACAAAGGGCGTGGATCGCAGCGTCGTGCCTTTGTGGCTTCGTGGTGAACCTGCTCGGCGTTCTCGCCACAGCCCCAAGGAGATCGGCTCGCATCCTTGCGATGACGCCGAATCGCGTGCCATGGCGATTGCGGTAGCGACGTTTCGCCGTATCAATCCGCACGCACCCGAAGCGCCTCCACACCGTTGAACACCGGCACCCCTTTCCGCACGACGTCATGTGCTGCATCGAGCCGCAGTCGCGGGAATCGCCGCAGCAACGCCGAGATCGCAATACGCGCCTCCGCGCGGGCGAGCGGCGCGCCGAGGCAGTAATGCACGCCGCCACCGAAGGCGAGATGCGTCGTGTCCGCACGCTCGATGTCGAAGCAATGCGGATCGTGGTGCAACGCCGGATCGTGCGAAGCGGCGAGCAGGGACAACGTGATAGGCTCGCCTGGCTGGACGGCCGCGTCGCCGATCGTCAACGGCGCCGTCGCGATACGTGTGGTCTGCGCCACGGGTGGGTCGTAGCGCAGGATTTCCTCGATGGCCTGCGATACCATGGCCGGCCGTGCCTGTAGCTTCGCCAGTTGATCGGGATGTTGCAGCAGCGCCAGGACGCCGTTCCCGATCAGGTCCGTCGTGGTCAGGTTGCCGGCCACCAGCAGCAGATTGCAGGTGATGACGATCTCGCGCTCGGTCAGGCGGTCGCCATCGGCCTGCGCCGCGACCAGGCCGCTGATGATGTCCCGGCCGGGGTTGCGCCGCCTGTATTCGATCATGCGGAGGAAATAATCTTCCAGTGCCTGCGATGAGTCTTTCAGCGCCTCGGATTGCTCGGAGCTGCGGGCCGGATTCAAAACCTGCGCCTGGGCGTCGGACCAGCTCTTGAACCGTGCCAGATCGGCATCGTCCACGCCGAGCATTTCCGCGATCACCATGATCGGCAGGGGCGATGCGTATTCCGCGATAACATCGAACGTGTCGCGCGCGGCGACCGCATCCAGCAATTGGTCGGCGATCGCCTGGATGCGTGGCTCCGATGCATCCACCGCCCGCTGGTTGAATGCCTGCGTGACCAGGCCCCGGATGCGCTTGTGATCGGGATCGTCGAGATGGAGCATGCTCAGCTGTACTGTCTCCACGGACGCATCGCCGATCAGCAGGCGGCGCGAATAGGAACCTGGCAGCGTCTTGCGCGGATCGACTGACAGTCCACGGGTGGAGACGACGGTCTTGATATCCTCGAAGCGAGTCAGAAACCAGCGGGCAAACTGCTGATCCCGGTGCACAGGCGCGACAGAGCGCAGGCGGTCCAGCGGATCATGCGGACACTCGCGGAAGGTGGGGTCCATCGCGGTGAGTTGCAGGCCACTGGGCAGCGACGAAGCGACTTTGGTGGCCTTCGGAACGCGTTGCGCATCGTCGTTTGGCATGATGGCTCCTTCCGCTTTGTCGGGATCGGGCACCGATCCTCAGGACTGGCCCTGATATATCATACAGCATAGGCGAACGCCGGATAAGCGGATTGCCGGGCCGGTTCGGCGAGCGGTATAATTGTGAATAGCCATGTGGGGGTACGTCCGATGCGCTATCTGCCGATCGCGCTGGTCCGCGGACCGATGCTGACGCAGCTTGTCCGTGAAGCGGCGCAGGACCCGAGGCAACGGCGCCTGTGCTGCTGTTGCGGCGCCCGCGTGGTGCTGACATCGGCGCGGCCGGACCAGCCGGTACGCTGCCCCGCCTGCCTGCGACTGCAAACAAAGCCAGAGCAAAGCGACACGCCGTGGCGCCTGTCTGCCACCGCGGCCGAGGCATTGCGGCGCACCAAGTCCTGGCCGAGATGGTTGTAGGTGCGCCTTGGGTACCACAACGTTCTTTGGTACGAGGAACGTCGTGGCAAATGGCGTCAGCGGGAGACGCGAAGCGACGAATCGGCTTCTTTCGAGAAGTGCCGAAACCATCCGTGCGCCACGCGACGAGGATTGCTTCGTCGCTTCGCTCCTCGCAATGACATGACCCGCGGTGACATGACAGGTGCGGCTCCCCGCTGCCCGTGAGCTTGACCGAGGCAGTCCCCTCTGCGACGCTTTTGCCAGGAAACGCAGAGCGAGCAATATGAAATTCGGCATCTTCTACGAACATCAGCTCCCGCGTCCCTGGACTGCGACCAGCGAATACGAATTGTTCCAGCAATCGCTGGCACAGCTCGAACTCGCCGATCGGCTTGGCTATGACTATGTCTGGGAAGTGGAGCATCACTTCCTGGAAGAGTACTCGCATTCCTCCGCGCCGGAAGTGTTCCTCGCTGCCGCGACGCAGCGGACGAAGCGGATTCGCCTCGGGCACGGCATCGTGCAGCTCACCACCAACCAGCCGCACCGCGTCGCCGAACGCGTCGCCACGCTGGACTTGCTGTCCGGCGGGCGCGTGGAATTCGGCATGGGCGAGGGCGCTGGGCCGGCGGAACTGCATCCCTTCAACATCCGCGTGCGCGACAAGCGTGACCGCTGGGAAGAGGCGGTGCGCGCCATCATCCCGATGTTCACCCGCGATTCCTGGGAATTCCACGGCCAGTACTATGATTTCCCGGCCCGCAATGTCATTCCTAAGCCGTTCCAGAAGCCGCATCCTCCGCTTTGGGTCGCGTGCTCCAACATCCGCACCATTGCCGATGCCGGGCGTTGGGGCATGGGCGCACTGGGCTTCAGCTTCGTCTCGCCGGAGGCCGCGCAGGCCTGGGTGCACCGTTATTACAACACGCTGCTGCACCATCCGCAGAAGCTGGCCGACTACGCGGCCAATCCGAACATCGCCATCGTCAACGGCTTCATGTGCGCCGACACCGACGAGGAGGCGCTGGCGAAAGCCTCGGGCTGGACGTTCTTCATTTTCGCGCTGTCGTATTATGGGCGAAAGGGCGTGGACGCGCCGGGCGCCGGCAATCTTTGGCGCGAGTACCAGGACTGGCGGCATACAGAGAAGGCGCAGCAGGCGCTGCGCAACGGCCTGATCGGTTCGCCGGAAACCATTCGCAAGCGTTTGCGATTGTTCCAGGAGGCGCATGTCGACCAGGTGATTCTGCTGAACCAGGCGGGGAAGACGTCGCACGAGGACATTTGCTCCAGTCTGGAATTGTTCGCCCGAGAGGTGATGCCGGAATTCCATGACCGCCATGCAGAGCATGAGGCGTGGAAGCAGGACGTGCTGGCGGGACGGATCGCGCTGGAGGAGCTGGATACAGAGCAATACGATCTGTACGCACACCAGAACGAGGATATCGTGCGGCTGACGCCGGAGCAATTGAAGCAGCGCATGGCGGCGAAGGAGAATGTGGCGGCGGGGGAGTGAGGCGAGGCGGACGCGCGAACCGCCCACCGATGCTCTTGCGAGGCCGGCAGGGACGAAGCAACCCTGGTGGGGCTGACGCACGGCACCCGCACTCGAACGGGATTGCTTCGTCGCTTCGCTCCTCGCATTGACATAGGGGAATCGTCCAGATGCGGCAGATGGTGATGGTAGGGTTCCTCCAGGCGCAAAACTGCACCAATCTGGTCAGTTCCTGGCGCCATCCTGAATCGCGCGACGACACGACGTCGGCTGCGTATTACCAGACCATCGGGCGCGTGCTGGAAGCCGGCAAATTCCATGTCGGCTTCTTCGACGATCGGCTGGCGATGCCGGACCGTTACGGTAACGATCATCGTCACACCGTGGAGCATGGCATCCGCTGCGTGAAAATGGATCCTGTCACCGTGCTGACCGTGATGGGCATGGCCACCGAGCGCCTCGGCCTCGGCGCTACATGCTCTACCACCTATTTCGAACCGTTCCACGTCGCGCGCGTGTTCGCCACGCTGGACCTGATGACCAACGGCCGCGCGGCCTGGAACGTGGTTACGTCGATGAACGACGGCGAGGCGCTGAACATGGGCCTCGCAGAGCATATGGAACATGACGCGCGCTACGACCGCGCGGACGAATTCATGGACGTGGTGCTCGGACATTGGAATTCGTGGGATGACGATGCGATCGTGCTGGACAGGCAGACCGGCTTGTTCGCTCACCCCGACAAGGTTCGGCGCCTGGATCACACCGGAAAGTGGTTCCGGTCGCGCGGACCATTCACCGTGCCTCGGTCGGCGCAGGGCCAGCCGGTGGTGATCCAGGCCGGGCAGAGCGGCCGCGGCAAGCAGTTCGCCGCCCGCTGGGGCGAGCTGATCTTCGTCACCACCCATACCAGCATGGAGCATGGCAAGCAGGTCTATCGCGACCTGAAGGACGAGATCGCGCAGCATGGCCGCGATCCGGATCATGTGGCGATCACGCCCTCGGCCTATGTCGTCACCGCGGAGACGAAGGCGGAAGCCGAGGACAAGATGGCGCTGATCGAAAAACTTGCCACCGACGAAGATGCGCTGTCTTTGCTCTCGGAAGCGATGAATTTCGATTTCGCCAGCAAGGGACTGGATGAACCGTTCACGGATGAGGAGCTGGAGAACATTTCCGGCACCCAGTCGATGCGCGACCGCGTGCTGCGCGCCAGCGGCATGCGCAATCCCACGCCGCGCGACTTCGTGCGTTACAGCAGCCGCGCGCGGCCGAACCAGCCGATCGTCGGAGGGCCGAAGGAAGTGGCGGATGGGTTGGAAGCACGTTTCACTGCGCCTGTTGCCGACGGGTTCGTGCTGGCGGCAACCCACGTGCCGGGCACGTACGCCGATTTCGTGCAGTGGGTGGTGCCGGAGCTGCAACGCCGCGGGCTGTACCACAAGGACTATGCCGGCGCGACGTTGCGGGAGAATCTGGGGCTGCCGATTCCGAAGGTTGCCCATGATGGCCCGGCGTGACCCGGTCATAGGGCGCTTGTGATGCTGACGCAGGACCTCGGCCGCAGGTTTATGACCATCGCGCTGGGCCACGTGACTCGGGAGTACCCCAACAAGCTGGATCAGGTGCTGACCGGGCCGGAGGATTTGCGCTCGCCACGCGCGCTGCACCCGATCTTCTTCGGCAGCTTCGACTGGCATTCCTGCGTGCATGCCTATTGGTTGCTGGCACGGCTGTCCGGGCGGTTTCCGGACACGGCGGAAGCGGCGCAGGTCCGGACGTTGTTTGCCGAGGCGCTGACGCCGGAGCGGGTAGCGGCGGAGTGCGCCTACCTGGCGCGGCCCTTCACGGGCACGTTCGAACGGCCCTATGGGTGGGCGTGGTCGCTCGCGCTGTGCGCCGAGTTGCGCCGGGCGGATGGCACCGAGGCGTGGGCAGCGACACTACGGCCTCTGGGCGAGGCATTTGGCCTGCGCTTCCTGCAACATCTGCCGAAGGCGACGTATCCGGTTCGCAGCGGCGTGCATTCCAATACGGCCATCGCACTGACGCTGGCGATGGATTATGCGCGGACCTGTGGCGACGACGCGCTGGCTGCGATGATGGCGGACACGGCGCGGCGTTGGTACCTGGACGATGCGGATTGTCAGGCCTGGGAACCCAGCGGCGAGGATTTCCTCTCGCCCTGCCTGGCGGAGGCGGAGTGCATGCGGCGAGTGCTGCCGGCGGACGCGTTCTTTACTTGGTTCGGCCGGTTCCTGCCGCGGCTTTCGCGGCGGGAACCGGCGGCGCTGTTCCAACCGGTCTCGGTCAGCGACCGCAGCGACGGGAGGCTCGCGCATTTGGACGGGCTGAACTTCAGCCGCGCCTGGTGCTGGAATAATCTGGCGGCGGCGCTGCCGGCCGGCGATCCGCGTTGCGCGGTGATGCGGGATGCGGCGGGTCGGCACCTGGCGGCGAGCCTGCCGCATGTCGCGGGCGACTACATGGGCGAGCATTGGCTGGCCACGTTCGCGCTGCTGGCGATTGAGGGGGCGGAGAAGGCCATCGATGGATCCCTCGCCTCGTGGCTTCGAGACGGCGGAGGAGGCACTTGCCGATCCGATCCGCTTCATGGCTTACGCGATGGCGTCGGCGACCCAAGAGGATATGAAGGCGCTCCAGGAGAACGTAGCAGTCGACTGCGGGCCTGGCCGCAATGATTGAGGCCTCATCGAGGAAGTCGCCGCCTGGGAGAACAACCGCAATTCCAACCATACCAAGGCAGACGACAGTTCACCACCGCAGATGCCCGCATCAAGCTGAAGCGGCTCTACCCCGCACTATGAGCGACTCAGGGCACTCGGGACTGCCTTCGCGATGGCGTAATCCGCAAACGCCGACGAGTCCGTTGCGCCCTTGAGCTCTGCGAACCGCTGCTTAGCGACCTCGATCGCGCATTTTCGGTTCTTCTCGTGTACCTCGACGACACCCTGGCACGGCTCGGCAGGGTGACCAGTGTCGTCGGTCAGCTTCTTGTAGAAGCTGACGCGATATATGGCGTCCATGCCTTTTCCTCCGATCAAGGCCGACTATGCAAGTCACCGAAGGCAGCAACGTATCGCAGCATCGCGGTTGGCTGTGATCCTAGCTTGCGGTACAAATCGACCATCATTTCGAGGTAAGTGATCAACGTGCGGAGCCTGGCTGTCGAACCGAGCGGCGGCTTGGCCCCATGAGTCGATGTCGAATGGCTCATTGAGGCTGTCGATTAATGCACACATGATTGGCGCCATTGCCCTGCTCGGCCGCAGCCTGCGTCAAGTAGGTGTTCCGAGGACTTCGCGATATTGCATCCAACATTATTGAGACCGTCCAAAAACTGGGAGGGGGGAAGAACAAACCGGTAAGTCGTGACGAGCATCCTGCTGTGGATCAGCGCCGGGATCAGCGGGCTGTTCCACCCCCATGTCTTGGACGGTCCTCATACCCAAGGAGCGATAGTGATGGGGTGACGGGCTGAGCGGAGGGACTACAGGCGCATACTGCTAGCGAAGATGCTGCACCTGCCGGAACAGAGGAATTCGATCAAAATTCATGAACTTGACTGCCAGACATTATGGTTTATGCTGGTACACAGTTCAATGTCAGATTTGTGGCAGATCGAGGCTGTGCTTTGGTGGCTTTGCCGGTGTTCAGCCAGCTAGAATCTGGAGGGGAGATGTCTCAGATTAGCGCAATCCGATGCTCGACAACATTGGCAGCGTCACTTGATTGGTCTTTCGATGCCTATGTCGTTGCCATCTATGCGTTGTCGGTGCCGCTGATCACAACTGACTCCTATATCCCAGGTGTCGTGCTCACTGGCACCATCGGAGTGATCTTCCTGGTAGGGTCCGAAATCGGGATTTGGTCAGGGGCCGTATTTTGCCGGTTACGATCTTGACTGTCTTATTCGGCGCCTCAAGGATTAGAAGGAGAGAGGGCAGTGGTCAGCAGCGCGATTCGCAGCTTCCAGGATCCTTGGGAGCACGAAGCCTTTTACCGGGGCGCGAACCTTAGGGTGCTCGTCACAACAGCCGGCAAGTACAGTGGCGCTCTTACCAAAATAAGTCTGCATCGCCTTTGGATGCAGCGCAGCGACGCGTCCTTGCCACAGATCATGCATTTGACCAATGCATTCGATCGCTGCCCAATTGGGTTTGTCGCGGATCCACAGCAGGCGCCTTCGTACCACAATGGCAGCGAGATTCTGCCTGACATGATTGTAGCTACGTCCATTGAGAGCGACCATCATTGTCGGGTCCTGGGGTCGAGTCGATTAGCGACAATGTCACTGCCGCCGGAAGATCTTTTAGCGGCCAACCAAGCCCTCACCGGCCGTGAACTGGCAGGGCCAGCGGAGATACGGCACATACGCGTTTCGGATCACCTGATAGGCCGATTGCGGCGCTTGCATGAGGCGACCTGTCATCTCGCAGAGAACACGCCCGATATCCTGGCGCATCCCGAGGTTGCCAGGGCCATAGAGGAGAAGCTAGTCCGCGTAATGGTGGGTTGCCTTTCTGAAGCCGCGACCTCCGAAGGAAGGGCCAGCCCCCATCTTCGCATGCCAGTCATGCAAAGGTTCGAGCGAGCTATTCACGAGGCTGAGGGACGACCGCTCTATCTGACCGAGATATGTGCCCAGGTCGGCGTGCATGAGAGGACGTTGCGCAATTATTGTCATGAATACCTCGGCATGAGTCCGCACGAGTATCTCTGGCGCAGGCGCATGAACCAGGCACGGCGTGCCCTTAGTTTGTCTGATCCCGGCGAAAAAACTGTGACCACGATCGCCAATGATTATGGATTCTGGGAGCTCGGCCGCTTTTCGGTCGCCTACCGAAAGCTATTCGGTGAATCACCCTCAACCACGCTGCGCAATTCAGCCGACCATGTGCAGATTACTGTACAGTCAGGCATGCAGGCCGGCCGATTACCAATCTTACCGTAAGCCACTCCTGCTGCCGCAGCAGATAGCCGGTGAGGTCGAGGGCACCAAAACGGGAGGCGAAGGCGCGCCTAAAGGTTCTGTTGCAAGATTTGGGCGCCGCTTTCCCGGCGGGGTAGAATAGTTGCGGTTAAGGCCAAGCGAGTAGTGCAATGGCGCGTTGGGGCGAGCAGTTCAAAGGGCGGCAGTTTACTGCCGAGGTGATCCTCTGGGCCGTGCGCTGGTATCTCTAATTCCCGGTCAGCTACCGTGATCTCGAAGTTATGCTGCAGGATTACGGCATCTCGGTCGATTTGGCAGCAGGAGACGTGTGCCGAATTGGCGGCATGATCGCATCATGCTTCCTTGTTCGCGTTGAAAGGCGACCATAGCCGGTTAGGTTGACAATGCCATCCTAAAAGATTAGCCGGGTGCGGAGAAGGAGTCGAACTGGCTGCCGGTGCCAGCCGGCAAGTCCATTCTGATGTTGCGACTGTACTGGCCCGATAGTCGCGATCCGTCGATCCAGGACGGTGCCCGGAAGATCCCGCCGGCGAGAAAGGTCAGTTGATAACGCATTCTGGGAGACACCCGATGTCGGTCATCAAATGGCTATGCGCACTCGCAGTACTGGTCCCTCAGCAGCTTGCCGCGCAAACGGCGACGCAGCCACCGGCCACGGCGCAATCGGCTGAACCGCCGGCGATAGAGCCGAAGGCGGTCGGCGTGCTGCAGGCGGCGTGCGCCACATTGGCGTCCGCCAAGGCCATGTCGTTCACTGCGGTCAACACCTACGAGAAGGCTGCCCGCAACGGCCAGCCGTTGTTCTACGCAGTGCGCAACCAGGTCACAATGCTGCGTCCCGACAAGCTGCGGGTGATCACGCCGGGAGACGGCGTGCCCGACGAGTTCTACTATAACGGCAAGACGATGATGGTCTATGTGCCATCGACCAACATGGTGGCGATGGCGGATGCTCCGCAGACGATCGATCCTATGCTCGAGACAGCCTGGAATGCCGCTGCGATCTATTTTCCTTTCGACGACGTGATCCTGTCGAAGCCGTGCGACGTATTCGAAAAGGAGGGCATGAATTCTGCGTTTTATGTCGGGCAGTCGCACGTCGTCGGCAACACGACCACGGACATGGTTGCTGTCGCGAGCGACAACGCGCAGGCAGAACTGTGGATCGGTGCGAAAGACCATCTGCCGCGCCTGGTCCGTGTGGTCTATACGCACGAGCCGGCGCATGCGTTATACCAAACAGAGTACTCGAGCTGGCGATTGATGGCCGCGGTCGCCGATAGCGTGTTCACGTCGGAGAAGGCAAAGCACGCCACGCGGATCCCCTTCCATCCGCCCGGCACGCCCATGCCGTTGCCTGGCAAGCCTGTGTCAAAACCCTAGAAGCAGGAACAGCAAAGATGCGAAGCAGATACCTGGCGACTGTCGCGTTGCTGACTGTCATGGCTCTGCCGGTTTCAGGCGGCGCCTGGGTGCACGGATATGCTGGCGGTGGCTTCACCCATTCAAGTAGTATGGGAGGTTGGCAGCATTCCACGACGTTCGGTGCGCAGGGTGTGTCGCATTCCAGCAACCTCGGCGGCTACGAACATGGCACGCAGGCCGGTGCCGGCGGCATGGCGCATGAAAGCAACGCCGGTGGCGCTTGGCATGGCAGCGCTGTGAACGCAACGGGCGCGTATCACACAGGCTATAACGGTACAACTACCGTCGCCTCCGGCAACTATTACCATCAGCCTGCCACGGTGAACTACTACGGCGCCACCTGCAATAATTGCGGGACTGGCGGCGCATGGGGCTATGCTGGTGCGGCGGCCGCAGGTGCCGCGGTAGGTACGGCGGTGGGTGTGGCTGCGGCGGGGGTTGCCGCGACCGCGCCGGCCTATGCCCAGGCCGCCGTGCCGACGGCCTATGCAACCTTGCCTGGCGGCTGTTTCTGGCGGCCGCTGCTTCAGCGTTACGCGTGCGGCGCCGTATGGCTCGCGCCCGCGTATGGCGCCAACGGTCTCTATTATGCGGTAGTCCCGGCTCCGTGACCGGCCGGTCAGCGATCTCGTTTATTCTGACACTCGCCTGGGCGCGGTCACATCAGTCTCGGGTGGGCATGAAGGTGCCAGAGGGAGGACGCTTGCGCCGTTAGTGGCACGGATACCGCTCGGCCAGGAAAATGTATAAGCCCGTGCACCGGATTCTGGCTGTTGCGGCCTGCGAGGCACGCGGCCATTCGACGAACTGGTGCAACGCGACCGTCCGCGGGGGCGCAGCTGGTGCGGATTGGCGTCGAACAGGTCGGGGTGGAAGAAGCTACGGGGCGACCGGCGGCGTAACCACCCCCAGGTTCCGGAGGGTCTCGGTCGAGATTGCGCGGGGACGTCAAGCAGTATCGGAGGGCCGGGGTGGCAAGAACGCAGGAACAGTATTTGGCGCGCTGTCGCTGCGGTGCGGTCGAATTGGCGCCGTGTGGGCGGCCCATCGTGGCCAGCGTCTGCTACTGTGTGGATTGTCAGGCAGCGGCGCAGCAGATCGCGACGCGCTCTGGTTCGCCGGATGTCGCAGCCCCCGATGGCGGCACGCAATTTCTTCTGTTCCGCAAGGATCGCATTAGCTGCAGCGAAGGTGCAGAGCACTTGCGAGCAATTCGACTGAAGGATACGTCGGCGGAGCCCTGGCCTTGCACTCTTCGATCGGGCCTCGACAGAGGCCGTTTCCCCGTTGAGTTGGGTTGGGACGGTGTGACCTGCCCTTGATCGCGAATCCGACCAGCGTCTTGCCGTGAATCAGGTCAAACCGCGCCATCGTCGCCTGTCGCCACGCCGGTCTCAGCCAATCGCTTTTCATGGAGGACCTCCGAGACGCGAAAGCCCAATTCTGGGATACGTCAACTCCACCAGGGTGTCGGACCCGCGGGGAATTATTATAATCGCTGCCGGACCGGAGACCGGCCTCACTCGGCGGCAGCGCGAACACGGGTGGACGGTTGCTCCTTGAGGACCGGCAACACCTCCTTGGCGAAGAGCCGGAGACCGCGTTCGCAAACATCATAGGGGATTCCGCCAAACCGGAAGGCAACATTGAGCTCGAAATCGCCGAGTATTTCGCGACGCTTTTCGAGCCCGCGCAGGATCTTGTCGGGCGTACCCCAGCTTGCCGCCTGCATGAAGCCGGCGACCGCGCCTTCCAGCCCGCCTTTGCGAGCGATTTCAGCCTTTTGCTGATAGGCGTCGTAGCCCTTAACCGTCTTGAAGTGCTCGCCCAGAAACTCGTAGTGGTGAAAATTGCTCTCGACAAATTTGCCCTGATACCGGCGCGCCTCTTCCTCGCAGGCGGAAAGGTCGGGTCCGCAGATGACGAACTCGGTCAACATGACATGCGGCGGCGTGGTACCGTGCACCTGGCGGTGCAGCTCGCGCCCCCGTTCGATGACCGGCAACCGCATTTCCCACGGCCGATCGGCGAACATGACCATATGCGCGCCGAGCTTGGCAGCTGAAACAATCGAGTCCTCGCTCGACGCTACTGCGTAGATGCGGCCGTCGAAGGAATACTGTGGCCGTGGACGGATTTCTATGCGCGGCTGCTTGTAGAACTTGCCGTCGCCTTCGATGAACCCGGTCTTCAGCGCGTTGACGATCATCGGTGCCGCCTCGTCGAAGCGCTCGCGCGACTCGTCCATGCTCAAGCGGAAGGCGGCGAATTCGCGCCGCGCCAGGCCGCGGCCGAGCCCGAGGCGCAGCCTGCCCTTGCTCAACAGGTCGAGCACTGCGACCTGCTCGGCGACGCGCAGCGGATCGTGCCAGGGGACGATGACAGCGGCGGTGCCCAGGTCGATCGCGGGGCAAGCCGCGGTCAGGTACGACATAAGCTGGAGGTTGTCGGGAACGAACGAGTAGTCGTTGAAATGATGTTCCGCCGACCAGAGACAGTCGAACCCAAGATCGGCGGCGAGCCGCGCCAGACGGATCTCCTCGTCCCACACGCGCGCATCGGAACAGTTCTCCCAGCCGTAGCTGGCGAACACCATCATCATGCCGACGTCCATTGCTAGCTCCTCCGTTATTCCGCGGCCATCAGCGGATTCTGCTGTCCTTCACCGCGAGTTGGGCTAGGCCAGCGCAAGCGTGCGATACCCCCCCGCGGCGATCGCGTCGCAATGTTCACGATAGGCGGGGTGGCCACCGCTGTAACGCATGATCCTAGGCTTCTGCTTGCCCTCGAGGTTGCGGTTGACGCCGGTCATCCAGGAACCGATCTCGTTCATCAATTGGCCCTCGCCGAGCGCCAGGACGTGATCGGTCCACTCCTCGACGCCCGTAGCTGTCGCCTCGATTCGCGTCAGACCGCGCTCGGTCGCAAACCGGATCACGTCGGTGACCCACTCGACGCTGTATTCCGCGGTACGCGTGTAGTTGCCGAGCCCGGCGTGCGGTCCCATTGCCATCAGCAGGTTCGGAAACCCTTCGACGAAGACGCCGAGATAGGTCTGAGGCCCATTCTTCCAAAGATCGCTTAGCCGCAGGCCTTCGGTCCCGCGAATGTCGATGCGGTCGAATGCGCCGGTGATCGCGTCGAACCCGGTGGCGTAGATGATGATGTCGAATTCACGCTCGCGCTCGCTGGTCTGAATGCCGCGCGGAGTGATGCGCTCGATCGGCGTTTCATTGATGTCGACCAGCTCGACGTTGGGCTGGTTGTAGACCTCGTAGTAGCCGGTCTCGAGCGGCACGCGGCGGGTCCCGAGCCCATGGTTTTTCGGGATCAACTTTTCGGCCACCATCGGGTCCTTGACCCGTTGGCGGATCTTCTTGGCGATGAATTCGGAGGCTAGCCTGTTAGCCTCACGATCGGTCAACGTGTCGCTGAATTGCCCCATCCACACGCCGAACCCGGGGGAGTCGTAGAGCTGTTCCCAGAAGGTCTCCCGATCCTCGGGGGAGGTTTCCAAGGTCCTGCGGGGGTCCGGGGCGTGGATGTAGCAGCCCGGCGACGTGCGGCAGAGCGCGAAGATTTCTTCGTAGCGCGCGCGGATATCGTCCATCTCCTGTTTGTCGATCTTGCCATTGTGCAGCGGCGCGCACCAGTTGGGGGTGCGCTGGAACACGGTCAGGTGACCGACGGACTTGGCAAGCTCCTGGATCGTCTGCACCGCGGTCGCGCCAGTGCCGATGATGCCGACACGCTTGCCGGCAAAATCAACCCCTTCCTTCGGCCAGCGATGCGTGTGGCAGGACAGGCCGATGAATGTGTCGATGCCCCGAATGTTCGGCATCGTCGCTGCGGAGAGAATGCCGATGGCAGTTACCAAGAAGCGAGTAGAATGGCGGCTGCCATCCTCTAGCACGAGTTCCCAGCTCCGCGTCTCCTCTCGGTAATGCGCCGCGGAGACCCGGCTGTTGAACTGAATATCGCGCCGCAGGTCGAACTTGTCGGCGACGTAGTTGAGATAGCGCTCGGTGTGGGGCTGGGCTGCGAAGTGCTCATCCCAATCCCACTCGTCGAGCAGTTCCTTGGAGAACGAGTAGCCGTAGGTCCAGCTCTCGGAATCGAAACGCGCGCCAGGATACCGATTCCAGTACCACGTGCCACCCACGCCGCTGCCGGATTCGAACGCCCGCACGCGCAAGCCAAGCTCGCGCAGCCTGTAGAGCTGGTAAAGCCCCGCAACACCAGCCCCGATGACGATTGCGTCGAACTCGAGGCTCGTCTCCGTTCGGCCTCCGGACTGAACCGCTTGCACTTCAACCATGCTTTCCTCCTCGCCGGCGACGAGCCGGGCAACATCATCCAAGCCGTAGCAACGGCAAACCGTCGGACAGCCGTTCCGCCACCGATTGCAACGCGCGGCTCAGCGCTCCCACCGCGTCGTCTGCGAGATCATGTGGATGCCCCGCAGCGGTGAGGATCAGCAACAGTTCCCAGGTGGGTGACAGGACCGGCACCGACACCAGGGTGACGCCGCGATACATGGTGCCACGGTCCACCGCGAAGCCGACTTCCTTGGCATCTTTCACTCGCGCCAGAAATTCGGCGAAGGATGGCTTCTGGTACCATTTGACGTGCGAAAGCAGCGTCTCCAATTCCGTTTCGCTGCTTTTGCCAAAGGCGGCGAGGATGACGCCCGACGCACCTGCCGGGCTCGGATGCGGCTTGCCGACCGTGACGTGAGGGTCGGGACGCAGCCCCCCGACCCAGTCCAGCAACAGCAACGCTGACGGCCCCAGCACCTTGGACAGGTAGATCGAGACCTGATGGGCATCGGCCACCGCATGTATCAGAGGCCGCGCGATGTCGAGTAGCCCGCTGCGCCGCAACGCCCCATGGGCGAGTTCGAGAACGTGCAGGCTCACCGCATAGGTGCGGTTGGTCTCGTCATAGCTGACAAAGCTTTCCGCCTGGAGTGTCCTGAGGATGTTGTAGGCCGTCCCGCGATGCAGCCCCGATGCGCGCGCGACCTCGCTGGCATTCAGCGGGCGATGGGCGGTGTGTAGGGATCGCAGGACGTTGGCAGCAGCGCTGACCGCACCGACCGGCTTACCCAAGGCACCCATGCGCGTGATCGAAGATGGCCTTATGGGCGTGACCGGCGGGACCCGGCTTTCATCGCGTGCAACTTGCGTAGGCATGATCCGATCGGTCCGGCCAGAGGGGCACGCGCATGATGCGCCGACGTACGCCCGACTTCAACCAAAAACGGACGTCTTCAATGGAAGACGTCCGGCCCCAGGATTGGTGGATCTTGAAGTCGGTCCGGCAGGCCATAGCTTGGTCGTGGATGCGCCTCGCCTACGGCTATGCCATGACGACGAGCACCGCGCAGGGCATCGCCAAGACCGCCCCTTATCTTTGTGACGCCGGGCAGCTTGCAGACGACGGACCGTTTCAGGAGCTACGTGTCGGGATCGCGGCATCGCGAGTGCGACTACTGGCTGACCTCGGAGGGCGGCGAGCGCCGGGAGATCGAGGGCCGCCTGCGACCACGCCATCCTGCACGGGAATCTTGACCGGTTGCCGGGGGCTTCCCCAGGCCCGCGCAAGTGGGGTTGGCGATGCCTTGTGCGCCACAACTGCATTCGAACCGAAGCGGCCGTTCGACCTCTCGCTGGTGCACAGTGCGCATGAAATTGCCGTAGTGCGGTAGCGGCATTCTTATCCGGCTTGTCTCCTCGATCGCACGCGCTAAGATCGTTCGCAATCTTTCCTAACCCCATAAGGAGAGCGTCCTATGGCAATCACGATGTACAGCGGCTTTGTGCCGGTATGCCTGCAGTTGCTCGGTGGCCTCAAAACCGTGCTACAGAAGGCCGAGGAGCACGCCACGGCCCAGAAATGGGATACCACCGTGGTGCTGAACCTGCGGCTCTTTCCCGACATGTTCCCGCTTGAGCGGCAGGTGCGGCAGGTCTGCACCCATTCGTGCGGAGCCGGCCGGGTCGCCGGAATTACCCTGCCATCCTTCGCCGACCATGACAACAACTTCGCCGAGATGCAGGCGCGCATCGACAAGACCGTCGACTTCCTGAAGGGCCTGCGCGCGGATCAGCTCGACGGCAAGGAAGACACCGTCATTACGGTTCCGATGGGTGGCCAGCCGCGCGAGTTCAAGTCTCAGAACTACCTGTACCATTTCGCGATGTTGCAGGTGCAGTTCCATGCGACGACCGCGTACGACATCATCCGCAGCACCGGCGTCAACCTTACTAAGCCCAACTATCTCGGCCAAATGCCGTCGTAAATCGAGCCACTCATCCAATCGGTTGGGTCGACGACAGGCGCGGCAACGTTAGTCGCGCGGTGGGTTGTTGACGTCGCTTTCGAGCGGTCCTTCAATCCCGGCTGGCACGGCTCAATCTCCGGCCGCCGCTCATAGAACCGAACGTGCGGAACTAAACTGTTGTACCCGGAGCTGCAGTGTCACAATGCTCGGCGCGGACGGGTCATGATTGCCCGCCGCCGAGGCTGGTTATGCCCGAGTTTCATTGCGGTGTACCTGGATGAGACCAAGGATCGTGCTAAACAGCTCGGGAATTTGGGGAATGTCGGCTGGGATGGCAACCCGGTTGGGGGGCTCGTGTCTCTCCTGAGCTCCAGGAGTGAGGACCGGGTGCCCACGAGACGAGGCAAAACGATAGCGGCTACGCTTCACAGAGGAGACGGCAACATGGCACAAAAAGGTCGCGGGATTTTCATGGTGTACGTTGATATCGACGCCCGAGACGTGCAGGAATTCAACGAATGGTATAACAAGGAACATCTACCGGAATTGCTGTCGGTGCCCGGCATTCTCTCGGCGGCCCGCTACGAGGCGGTGAAGGGCGGCCCGCAGTTCCTGGCATGCTATGAACTGGAAAGCGTGGCTGTCATGCAGACGCCGGCGTTTACCAATCGGCCGCGGACGCCGTGGGGACAGAAAGCCTCACCATCCGTGATTGGGAAGAATTTGACACGCATTGTCGGGGAACAAATTTACCCGGACGGCATGGAAATGCCGGAGCGTGGCATGGCGCCGGTGTTGCAGATTGGCCGTATGTCCGTCCCCGCCGAGGTCGATGTGGAGTGGAACGCCTGGTACAGTGGGGAGTATGTGCCCGGCTACCGCAAGGTGCCGGGGGTGATCTACGCCCGCCGCTATCGGGTTCTCGAGGGTACCACCGGCTACAGCACGGTCTACGAATTTGCCAGCACGGCGGTGCCCGAAAGCCCGGAGTGGAAGGAGCAACAGCAACATTCCTCGCCCAATTCGCCGCGCATGCGGGAGGTTATGACGCATGCTGCGGGTTCGCCTGGGGTGTACGTACGGGTGGATGCCTGAGGGCGGGGGTGGGCGGGGACGTGTAGGCGGAAGGGGTTTTTGGGGTGGCAAACGCCTGTCGACCCGGAGTGGCCGCGGTCCGGGCCAATGCGCGAACCCGGAAGCGGACGCTCAGCGCCATTCGCGCCGGGAGCACCCTACTCGGCCGAGATTCGGACGCTCTTCTCCGCGACGGAGCGCGTCATCCGTAGCACGGCGAATACGAGTAACACCATGACAACGGCCGGCCCCCAGAATACATCGAAGGGGGCGAGTGCCGATGCCTGTAGCCACCGCAAGTTCGTGAGCGATTGCAAGACCAGCCGCTTTGCCACCGACCGGGTCGTCAGTCTGACGCAGCAACGGAGCGGCAGCTTTGTCAAGGAAGAAACCTGCCGCTTGGTTGAATGGATCGAGCCACTCGCCAAGCCGCAGGTTGTGATACTCGTCGCGGCGCTGCTGCATCGTCTGGGTCAGCGAGATCCCACGCTGCCGCGGTCGTTGGGCAAGAGGTTCAACAGGCCGAGTGCCGCACGGCGCAAAGGTTGTAGAATGTCCTCCCGATTCGCTTGATGGCTCGGTTCAAAGCCGCTAACATGAGGAATGGCTTGCGGGCAGATTTGTTGTCGCGAATCGCGGCATAAGACAACGATGCCAGGGAATGCTTGCTCCTAGGTAACGATATAGATATGCGTGTGGACTATGACGCTTAATGGCTCCTAGGCGTCGCATAGGAGTGCCCGCAAGCCTAACTCACTAAGAAAAGTCTCTACCCATGTCCAAGTTGCAGGCGCTTCGTGATGCGAGGAAGCTTGAGGATGTGGCCAAGATGCTTGGGTTTACGCCGAGCGGGCTATCGTTCGTCCTCTACAAGCTTCCCGACTCGGAGAAATACACTCTGTTCGAGGTTCCCAAGCGGGACGGCGGCAAGCGCCAGATAAAGGCGCCGGAGGCCAGTCTGTCGCTCCTACAGCGGCGGCTGGCGACGCTTCTGACTGAATGCATCGAGGAGCTGAAGAAGGCAAAACCGCCGCGCCGACCGTTGGCCCACGGCTTCGAGAAAGGCCGCTCGATTATAACCAATGCGCAGCTGCACAAACGCCGTCGCTACGTGTTCAACCTTGACTTGGCCGATTTTTTCCATCGATCAATTTCGGCCGGGTCCGCGGATTTTTCCTGAAGGACAAGAGCTTCGAATTGAAGCCGCCGGTCGCCACAGTGCTGGCCCAGATCGCATGCTTTCAGAATGAACTTCCGCAGGGCAGTCCCTGCTCACCGGTCATTTCGAACCTGATTGGTCATGTGCTGGATGGGCCGTCTAGCCCGGTTCGCGAAAATCCACAAATGCACCTATTCCCGGTACGCAGACGACATCACGTTCTCAACCAGTCGCAAAGATTTCCCGCCGGAGATCGCGGTTCCTACGGCTGGGGCTGCTTGGCAGGTGGGCGATGAGCTTCGTGCGCGAATCAAGGACGCAGGTTTCGACATCAACGACAAGAAAACGCGGATGCAGTTCCGTGGCTCTCGGCAGGTCACGACCGGCCTGATGGTCAACGAGAAGGTTAATATCCGCCAGGAATACCTTCGCGCCGCGCGTCACATGTGCAAGGCACTGTTCACGACCGGTAGCTACTACCGAATGGTGCCCTCTTCCCTCGCGGGAGGCGCAGTCGGAGATCCGCCGGTCAAGGAGGTGATCACCAGCCTGAATCCCCTTGGCGGCACCCTCGCGCATATCTACCAGATCAAGAGCACCGCTGATCTACGCGACGACGATGTGAAAAAGGCGAAGCCAACTGCGACGCGGTCCCTCTATTTTCGGTTCCTGTTTTACAGAAACTTCGTCGCGCACACGATGCCACTCATCGTACCGGAGGGAAAAACCGACTCGGTCTATCTGCGTACCGCCATCCGGTACCTGACAGCGTATCACCCGCGCCTTGGCGAGATCATCGGCGGCAAGTTAGAAGCCAAAATCAGATTTATGAACTTTTCTACCACCGTGCATGATGTCATGCAGCTCGGTCATGGGACGAGCGAGCAGCTATTCCTCATCAGGGATTACGAAAAACACTTGCGAGCCTACTCGCATGCACCGCTTGCGCACCCCGTGATCGTGCTATTTGACAATGACGACGGCGCAAAGAGCCTGTTTGGATATGCCAGAAACAAGGGCCATCCAAAGATTGGCCTCGATTCGTCCGAGGCATTCTACTACCTGGGCTACAACCTCTATCTGGTGAAAACGCCGGAACTGGGCTCAGGGAAGAAAAGCTGCATCGAGGATCTATTTCAGCCAGCTTTGCTCAAGACGCCCGTCGATGGTAAAAGCTTCGATCCCAACAAGGAACACGACGAAGCTGGAAAATATGGCAAGGCCGTATTTGCGAAGCGGGTCGTGATTCCGAATGCGGCCGCGATCGACTTTTCAGGCTTTGCCCCGTTGCTCGACCGCATTGTAGCCGTACTCAATCACCATGCAGCACTGAAAATGGCGCCTCCTGCGCCACCTGCAGCCACTGCCGCAGCAGGCTCATAAGCCGGAGCATGTTACGCGCTGCAAATTGCCGCGTCGTGCGGGTGGTGGACAATTGCCGACCCGCCGACGACGACGCTAAACGTAATAGCAAGCGCGACCACTCACGCTCAACGTGTCACGCTCAACGTGCGGCTTGCGTCACCAATCCAGGGATGCCTAGCCTGGCCATCGCGAGCAACCTATGCTCGAAACCAGTCAAAACCCCTGTCCCGAAGTGCTGTTTTGCGCAGGGAAAATCCGTCGCGCACGCGACCGGCAGATCGCCATCCAATCGCACCGGACCAGTGTGCCGCTCCCTCCGCCGCAGCGCCCCCGGAAGAATCTACCCCAACGCGGGCAGCCCCTTCCGTTCAACCAGATCGAGCAATTTAAGCGCTGCCCCCGAGGGCGCCTTGCCGCCCTGCTCCCACGCCGCAACCGTCGCCGTGCGGACGTTCAGCATCGCGGCAAATACCGCCTGGCTGACATTCGCCTGTTTGCGAATATGCCGAATGTCGGCGGCCGTATAATGGCGTACCGGCGGCAAGCACAGCGCATCGAAGCGGCGCATCGTCAGCGCGTCGATGGCGCCCGCGTCAGGAGCTCCCGCGCAGCCTCATGGACCTCAGTAAGGATTCGGCTTGCCTGTTTACTCTTTGCCATCGCCAACCACGTCTATCAGGTTACCCGTCGCGATACGCCTCTTCAACATCTTCCAGCCGAGGCCGGCATCAACCAGCAAAACTTCGATGTCCGCCACCGCTGCGAGCAACGCCTGATCAGTCAGCCTCCGCTTCCGGGCAGCGCCGGCCCACAGCGACATGCACGGTCAGCCGTACCCAGACACAAGCGGCTCGCCCCGCAACATTCCCTCCGTGCTCAGATCCTCGTCCAAGTCGGGCCAGTGGATCCCATAACCGGCGCCGCAAATCTCCCAGTTGGCACGTTGCTGTGGTGTGGCGTTGCTGAGACTGGGATACCACGCGATCGGCGTGGAAATGGTGCGGCCATCCATCAAACCCACGACCAGCTCGTCATCGGTAATGGTGACACTTCGCACCCGCGTATCAGCGACGAGAGCTTGTTCCGAAGCGGACATCCCATGCCTCCAGTAGTTCGTTCCGCCGACTACGCACCAGCCGCACTATATCGCCCAGTTCATGCGCTGCAAAACCCCCGTTACGCGCGACCTCGACGCGCTCAAGCCAAATCTTGGCCGACGCGCCGCCGCGGTCGACGTGGACGTGCGGTGGCTCCCAGCGATCATACGCAAAAAAATAGAACCTGAAGCCTTGGGCGCGCAGAACGGTCGGCATCCACCGGCTGTAACCGTCCCGCCATGAAGAAACAGCAAACCCGCCCACCGGAAAAGCTTGCAATCCGCCGCGCCAGACCCAACCATCCTGCCATGCCCGGCTTCGATTCCGGTTTTGCCGCACGCATCAAGGCCGTCCTTGGGCCGACGAACACCGGCAAGACCCATCTCGCCATCGAGCGCTTGCTCGCCCATTCCTCCGGCATCATCGGCTTCCCCCTTCGTTTGCTCGCGCGCGAGAATTATGACCGAATGGTTGCGCGCAAGGGCGCCCGCCACGTCGCGCTGATCACTGGCGAGGAAAAGATCGTCCCCCCGGACGCCAAATGGTTCTCCTGCACCGTGGAAGCGATGCCGCTGGACCGCGACGCCGAGTTCGTCGCGGTGGACGAGATTCAGCTCTGCGCCGACCCCGACCGAGGCCACGTCTTCACCGACCGCCTGCTCCACGCCCGTGGCATGGTGGAGACCATGTTCCTGGGCGCCGAAACGATTCGCCCGCTGCTGCAGCGCCTGGTGCCACAGGCCAACGTGGAGACACGCCCGCGCATGTCGCAGCTTCTGCACGCCGGGCCGGCGAAATTGTCGAAATTGCCGCCGCGCAGTGCGGTGGTCGCGTTCAGTGCCGCCGAGGTGTACGCCATCGCCGAGCTGATCCGCCGCCGCCGGGGCGGCTGTGCCGTGGTGATGGGGCGGCTGTCGCCGCGTACGCGCAACGCCCAGGTCGCGCTGTACCAGGACAAGGAAGTGGATTTCCTGGTCGCAACCGACGCGATCGGCATGGGCCTGAACATGGACGTCAACCATGTCGCTTTCGCCGGCCTGGGCAAATTCGACGGCCACCGCCCCCGCCGCCTGACCGCGGCAGAGCTCGCCCAGATCGCTGGCCGCGCCGGCCGTGGCATGTGCGACGGCACCTTCGGCACCACGGCCCAATGCCATCCGCTGCCGGACGAAACCGTGGCGGCGGTCGAAGCCCACAGCTTCGACGCCCTGGAACAGCTCTGCTGGCGCAACAGCGACCTGGATTTTTCCCAGATCGACGGCTTGCTCGACAGCCTTACCGCTCCGCCGCCCGGGCCGGGCCTGGTGAAAGGTAACGACGCGTCGGACCTGGAGACGCTGGCCGCCCTCGCCCGCGACCCGGACATTCGCCGGCTCGCCCAGGGCCGGCGGATGGTGCGACTGCTGTGGGATGCGTGCCAGGTCCCCGATTTCCGCAAGCTGGCTGACGACACGCACACCAACCTGTGTGCCCGCATTTTCGGTCACGTTGCCCGGGAGAAGCACCTGCCCACCGACTGGCTCGCCGGCCAGATCGCCGCGCTCGCCCGGCCGGAAGGCGACATCGACACCCTGATGCAGCGCCTCGCCGGCATCCGGGTGTGGTCCTATATCGCCGCGCGCTCGGACTGGGTGTCCGACGCGCTGCACTGGCAGGGCCGCGCCCGCGAGGTGGAGGATTTGCTCTCCGACGCCCTGCACGAACGCCTCACCAGCCGTTTCGTCGATCGCCGTGCCGCCCACCTGATGCGCCGCCTGGAAGCCGGCGAAGGCCACGAATTGCTCTCCGCCGTCACCCGCCGCGGCGAGGTTGTGGTGGAAGGCCACCCCGTCGGTCACATCGCCGGCTTCATCTTCCAGCCGGATCCGGATGCCGCCGGCGATGAAAAGAAGCTCGTGCTGCGTGCCGCCCGCCGCGCTTTGCGCGAGGAAATGCCCCGCCGCGTCGCCCTGCTGGAAACGGCACCCGACACCGCTCTGGCACTGGCGCCGGACCACACCGTAACCTGGGAGGGCGTCCCGGTCGCCCGCCTGATCCGAGGCCCGACGGCGTTGCGCCCGGCCGTCCGCGTGCTGGACAGCGAATACCTGGACGGCGCGCAGCGGGAACGGCTGCGGGTCCGGTTGCAACGCCACGTCGATGACCGAATCCGCGCCGATCTGGCGCCGTTGTTCTCCGCCATGAATGCAGGTGATGCGGTCCCCGCCACACGCGGCAGCCTGCACCGGCTGAGCGAATCGCTCGGGGTCATTCCCGAGCCCATCGAATCCGGCGTGGGCCGCGATGCGAGGCGCTCCGGCTCAGCCGGCAGCCACCCTGACGTCCCCAGCCGGCCGGTCTTTGGCGGCGCCGACAGCGAAATCCCGCCTCCGCTGCGCCGCCAACTGCGTGCACTGGGTGTGCGCAGCGGGCGGCTTGCCATGTTCCTCCCGGCCCTGCTGAAACCGCGCGCCGCGGCCATGCGCGCGCAGCTCCTGGCGTTGCAGCATGGAATTGCCGTGCCGGTGTTGCCCGCCCCCGGGCTGGTGTCCTTGCCCCATCCGCCGGATTGGCCGCCCGGCTTCGCCGCCGCCCTGGGGTGGATTGTGGCCGGCCCGATGCTGCTGCGGCTGGACATCGCCGATCAGGTTGCGAATGAGCTGGGCTGGGCCACCCGGCGTGGCGCGACCGCGCTCCCGCCCGGCCTTCCGTCCCGGCTGTCGATCAAGCCCGACCTGCTGCCGGTCGCGCTACGGGCGTTGGGGCTTCGCATCCTGCCAGGTGTCGGCCTGGGACCGGGCGAGTATGGTCCCCCTGCCCCGGCGATGCTGCTGCCGCTCCGCCGGCGGCGGGTCCTGCCGTCGCCGGCAACCGCGCCTGTCCCGGCGCACGGACCGTTCGCGGCCTTGGCGGCACTGCGCCGCCAGGGTGCCAGTGCCTGACCTGTCCACGCATGAAGTGCCTGACGTGTCCACGCCTGACCTGTCCACGCATGACCTAAGCTCAGGGAGTCCCGCACCATTCCCGACCAGGAAGACCGCGACTGGCAGCGCCTGGACAAATGGCTCTGGTGCGCCCGCGTGATGCGTGCCCGCACGGATTGTGCCGCCCTGGTGGGCCAAGGCGGCATCCGCATCAACCGCCAGCCCACCGGCAAGGCGCACGCCAGGCTTCGCGTCGGCGACGTGATCACTCTGCCGGTACGCGGCGACGTGCGGGTGTTGCGCGTACTGGCGCTCGCCGCCCGCCGGGGCCCCGCCGCCGAAGCACAGCGCCTCTACGAGGAGATCCGCGATACGCCTGCGCCATCTTGCGCGGGGCCCGATTCGCCGTCATATCGCGCGCTTCAGGGCGCCTGACGCGGGGACTCGTTCTTATGACCTACGTGGTCACTGAAAACTGTATTCGCTGCAAGTACATGGATTGCGTGGAAGTCTGTCCGGTGGACTGTTTCTATGTCGGCGAGAACATGCTGGTGATCCACCCGGATGAGTGCATCGATTGTGGCGTGTGCGAACCGGAATGCCCGGCCGAGGCGATCGTGCCGGATAGCGACGACAAAGCCGGCGCCTGGCTGGAGCAAAACCGGACCTACGCGGCGGCGTGGCCGAACATCACCCGCAAGGGAACCGCGCCCGACGATGCCGATGAATGGAAGGACAAGCCGGGCAAGGCACAATTTTTCTCGCCTGAGCCGGGGAAGCCCTGAGCAAGCGCCGGCAACCCCCTGACGTAACAGCCGTGTGATGCTATATTGCGTTTCCAGGCGATGGCGGCTGCGCCGCCTGGGCGCGGCCCGCGTTGCTATCCCACAGGACCGATCCGTCGGGGCGGACGGCGAGGCTGCATGACCCCATGTGGCCGGCGGCGCTGTCCCCCGGATTCGCGGCAGATGAAGGATTCGAGGTGGTAGGCATGAAGGCATCCGGGACGGCAGCGAAGGCGCGATCCGACCGCGCCAGGCAAGGGGCGTCGTCGGCGAAGCCGGCCGCGGCGCCGGCTGCACGCGCCGCCGCGACATCAACCCAGACGAGCAAGCCCGGCCCCGCCAAGCCGGTGGCACGTGCCGCCGCGGCGGCGGTGGCAACGAAAACCGCGCCAATGGCAGCGCCGGCGGCAGACGATGTGAGATTGTCGCCCGCACAGACCGAATTCGCGCCAAAAGCAACCGCCGCCGCCGCGAAGGCGCCCTCGGCCGCCAAGCCAGCGACCGCGGCAAAGCCCGTTGCGGTGGATGCCGCCCCCAAAGCCGCCGCCTCCGGCGAGCCTTCCGCCGCCGAGACCGCGGCGGCGCCAGGTCCGGCTGCGGAAGCGCCGGCCAAGCCCGCTACGCCGCCCGCACCCAAGCCCGCGGCAGCCTCGAAGCAGACCCCGGCCGCCAAGCCAGCAGCTCCGGCAGAGGCTGCGGCTCCGGAACAGACTGCGGGTTCGGAGCAAGCGGCGGCTCCGGCTCAGGCCGCAGCTCCGGCACAGGCCGCGGCTCCGGCACAAGCCGCGGCTCCGGCAGAGGCCCGGTCTGCTGGCGCCCATGCCCCGGAAGCAACGGCCCCTGCTCCGGAAGCGGGACAGCCGGCGGCCCCGGCCGCTTCGTCCGCTGCCCCGCGCCTGCCCCAGGATGGCGCCCGCCGCCCCGGTGCGCCGATGCACACCGGCCCGATCACGACACCGCGCCCGATGGCCAAGGCCGAAGTGTTCCAGGAAGGCGACCACGTCGTGTACCCCACGCACGGCGTCGGCAAGGTCGAACGCATCGCCACCGAGGAGATCGCCGGCCACAAGCTGGAGCTGATCCACATCACCTTCGAAGAAAACCGCATGACGTTGCGTGTGCCCGTCGCCAAGGCGCGCACCGCCGGCCTGCGCAAGCTCGCCACGCGCAAGTTGTTCGACGAGGCGCTGGCGGTGTTGAAGGGCCGCGCGCGCGTCAAGCGCACCATGTGGTCGCGCCGCGCGCAGGAATACGAGGCCAAGATCAATTCCGGCGACCCGCTGGCGATCGCCGAAGTGGTACGCGACCTGCACCGCAATGCCGGCCAGCCGGATCAGAGCTTCTCCGAGCGGCAGATCTATGAAGCGGCAATGGAACGCCTGGCCGCCGAACTCGCCGCGCTGGACAAGACCGACAAGGTGACGGCGGCGAACAAGCTGACGGAGTTCTTGAAGACGGTGTGATCCGGGAGCATCGGTCAGCGTTCCCGGGCGGCCTTCCCCCGCCAGAAGGGCCGGCTCCCTTGTCATTCCGAGTTGGCCACCGTCCAGGCGGGCGATCTGCCCTGAATGAAACGTCGCGGCGCCGACGCTCCTCGTCATGGCCGGGCTTGAGCTGGCTTGAGCCGGCCATCTTCCCACGCTGATCGGGCGTCTTCACGGCGAGGCCCGATCAGCGGTGCGTAGGTGGCCGGGTCAAGCCGGGCCATGACGAACGGCAATGAAGCGATTGCCGGCCCCTTGCACGGCTGCCCCGACGTGACATCCTCCACCCAAACGCAATCTGCACTCGGAGAGCAAGGCCATGCCGCCAATCGTTGCCGTGATCGCGCCAGGCATGATGGGAAGCGGAGTCGGGGGCCGCCTGGCCCAGAACGGCGTGGAGGTGCGCACCTCCCTCGCCGGCCGCAGCGAAGCGAGCGCCGCCCGCGCCAAGACTGCCGGCATGGTCAACGTCCCGGACGCACAGATCGCGGCCGCCGATATCATCCTGTCGATCGTGCCACCCGGCGACGCGCTCGGCCTGGCGGAGCGCCTTGCCCCAACGCTGCGGGCGGCACCGCGCAAGCCGATCTATGTCGATTGCAACGCGCTGAACCCGGGCACCGTGCTGCGCATCGCGCGTGTCATCGAGGAAGCCGGCGCCCCGTTCGTCGATGGCGGCATTATTGGCGGCCCACCGGCGCCGGGCACCAAGGGCACGCGCATCTATCTGTCCGGCGCCGCGGCGCCACAGGTGGCGGTGCTGCAGCAATATGGCCTTGAAATGCCGATTCAGCCCGGACCGATCGGCGCCGCCTCGGCGATGAAAATGTCCTATGCCGGGATCACCAAGGGCTTCACCGCGCTCGGCGCGGCGATGATGCTGGCGGCGGCGCGCGCCGGCACGGCCGAGGACTTGAAGCAGGAATTGCGTGCCAGCCAGCCCGCCTTGTTCGGCTGGCTGACGCGCGCCATGCCGCGCATGTATTCGAAGGCCTATCGCTGGGTGGCGGAGATGGAAGAGATCGCCGAATTCGTCGGCGAGGATCCCGCCGGCCGCCAGTTCTACGAAGCTGCTGCGCGGCTGTATGAACGGATTGCCGCGGACTACGAGGGCGACAAGCGCGAGACCAACGCGCTCGATGCATTCTGCAAAACGCCGCCAGGGTGAAATAACGGCCCGCGTTCAGAACTGGAAATAAAGGAACTCGCCCGTTCCTCCGATCGCCAGCGCTGCCAGTGTCGTGGCGCAGCCCATCGCAATGGCCCAACGTGGCGTGGGACGCCACCGCAGCCAAGCGAATGACGCGGGAGCGACGTCATTCAGCGATGGCCGGAACTCGGCAAAGATCTGGGCCGTGTTCGGCATCGCCCATACAACGCCGTACAGTCCGATGATCGACAGGACATAGCCCGCCGCTCGGGCCGCCTTGGTCCACGACGTCGGCTGCACCATTCCCTGCAGATGAATCGCTGCCAGCGAACTGCCGAACCTGGCGAGCTCGGCAGGCACGGGCAAAGCGGGCCCAATCCCATGCAGCCCGATCATCCCGCCCAGCATGGCGACCGCCGCAGGAACCGATGGCGCACGAAAGAACACCGACGCCACCAGCACACATGCGTATGTCAGGGCCACACGCCACACCACGCCGAACCGGGTTGGCGGCGGCGGATTGGGACGCAGGATCCGGCACGCCCGATTGATCGTCAGGTAGATCGCATGCAGCAAGCCGAACACCACAAACGTCGCGCCCGCGCCGTGCCAGATGCCGGCCAGCAGGATCGTCACGAAGATCGGCACCGCCGCCATCTCCGTGAAGCCCCGCAGCGTCATCTGTGCCTGGCGATTGATCGGCAGTTTCCGCGCCATGCGCCGCCGCATCGCCGCAACCGCCAACGGGTTATAGACATACTGAGTGAAATACCGGGTCAGCGTCATATGCCAGCGCTGCCAGTATTCCACCACGCTCTGCGCCTTGTAAGGCGAGTTGAAATTCAGCGGAAACCGCAGGTTGAACATCAGCGCCAGACCGATTGCCATATCCGAATAGCCGGAGAAATCGAAATAGAGCTGCAGCGAGTACGACAGCACGGCTTGCCAGGCCGAGAACAATGGCAGCGCGTCGGGATGACCGTAAGCGATCGGCACAACGCCGCCGATCGGATCCGCGATCAGGCATTTCTTCAGCATCCCCAGCACGAACGCACCCAGCCCGACAGAAAACTCGGTGGCCGAGAAGCGATAGGTCCGGGGATCGGCGAACTGCGGCATCATCTCGCCGTTGTGCAGGATCGGGCCGGCGATCAGATGCGGGAAAAACGTCACGAACACGACGTAATCCAGCAGGTTGCGGTCCCTGGCGACACCATTGCGGCAATCCAGCAGGTAGCCGATCTGGGTAAAGGTGAAGAATGAAATGCCGAGCGGCAATGCGATGCCATGCAGTTCGGCACGGATCAGGCCGGTACCGGCCAGCAGGCCCACCAGCCACACCGCGTATTTGTACCAGATCAGCGCGGCGAGATTGGCTGCAACGGCAAGCCGGGTCACCCAGCCTTGCAGCGTGGGGCTGGGTTCGGTTGCACCAATCAGCAACGAAGCGCTGTAGTTGAAAGCGATGGAAATCGCCAGCAACGGCACGAACGCCGGATTCCACCAGCCATAGAAAACGAAGGAGGCGAGGATCAGCCACAGGACGGCCGGCCGGCGGCCAAACCGGGCGGTCGCATAGTACCCGACCAGCGCCAGCGGCAGGAACGCGTAGAAGAAGACATAGGAGTTGAACAGCAAGCGGCGCGCCCCTTGCGGCAAGCGGTTCACGCTGCCGTGACCGGCGCGGACTGACATTGATCTAGCGCAATTCACATCACCGTGGATGTAAAAGCGTCCTATCGGCGTACGCACCGATCCCTGGCACTCGCCGTGCCGATCTCCTATATCGTGTCGTGCTGGAAACGCAGACCTGACCTGCGCAATACGGGGGGACCGAGACCCCGGCTAAGGAGGAGGCTCGCCATGGCCATACGAAAGCTCCTGCTGCCGCTGACCGGCACCGCTGCCGGCGAGGCGGCCCTGACCACCGCCTTGATGATCGCCCGAGGCTGGAATGCCCACGTCCTTGCGCTGCACGTCCGGGTGGATAGCCGCGACGTGGCACCGCTGGCCGGCGAGGGCCTCTCCGGCGCCATGATCGAAGAAATGATGTCGGCGACCGAGAAGGAAAGCAGTGACCGCGCCCAGGCAGTGCGCGGCATGTTCGATCGGTTTGTCGCACGCCATGATGTCACGATCGGCGACGCGCGCCCCGGCCTGGGCTACGCCACCGCCAGCTTCGCGGCCGTCACCGGCCGGGAAGAGGACCTGGTGGCGCAGCAGGCCCGTCTCGCCGACCTGACCATCGTGCCGCACCCGGACGCCGGCGAGGACGTGTCCTCGTCCGACGCGCTGCACGCCGTACTGTTCGATTCCGGCCGCCCGGTGCTCATCTCACCTCGGGTGGCCCCCACCACCATCGGCACCCGCGTCTGCCTGGCGTGGAACGGCACCGCGGAATCGGCGGCGTCGGTCCTGTCCGCGTTGCCATGGATGCAGCGGGCCGAGGGGGTGCGCATCCTGTCCGCGGAAGGCTATCAGCGGCGCGGCCCAGGCGCACCGGAACTTGCTGCCTACCTCGCGCTGCACGACGTCGATGCCGACATCGAGATGTTCCACTCGGTAAGCAATTCGGTGGGGGCGGGATTGCTGGCCGCCGCCCGGCGCTTCGACTGCGACCTGCTGTCCATGGGCGCCTATTCCCATTCGCGCCTGCGCCAGCTCATCCTGGGCGGCGTCACCCGCCACGTCCTGGAAAACTCCAACCTGCCCGTCATGATGACGCGCTAGGCGGGGGCATGGTGGTAGTGCGGCAGGTAAGGGATTGGGGACGCATCGAGGGCTTCGCCCCCGAACCCCCACCAAGGGGCGCTGCCCCTTGGAACCCCGCCAAGGGCGGAGCCCTTGGAACCCCGTGGCGCTGCCGCCACCACGCCCCTACCTAGCCGCGCATGGACGACACACAGGTGGCCGAGGCGTTGCGGGCTTATGTGAAGTTGCTGCGGGCCGGCAAGGCGGTGGTGGCCCGCATCGAGCCCAGACTGGCGGAAGCAGGTCTTACGCCGACGCAGCTCGGCGTGTTGGAGGCAATCCTGCACAAAGGTCCCCTCACCCAGCGTGAGCTCGGCCGCAAGGTGCTGACCAGTGCCGGCAACATGACCGACGTCGTGGACAAGCTGGAAGCGCGGGGGTTGGTGCGCCGGACGCGCTCCTCACGTGACCGCCGCATCGCCGTCGTGGGACTGACGCAGACCGGCGAGACGCTGATCAAGGGTTTGTTCCCACGCCATGCACAAGACATCGCCGCCGCCATGAGCGGCTTGTCCGGCACGGAACTCAGGACGCTGGGGGCCCTGCTACGCAAGCTGGGGCTCGGGGCTACGGGCGAGGACCAGCCCCTTGCGCCCGATCAGGCGGCACACCACTTGGGAGTCCAATCGTTCGATAACGAATGTTCTCACCCCCGGAAGAAGGAGACCTGGCGATGATCGATGTGCGCCCGTACGCGCGCCTCGGTGCGTTCCAGAACGAATGGCTGAACACGCACCACCACTTCAGCTTCGCGTCCTACCACGATCCCGCGCGCATGGGCTTCGGCCGGCTGCGCGTGTGGAACGACGACGAGATTGCGGCGGGCACCGGCTTTGACCCGCATCCGCACCGCGACATGGAGATCGTGACCTATGTCCGGCAGGGCGCCATCACCCACCGCGACAGCCTGGGCAATGAAGGCCGGACGGAAGCGGGTGACGTCCAGGTGATGCACGCCGGCACCGGCATCGTTCACGCGGAATACAACCTCGAAAGCCAGCCCACGACCCTGTTCCAGATCTGGATTTTGCCCGACCGTCAAGGCGTGACGCCGGGCTGGGGCGCACGGCAGTTCCCCAAGGTGGGCGGCGGCCTGTCGCTTCTGGCCAGCGGACGTCCTGCGGACGCCGGCACCGACGCCCTGCCTCTCTATGCAGATGCAGCGCTCCGCGCCGGCACGCTGGCCAAGGGCGAGACGGTGCAGGTGCCGCTGGAGCCGGGCCGCGGCATCTACCTTGTGCCTGCCAGTGGCGCGGTGACGGTAAACGGCGTTCCCGTGGGCACGCGCGATGGCGCCGCCATTCGCGACGAGCAAGCGGTGGCGATCACTGCGACCGAGGACGCCGAGATCGTGCTGGTGGACGTGCGCTGATCAGCGTCGCCGGGGCTTCTGTAGGCCCAGCGACGGACCGGCACGTTCACGGGGGCGGCCAGGGATTCACGGCCTGGCCGTCAATCCGCCAGATCTCCGGAGCGGAGGTCGAGCAGGAGGGACGGCGGGGCCGGCTTGCCTGCCAAGGTAGTGCGGCAAGCGCAGATCAGGACGCGCCTCCCGTCGCACTTGGGATTTGGCCCACCGTCCCCACCTCCGGAGCATCGTCGCCGGTTAAGGAGCTTGGGTGTGCCCCGATTGTTTGCCTCCGTCGCCATGATTGTCGTGGTGTTGGCGCTCGCGGGGTGCATTCCCTATCACCCAGGACCCGGACAGGGGCCTTATGTTTATGATACGATCCCAGGCTGACCGTGATCATGGCGCGCGTGCGTCGTTCACAACCTGATTTGCATCCACGAAGCTGGGGTCAATGGAAAAACAGGATGGGCGGACGCGCGGGCCAGCTATGAAAAGGCAGTCCCGACGTGAAACGCCGTGCTGGCACGGTAAACAGTATCAGACCAGACTTCAGCCAGACGGTGATGGCTGCGCCCTTATTTGCCGGTCGTCGCCAACGGCGTGATGGTGCAGCGGTCGCCCGGCCGCACTTCGATCGTGCCAGTCTTGCCGGGGTTCACGGGATCAGGAAAAGCCAGCGTCGGGTGGCCGTTCTGAACTTCTCCCAGGACATCGATCGAGGTGGCGCCGTATAGTTGGGTCGTTCCCCCACAGGCGACCGAGAGGGTCAGCACGGGCTTCCCGCCACCGCCGCATCCGGCAAGCGGGAGTAGAATAACGGGCCAAAGGAAGCGCCGCATGAGGGTCTCTCCTTCTACGCCTTCGCGAGCTTGTTTGTCCGGGTCAGATACAAGCTGAAGGTGCGAAGGTATTTAGAGCCAGCCTGCATGCTTGTGGCGATGACACTGCGCCGGCCTTTCGGATCGGTCTTGCGCTTGATCAAGTCAGACACCGCACGTTGATCCAGTGTCCGTGCGATGGGTAGCGCCGATGACTACCAACATCCCCCAAAAGACCTGCAGCAACGGGTTGGGCAGCGTTTGATTGGTCGATGGGGCCGTCGCCAATGTCCGCCGACTCCTTTGCTGGTGGAGATGAGACGCCGACGGTAACGGCACCGTCACCGTGTGGTCAAGCGACCAGGCACAGCTTGCCAAGGTGATCGCAGTTGGTTCGATTCGGGCCGCGCCAGGCGGCACGGCAGGCAACGCTGTGCCGCGAGGGAGATAACGTGGTGTCATGGCAAGGCGCAGAAGGGCCTTCATGAACTGCGGCGCGTTCCAGGCTGCCGCGTTCCAAGCTGCTTCGTGCATGCCCGCATGTCAGTCATGATGGCGCCTAATACCAACCGCCGGAAAGATTGACGCATCGGCTGCGTTTATCGTCATGGTGCGCGAAGGCGCACCATCCACGATTTGAGGGGATGTCGCCGAACCGTCCACGCAGGCGCACGATGCGATCAGACCGGCAGCGGTGCGGCCTTCAGCCGCTCCATGCTGAAACGGCTGCTGACGTTGCGCAGTTTCACCTGGCCGATCAGGCGGCGATAGAAATCGTCATAAGCAGCGATGTCCGGCACCACCACGTGCAACAGGTAATCCACGTCGCCGCTCATGCGCCAGGCGTCGATGATTTCCGGCATGCCGGCGACGACCCGGGCGAAGCGCTCCAGCCATTCCGCCGAATGGTCGGCTGTTTCTACTTCGACGAAGACCGAGACCGGCAGGCCGATCTTGTCCGGATCGATCACCGCGACCCGGCGCAGGATGACGCCGTCCTCCTCCATACGGCGGATCCGCTTCCAGCAGGGCGTGGGGGTGAGACCGACCTTGGCGGCGATCTCGGCGAGCGAGAGCGAAGCATCGGAGGAGATCAGCCGCAGGATTTCGCGGTCCAGCCGGTCCAGCTCCTTATCGGCGGGCATGGGTAGATCCTTCTGTCATCTCGTCGGCAGTAGCAGAAATTTCTGTGATCCGCGAGATACGACGGATTGGAAAGCAGGATTTTTCACCCCACCGAAGTAGAGCAAGTGCGGTCGCGCCGCCGCCCCGCCGTGGCGGCCTGGCCGGCCGCCGCCGGGCTCAGTGCCCGCCGACCTTGCCCCTGATGACCTCGGCCCCTGATGACCTCGGCCCCCGGTGACCTTGGCCCTGATGCCCTGCCCCCTGGGCTAGTCCCTTGGGCGCCAGGAGCCTGACTCCAGCAAAATCTTCAGCCGTTGCAGATTCCGGATGACGGCGGACCGCAGCAGCACGTTGAGCAGCCGCGCGGCAAAGCGCAGCACCCCGGTCGTCCGCCCTTCGGCACGGATGCGCGCGATGGTTCCTTCCGGAATCCCCTCCAGCGCGTAGCGAATACGCAGGCCGAATGGCAATTGCGTGGTCATGGCCAGGCTGCGATCCGGCACATGCTCCACCACCTCGGTGGTCTCGGCGACGTTGCGGCCGAACCAGCGCCATTCCCGCGTGATTTTCATGCCCAGCCGGATCGGGCCGGGCGTCATCCCGGCCGATTTGCGGATGCGGCCAATCCAGGCGGTGTCGTAGCCGGGATCGAACATGATGGCCGCGACCTCGGCCCGCGAGCGGCGGATGGTAACCGCAACTTCGGCATACAAGACAGCAAAGCTGGTGTCGTCGTTAGCCCGCTCCGGTGATGGATTGCCGCCTGACACAGCAGACGCCCGTGTCGCCGACTCCTTCGCATCCGGGTAAATAATGCGTTTGCCGATTCTCATTTCTCAACACTTCAGCGTCTATTTGCCACATGGATGAACCATGAGCAAGCATATTGGTTTTCGACAAAACCCGGAATCGACCGTCGCATACAGGCGATCAGTGTCATTGCGAGGAGCGACGCGACGAAGCGATGCCGTTCGAATGGGCGCGCGGACGCCTGTCTGCGCACTTGATTGAGAGTGCTTCGACCTTCCGGAGCCTGTTCGTGACACAGGGAACGCTGTGTCGTGCGTCTCTGATTTTAAGTACCGGATCGTCGATGCCTGTCGACCGTCGGAACTTTTAAAGAATTTACCACGAAGACACGAAGGCACGAAGACTTTGCAAAATGGGACCCGGCACTCTCCGAACCAGTACATGAAATTACATTCTTGGTTTTCCGGCTTCGTGTCTTCGTGGTGACTCTCACGCAGCATCAAACCGCTCTGGCCCACAGAAGCTGCCCCGCCAGCAAGCGCCCCCCACACACTGGCATCGGCATGCCGTGACCATTTGACCCGCCCCGCCAAACGGCGCCAGATGGCGTGAACGCCAACACAACGGGGAAGCAAACCAAGATGGCTTCACTCTCCGACATCCTGGAAACCGCCGCTCTCCAGCGCGTGGCAAGCGGCTTTGTCTTTACCGAAGGGCCCTTGTGGCATCCTGACGGGTTCTTCTATTTCGTCGATGTTCGCGCCAGCAAGCTGTACCGCATGGTCCTCGGCAAGCAACCCGAACTTGTACGCGAAACGCAGGGCGGCAACGGCACCACGTTCGATCTGCAAGGCCGCCTGATCACCTGCGAGGGCGATGGCCGCCGCGTCACCCGCACCGAGGCAGACGGCACGGTCGTCACGTTGCTCGACCGGTTCGAAGGCAGGCGCCTGAACCGCCCCAACGACGTGATCTGCGCCTCCACCGGCGCGCTGATGTTCACCGACCCGTCCTATCGCGTGCCGCTCGGTGAACGCGAACTGGATGCCGCCGTCTATCGCATTGCCCCGGACGGCGGCGTCAGCATGGTCGCCGAGGTAGAATATCCCAACGGACTGGCGCTGTCCCCGGATGAACGCACGCTCTACGTCGCCAACACACGCTGGACCAAATACATCCACGCGATCGAGCTCGACAACACCGGCGCGATGGTGCGGCGCCGGATCTTTGCCGACATGTCGAGCGACGGCACCAACGGCGTGCCCGATGGCATGAAGGTGGACGCCGCCGGCCGCGTCTTCTGCACCGGCACTGGCGGCGTCTGGGTATTCGAACCGGACGGCACGCAAATCGGCATCATCGAAACCCCGGAAGTCTGTGCCAACATCGCCTTCGGCGGCCCCGACCTGCGCACGCTGCTGCTGACCGCCAGCACGTCGGTTTACACGCTAAGAGTGAGAACCCCCGGCATACCCTCTGCCGCCTTCCGCGGCAGAGGTCGATGAGGTGCCGGGTCGCCCAGAAACCTCTCTCATGAAATTGGAGAGGCCGAGGCGGGCAAGCATCGAGGGCGAGGATGATCGGGTCGCTCAGCAACCTCTCCCATGAAATGGGAGAGGTCGAGGCGCGTGAGCGCCGAGGGTGAGGGTGATCGCGCCGGTACACAATAATCCCGCCCTCCCCGCGGCGCACCCCACCCCTCCGGCGCCGCGCACGAGGTTGCCCAACCCCCCGCCCTCCCCCACGATCGCCGCGACACCCCACCGGGAAGGAACCGCCGATGGCCCTGCACATCGACTATTACGCCTCGCTCAATTCGCCCTGGACCCACCTGGGCGCCGCACGCATCGAGGCGATGGCCATGGCGCACGGCGCCACCCTGCGCATCTGGCCGGTCGATTTCGGCAGCATCTTCCCCGCCTCCGGCGGCCTGCCGCTGCCAAAGCGCGCACCGCAGCGCCAGGCCTATCGCCTGATGGAACTCCGCCGCTGGCGCGAGCATCTCGGCGTCCCGATCAACATCCAGCCCAAATACTTCCCCGCCAATGAGCAAGCCGCCGCCTGCTGCACGATCGCCCTACGCGAAACCCAGGGCGACACACCCGCCATCAGGCTCGCCCATCGCGTCCTGAAAGCCCTGTGGCAGGAGGAAAAGAACACCGGCGACCCGGACACCCTCGCCGGCCTGATCCGCGACATCGGCCAGGACCCCGACGCCGTCATGAAACTCGGCTCCGACCCACGCTGGGCCGAGAAGCGCATCGCCGATACCCAGGCCGCGCTCGATCGCGGCGTGTTCGGTGCTCCCAGCTACGTGATCGGCGACGAGATCTTCTGGGGCCAGGACCGCCTGCCCTTCGTCGAACGCCGCCTGGCGCGTGGCTGACCATGCGCGTCTTCACCATCCTCCCGCAGCACGACTGGCGCGCCGCCGCCCCCGCCGCACATGCCGCCGAGGACGCCGGCTTCGACGCTGTCATGACAGTGGAGCTGGGGCACGACTGGTACGCCCCCCTCGCCTTCGCCGCCACGGCAACGCAACGCGTCGAGCTGACGCCCTCCGTTGCCGTCGCATTCCCGCGCAGCCCCACAGTGATGGCGCAGCTTGCCTGGGACCTGCACGCCAATTCCAATGGCCGGCTCGTGCTGGGCCTGGGCAGCCAGGTGAAGGGCCACAACGAACGCCGCTTCGGCGTGGCCTGGACTCCCCCTGCGCCCCGCCTGCGCGATTACGTGCAAGCGCTGCGGGCCGTGTGGCGCTGCTGGGAAACCCGCGGCCCGCTCAACTTCGACAGCCCGAACTACAAGCTGTCGCTGATGACGCCGGACTTTTCGCCGGAGCCCACCGGCCTGCCGATGCCGCCGGTGGCGATCGCCGCCGTCGGTGAAGCCATGCTGCGCGTCGCCGGCCAGGTCGCCGATGGCGTGCGGCTGCATCCGCTGTGTTCCCGCCGCTATCTGGAGGAAGTGTGCCTGCCAAACCTGATGCAGGGCATGCGCCGCGCCGGCCGCAGCCGCCTGCATTTCGACATCCACGGCGGCGGCTTCATCGTCACTGGCCCGGATGACGCGGCAGTCGCCGCCGGCATGCAGAAGGTGCGCCGCCGCATCGGCTTCTACGGGTCCACGCGCACCTACCTGCCGATCCTGGCCCTGCACGGCTTGCAGGATCTGGGGCTGAAGCTGCACCGCATGTCGGTAGAGGGCCGCTGGGACGCGATGGCCGAAGCAGTGCCGGACGATGTCGTGCGCATCTTCGCCGCCTGCGGCACCTACGATCGGATCGCAGACGCAATACAGGAACGCTTCGGCGGCGTGGCGGATTCCATCGACCTGCACTTCCCGCCCGATACGCCGGCAGGGCAGCGACGCGAGTTGCTGAGCGACATCCGCCGCATCCCGCACAGTTTCGCGGGCTTCGACACCAACTGGCAGGAGTAATGCCATGACTGGTCTCACCTTCCGCTTCGATCCGGTGACGCTGCCGCCGGAAGCGATCGCACTGCGCGCGGAGGTGCGGGCGTTCATCAAAGAGCATGAGCACCTGATGGGTTTCACGCGCAGCGGCTTCAATCGCGACTTCAGCCGCGCGATGGGCAAGCGCGGCTGGATCGGCATGACCTGGCCGAAGCAATACGGCGGCCACGAACGCTCCTCGTTCGAACGCTATGTGCTGATCGAGGAAATGCTGGTCGCCGGCGCCCCGCTGTCGGCACATTACACCGGCGACCGCCAGAGCGGTCCCAACATATTACGATTCGGCACCGAGCAGCAGAAGCAACACTTTTTGCCGAAGATCGCCGCGGGAGAACTGACGTTCTGCATCGGCATGAGCGAGCCGAATTCCGGCTCCGACCTGGCGGGCACGCGCACCCGCGCGGTGAAGGTGGATGGCGGTTATCGGATCAATGGCAGCAAGCTGTGGACCTCCAACGCGCATCGTTCCGACTATGCCATTTTATTCTGCAAGATGGCGCAGGAGGGCGGGCCGGAGCCGGACCGCCATGCGGGCGCGACGCAGTTCCTGCTGGATTTGAAATCTCCGGGGATCGAAATCCGCCCGGTACGCAACCTGCTGGGAGAGCATCATTTCAACGAGATCTTCCTCACCGACGTGTTCGTGCCGGACTGGCTGCTGCTGGGCAAGGAGGGCAATGGCTGGAACCAGGTGACGAGCGAACTGGCGTTCGAACGCAGCGCGCCCGACCGGTTCCTGGTGTTCTTCCAGGTGCTGCGCGAGATGCTGCGCATGGCGGGTCCGAACCCGGATCGCGCGACGGCCGCGGCGCTGGGCCGGCTGGTGGCGCAGCTTGCCACGCTGCGCGGCATGTCGCTGTCGATCGCGGGGATGCTGCAGGACGGGCTGCAGCCGAACAATGAATCGGCGGTGGTGAAGGATCTGGGCACGCGGTACGAGCAGGATATTCCGGTGGTGGCGCGGCAGTTGTTTCCGACGGAACCGGAATTGGAGGCGGCGGATCTTTACACCTCGATGATTGCGCGGGCGACAATGAATGCGCCGCGGCTGTCGATCCAGGGCGGTACGCGCG
>DATKPQ010000172.1:0-20731 GCA_035523995.1 Acetobacteraceae bacterium | reverse complement strand
ATCGTGGAACGAATCCGTTGCACGGACGGGCATCGGTCACCCGCTCCCGGCAGCTTCTGTTTCGCCGCGGCTTCGGCTATCGGACACCCACCCCATCCGGAGACCGTGCGCCATGACCTATCTTGTTGCCGCGGACCTGCCCACCGCCCCCGCCGGCGAACGCTTCCGCGCCTTGCTGGCCCGGCCCGGCATTCTTGGCATGCCCGGCGCGCACAACGGCCAGGCCGGGTTGCAGGCGAAGGCCGCCGGGTTCCAGGCGCTGTATCTCTCCGGCGCCGCCATGACCGCGTCCATGGGCATCCCCGACCTGGGCATGATCACCGTGGACGAGGTCTGCTTCTTCGTCCGCCAGATCGCGCGGGCCACCGGCCTGCCGCTGCTGGTGGACGGCGACACCGGCTATGGCGAGGCGCTGAATGTGATGCACATGGTGCGCTGTTTCGAAGATGCGGGCGCCGCCGCGGTGCATATCGAAGACCAGTTGCTGCCGAAGAAATGCGGCCATTTGAACGACAAGAAGCTGGCCGATCCGCACGACATGGCCGCCAAGATCGCCGCCGCCGCGCGTGCCCGACGGCACTTGTTCATTGTTGCCCGCACCGACGCGGCGGACAGCGAAGGCATCGATGGCGCGGTGGCCCGTGCGAAGCTGTTCTTGCAGGCCGGGGCGGACGCGATCTTTCCGGAGGCTCTGACGACTGCCGACATGTTCCGCGCTGTCGCGGAGCGGCTGCCGGGGGTTAAACTGCTTGCAAATATGACGGAGTTCGGCCGTACGCCGTTCTTTACTGCGAGCGAGTTCGAGGCGATGGGATACAAGATGGTGATCTGGCCGGTCAGCTCGCTGCGGGTCGCTAATAAGGCGCAAGCGGAGTTGTACGCGGCGATCCGGCGCGACGGCGGAGCGCAGAATTTGGTGGACCGGATGCAGACGCGGGCTGAACTGTACGCGACCATCGGGTACCACGAGTATGAAGCGCTGGATGCGTCGATCGTGACAACGATCATCCCGGAGGCAATGCCGCAACGTTCGTAACTTTTGTTGCGCTGCGCTGATCGTGTGGCCTGGGAGAGGTCGAGGCGTGAAGCGCCGAGGGTGAGTGCGCTGGCCGCAGTATGGCTGGCAATGATGCCGGTGAATGGGTGCACGAGCGTCCGTGCGCTTGCCTGAGCGAGATTGCTTCTTCGCTTCGCTCCTCGCAATGACATGGGTCGTGACAGCGGGTACCAGGGAGGCACCATGAGCGAAACCACGTTCCGGGCTGCCGGCTATTCATGGCGGTTGCATTGCGGCCGACAGACGATCGAGCAAAGCCTGAAGGAGTCCACGGACCGCGCCGGAGCAAGACGCGCTTTCGTCGTGTGCTCTCCCTCCGTTAACCGGCGTACAGACACAGTCCGGCGCATCGCGGCAACGCTCGGTGATCGCTACGCTGGCGTATTTGACGGCATCGAGAAGGATTCGACCTACGCGTCCGTCCGCGCCGCGACCGATGCGGCGCGTGAGGCCGCCGCCGATCTGCTGATCGCGGTGGGTGGCGGCAGCGTGATCGTTGCGACCCGAGCCGTGGCGATCTTTTTGGCGGAACCCGGCGATCCGTTCGATATCATGACGCAGTATCCCGAAGGCAAGCCTGCCTATAGCCCACGTCTGCTGGCGCCAAAGCCGCAGATCATCAATATCCCCACCACGCCGACCAGCGCGATGAACCGCGCCGGGACCGGATTGAAGAATCCGGAACTTGACCACCGCATGGAGTATTTCGATCCGAAGACGCGTCCTCAGGCGATCTTCCTTGACGAGGATGCATTGCTGACTGCGCCGCCCGAACTGATCCGCTCTACCGCAACCACAGTGTTTGCCAGCACTGTCGGGGCGATGGCACTCACTGGCCTCAATCCGCTGGCGGAAGGCGATCGGGACCATGCGTTCCGCCTGGCCTATCGCGCCTATCCGCGCCTGGTCGACGAGTTGGACAACCCGGCGCCGCGTATCGATCTTTGTATCGCCGCGTTCCTGCAGAACAGAGCCGAGGATGATGGCATGCGCCGGTCTCGCGGAGGGGCGTTTTCCGGCAATTACGCGGTCTCGACCGCGCTGCATGTACGGTATCCGCATGTGGGGCAGGGAGAGTCAACTTCGGTCGTGCATGCCGCGAAGGTTCGTCTCAGCGACGCGGTGGATGCGCGATCGGCGCAGCAGGTGGCGACGGCGCTGGACGTTTGGCAAGACGCGATGGACGCACGCCAAGCGGCCTTGGCCGTGGCGGACAGGTTGGAGGCGCTTTACGCGCGGGTTGGCGTGCCGACGCGGCTGCGCCAGTTGCAGATTCCACGCGAGGACCTGAAGGCTATCGCCAACGAGACGATCAAGAATTTCAATGCGAATGCCGGTGTGCGGTCGCCGCGAGAGCAGGTGGATGATGCGATACGATTGCTGGAGGCGGCGTACTGAATCCCGGCGGACGACGCAGAAGGCTGCCTGCTTCCCAACCCTCGCGATAGCGTCTGAGTGCCAGCGCCGCTTTCTCGTTGTGAGGAGCGGAGCGACAAAGCATCCTCGGTCAATTGTGTGAACGGATGCCCGTGCGCCCAGTTCGAGTGAGATTGCTTCGAGCCTCTTCGGGGGCTTCGCAATGACATAGGGAGCTTCGGCGCTTCATGATGATGTTGGGGGCAGCAGCCATCACTCCGCTTGATGCGCCGTCGCCATTGCGGCCAGGCTGGGGAAGCGGAAATCGTAGCGTGCGCCTGCGGGTGGCGGCGACGTTGCACCCCAGCCGGTTGAGTCCTGGCGCCGGTCGATCCACGCCGTCGCGAGGCCGGCAGCGTTCGCGGGCGCGTGGTCGTGGAACAGACTTTGGGCGGTGTGCAGGGTCTCGTGTTTCGCCACGCCCATCGCGGCGAGCTTTTCCAACATGTAGGCAAAGTTCCGAGGGTCCGGTTTGTAAGATCCTATCTCCTGTGCGGTGAACACGGCATCGAATGTCACGCCCAGCCGCGGCAGCGTGGCCGCAAAGCTGTCGCGATCGACATTCGACAGGATCACCAGCTTGTAGTGGTGCTTCAAGTATCGCAGGGCGGTCGCGGTGTCGTCGAACGCGGGCCATGTGCCGACCGAGGCGCCGAACGCGGCGCTCTCTGCGGCGTCCGGTGCGACGCCCCAGACACGGGCGAGTTGACCGTGCACCTCGGTGAGCAAGGCGGCGTATTTCATTGTTGGGGTGGCGGCTTCCTGGTGCGATTCATGGTCCGCGAATGCGGCGAGAATGTTGTCGCGCGACTGCGTGACATTGGCACGTGATAGCAGGGGCTGCAGGGCGGCGAACAAGCCGCTCTCCCAGTCGATCAGCGTGCCGTAGCAGTCGAAGGTCAGGACGCGGAAATCGGACAGGCGCATGGGCAAGTTCCTTATTTGTCAGCCATGCATTGGCTCAATGGCGGAAATGCCGCATGCCGGTGAATACCATCGCCAAGCCAGCAGCATCTGCAGCGGCAATGACTTCCGCATCGCGTAACGAACCGCCCGGTTGGATCACTGCCGTGGCACCGGCCTCGATCACCGCTTCCAGCCCGTCGGCAAAGGGGAAGAACGCATCGGAGGCGGCGACGCTGCCGCGAGTCGGTGGCTCGTCCAATCCGGCTGCCCTGGCTGCTTCCGCCGCGCGCCGGGCGGCGATGCGCGCGGAATCCACGCGGTTCGGCTGGCCCGGACCGATACCGACCGTCGCATGGTCCTTGGCAAAGACGATTGCATTCGATTTCACATATTTGCAGACGTTGAAGGCGAACAGCAAGTCGCGAAGTTCGTTGGCTGTCGGGGCGCGGCGGGTTACCACTTTCAGGTCCGCCGTCGCAATCCGGCCGTTGTCACGTGTTTGGGCCAGGAAGCCGCCCGCCAGGCTGCGGAACGTTATGCCCGATGCGAGCGGATCGGGCATCCGGTCGGTCAGCAGCAGCCGCAGGTTCCTGCGCCGTGCCAGCGCGGCTCGAGCGGCCGCATCGGCATCGGGTGCCACGATCACCTCGGTGAGGATTGTCGCGATCTTCTCCGCCGCCGGGCCATCCAGAGGGCGGTTCACCGCCACGATGCCGCCGAACGGCGAGACCGGGTCGCAGCGGAATGCCAGGTCCCAGGCTTCTGCCAAAGTCGGCGCCGAGGCCACGCCGCAAGGGTTGGCGTGCTTGATGATCGCCACCGTGGGTGCGTCGAACTCGGAGACGCATTCCAGCGCGGCGTCGGTGTCGGCGAAGTTGTTGTAGGACAATTCCTTGCCCTGCACCTGCCGCATCGTGGCGACGCCCGGACGCGTGCCGTTGATGTAGAAGGCGGCTTGCTGGTGCGGATTTTCGCCATAGCGCAGCATCTGGCGCAGCGTGCCGGCGATGATCATGCGACGGGGGAATGCTTCCCCGCGCTGCACTGCGAACCAGTCCGCGATGGCGGCGTCATAGGATGATGTGCGGGCGTAGGCTTCGCCGGCCAGGCGGCGGCGCGTTGCCAGTGTGGTGCCGCCGTGGGTCGCGATTTCTTCCAGAACGGTGTCGTACTGATCCGGTTCGGTCAACACCGCGACGAAGTCATGGTTCTTGGCGGCGGCGCGTATCAGGGCGGGGCCGCCGATGTCGATGTTCTCGACGCAGTCATCGAACGGCGCATTGCGGGCAACCGCGGCCTCGAACGGGTAGAGATTCACTGCCACCAGGTCGATGGGCGCGATGCCGTGGGCCTGCATCTGCGCGACATGCTCTGGCACGTCGCGGCGGCCGAGGATTCCGCCGTGGATCTGCGGAACCAATGTCTTCACCCGGCCATCCAGGATCTCCGGGAAGCCGGTGTGGTCCGAGACTTCCGTCACCGCCACCCCTGCCTCGCGCAGGGCGCGCGCCGATCCGCCGGTGGAGATGATCTCCACGCCTCGTCCCACCAGCGCCGCGGCAAATGGCACCAGCCCGGCCTTGTCGGAAACCGAGACCAGCGCGCGGCGCACAGGGACGATGTCGGTCATGGTGGAGTTCCGCGGATTTGTTGCAGCGCGGGATACTCCCGAGCGCAGGGCACCGCCAGGGGCGGATCGAGGGGGCGGGACCAACCAAAGGAGGAGTTAACTCCGCCTAGCGTAATTCCGGAGTGCCACCAGTTTACGTTCCGGGCCGGACAGAGGAGCATCACCGTGGCTATGCGGGTTATTCTTCCGATGACACTGATTGGCGCAGCGCTGGCGCTGACCGGCTGCGCAACACCACAGCAGCAAGCACAGCATCGGGAGAACATGCTCGCCGCCGCTGGCTTCGTGCAGCACCCCGCGGATACGCCGCAGCGTCAGCAGTCGCTTCGGACGTTGCCACCGGACAAGGTGGTGCGGACGGTACACGGCAATCAGGTGGTGTATGTGCTCGCCGACCCCACGATGTGTGACTGCCTCTATATTGGCAACCAGCAGAACTGGGGGAACTATCAGCGCGAAATGCTTCAGTTACACATTGCCAACGAGGAAGAGATAGCAGCGGAGAACTGGGATTTGGGTCCGTGGGGGCCGGGCTGGTGGTATTAGGATTTTCGGCGGATCGGGGCGGGCACGACACGTTCGGCTGTGGGTGACGAAGCAGGAACCAGTGCCATATGTAGATTGGATTGACACGCGCGCACGAGGCGAGCTTAACAAACTGGAGTTCGGACAGTTGCCATGGCTCGCGCGCAATATTGTTCTGAATTACAAATGATCTACGCGATAGCCGGTGTCCAATCCTATCAGGCTCAGCAGCAGGCCCGTGACCTTGAAACCTGAGCGCACTGGGTCTCCTCCTTATATCGGATTGATGTCCGTAGTTGCCCATTTTTGGTGATCTGTCAGCCGCCCATCCGGTTGAACGGCTGTGGTGGGGTGCGAAATCAAGAATTTCGCACCAATTCCTCGGCCAGGGTAACAAACGACTTGAACGTTGCAAAAGTCCGATGCGAATTGTCGCGGTGCGGCATCCCGACCGGCGGGCCCGTCCTAACCTGCCCCTGTTCAAATAATGGTCGCGTCGCCTCCTATCCTCCTGCCTCCATCCGTACCCCCGGATGGAAATGCGCGTACACCCGTCGCGCGATCTCCCGGCTGATTCCCGGCGCCGCCTCCAGATCCTGCAACCCCGCCATCTTCACCCCGCGCGCCGAGCCGAAATGGTTCAGCAGCGCCCGCTTCCGCGCCGCGCCGATGCCGGGAATTTCGTCCAGTTCCGACACCCGGATCGCCTTCGACCGACCGGCCCGGTGCGTGGTGATCGCGAACCGATGCGCCTCGTCGCGCAACCGCTGTAGAAAATACAACACCGGGTCGCGCGGCGGCAGTTGGAACGGCTCCATGCCGTCGGTGAAGAACCACTCGCGCCCGGCGTCGCGGTCCGGACCCTTGGCGATCGCCACCAGCTTCACGTCCTGCACGCCGAGATCGTTCAGCACGTCGCGCGCCGCGGACAACTGCCCCGCGCCGCCATCGATCAGCACCACGTCAGGCCACTCCGCTGCCGGCGCGCCTTCGGCTTGCTCCTTCAATGCCCGCGAGAAGCGCCGCGTCAGCACCTCCCGCATCATGGCGAAATCATCGCCCGGCGTGACCGGCCCGCGAATGGCGAATTTCCGATATGCCGCCTTGGCAAATCCTTCCGCCCCCGCGACGATCATCACGCCGTACGGGTTGGCGCCCATGATGTGGCTGTTGTCGTAGACTTCGATCCGTTCCGGCGGCGACGGCAGGTGGAACAATCCCGCCACACCGTCGAGCAGCGTCGCCTGGCCGGCCGATTCCGCGAGCTTGCGCTCCAGCGCCTCGCGGGCGTTGGTCTCGGCGTGCTGCACCACGGCGCGCTTTTCGCCCCGCTGCGGGCACAGCACTTCCACCTTCCGCCCGGCCTTCAGCCCCAATGCTTCGGCCACCAGGTCCTGCTCTTCCAGCGGATGGTTCAGCAGCACCGTGGGCGGGGGCGGCTTGTCGTCGTAGAACTGGGCGATGAAGGCGCCCAGCACGGCGGGCGTCTCCTCCGCCTTGGTGTGCACCGGGAAGAACGCGCGGTTGCCGTTGTTGCGGCCGCCCCGGACGAAGAACACCTGCACGCAGGTCTGGCCGGCATCCTGCCAGGCCGCGATCACGTCGGCATCGGTCAGGCTCGCGGGGTTCACCACGTCGCTGCCCTGCACGAAGGTGAGGGCGCGGATACGGTCGCGCACCGCGGCCGCATGCTCGAATTCCAGCGCCTCGGCGGCATGCTCCATTTCGGCGGCCAGTTCCCTCTGCACGGACGCCGACTTGCCCCCGAGGAACGCCTTGGCCTGGCCCACCAGCCGCGCGTAGTCGTCTTCGCTGATGCGGCCGACGCATGGCGCGGAGCACCGCTTGATCTGGAACAGGAGACAGGGGCGGGAACGGTTGGCGAAGACCGTGTCGGCGCAGGAGCGGATCAGGAACACGCGCTGCATGGCGGTGACGGTCTGGTTCACTGCCCAGGCCGAGGCGAACGGGCCCCAATACGATCCCTTCCGGACTTGCGAGCCGCGATGCTTGGCGATCTGCGGATAGGGATGGTCCTCGGTCAGCATCAGCCAGGGATAGGACTTGTCGTCCCGCAGCACGATGTTGAAGCGCGGCTTCAACCGCTTGATCAGGTTGGCTTCCAGCAGCAGCGCTTCGGCTTCGGTGTGGGTGGTGATTACCTCCATGGCGGCGGTTTCGTTCACCATCCGTCGCAGCCGCTCGTCCAGGCGCACCGGCTGGGTGTACGTGGTCACGCGCTTCTTCAGGCTGCGCGCCTTGCCGACGTACAGCGCGTCGCCCTTGCCATCCAGCATGCGATACACGCCGGGGCTGAGCGGCATGGTGGCGAGCGCTGCCTCGATGACGGCGACGCCGGTGGGGGCGGCGGGCAAAGGCACTTCGGTCATGGCATCAACGGAACGCCGCGGTAGCAAGCACCCGGCTATGATGACGCGCCGAATGCCGCCCCGCAAACCCGCCTTAGCCAGAAGAGCGGATGCCGAACGTGCTCACGGACGCCCCTGCGGGAAGCGAAGTACTGCCGGTGGCCGCGCGCATCTGCCTCGCGTCGGCCATGGTGCTGGTAGGCCCATTTTGTGCCCGCAATACGAGGCGTCGCCGCTGCGCGGCCGGTTGAAATCGGAGCGCTCCGCGTGGCCGCCTGTGCCGCATCCGTGATGCTGCGGCGCGGGCGGGCGCAATGGCGCGGTGTCCCCGCGATGGTGTGGTGCCCCATTGCATCATACGCCGAATTGGCGCGGCGGCGCGAAAAGTGGCAAGCCGCACATCCGCTATGGCCGATTGCCTATCTGCCCGTGATCGTGATGATCGGCTACACGGCGACCTCCGGCGAAGCCAGGGCAGGCCTGCCGTTCTGGCTGCTGCGATCGCAGGATTGGCTATCGGGAATCACCGCGGGCCTCAGGATCGTGTTTGGCCTTTGGGTTGTGCGGGTGCTGCACCGGACGTAGGGCGAGCGAACCCTGCCGACGGGTGGTCGCAGGGGTCGCCGCACGCACGCCAGTCCCAAGCGCCACATTTGCGTCCTGGCCCAAGCAATTGCGGTGAACTAATCCACTAATCCTGTGGACAAGTCTGTGGGGAACGCGCCTCACAGACGCTTGAAAGCCGCGGTTTACCTGGGGTTCTAAAGGATTGCACAAAATTTAGTCATAATCTACTCAGTTGATTCTGAAAGATTTTGACCAAGAACCTCATGACATGGTTGAAATCAAGCGGCTATCCCAGGGACTGCGAGGGCCTTGACGCTAGCGCGTGGACAAATCCGCCTGCCGGCGCTCGATTTCCACACCAGCCGATGTTGCGTCTGCGAATATGTCGAGCTTTTCCACACGGACACGTGCCAAATGGACGCGCGGGTCGGCCAGGCAGGCCTCCGCGATTCTCTCCGCCAATGTCTCCACCAGTCGCACATGCCCGGCCGCGACGATAGCGCGCGCCGAGGCGGCAACCTTCTCATAGTCCACCACGCGTGACAACTCGTCCCGCCCTACTCGCGCGCGCGACAAGGCGCGAGCGCCGTCATCTTCCACGCCCAGGTCGACGTTGATCCGTACTCGCTGTTTTGCTGTCTCTTCATGGGGGTAGACGCCGATGCTCGCAGTCAATATCAAGTCGCGCAGGAAAACGTGGCGTAGCGCGCGGGCACTGGAAGCGATGCGGGGTGACTCCATGACGCTTATTCCTCCGGCGGCGGCGCGCTACGGCCGGCAGCCCATTGCAGGTGCTGACCGCCGTCCAGAGCCAGCATCTGGCCCGTCATGGCCGGCATCGCCAGGATGGCGATCGTCGCGCGGCCGATTTCGTCGGGGCTGGTGCCATGGCGTAACGGCACCGATTCTGCCTGGCGGTCGAATTGGACCTGGTTCTGGCGCAGGCTGGGCAGGGTCGGGCCGGGGCCGATCGCGTTGACCCGGATGCGCGGCGCCAGAGCCAGCGCCATGCTTTGCGTCAGCGCCCACAGGCCCGCTTTCGACAGCGTGTAGGAGACGAAATGGGGCGTGATCGACCATACCCGCTGGTCGATCAAGTTGATGATCGCGCCTTGGGCTGTCCCGGGCAACAGGCGGGCGAATGATTGAGTCAGGACGAAGGGGGCGCGCAGGTTCGGCTCGATATGCGCATTCCAGGAGGCGCGTGTGGCGTCCTGCCATTCGTCGCGCTCGAAGCGGCTGGCGTTGTTCACCAGCACCCCGATCGGTCCAAGCCGTGCGGTTGCCTGAGGCAGCAATGGGATGGTTTCCGTCTCGTGGGCCAGATCGGCTTGCAGCAATGCGGCGCGACGGCCACGACGCTGGATGTCCTCGCACGTCGCCATGGCGAGGTCCCGGCTGGTATTGCAGTGCACCGCCACATCGAACCCCGAATCCGCCAATGCCAGCGCGATGGCACGCCCGACCCGTTGCGCGCCGCCGGTGACGAGCGCAGTGCGCGGGATGGCGGCGGGAATTGCGGCGGTTAGGTCCAGCATGCGCCTGGATTAGCGCGGACCGCATCTGGCGCGAAGTCCGGGTGCCCTGAACGACCATGCGGGCTGACAGGAAATCGGGACCACTGTCGCCTCCCGCTTCTAGCAAACTCATCGCCGACGAAGGCAGAGACGCAGAGAAGGGTTGGATCGTCTGGGACACGGGAGGGTTAGTGCGTTCGTGTCAATGAGCATGGGAGCGCCGGTGATGCTGTGAGAACGCTACCGCCCCATTCGCTCCAAAAAATCCAATTGCCAGCGCATTTCCTCGATCGCCAAAGGGAAGCTGTTGCCAGGTCCGGGCAGCAGCACTGCATCCGGGCCCAGGTGGCCGAGCAATGTTTGCAATGCGCCGGCCGCGCGCATGCTGAAGCCGGCTTTCCACGCCAGGCTGGCGAGGCCTTTGGTACTGCGCAGCGACGCTGCGCGTTCAACCACGGAAACCGGGACACCGGCGGCGACTGCGAGCAAGGCTGAAGCAAGGCTCACAGTCCCGTCGCGCGTCGCTGCCAGTACCGCGTCTTCGTTCAGCGTGCCGGCATTTGCCGCTGCATGTGCTGCCGCCATTGCTTCTTCCATGGTCGGATCGCCGTGTGGCCGCGGAGGGCTTTCGGCGTTCAGCCGCTCCGTCAGCCGTTGGCGCAAATCTTCTGCCAGTCTGGCGGGCAGGTCGGTGCGGGCGGCAAGAACGTCCACCAGATTGGTCGCGACAATCTCTGCCAGTGCGCGCGCCGTACGCGGCGACAGATTCGGTCGATGTACCAGCGGCTCGTGCCAATCCGGATGCTCTCGCGCCTGGGCAATCAGCACATCCAGCGTCGCCTCACGAATTTGCGCTGTCCGATTGGCCAACAGAGCGCGAATCGCCGCGTTATCCGCCGTCGCAGCGATGGCGTCGGAAACCCGAGTGTCGATCCCCGGCCGGCCCGCAACCGCAACCACCGTGGCGGGTGACTGCGCCGCGGCGATCAGCCCGATGAGATCCTCGCTGGTCAACAAGGGAGAGAAGCGAATGATCGGAGCCGCCACCATTACCGCCCTGTCTTGGGCAAGCTGGAGCACCAGTGCTCGGGGGGCTTGCGGCATGTCCTTCAGGACGTCCGCAATGACCGCTCGCACGCGCACCGCCGTATCAGCTACAAGCCTTGCCAGCGTCTCATAGGTTTGGCGCTGTAGCCGAGCCTGATCTGGCGCGGTGAGGTCGGGCAGCAAACCGGCCAGGCGCCGTGCCAGCAACATACGTACCCGTTCGTCGGGATCCTGGGAGAGCTTTTGGTTGACCGCTGCGGGCGACGCCGGGTTCAGTGCCAGCGTGGCTCGTACTGTGATAGAGCAATCCGAGGCCAGCGCCTGCAGAACTTCTGGCTCGGCGTGTGTGTCCGCGCTTTGCCGGACCCGCCGCGCCTCTGCCGTTAATAGGTGGGGAGGTGCCTCGCTCAAGTGCTCCCCTCCCGCGCCACCCGCCAGTGGCCGCGGCCCTCGCGCTTCACACCGTACATGGCGGCATCCGCGCGCCGCAGCAGGCTATCGATTTGCTCCTGGCTGTTGGCACTGCGCGTGGCGATGCCGATGGAGACCCCTAGCCGCAGGCTGCCGTCTTCGGACAGTTGGCCCAATTCCCGCGGCACCTGGATGCGCAATTGCTCGGCGCGTTCGGCCGCCGTCATGTGGTCGGCGCCATTCAGCCACATCGCGAATTCGTCGCCGCCAAGCCGCGCCACAAGGTCTGTGGGCCGCACCACGGCACGCAGCAGGATCGCGAGCTGCACCAGCACCTGGTCGCCCATCTCGTGCCCTTGCTCGTCATTTACGATCTTGAAATTGTCGATATCGACGAACAGGAGCGTGCCAGGCATCTCCTCGCGGTCGAGGCGCTCCGTGCAACGCTCGATCTCCTCCATGAAGGCGCGGCGGTTCAACAGGCCGGTCAGCGGATCGGTGCGAGCCTGACGCGCCATCTCGCGCTGGATTGCCTCATGCTCCAGGGCGAAGCGGATCAGATTGGCCGCAGCCGAGACAAGCAGGCGGTCCTCAGTGTCCCATGGCCGCGCGCCGGCGTTGCGCCACACCGCAAGGCCCGCGCGATCGCCGAACCGCGGCTGACAGGCGGCCACCGCGACGCGACGGCCGTCATCGTTGCCGGCCTGGGTAGCGACCAGTGGATCAGGACCCCGATGCAGCAGGCCGGCGGCAGTTTGCAAGACGGCGGCAGCTCCGCCGCCAGCCTCATGTGCGAGCCGGGCGGCCTCCGGATCGTCGGGGATCAGGATCACTGCGGCGCCCTCGGCGCCCAACGCGTTGGCAAGCGCTTCCAGCGCGCCGCAAATCATGCGGGGAGCCAGCACCTCCTGGCCCATGCGCCAGAGGATATGGTCCAGTACCTCGCCACGGCGTAGGGCGGTGGCGACCTGCGTCACCTGGCCATCGCATTCGGTGAAATCGAGCCCGATGCCGCGAGTGCCGCTGACCCGACCTTGCTGATCCAGCAGGGGGGCTACGGCAAAGATCAGGCCGGCAAGGCCACCATCGCCACGTTTCAACCAGGCACGCCGCCGCCGCACGGCGACCAATACGCGGAAGGGGTTGAAGCGAACCCGGTCTGTATCGTCGGCCAGCAGGAGATCGGCGGGCTGACCGATCAGGGTGGAGGCGGGCCAGCCGAGCGCCGGATCCGGGGCGACGAAGACAAGGCGCCCCCATTCATCGGTCTCGAAGGCGAAGTCGGCGGCCTGAACGGCCAGGTCGCGCCAACGCTCACGGCTGTCCAGCAGGGCATCTCGCAGCCGATCGGCGCCAGGCGACGATGGAGGCGCACCATCGGCGATTACCGCCGATTGGGCGGGCAGCTCGACGGGGCGGGCGGGGGCCGAGGTTTCGGGCATCGAGGCGGTCGTTCCTTGCGCTCCGCCACATTGTGCGCGCGATTCCCCTAACGAATTATTGCCGGACGATCGATTAGGGCCCCGAGGTGAGCATGCGGCTTGAGCGGGACGGGCAGGAGCCGCATCGAGGTGCTGGTCGCGACCATGCGTTACCCGGCGGGACGAATTGGCGCGGCCAAGACGGTTGCAACCAAATTCGATCGCGGAGACGTTGGAAAAGCCGGTCGCGCCACGTCGCGGCCGCGATTAGTTTTTCTCTGCCAAAGCCTTCACTTCATCCATCGCTTCGGCGAAGCGCTTGTTGAGCAAGGACAAGGCCTCGGCGTTGGACTGCTGGATCAGGTCGCGGAGTTCCTGCATGTTGGCAACTGCGCGCTCATAGGCCTGCTTCAAAAGCTCTGCCTGCCTGGCTGCCTTCGCCTGCGGTCCCTCTGCTGACGCCAGTGCTTTCATGCATTCGGTCAGCTCGGACAGGTTCTGCTGCATGATCTCCATGTTGCGGCGCGCGACAGCCTGCGCACCTTCCATGGCCACGCGGTTTGCGGCAGTCAGTGTCTCGATATTGCGGCGATTTGCGGCGATGAACGCTTCCATATCCGGCATGGGCGGCAGCTTCATTTCGCTGAACATCCTGGCGAAGTCACCCGCTGCGCCGGGTGCCTGATCTGGTTTGGAGGCGCCGGACTTGGATTGGGGACCGCTGGCCATTGGTCGGCTCCTTTGCTCGCCTGGGTTGCGAAAGCGATGCTACGGCAGGCCGCGTGGAGCCGCCAGCAGGCATGCCGTCAAGCTGTGGGTGCTTCCGGGACCGAAGTGGGCGGCTCATCATCGACGTCGGCGGCCGAGGCATCCGCCGCCGCGGCTTCCGCAGCGGTGCTCGTTCCGCCTCCCAGCCAACCGGCGAGACGCTCGGCGCGGCGAAGCGCCGCGTCCAGCGCTGCCATGGTGCCGGAAAGGTCGGCACTTTCATCGCGTTCCCAGGCGCGGAGGGTCCATAGCCAGACTGCGATCAAGCCGCGAATGCGCAGTTCCCCGCGCAAACCGGCGGTGGATACCCCGGCCGCTTGCAACATCCAGCGCATGCTACGGCGCGTGGCGCAGGCAAGAAGAAGCGCCACTTGCGGTTCCGAGGGCAGCGCACGCAGGAGGGCCGTTACGCCCGCCCGATGAGCCTGCAACGCATCGAACCGTCGCATCAGCAGGTCGAACAACTTGTCGCGTACGGGCCCTTCGGGCGGAGTCCCGGCGAGCGCCGCCTGATCTGCCCGGCGGCCGAACTTCAGCAACACGGCGGCCCTGCCGGGGAAGCGGGCACGCGCCTCGGCTAAAGAAAGCGCGGTGGCGCGCGCGGCTTCTGCCACGCTGGCGCGGGCCAAGCCCTTCTCGGCAACCACACGGAAGAACGACGCGATCAACGCGCTGTCGAAGTCGATGTCGCTCATGCCCGCAGCATGGCGCCGAATTGGCGCGATGTCAGCCCCAGCCGACAACGCGCAGCGGGTTGCCCGTGGCCGGAAGGGCGGGGGGGCGGCGGTTGCGTTCTGGCAACCGTCGCCGCCTCCCGGTCCCTGTCGGCAGTCTCGTCAGGCGGCGGACAGGCGCGTCGGCAGTGCAGGCGGGGCCATGAACTGCGGGCCTACCGGGTCGATGATGCATTGCGCCAGAATCGCGTCGATCTCCCGCATGGCAGCCTGGTCGATCGACCACCCCATGATTTCCTCGACGGGGTCGAGTTGGTCAGGGCGGCGGGCGCCCCATAGCGCAATCGTGGGACCCCGATCCAAAATCCAGCGCACCGCCAGCGCGAGCACGCTACGGCCGTAGCGTTCCCGGGCGAACCGCCCGAGCACATCCACCGCTTCGAGGTATTGGCGATAGCGCGGCTGTTGGAACTTGGGATCGACCAGGCGGAGGTCGTCTCCATCGAACTTGGTGTCGGCGCGCATCCGCCCCGTCAGCAGGCCACGGCATAACGCGCCGTAGGCCAGCACCGTGATGCCGTGCCGGGTTGCGTATGGCAGGACATCGTTTTCCACCTGGCGTTCGAATGCGTTATAGGGCGGCTGATTCGCGTGCAGGGGTGACGCCGAACGGAATTGCTCCATCTGATCGGGCGAATAATTGCTGACGCCGATGGCCCTGATCTTGCCTGCGCGGAATAGCCGCTCGAGCTCCCGTGCGGTGTCTTCGATCGGCACGGTCGGGTCTGGCCAGTGGACCTGGTAGAGGTCGATGGTGTCGGTACGCAGGCGGCGCAGGGAGTCCTCCACCTCCTGGCGGATACGGACCGGACTGGAATCGCGGAACACCTGGCCATTGTGCCAGTTCAGGCCGACCTTGGTGGCGATCAGGACGCGATTGCGCCGGCCGCCGTGCGCAAGTGCCTGGCCGACAATTTCCTCGGACCGGCCGAAACCATAGACCGGGGCGGTGTCGATCATGGTGATACCGCGGTCGATCGCGGCCTGGATCGTGGCGATCGACTGCTGCGCATCGCTGCCACCCCACATCCAGCCGCCGATCGCCCAGGTGCCCAAAGCGATGCGCGAGGACGTCATCCCGGTGCCGCGGATTTCAATCTGCTCCATGGTGGCTGCCTTTCATCGTAAGATGGCAGCCAGTTGGGGATGAGGGTGGTGCGCGCATCATGGCGCGTCGGCATGGCGACATGCAGGCGGGCGATGATGGTCGGGGTTGGTTTCGTCAGGCGACGGGTTCGAACGCCGTTTCCTCGATCAGTTCAGGTGCTTTGTCGAACACCATCATCAGGCTGAGTGCCGCCGGGTCCGGCCGGTTGCGGCCTTGCTCCCAGTTCTGCAACGTATCGACATCGAGACCGAGTACTTCGGCGAACTCGCGCTGCGAGAGGCCATGGCGGTTTCGCACTTGCGCAATCAAGGCAGGATCAAGCTGCCGGCGTCGGTAGGTGTGGACATTCATTGCGGCGAGATCGGCGGCGAGGGCGGGAATATTGGCGCCTTCGGCGATGCGGCACACGGCCAGACGGGTTTCGGCGAGACGGTTGATCACCGCGTGCCCGGCGCGCAGCGTCAAACCGGCAGCGTAAAGCCGCTTCATGGCGGTGATCGGTTTATCGAGCGGTCCGGTCAGCCTCAGCACGAGCGGTACCACCTCGCCGGAAAACGAGGGGGGCGGGTCGGCGTCCCGGACCGGCCCCAAACGTGCGAGCCGCTCCCTCAACCCGGAGTTCGTCGACATCCGCAAACTCCCACAATAGCGCTGAGCGGCGATCGATATGGAGATACGCGAGCACCCTGATCTCGTAATAGCCATTGGTCAGACAAGCCAAGACGAGATCGAGCGGAGTAATTTCCCGATCCTCCGTGAGACTCCGGGGGATGGCGCCTTCTCAAATACGCACCACAATGTTTCATCATGTTTGCCAACGAATATAAGCTAAACAACGCCAATCCATACGCGATTCGCGGATAAGGAATCAACCGCCCAATATCTTCCCCAGCTCCCCCCACTCTCGCTTGCTAAGCCCGCTCCCCGCCTGCTCCACCGCCTCTCCGGCAAGCATCCGCCGCACCACCGCGAGCATCGGCGCAGACAGCGTGGCCGCCCCCAGCCGGTAGTCCAGGAACGCCTGGTACGCGGTCGGCACCCAAGCCTGGACAGTCTCGAGCATGGCGTCCGCGTAGGCGCGAATCTCGTACTGCGCGTGTGCGTCGGCACGCAGTGACAGGAAGTGCAGCAGGTTGTGCAGGTCGATCTTCCAGTACCACTGCGTGTAGGTGTTCAGCGTCAGGTTCATCCGCGCCAGCTCGCGCGCCAAGCCCTGGCGGGTGGGATCGACCGCCTCGCCCTGCTCGTCCTCATTCAGCATCTCGGCGTAATGATCGTGGCACCGCCCGGCATCCGTGCGGAGCAGCTCCAGCACATGCGCCGCCTCCTCGCCGGCCAGGACGGCACCACGGCCTTGCCGGTTCACCGCCGACTGGGCCGCCAGGTGCTCGGGCGCGGGAATGTAGAACTCCCGGTCCAGCACCGAGTACCGGGCTGAGTATTCGTTCACGTTCGCTGTGCGGTGCCGGATCCACTGCCGCGCGACGAAGATCGGCAGCTTCACGTGGTATTTGATCTCGCACATCTCGAACGGGGTGGAGTGCCGGTGGCGCATCAGGTAGCGGATGAGCCCGGCATCCTCCGAGACGCGCCGTGTACCCCGGCCATAGGAGACCCGCGCCGCCTGCACGATCGCGGCGTCGTCGCCCAGGTAGTCAATCACGCGGATGAAGCCGTGATCGAGCACCGGGATCGGCCGGAACAGCAGCGCCTCCAGCGCCGCTACGGTGGGCCGCAGCGTCTCCGCCCGCTGCCCCCGCGCGGCGTCGATCTCGGCCGCCTGCTCCTTGCTCAGCGTCATTCGCGACTCCACTTCCGGCTCCAGGACGCCTATATTCGCCCTGCCGGCTTGCCGGCTATGGCGATAAACGGTTCGTGGAATAAGCGTCGTGGACCCGGGGGCAGTACCCGGCGCCTCCACCATTCCCCACCCGGGGGCTTTGGGGGCGAAACAGGCTCGACACGCGCGGTAAAGACGCATCTTTTGCCCGGCATGGTTCCGCCGTTATCGGGCCATATGACAAGTGCCAACGACAATGTGGCGCTCGCTGCCGTTGCATAAACGGTAAGCGCGGTTCGGGGGGCACCGGGCAACAGAAGCCCCCCATACCATCACTCCCGCCCTGGCAACCGGCCGCCGATCACGATAGTCTCCGGGCAATGACCGACGAGCAGCAACCGACTGTCGAGAGCCTGCTGCCATACGACGAGTGGACCGAGGTAGCGATGCGCCAGGTCGTCGTCCGCGCACTCGCCCATGTCGCCGCGCAGGGTCTGCCGGGGGAGCACCATTTCTACATCACTTTCCGCACCCAGCACCCCGGCGTCGTCATGCCGCCCAGGCTGCGCAGCCAGTACCCCCAGGAAATGACCATCGTCCTGCAGCACCAGTTCTGGGATCTGAAAGTGGACGACGAGGCGGGGCTCATCAGCGTCGGCCTGTCGTTCGGCGGCGTGCCCTCCACGCTCGTCATTCCGTTGGGCGCGATGGTCGCCTTCGCCGATCCGCATATCCGCTTCGGCATGCGCTTCCGCCCCGATGGTGGCGAGGCAGCACCGGAAGCCGAGCCGGCCGAGGCGCTGGAAGCAGCAAAGCAGGAGCCGGAACAGCCTCAGGTCGTCAGCCTGGACGCCTTCCGCCGCCGCGGCCCGCCGAAGCCCTGAGGCCCTGCCCGATCTGCGACCGACTGCCGCCTGTCCGCCAAGGCTGCCGCAATCGCACGTGTACGAAACGACCCCCGGCTCGGGGCTCGGCCAAGAAGGGTTCACACGGAGCGCCACCGAGACCGCACAGAGTGCCACGGGAGAGCGAAGCACCCATTGCCCCGCCTTGGGGCCGAAGGCCAGTGACCCGGCTCGATCCCGGCGTCCCACGACATCGCGGCCCTCTGTGGCCCTCCGTGCGATCTCGGTGGCTCTCCGTATGAACCACTTTCCACGCGGCTTCATTTGCTCCAAGGAGCGTGCTCATGAACGCACGGCCGCCCGGCTTCCTCTACGCCCCGATGTTCCGCCTGGGACCCGCAGCGACGGAGTGGAAGATGCTGGACCTTGCCGGCCGGCGCACGACTGTCTGCGACGGGGCGACAGTGCTGCGCATCGATCCCGAGATCCTCAGTGAGCTGGCGTTCCGTGCCTTCCGCGACGTCTCCCACCTGCTGCGTCCGGGGCACCTCGCGCAGCTTCGGGCGATCCTCGACGATCCCGAGGCCTCGGCCAACGACCGGTTCGTGGCGCTCGACCTCCTGAAGAATGCCAACATCGCCGCCGGCGGCGTGCTGCCGATGTGTCAGGACACCGGCACCGCACTGGTGTTCGGCAAGAAGGGCCAGCACGTCTGGGTCGATGGCGATGAGGAGCAGGCGATCGCCTGGGGCGTGCACCGCACCTACACCGAGACCAATCTGCGCTATTCGCAGATGGCGCCGCTGTCGATGTTCGAGGAAGTGAACACCGGCAACAATCTGCCGGTCCAGTTCGACATCATGGCGGCGCCCGGCAACGAACACGCGGACGAGTTCCACCTGATGTTCGTCGCCAAAGGCGGCGGGTCGGCCAACAAGAGCTTCCTGTACCAGGAAACGCGAGCGATCCTGTCGCCGGAGCGGCTGGCGGCGTTTCTTGAAGGCAAGCTTCGCACGCTCGGCGTGTCGGCCTGCCCGCCCTACCACCTTGCCATCGTGATCGGCGGCACCTCGGCGGAGCTGACGCTGAAGACCGTCAAGCTCGCGTCCACGCGGTGGCTGGACACGCTGCCCACGCGCGGCAGCAAGGCGGGCCATGCGTTCCGCGACCTGGAGACCGAGGCGCAGATCCTGGAGATGACCCGGCGGATGGGCATCGGTGCCCAGTTCGGCGGCAAATATTTCTGCCACGACGTGCGGGTGATCCGGCTGCCGCGGCACGGCGCCAGCCTGCCGGTCGGCATCGGCGTCTCCTGCAGCGCCGACCGCCAGATCCTGGCGAAGCTTACGCCCGACGGCGTGTTCCTCGAGCAGCTCGAGACCGATCCGGCGAAATACCTGCCCGAGACCACTGACGCGGAACTCGGGGACGACGCAGTAGCTGTCGATCTGGACCGGCCGATGCCGGAGATCGCACGACAGCTCTCCGCCTGCCCGGTGAAGACCCGGCTTTCGCTCAACGGCACGATGGTGGTGGCGCGCGACATCGCGCATGCCAGGCTGAAGCAGCGGCTGGACCGCGGCGAGAGGTTGCCCGACTACTTCAAGGCGCACCCGGTCTATTATGCCGGGCCCGCCAAGACGCCGCAGGGTTACGCGACCGGCAGTTTCGGACCCACCACCGCCGGACGGATGGACAGCTATGTGCCCGAGTTCCAGGCGGCAGGCGGCTCTCTGGTGATGCTGGCCAAGGGCAACCGGTCCCGCGCGGTGCGAGAGTCCTGCAAAACGCATGGCGGGTTCTATCTGGGCAGCGTCGGCGGCCCGGCGGCCCGGCTCGCGCGGGACTGCATCCGCAAGGTCGAGGTGCTGGAATATCCGGAGCTGGGGATGGAGGCGGTGTGGCGAATCGAGGTCGAGAATTTTCCCGCCTTCATCGTGATCGATGACAAGGGCAACGATTTCTACGAGGGACTCGAGTGATGCGATTCACCATCGACCGGATCGACCACCTGGTGCTGAACGTCGCCGACCTGGAGATCACCGCCGCCTGGTATCAGCGCGTGCTGGGGATGGAGCGCGAGGAATTCGGCCCGCACCGCCGCACCGCTTTGAAGTTCGGCGGGCAGAAGATCAACCTCCGGCCGGCCGACTCCGACCCCGGCAGTTGGGTCACCGGCGTCAACGCTGCGCCGGGGGCGGGCGATCTCTGCTTCATCACCGCCGTCGGTCCTGCCGACGTCATCGCCCATCTGCACGACTGCGGCGTGACGGTGCTGGAAGGACCGGTGCCGCGCGATGGCGCGCTCGGGCCGATGCGCTCGGTCTATTGCCGCGACCCGGACGGAAATCTCGTCGAGATCGCATCGTACCTGCCGCGGTAGCGGGCGTGGAATGGGTTCGCACGGCGCGCCGCGGGGCTCTTCCGGGATAGATCTTCCGTTGCAACAGTTCGATTCGATAGGCGGCGCTAAGGCCCCCGTCATGGCCGGCCTTGTGCCGGCCATCTGGTGCCCGTCGTGGCACATCAGCGCGAACCACAAGGCCGACCATGACGGGATGGGGCAATGACAAAGCATCAATTCTATAGCGAACCTCCGGCAGAACAGCCGGTTTCGAATGCAATCGGCG
>DATKPQ010000171.1:0-6373 GCA_035523995.1 Acetobacteraceae bacterium | reverse complement strand
GCTTGGCTGGGCCGCTGCCGCCGTCTGGCCAAGGATTGGGAGGTGCTCAACCGCAAAGCGCAGGCGTTCCTGATCATGGCCTCCATCCGCTTCATGGTCAGGAGGCTATGCCGCAGCTACGCATGATCCCGGACAGACTCTAATGCAGAATATTGTAACCGCCACAGGTCCGGCCACGATCCCAAGTGACATTTGGAATCTCACGATCATGGTCGTCTGGTTCGTCTTGTCGGCGTTCGCCATGTACGCACTGCCCGCGGTCGCATATTCGATCGGTTCCGGCGTTCAGGTAAACGCACTGGCCGAGGCGATCGGGGCGGGCGTCGGCCTAAGTATGTTGCGCGGCAGCGGTGGTGGTGGCGGCGGTCCGCCCGGGCAGGGGCAAGGCGGCTATCAGATCCCCGCCGGACTCTCGCTTTCCCCCAACACGATCCCGCGGCCCCAGGCGGAGATTGCCGGGTACCTGTCCGGCCCCGCAGCGGAGCCACCTCCCCCGATGCACGAGGGTGCCCGATGGACCTGATGCGCTGGATGATGTTCACGGTGACCATCTGCGTGCCCCTCGCGCTCGGCGGCTGCGCCGATCATCCAGCGATGCCGCAGCCGAGCGGCCCGCTGCGGACCATGAACCCCGGCCTGTGGAATTACCACGGCAATGACGTTGTGCCGCAGCCATCGAGTCCCACGCGATGAGTGACCTCGCCGACCAAACCAGGCCACCGGCTGCGGGCTTCGTACCGCGCGGTGCGGAACTTGATCAACGCGAGGCGGCATTCCGTGCAGCGTGGAGTTTCGAGCGCGAACGTCGCTGGATGGCGTTCCTGACTGGATTCGGCGGGTGGATTGTGGCAGCGGTTCTTGCAGTCCTCCTCGGGCTCTCGTTGCTGCTCGTGCTGCGTCGGCCAGTCCCGCACCAGAGGCTCCTCATCGCAGTCCTGCACGGCGACGGCACCTATTCAGCGCCGGTGCCGGTCGGTGATTTGTCACGCTCCCAGCAGGAGTTGCTGCTCAAGAACACGATGTGGCGCTATGTCGTCGCGCGAGAGAGCTACACCTGGGAAGCGGTGCAGCACTATTACGAGTTGGTGTCCGCGCTATCGGCCGCCCCGGTGCAAGCTGGCTACCAGAAATTCATGCTCGACGCGCCCGACCGTCCGACGGCGGCCTACGGGAAGCGGGGCGACGTCGCGGTCTCGGATGTCCACGTCTTTCCGGTCGCGCCGAATGCGATGGAAGTCGATTTCCTGCGAACGGTCCGCCTACCCGATGCGCCCGTTAAGCGGGAGCCCATGATCGCACGGATCACCTTCGCACCATCCGGCAAGATCCCGATCGCCGTCCGCCAGCAATACGACCCCGCCGGAATCCTCGTCACCAAATACGACGTAGCAAGAAACGGCCCGCAATGAGAGCACCCGCGCTATTCTTGTCCCTTGGTGCGGTACTCCTCCCCGGCTTCGCGCAAGCTGCGCCGCCACCCTCAGCCAGATCACCATCGGCGCCGCAGCCAGCGGCGCAAGTGGCCACTGTCACGAACCACGCCAAAAGCGATGTGATGGCGGTTTCGGTCGCAGGGGCAAGCAGCGGCCTCCCGACCCCGCCGCCGGCACCTCCGCCCCATCTGATCCCAATCGCGCTTGATCCAGTGCCCTACAAAGGTGACCCGGCTGTTGTACAGATCCCGTTCCACGATGGCGAGGTGTACAAGATCACCAGCACGGGCCTGACGCCGGTGCAGATCGTATTCACCGATGGCGAGCAGCCGATCCTGGTGGCGGGCAAGCTCGTCTCAAGCAGCAAGAAAGCAGCGCGGGACTGGTATGCCTACCATGCGGCGCAGATGAACATGCTGCTGTTCCAGCCGCTGCACATGATGGCTCCGAGCATTTGCTTCGTGACCACGGAAGGGGCCTATGGGCAGCCGGGCAAGAACTACACCTTCGAACTGGTCACCAAGGCGGGCAACGTCACGGTGCCGGGCGACGGCGGCTATGTGAAGGTCGATGTCACCTATCCCGAGCAGGTTGCAGCGGCGAAGGCGGCAGCCTTGCAGGCGCGCCTGGCACGGGAGCGCGCGCAGGCGGCGCGTGATCGCCTTCAGGATGCGCATCTCGAAGGGGTGCGCAACTGGCGCTACCTGGCGCAAGGGTCGGAGGCGATCCAGCCGTTGAGCGTCAGCGACAATGGCCTGAGCACGATCCTGCTGTTCGCGCCGAACACGCCGTTGCCGGCGCCATACGTCGTCACGCCCGACGGCAAGGAGGCGATCGTGCAGACGACGAACGAAAGCTCGCCGGACGGCCTGCTGATGATTCTGCATCGCACATCGAGAGAGATTATTCTCCGCCGGGGGAAGCAGGTACTGGCGCTCTATAACCAGGGTTACAACCCGATCGGCAGCACGAATGGCACCGGTACCGCCTCGCCGAATGTTGTGCGGGAGGCCTCGTCCCGATGAGCGAGATGACCAGCACAACCGGGCAGGCATCCATCGTCGGGCGTGGCCGCCGTCCGTTGCCGGTGTGGGCGAAATATACGGGCCTCGCCGCGATCGGCGTGGTGATGGCGGGTGGCTTCGGCTGGGCGTGGATGCAGGGCGTATCACAGCCGCTCTTCCGCCAAACCTCGCCTGGCTATTCCAAGGGGCTGCCGTTTCACGCGACCGTTGCGGACGTTGGGCAGGCAAAGGCCCCACCTGTTGCGCCGGTGCCCCTGCCCCATTCGGCGGCAGCAGTGACGACAACGTCGACCGGCCTGCAGCTTAAACCCATGGACGTTTGGGCACAGACCAACAACGCAGCACTGGTCGGCGGTGCGCAGACCGGTACGGTTGGCGCTGGCGCGGGAAATGCGAACACGCGGGCACCTGGCCCCTGGCAAGGGCCTGCAGGGACCGCCTCCAGGCAAACAACTTCGCCGACCGAGAACGCGTATGCGCGGCGGCTGCATCCAACGGCGACACCCGACGCGGTCGCCAGTGTGATGCCCAATCCGGAGTGGACCATTCCCAAGGGCACGATCTTCCATTGCCTGCCGGCGCAGCCGATCGATACCCAGCTTCCCGGGCCAGTGAAGTGCACCGTCACCAGCAACGTATGGAGCGCGGACGGCACCAACATCCTGATCGGCCGGGGATCGACGGTGAACGGCGAGATTCAGCGCGGTCTGAATCTCGGCCAGAACCGGGCATTCGTCCTGTGGACCGACGTGCTGACCACGCATTACGTGACGGTCGATCTCAATTCGCCGGCGGCCGATGATCTCGGCGAAATCGGTGTGCCCGGCATCGTCAACGAACATATGTGGGAGAAGCTGAAAGCCGCGTTCCTCCTGACCCTGGTGCAAACCGCATCCGGGGTCGCGTTGAACGAAACGCAGGCAGCCGGAACAACGAGCGTGAGCATTGGGACCTACGCCCCGGACCTCGCGGAGCAGGCGCTGGCGCATGATCTCGATATCCCGCCGACCCTCTATGTCAGCCCGGCAACGCCGCTGACGGTCTACGTCAATCGCAACCTGGACTTTTGCGACAATGGCACCGGCCGGTGCGTGTATCATGACGCTATCCGGGCGGATTCGCAATGAACGCCGTCGAAGCGCAACTCCGCTGGCTGCTGCGGCCGTTCCAGCAGTGGCTCGACGATCCGGGCGTCACCGATGTGTTTATCAACGGTCCCGACCGGTTCTTCGTGAAGCGGTCCGGCCGAACCACACGGGAGGATGTCCGGCTGGACTATGAGGACCTGATCGACATCGGCATCAACGCCGCGGCGCTGATGGCGCAGGACATCGGACCCGACGTGCCGCTCTGCTCAACGCGCTTCCCTGACGGGCATCGCGTCCAGCTCATCCGGCCGCCGGCCGTGGCTGAAGGTCAATACAGCATTTCGATCCGCCGCCCGGCAGCGACGTCGCCGACGCTCGATGATCTCGCCAATGCTGGCGTGTTCTCGCAAGCCAGGCTTGCCGGCACCGGACTATCTGCGATCGATCGCGAGCTGGCATCACTCTACCGCGCTGGTAGCTGGCGCGCGTTCCTGCATCTGGCGGTATCCAGCGGCAAGAACCTGGTCTTCGCTGGCGAGGTCGGGTCGGGCAAAACTCATAATCTGCGGGCATTCACGAATTCGATCCGCCGGGAGGCGAGGATCGTCACCGTCGAGGACATGCCGGAGATCATCGGCCTGCCGCATGAGAATGTGGTCAACATGTTCTACTCCGAAGGCCGGCAGGGCACCGCCCGGGTCAGCGCGGAGGACCTGATCGTGGCCGCGCTGCGCATGGGCATGGACTATCTGCTCATGCAGGAACTTCGGAACGCCGCGGCGTTCGCCTATCTCCGCGCGCTTGCCTCCGGCCATCCGGGTATGACCACCTGCCACGCCCCGAGCGCATCGGCTGCGTTCGATGCAATCCGGCTGATGGTCAAGCAGCACGAGGCGGGCCGTCACCTCGCGGACGCTGACGTGCGGGCCATGCTGTTCTCGCTGATCGATATCGTCGTTCACTGCGAGTGCCGTGACGGCCGCTACCGGATGACCGAGGTTTGGTACGACCCCGAGCGCAACGGCGACATCGCGCCGCACGCGATGGCCGCGGCGTAGGCGGCAGGGACGAAGTATGTTGTTCCCTCTGGTTGAGCGTCTCGGCCGCAAGCTGCTGCTGATCTGGCTTGCCTTGATCACGCTGAAACTGATCACGCCGAACTGGCTGGTCACTCTGACGCCGCACCCAATCGCGATCCTCGTCGAAGGTCTGTACGGCGAATCGATCATCGTTTTCCCGGCAATCGCTGTGATCGTCTGGACGCTCTTCGGGGCAAAGACACCCCGTGCGGTACGCATCGTTCATAGGGATCGCCGCTGATGCGCAAATCTCAGGCAATCACCCTCGGCAGCCTGTACCTGCTGGTTGCGTCCGGTGTCTGGACGTTGATCGCTTCACTGGTCTTCGCATTCGGCGAGGACCTGGGCGGATCGCTGCCGCCGCTCAAGCTGGCGGCAGCCTGGTGGTTGTATCTCATCTGGTGGCGGGCGGTCCCGGATGTCTGGCTCTGGCTGCAAATCTCCGCCGGCGTCGCGAGCGTCGCGGTGCTGTTTTCCGGGGTGTGTTTTGCGATCGGTTTGGTGCGGCGCCGCGTTCGTCTGCGGCCCACCCGCCGCAACGAGACGCGCATGCCGCGGCCGGTCCGGGCGGCATCGGACAACCACGGTCATGCCGATTGGATGTCGATGCCGGCGCTGCGGGAGCTGTTTCCAGGACCGGACCCGGACTATGGCGGCATCGTCATGGGAGAGGCGTACCGCGTCGACCTCGATCCCGTCGCTCAGCGGTGCCGCTTCAAACCAAGCGATGCCACCACGTGGGGCCAGGGCGGTAAGGTGCCGGTTTTGGTCGATCCCTGCCGCGGCAATGTGACGCATGGACTGGTCTTCGCGGGATCAGGGAAATTCAAGACAAGCTCTGTCGTCACGCCGACTCTGTTGTATTGGACTGGCTCGGCCGTCGTGCTCGATCCGGATGGCGAGGTGGGGCCGATGTTGCACGCCGCGCGGGAACAGATGGGCCACAAGGTCGCGACCCTCGACCCATTCCGATCCGCGGCCTGCGGATTCAATGTCCTCGACTGGATCGACCTTGCATCACCGGTCGCGGAATCGGATGTCAGCCGCGTCGTCGGCTGGCTCGCCGGCAGCCTGCCATCCAACGCCGACGCTAATACGAGCTTCTTCCACGATAAGGGGAAGGAACTGCTCGCTTGCCTGCTGGCGGACGTCCTGTGGGACACGGCTCTCGCGCCACAGGAAAAGACCCTGCGACTGCTGCGACGACGCGTGGCGACACCCGAGGACGAGTTGCCGGATCTGCTGTCGCGCATCCATCGCCTCTCGAAAAGCGAAATGGCGCGCGACCTGGCCGGGACCCTGATGGGGCTGGCCAGGGAAACCTTCTCCGGCATGTACACGCACGCCACGAAAGAGACCGCCTGGCTGGCGGTGAAGGCCTATGCCGATCTCGTCTGCGGCAGCGGCTTCCGTTCGTCCGATCTCGCCGGCGGCCGGCTGACGGTGTTCCTGCAACTTCCGCTCGACACGCTGAAAGAGACGCCGGCGATCGCGCGGGTCATCGTTGGGGCGCTCCTGAACGCCGTTTATCTCGCACGGGGACAGGTGTCGGGACGGGTGTTGTTCCTGCTCGACGAGGCCGCACGCCTCGGAGCGATGGAGATTATCGAGATCGCCCGCGACGCGAGCCGCAAGTATCGCGTGACCTTGCTGCCGATTTACCAGAGCGAAGGCCAGCTCATCGAGTTGTGGGGCCGGAATGCCAAGAAGAAATGGTTCGAAAGCGTCTCATGGCGTGCCTACGCGGG
>DATKPQ010000170.1:0-5767 GCA_035523995.1 Acetobacteraceae bacterium | reverse complement strand
CGATCCGCACGGCCGAGACACAATGGGCCATGCCGTCCGGTGAGCCGCCGCCAACCATTCCCGGATGCCTGGCGGACGCATCACCGCTTATGTACTGAGTCTACCGGCTCTTTCACCCACAGTTACCCGTGGGGAACCTTTATTCAGACGCCAGCAAACTACTCCAGATTTCTAAATGTGTCACCGGTAAATTGTGTGGCAATCAGATTTTCAAGTACCGTTCCAGCGGTGCTCGCGGACTGATGCCGGACTGCTGGGCCCGAACCCTGGCGAAGCGCACTGGCCGGAACGAGGGTGGCGTCCATAGATGTACATACAATAATCCATTGCGGGCATCCGCTCGCTTCCGCCAACCGTCGTTGGACCGCCGTCGTTGCCGTCGGGGGCCGCGAATGCAGCGCTGCACCGCACACATCGTCAGACACGGTCCGGTTCGCAAACCGAGGGCAAACCGAGGCGTCCAGCCTTGTGGAATGGCAATAATCTCTGGTAGTCTGCCGCCGGCTCCCATACGGCCAACCGTGCAAAGGTGCACCGGATGATCGGGAGCGTCGTAGCCGGATGTTAGGCGCCGACAACCAACAACCTTTGCAGAACGACGTGTGCCGGGGCCAGGGTCCGGATCATTCGGTCCATAAGCCAGTTGGGAGGCACAAAATGCGCGCAGCGGACGTGATGACATCCAATGTGATCACCGTCGATCCGGACACCACTGTCCAAGCCTTGGCAGCCCTGCTTTCCGAGCGCGCCATCAGCGGCGCTCCGGTTGTCGATTCCACCGGTCAGTTGGTTGGCATCGTCAGCGAAGGCGATCTGCTACACCGTATCGAACTCGGCACCGACACGAAGGGCCCTGTTAAGCGATCCTGGTGGCTCGAGGATTTCGGCGCGGAGTATGCCAGGGACTACGTCAAAGCGCATGGCCGCACAGTCAAGGATATCATGACGCGCGACGTTGTAACGGTAACAGAACAGAGTGACCTCGGAGAGGTCGCGACGCTGCTGGAGACGAAGCGGATCAAGCGCGTGCCGGTGATGCGCGGCGACAAGATCGTGGGCATTGTCAGCCGGAGTAACCTGGTGCGGGCGCTGGGAGCGGCCCGCGCGCCGGCGATTTCCGTGACCAGCGAAGACGACCGGGTAATACGCGCAAGGCTGTTTGCCGAACTGCAGAAGCAAAACTGGGCATCCAACATGTGGGCGCAGGATATCATAGTCAACGGCGGGCTTGTGCACCTGTGGTTCACCGCAGATGAGGCCATCGAGACACGGGAAGCAGCGCGCGTGGCTGCGGAACGCATTCCCGGAGTGCACGGCGTTGAGGTGCATATAGCGCCGTCTTCCATGGTCGCGGCTTTCTGATCGCAGGGGGCGCGCTGATCGCAGGGGCGCGCTGATCACAGGGGGCGCGCTGATCGCCGGGGCGCGCGTCCGTCGTCCGGGGGCGCCCAGGTTCCGCAGGACGGCAGACGCGGGCCGGCACCTTGGCATTTGTCCTTGGCGGCGAACATCGCGGCGCTGCCATCGGCAACGGCTCAATGCTGGCGAGGTGGTCCGGCCGGCGCCGGATGGTGTGGGCGATTCATCCCTGCGATACGGCGGCCGGGCCATTGCTGTCACCCGCCTTGCCGTATCACCGGATGCAATCCTGAGCGTATCGCGCTGCCCTGTCCTGTTGCCAGAGAACAGATTTCGGGCCGCTACGAGCCTGTCTGGACGCCGAACCTCGATCGGGCCACCCTTCGCCCGCGCCAAAGGGAGGCACGTCCATGCAACTCGGCATCCATTTGCCTCATATCGGCCGCAAGGCCAGTCCTGACTCCATCCGGCGCTGTGCGATCCAGGCCGAGGAACTGGGCTTCGCCGACGTGTGGGTCAGCGAGCATATCATCGTGCCGAAGGGCGCGCCCTATCCGCCGTCGCCGAATTTCTGGGACCCGGTGCTGACGCTGACCTGGGCCGCCGCCTGCACGTCACGTGTGAGGCTGGGGACCAGCGTGCTGGTCTTGCCTATGCGGCATCCGCTGCCACTGGCGAAGGAACTGGCGACGCTGCAGAACCTCTCGCAAGGACGACTGATCCTGGGCGCCGGCGTAGGCTGGATGGAGGCGGAGTTCAACGCGCTCGGCGTGCCGTTCAAGGAACGCGGCCGGCGCATGGACGAAGGCATCGCGCTGATGCGCGCGGTCTGGAGCCAGGATCCGGTGACGTTCCCGGCGCGCTGGATACCAGCGGTGGTGCAAGAGATGCGGATGCAGCCGCAGCCCTGCGCGCCGATCCCGATCTGGATCGGCGGATCGTCCGATGCGGCGGTGAAGCGGGCGCTGCGGCTGGATGGCTGGCATGGCAGCCGGGTCGCACCAGAGCATACGGCGGCGACGGTGCGCCGGCTGCGGGCGGAACGGCCGGAGCCGGAGTTCACGATCTCGCTGCGCGTCGGGTGCACCGTGGAGAATGTAGCGGAACTGCCGGACAAGTTAGCGGCCTATCGCGATGCCGGCGTGCAGCACGTGCTGATCGCGCCGGAGGATCGCGATATCGACACCTACATGGCGACGGTAGAGCAAGTCTGGCGCGGCGCGGAAGGGGTGTAGGTGCGCCGTCATCGGAAGGTTCGGCCAAGACCTCGATAGAGATTTTCTATCGGGGATTCGGCCCAGCTTGCTTGCATTTCTCCCCAGCCGGTCTTTCTTATCCACCGAGCCCGTCATGGCCCGGCTCGGTCCGACCACCTGCTCGGGACGCTGCAAGCGCGAATGGTCCGGCCAGGCCCGGCCGTGACCAGGGATCCGGCCATGACGCGCGTGATATGGAGGAGCCATCGTGGCAGACTACGAGCCATGGAATGAAGCGCGCGGCGCCGAGATCATCGCCGCCCATGCCGGCTGCGACGGCCCGACAATCCCCATCCTTCATGCTCTCCAGGCGGCTTTCGGCTGCGTCCCCGCCGCCGCCATCCCCATGATCGCCGAGACCCTCAACCTGACCCGCGCCGAGGTTCACGGCATCGTCAGTTTCTATCACGATTTCCGCTCCCACCCCCCCGGCCGCCACGTGCTGAAGCTGTGCCGGGCCGAGGCCTGCCAGTCGCTCGGCGCCGATGCGCTCGCCGCCCACGTCCGCAACCGCCTGAACGTGGATTGGCACGGCACCACCAAGGACGGCGCGGTGACGCTGGAGCCGGTGTTCTGCCTCGGCCTGTGCGCGGTCGGTCCGTCCGCGTTGCTGGATGACAAGCCGCTGGCCCGCCTCGACCCTGCCCGCGTCGAGGCGGAACTGGAGGCCGCCGCATGACCCGGGTCTTCGTCCCCCGCGATGCCGCCGCCCTGGCGCTGGGCGCCGACGCTGTGGCCGCATCACTGGCGGGCCACGCCGCCGTCACCCGCACCGGCTCCCGCGGCTTGCTGTGGCTGGAGCCGATGATCGAGGTCGAGACGCCGCAAGGCCGCATCGCCTACGGGCCGGTCTCTGCCCGCGACGTGCCGGAACTGCTGTCGGCCGGGTTGCTGGATGGCGCACCGCATCGCCTGCGCCTGGGAAAGCCCGAGGACCACCCGTTCCTGTCCCGCCAGACTCGCTTCACCTTCGCCCGCTGCGGCATCACCGATCCGCTGTCGCCGGAAGACTACCAGGGGCACAACGGCCTGAAGGGCCTGCGCCGCGCCCTGGAACTCGGCCCCGCACGCATCGTGGAGGAAGTCACCAAATCCGGCCTGCGTGGCCGTGGCGGTGCCGGCTTCCCCACCGGCATCAAGTGGAAGACCACCGCCGACGCAGCGGGTGAGCAAAAATACATCGTCTGCAACGCCGACGAAGGCGATTCCGGCACCTACGCCGATCGCATGCTGATGGAAGGCGACCCGTTCGCCCTGATCGAGGGCATGACGATCGCCGCCATCGCCGTCGGCGCCACCAAGGGCTTCGTCTACACCCGGTCCGAATATCCCCACGCCATCGCCACCTTCAACGCGGCCCTGGCGATCGCCCGCCGCGAGGGCGTGCTGGGCGGCAACGTTCTGGGTTCCGGCCATGCCTTCGATATCGAACAACGCGTCGGCGCCGGCGCCTACGTGTGCGGCGAGGAAACCTCCCTCCTCGACAGTCTCGAGGGCAAGCGAGGCCAGGTCCGCGCCAAGCCCCCACTGCCCGCGCATCGCGGTCTGTTCTCAAGGCCCACGGTGGTGAACAACGTCATCACCCTGGCCAGTGTCCCCTTCGTGCTGGCCGAGGGCGCGGAGGCCTATCAGGGCATCGGCTATGGCCGCTCCCGCGGCACCATGCCGATCCAACTCGCGGGCAACGTCCGCTACGCCGGCTTGTTCGAGGCCGGCTTCGGCCTGACCCTGGACGAGATCGTCAACGACATCGGCGGCGGCACGCGCTCCGGTCGCCCCGTCCGCGCGGTGCAGGTGGGCGGCCCCTTGGGCGCCTATTTCCCCCCGTCCCTATTCGATACCCTATTCGATTACGAAGCCTTCGCCGCCAAAGACGGACTGATCGGCCATGGCGGCGTCGTGGTGTTCGACGACACCGTCGATCTGGCCACGCAAGCGCGCTTCGCGATGGAATTCTGCTCCGTTGAATCCTGCGGCAAGTGCACCCCATGCCGCATCGGATCGGTGCGCGGCATGGAGGTGATCGACCGCATCATGGCCGGCGACCGGGTGGACATGCATCTCGAATTGCTCACCGATCTCTGCCACACGATGAAATTCGGTTCGCTATGTGCGTTGGGCGGGTTCATCCCCTATCCAGTGATGAGCGCGCTGACCCATTTCCCGGAAGACTTCCGCGCGCTGCAAAAGGTCGCCGCGGAATGACACACCACACGTCATGGCGGTTCTTGACCCGGCCATCTGCGACACACCACCCGTCATCGCCGGGCTTGACCCAGCCATCCACGCACCATCGATGCGGTTTGCGCAGCAACGCGTGGCGATCGGCCAGTATCGAAGGCCGGGTCACGCCCTGCCATGACCGGAACTATTGGAGGAGGCCCGCATGCCCCTGATCCAGGAAATCGACTACGGCACGCCGGCGATCGCCGTCGCTGCCAGGCCGGTCACCCTGACCATCGACGGCCACGAGGTGACCGTGCCCGAAGGCACCAGCGTCATGCGTGCCGCCGCCGAAGCCGGCATCAAAGTCCCCAAACTCTGCGCCACCGATTCGCTGAACAGTTTCGGCAGTTGCCGGCTGTGTCTGGTGGAAATCGAGGGGCGCCCCGGCACGCCGGCTTCCTGCACCACGCTGGTCGCCCCCGGCATGAAGGTGCACACCGCGGGCGAAAAAGTCCGCCGCATCCGCCGCGGCGTGATGGAGTTGTACATCTCCGACCACCCGCTCGATTGCCTCACCTGCGCCGCCAACGGCAATTGCGAATTGCAGGATGCCGCCGGCGAAGTCGGCCTGCGCGACGTGCGCTATGGCTATGACGGCGCCAACCACATCCACGACAAGCACATCGACGGCTCCAACCCCTATTTCCAGTTCGAACCTTCAAAGTGCATCGTTTGCTCGCGCTGCGTGCGCGCCTGCGAGGAAGTACAGGGCACCTTCGCACTCACGGTCCAGGGCCGCGGCTTCGCCTCGAAAATCGCCGCCGGCATGAACGAGCAATTCCTGACCAGCGAATGCGTCTCCTGCGGCGCCTGCGTGCAGGCCTGCCCCACCGCGACGCTGATCGAAAAGACCGTGGTCGATCTCGGCCAGCCAGAGCATTCCGTCGTCACCACCTGCGCCTATTGCGGCGTCGGCTGCAACTTCA
>DATKPQ010000169.1:0-3680 GCA_035523995.1 Acetobacteraceae bacterium | reverse complement strand
CGGAGATCAGGGAACTTCTGGCGGCTCTCGTTCTCAATATCGCTGCCTGCCGGCGCTGGTTGTCCGCCGAGCCGCCTGACATTCGACAAGCGTGCGCCACCATCGAACGTTTGACAGGCAATACGAACGCCCTGGCCCGGCTTGTCTGCGATCCGGTGGATCGTCAAGGGCATCCCGATCAAGGGTGAACGCGGATCCCGGTGGGTGGCAAACGCCGGTTGAACGGTCCACGGCCGCGGCTACGGATGTCGAGGCGCCCAGTGTCTGACAAGCGCTCTTGATCCGAAACGGAATCGCGGACTGGCCTGCGATCGCACCGGTATCGGCTCCGCCGGGCGGCATTGAAGACCGATTCGGTCAGTGTGCGCCTCCTGCTTCTCCCGCGCCCTTCTTTAGCATGGCCACTGCCAGCAGGGCGCAGACCAGGACAGCACCAAGCAACCCAAAGCAGTCCGCGTAACTCATGATGGTGGCCTGGTCCCGTATGATGTTGCCTACGGCGACAAAGGCACGGGCCAATGCACCGGCGGCGCTCGGAACGCCATGCACCATGAAGTACTGCTGCAGTTCCGCCAACCGTTGGCGGGTGGCCGGCTGCAGCATGGACACGTGCGCGTTGATGATGAACGAATGGTATTGCTCACGCTTGGTCAGAAAGGTTTCCAGCGCGGCCGTGCCGATCGCACCACCAAGATTGCGCAGCATGTTGAACAGGCCCGAGGCTGCACCGGCCTCCGACGACGTAATGCCGACCATTGCCATGGCCGAAAGCGGCGTCATCACCAGTGCCTGCCCGATCGCACGTATCACGTCAGGCACGAACAACTGAGGCCCGCCGTAATCGCTGTCCAGATGCAGATCCATGAAGCAACTGGTCGCGAACACGACCAGCCCGATGCCAGCCAGCAAGCGGGCGTCGATGCGTCGCATGAACAGCGGAACGAAGGGAATGATGAGCAATTGCGGCAGACCCGTCCACGCCATCACCTCGCCGCTTTGCTCTGAATCGAACCCCTGGGTGACCGCGAGATACTGTGGCAGCAGATAGGATGCGCCATACAAAGCGAAGCCGAGAAGAAAGTTTCCCAGCGTCCCGAAGCCGAAATTGCGGCGCAAGAGCAGACGCAACTGTACCAGCGGCTCCTTGCCGGCAAGTTCAACAATGATAAAGGCAATCAGCGCCAAGGCGGACACCACGGTCAACCTGACGATGAACGGCGAGCCGAACCAGTCATCGACATTCCCCTCATCCAGCACGGTCTGAAGAGCGGCGAGCCCGACAGCCATCAGTGCAACGCCGAGCCAGTCGCCACGACGCAGCAGGTTGAGTTGCATCGGCGTGCGCGGCAAACCGTAGATCAGCGCACCGAGCATCACGACGCCGGGCACGATGTTCAGGTAGAAGATGGTCGGCCAGCCGTAGTTGTCGGTAAGCCAACCGCCTATTGTGGGGCCGATCGCCGGGGCGAATGTGGCGGTGACGGCATATCCAGCCAGGCCCATTGCGCGCTTGGAGGCCGGCAGCATGGCGACAATGATTGTGAACGCCAGCGGGATCAGCACACCCCCGGAAAAGCCTTGCAGGGCGCGCAACACGATCATCTCGCCCAGACTGCGCGCCTGGCCGCAGGCGACCGAGAACACCAGGAACAGTACCGTATTGACGATAAGGTATCGCCGCAGCGAGAAGACGCGGCTGAGGAAGTCCGTCTGTCGTGTGGCCAAGAATGAGGCTCTGCTTCAATCTCGGTGCAAGTTGGTGGGCTTGCGTCGATTGTCGATAGGCGACATCAAGCGGGATGAAAACATTGACATCCTGGGCGCCTGCGCCGGATCTGAACGTCACCGCCGTTGAACCTGGGGAGGGTGCCTGGATCGTCTCGGTCGATGGTCTTGATGCCGGACAGGGCCATGCCTGTTGTCCTGTCTGTGGCACGCAATCGAGTTCACGTCACAGTTCCTATATACGGACGCTGCGGGACCTGTCTGCTCAGGGCAAGCCGGTGATTATCCAGGCACGGTCGACCCGCTGGCGATGCAGGAACCAGCAGTGCGACCGCCGGATTTTTGCCGAGCGGCTTCCAAGGCTTGCAACCCCGTTCGCCCGCCGGACGACCCGGTTGGCCGGAATCGTCAAGCTGTTTGGCCACGGCGCGGGTGGGCGACCCTCGGAACGACTGATGGCCAGTCTCGGCATGCGAGTCAGCGATACTACGATCCTGCGGAGTGTAAAGAAAGGCGTTACAGCCCAGACCAACCGGGCCGTGGTCCGTATCGTGGGCGTCGATGAATGGGCCTGGCGGAAGGGCACGACTTTCGGGACGGTCATCGTCGATTTGGAGCGTCGTCAGGTGGTGGAGTTGCTGGCGGATCGCTCGGCCGCTACCACGGCTGACTGGCTCAAGAGGCATCCGGAAATCGAAGTTGTCAGCCGTGATCGCGCGGGTCTCTATGCGGATGCCGCACGTGAGGGTGCGCCTCAGGCGCGACAGATCGCGGATCGCTTTCATCTGCTGAAGAACCTGCGGGAGACCATTGAACGGCAACTGGGCCGCTTCGAGGCGCCGATCCGAGAATCTTCGCTCCAGGTCGAAGACGATCCCGACACGGCGGAGCAAATGGTGATCGAACCGTCAGACGGTTGCTCGGAGGTCGCGACGCAGGATCGCCTTCTGCGCCGCGGTCGCGATGCCGCCCGTCAGGCCATGTTCGATCAGATCAGAGGCCTTTACGACGCCGGCCATGCCGTTACAGAGATAGCGCGGAAGCTGGGTCTCGGTCCCCGGCGCGTCTATCGTTGGGTGCGTCGCATCGACCTGCCGGAGCCGAGTGCCATGGCGCCGAAACCTTGCACGCCAGCCTATTTCGGGGCTTTCCTGGCACGCAGTTGGGCCGAAGGGACCACCAAAGTCCGGCATCTGTTTTCTGACATCCGTCATCGCGGCTACACCGGCTCGTACAGTCACCTGGCTCGCTTCTTGGCGCCGTGGCGCAACAGCTCACCCTCGGGGAATGCGAGTGAGCCGTCTTCCTTGGACGAGGAAGCCCACTCGCCGCCGCCGGTGCGGACGCTGGACCCGATGACCGGCCGTCAGATCTCGCCACCAACTGCGGCGGCACTCTGCGTAAAACCTCGTGGCCAGATGACGGCTCGGCAGATCATCAACGTCGACGCGCTCAAGGCGGCGTCGGCGGATTTCACAACGATGCGCGCGTTGGCAATGCGCTTTCGGAGCCTACTTCGCGGCGGTACGGTGGAGCGGCTGGACACCTGGCTGAACGACGCCCGCGCAAGTGGCATCTATGGCATGCGACGCTTTGTCCGGACATTGCGGCAGGACATCGAGGCGGTTCGCAATGCCGTCCTCGAACCTTGGAGCAATGGGCAGACGGAGGGTCAGATCAACAGATTGAAGACACTCAAGCGCGCCATGTATGGCCGCGCTGGCGTTGACCTGCTTCGCGCTCGGATGCTCCCGTTCCAGGGATAGGATTTGCACCGAGATTGAAGCAGAGCCGTGCCCGCTCGCTGCTCGAGATGTTCTTCCCGCTCGGCCACGCCCCGGATGTGGAGACGATTCGCCAGCGAACGCTGCATGTCGGCGCCAGGCTCGAGAGAGAAGCGAAGACGCTGCCAACCTTCGCACCACCGGACGAAGCGCAATCGATCGCACTCGCCA
>DATKPQ010000168.1:0-58468 GCA_035523995.1 Acetobacteraceae bacterium | reverse complement strand
AATGCGCCGCCTCCTCGGTCCCGGCCTGATTGCCCTCGCCATGCTTGCCATCCTGATCGGCCTCGGCACCTGGCAGATCTACCGCCTGCACTGGAAGGAAGGCATCCTCGCGCAGATCGCCCGCGCGGAAGCCGCCCCGCCCGTGCCACTCCACGGCGATCCCACCCCCTTCACCAAGGTCGCGGTCACCGGTCGGCTGCGTGCCGATCTTTCGGCCTCCTACGGCGACGACGTGCGCGACATGCCAGCGGGCCCCGTCATGGGCAGCTTCCTGATCCAGCCGCTGGAACGCCCGGGCCACCCCCCGCTGCTGGTGGATCTAGGCTGGGTGCCGCAGCACCCCCCCGCCCCGATCGCGCAGCCGCCCGGGGAAACCACCATCGTCGGCTTCGTCCACCAGGGGGAAAAACCCGGATTCTTCGCCGCCGGCGACGACCCTGCCGCCCGCGCCTTCTACACACTGGATCCGCAAAAGATCGGTGCCTCGCTCGGCCTGCCGCATGTCGCGCCGTTCATCCTGGTCGCGATGGGCCCGGCACCGCCGCAGCGCTGGCCCGATCCCGCCAGGCATTTGCCGCGCCCGCCCAACAACCATCTGAACTATGCCATCACCTGGTATAGCCTCGCGATCACGCTCGTGGTGATGTTCGTGATCCGGGCACGAAAGGCGCTGCGCGAATGACCGCTTACCACCGGCTGACCGAACGCTTCACCCGCATCGCGACGCTGGGGGAGGCATCGTCGATGCTCGGCTGGGACGCAGCGACCATGATGCCGCCCGGCGGCGGCGCGGCTCGTGGCGACCAGCTCGCGGTGCTCGCCGGCCTGTCGCACGGATTGCTGAGCGCAGCGGACCTGGGCGACGACCTCGCCGCCGCCGAAGCCGGAACCGGCACGCGGGACGCATGGCAGGCGGCGAATCTGCGGCTGATGCGCAACGCCTACACGCGCGCGACCGCCCTGCCGCGCGACCTGGTGGAGGCGCAGGCGCGTGCGAATTCCGCCTGCGAGAAGATCTGGCGCGAGGCGCGCCGTACCTCCGATTTCGCTGCCGTGCTCCAGCCTTTGGCCGAGGTCGTACGGCTGGTGCGCGAAACCGCCGCCGCACTGGCATCGGTGCTGGGCCTGTCGCCCTACGATGCGCTGATGGACGGCTTCCAGCACGGTGTGCGTGCCGCGACGGTGGCGCCGGTATTCGAGAATTACGAGCACTTCCTGCGCCGCGCCCTGCCGCAGGCCGAGGAACGCCAGGCCCGCCAGCCGGCGCCGATTCATCCGCAGGGCCCGTTTCGCGTCGCAGCGCAGGAAGCGCTGTGCCGGCGGCTGTCGGAACGGTTGGGGCTCGATTTCAACCACGCGCGGCTGGACCGGTCGGCGCATCCGTTCTCCGGCGGCACGCGCTCCGACGTGCGCATCACCACGCGCTACGACACGGCCGATTTCGCCTCCGCTGTGCTGGCGGTGGTGCACGAAACCGGCCATGCGCTCTACGAACGCGGCCTGCCGGCGGCGTTCGACCGCCAGCCGGTGGGCGAGGCCGCGGGCATGGCCGTGCATGAAAGCCAGTCGCTGATCGTGGAAATGCAGGCCTGCCGGTCCGATGCGTTCCTGTCCTGGCTCGGCCCGGAACTGCATGCGACGTTCGGCGGCGATGCCGCGGCCTATGCGCCGGAAAACCTCGCGCGGCTCTGGCGCCACGTGGAGCGGGGCTTCATCCGCGTCGATGCCGACGAAATGACCTATCCCGCGCACGTCATCCTGCGCTTCCGCCTGGAGCAAGCACTGGTGGCGGGCGAGCTGGCGGTGGCTGACCTGCCCGGCGCCTGGAACGAAGGCTTTGCGGCGTTGCTGGGCAAGGCACCACCCGACGACGCGCGCGGCTGCTTGCAGGACATTCATTGGTACGACGGCGCGTTCGGTTATTTCCCCAGCTACTCGCTGGGTGCGATGGCGGCGGCACAATTGATCGCTGCGGCGCGGCGCGACGTACCGGGCATCGACGCCGCCCTGGGCCGTGGCGACCTCGCGCCCTTGCTCGGTTGGCTGCGCGCCAACGTCCACAGCAAGGGCAGCTTGCTCGGGTTCGACGATCTGCTGCGCGCCGCGACCGGGAAGCCGCTCGATCCGACCGATTTCGAAGCGCACCTGACGGCGCGGTATCTGCGCTGATACGCTGACGGACGGTACTCGTCATGGCCGGCCATGACGGGCGTGGTACGGCCCCGGCTTAAGTCAGCGCCACCGGGGTCATCCCCGGCCATGACGAAAGGCAAAGGTGCGCGGCGCCGTCAGGCCCAGCCGAGCGCCTTCAGCGCCAATCCCGAATGCCAGATTTTCGTCATGTGGTTGATCCGGCCGTCGCCATTGAACTGCATGACGTAGACATAATCGGTGCTGACCGTCTTGCCCGTCGGCGGACACGGGCCGCCCGCCAGATGCGTGCCGGTGAACACGCCATAGACGCAGACATTGTTCCGCTCGGTATCGGTCGCGAAGGATTTCACCTCATAGGTGGCGTCGGTCAGTATGCCCATCAGGCCCTGCATCCAGTCGGTGTATTGCTGCAGGCTCTTCACCTCGGCCAGCGGCTCGGCCTGCGCTGCAAATGTCGCGTCGGGTGTGCAATAGGCGCTGCACGCGCTCCAGCCTTTGCCGGCTTCGCACGCCTCGAAGAATGCTCGGGCGGTTTCGGTGATTCCCGTCATGGCTGCTTCCTCTCTGCTGGTGCATCCGGCCGAAGCGGTCGCCGCACGCCCCGGATGCATGGCCATAATGTCCCTCACCGCGCCGCATCTGCTTGTATGCATGCTTGATTTGCCCTGGAGAAACCCTGGATTATTCCGGTAGACGCGCCGCCCACCACGGGAAGGGGGGTCACGTGCGGTTCAAGTTTGGCGACCACAGCCTGGACACCGGCCTGCGCGAGCTGCGCCGGGGCGAGCATGCGGTCGCGCTCGAACCGCAGGTCTTCGATCTTCTGGTGCACCTGCTGCAGAACCATGATCGCGTCGTCAGCAAGGACGAGTTGCTGTCTGCCGTGTGGCATGGCCGCATCGTCTCCGACGCGACCATCGACAGCCGCATCAAGGCGGCGCGCCGGGCCGTCGGCGACAGCGGCGAGGCACAGCGCGTCATCCGCACGGTGCCGCGCAAAGGCATTCGCTTCGTCGCCACAGTAACGGCGCAAACCGCACCCGCGCCGGTTCGTACCGCGCCATCTCCGGCACTCCCGGACCGGCCTTCCATTGCCGTGCTGCCGTTCGCCAACATGAGCGACGACCCCGGGCAGGATCATTTTGCCAACGGCATGGTCGACGACCTGATCACCAACCTCTCCCGCCTGCACTGGTTGTTCGTGATCGCGCGCAACTCCAGTTTCGCCTACAAGGGCCGCGCGATCGACGTGCGGCAGATCGCCGAAGAACTGGGCGTGCGCTACATCGTCGAAGGCAGCGTGCGCCGCGCCGGTGATCGCGTGCGCGTGACCGCGCAGTTGATCGAGGCAGAAACCGGCCGCCACGTCTGGGCCGACCGTTACGATCGCGCTGTCACGGACATCTTCGCGGTGCAGGACGCGATCACCGACACGATCTCGGCGATGCTGGATCCCGAAATCAGCCACGCCGAGCGCGAACGCGCCCGCCGCCGTCCGCCGGAGAATCTCGGTGCGTGGGAGCTGTATCAGCGCGGCTGGTGGCATCTGCTGCGCCGCAACCGCGAGAACCTCGCCGAGGCACGCGCGCTGCTGCGCGAGGCGATCGTGCTGGACCCGAATTTTTCCAGCGCCCATGCAGCGCTGGCCATTTCCGCGTTCTGGCTGATCACGCATGGCCTGACCACGGACGCCGAGGCGACGTGCGCTGAACTGCTGCGGGAGGCGACGCGGGCCGTAGAACTCGATGCCCGCGATCCGCTGGCGCAAAGCGCGCTCGGCGTCGCGTTCATGGAGCATGGCGGGCATGACAGGGCGCTTGCGGCCCATAGCGTGGCGACCACGCTCAATCCGAATTCCGCGCTCGGGCAATGGTGTTACGGTTACGCCCTGAACAGGGCGGACCGCCATGCGGAGGCACTGGAACGGTTCGATATGGCGATGCGGCTGTCGCCGCGCGATCCGGCCATGTGGAGCTATCTGACGCTGCGGGCGTCCGCGCTTTACCACCTCGGTCGTTACGAGGCCGCGGCAGCGGCGGCACAGGAAGCGACGCGTGCCCCGGTGGTCGATCTGATCTGGCCGCTGGTCCATCTCGCGGCATCGCTGGGCCGGCTGGGACAAGGCGAGCAGGCAGCGCGGGCCATCGAGGCACTGCGTGCAATTCGGCCCGGCCTGACCATTGCGCAATTTTTGGCCTGGCCGCACAGCCGCAGCCGCTCGGCCGCGGCGAGTGACCATGTCGTTGTTGGCCTGCGCGCAGCAGGATTGCCCGAATAGTTTGTCTCGGGGCGTCAACTGCCTCTTGCATGGGACAGCGCACTCGGGCAGGGACGGGTGACGATCACGAGTCTTCTCTTACGGAAAGTGCGGCTGCCTGCGTCGATTCTTTCGGAGCTGGCGCCGTCCCGGCCGGGGATGTCCGAACAAGCGGCGCCGGCGCGGTTGCGACGGAACATGCCAGATGGGGGATGATGTTGCGTTTCTTTCTTGCCGCCAGCACGGCGTTGGTGCTGGGTGGCTGCACCGTCGGCCCGAACTTCAAGCCGCTCACCTGGGCGTCGCCCAATTCCTGGTTCAGCGGCCCGCACGAGCAATTGCCGCAGGAGCATTCCGCCGCCGTCGAGGCGCCGGTGGAGGCCGATTGGTGGAAGCTCTTCCATGATCCCGAGTTGACCCGGCTTGAACAACAGGTCGCGGCGCAGAACCTGGATGTGCGCACGGCCGCCATACGGTTGTCTGAGTCCGACGCCCAACTCGGGGTGGTACAGGCGGCGGAATTCCCGACGCTCAGCGCCAACGCCTCCTACTCGCGGACAAAGGCCAGTGATCTCGGTGAATTCGCCACCGCGCCGGATGCGTTGGGCGCCAATGGTGCTTCGGGCAACTTCACCGGCGGATTCCACGGGGCCACGCTCGGCGCCTTTGACGTGTATCAGATGGGTCTGGGCGCGTCCTGGATGCCGGACTTGTTCGGCTATGTCCGGCGTTCGGTGGAATCCGCCAAGGCGTCCGTGCAGGTTGCTGCCGAAGCCGAGCGCGCTGTCCTTTTGGCGAGTTTGGCGGAGGTCGCGCAGGACTACATCGCGTTGCGCGGCGTGCAGACGCAGTTGCACATTGCGCGCGACAACGTTCGCACGGCCGAACAAAGCCTGAATCTGACGCAGCAGCGCGCCGCGGGCGGCGTGACGACAGACCTGGACGTGGCCAACGCATCAGCGCAGGTGCGCACCACGGCGGCGCAGATTCCGGAGTTGCAGGAGGAAGAAGCCAGCTACATCAATGCGCTGAGCCTGCTGCTGGCAGAGCCACCGAACGCGTTGCGCGCGGTGTTGGCGGATCCGAAGCCGGTGCCGCCGGTGCCGCCCGTGGTGCCGGTGGGGTTGCCGTCACAGCTTGCGCGCCGGCGCCCCGACATCATGGAGGCCGAGGCGCAATTGCATGCGGCCACCGCGAATGTCGGCGTGGCCGTGGCTTCGTTCTATCCCTCGGTTACTCTGACCGGCAGTTTCGGGTTGCAGGCGCTGCAGCCTTGGCAGACGTTCTGGTTGAACGCGCGCAACTTTTCCTTTGGCCCCGGGATCACCATTCCGATCTTCGAGGGCGGGCAGTTGCGCGCCACGCTGCGCCTGCGCAAGGCGCAGCAGGAGGAAGCGGCGATCTTTTACGAGAAGACCGTTCTGCAGGCCTGGCACGATGTGGATAATGCACTGACCGCGTACAAGGCGGAGCAAGCGCGGCGCGATCAATTGACTCTGGCGGTAGAACAAAACCAAAAGGCATTGGCGCTGGCGCAGAGCAGGTATCAGGAGGGGGTTTCGGACTTTTTGACTGTACTTACAGCGGAACAAAACCTGCTTGCGACAGAACAACAATTGGCCAGCAGCACGACGACGGTTTCGGAGAATCTGGTGGCCTTGTACAAGGCGCTGGGCGGCGGATGGGAGACGGACCTGCCACGCAATGCCGAGGCGCAGCCGCCGGCAGCGACGGTGACACACGTTTCCGGAACTTGAGATTTCCCTGATCGCGGGGCTATGGCCCCGGTTTTGACCCGGAGATCGCCTCGCGATCTACCCCGGGGCTGATCGGTCGCCTGGAGCAACCTGATCGGTCGCGCGGCGTCGATGGCTGGGTCAGGCGCAGCCATGACGGGGTTGCTGACGCACTCGAACCATTTCAGGTCGTTCATCGGTCAAAGCGCAAGAAATCCGGCAACAGTTGATCCAAATCAACGATATTGTCGGAAAATCGTTCAAACCTACACCGAGGTGCCCGCAATACGGCCCTGCCCGCCAGCGCTGCCGTGTGCTGTATCGCGCGCGCATCGCCGTGCGATTTCATAACAAGAATACCCAGTGGAGAAGAAATGTTCACGCAGATCGTCGACCCGGTCGGCAATCTCGGCATCACCTGCCTGATCGCCCTGATCCCCGTCATATTGTTGCTTGCCTTGCTCGCGGTGTTCCGCGTGTCAGCCTGGCTTTCCGTGCTGATCGGCTCGGTCGTCACGTTCATCCTGGCCGTTTGGGTCTGGCACATGCCAGTCGGCAACGGCACGCGGGCTTATCTCTATGGCGCGGCAACCGGCATCTGGAACGTGGACTGGATCACCTTCTGGGGCCTTGTCTTGTTCAACACATTGAACGCCACCGGATTGTTCGAAAGCTTCCGCCGGTGGCTCATCGCCCAGGGTACGCTCGACATTCGCGTACAGACCATGTTGTTCGCCTGGGCATTCGGAGCGTTGTTGGAGGGGTTGGTCGGCTTCGGCTACCCTTGGGCCGTGGTCGCACCGATCTTGATCACACTTGGCCTGTCGGATCTCGACGCGATTCGGGTCGCGGCGATCGCGAACAACGCGCCGGTCTCCTATGGCGCACTCGGCGCGCCGATCATCGCTTTGGCAGCAGTCACCGGCTACCCGCTGCTGGCGCTGTCGGGCTCGGTGGGTACGGTCGTCGCGTTCCTGGCACTGCTGCCGCCCTGGGTACTGATCTACCTCGTAGCCGGCAAACAGGGATTCAAGGACGGCTGGCCGCTCGCCGTTGTCGGATCGCTTGGCTATATCCTCGGCCAGTGGCCGATCGCCTGGTTCTTCGGTCCATACCTGCCCGACATCACCGGCTCCATCGTGTGCTTCTGCGCCCTTTTGCTGTTCCTGAAGGTGTGGCAGCCCGCGCGAATCCTTGGCCACGGCGGCGCACCGATCAGCGCCACCGAGCTTGCGCGCGAGAACGTTCGCGATCACGGTCTTACCACCGGCGAGATATTACTGGCATGGATGCCATTCGCCGTACTGGTGGTGGTGGTGGCGGCATGGACAGGCCCGTGGTCGAGCCTGCCGGCTGTGGGCTGGTTCTCGGCGGCTGTGACCGCGACGGCACCTGAAACCAGGTCAACCATCACCGCCGCATTCAAGTTTGCGCCCTGGGTGGGCGGCAGTGCCATCCTGGCGTCGTGGCTGATCATCAGCGTGTTGCTTGGCCTCGCGGGCAAACTGAAGGCACCGCAGATCGGCGCGATCTTCGGCAAAACGTTCCACCAGATGTGGGGCGCGCTGCTGGTGGGATTCTTCATCTTCGGCCTTGCATTCGTGTTCAATTACTCCGGCATGGCGTCGTCGCTGGCTAAGGGTTTCTCCTATCTCGGCACATGGTTCATCGTTGTGGCGCCGTTGCTGGGCTTCATTGGCGTGGCTCTGTCGGGATCGAACACCTCCACCAACGCGATGTTCGGCAAGTTCCAGGCTCTGGTGGGGGTACAGCTCGGTTTCCCGCCGCTGCTGCTGCCGACGCTGAACTCGGTGGGCTCGGAAATCGGCAAGCCGATCGCGCCGCAGACTGCGAGCGTCGGCGTCTCCACCAGCAAGTTCGTGCGGGCGGAAGGCGAGGTGATCCGGCACAATTTCGGCTGGACGCTGGTATTGCTCGCCTATCTCGTGGCGCTTGGAGTGGCGTTCTACTTCGTCGATCCGGCGGTGCTGCACTTGCGATGAGCCGCCACGGCTGAAAGCCGGCCGTTGGCGGCCGGCGAAGTCGGCTGCCAACTTGCCCGTTGCGCTGCTTCCTGCGAGCTTGCCGCGCATGACGTTTCCGGCATCGTATCGCGTTCTGGCGTGCCTGCTGCTTGCAGGGTGCGCCTTGGTGGATCAGCGTACCTTCGCGCCTGCCCCGGAGGCGAAGGCGGCACCGACCGCTGCCGCGGCACCCGCGCCGGTGAAGATGGACACGCGCGCCCCACTGGTCAGCATCGATTTCAGCGGCCCCCCTCCGGAATACCAGGAGTTGTTAGGGTATGCGGTGCGTGCGGCGGAGACCCGCGACCGCGATGTACAGTATGACGTGGTCGTGATGGTACCGAAGGCCGGAGACCTCGCGCAGGGCCAGCAGGATGCGAGCGAGGTGATGCGTTCGATCATGCGCGACGGCGTGCCGGCGATACGCATCCATCTCGGTCTGCGGGCGGATCCGACGCTGTCGGGCCGCGAAGTCCGCGTCTACGTCCGCTGACCGCGATGCCACGCCCCATTCTGTTCGGCGCAGCCTACAGCGTTTATGTCCGCGCGGTGCGGCTGGTGTTGCACGAGAAGAGCGTCGGCTACGACCACGTCAATGTGGACGTGTTCGGCATCGGCGGTGCGCCGCCCGAGTACCGCGCACGCCATCCCTTCGGACGGATCCCCGCGTTGGAGCATGACGGCTTCCGGTTGTACGAAAGCGGCGCGATCGAGCGTTACATCGAGGCGGTATTTCCCGGCCCTGCATTGCAGCCGGACGACCCGTGCGCACAGGCACGGATGAACCAGACGCTGAGCATTCTGGACAGCTACTGCTATCGCATCCTGGTGTGGGACATCTTCGTGGAACGCGTGCGCAAGCCGGCCATGGGCCGTCCGCCGGACGAGGTGCGCATTGCTGCGGCACTGCCTCGGGCCGAAACCTGCCTGCATGCTTTGGCCGAGATCAGCGGCAATGGGCCCTTTCTGGCAGGGCCAGCGCTGACGCTCGCGGACCTGCATGCCGCACCGATGTTTGTGTATTTTCGCATGGCGGCCGAGGGCGGGGGAATGATCGCCCGGCATCCCTGCATCGCCGCATGGCTGGAGGCGATGATGGCACGCCAGAGCGTCGCTGCGACATGCTCGCCATTGGAATGATGGAAGCATGGGGATGATCCTGATCGGCCAATACGATTCCCCCTTCGTGCGGCGGGTCGCGGTCGCGTTGCAGCTCTACGGGGTCGCGTATGAGCATCGGCCGTGGTCCACCTTCGGCGACGGCGACAGGATCGTTGCTTTCAATCCGCTGCGCCGGGTGCCCACTCTGGTGCTGGACGATGGCGAGGTCCTGATCGAAAGCGGTGCCATCCTGGATTGGCTGGACGGACAGGCGGAAGAGTCGCAGGCGCTGATGCCGCGGAGCGGCGTGGCGCGGCGACAGATGCTGAAAGTGTGCGCGCTGGCGACGGGGCTCGGCGACAAGGCAGTCAGCCTGGTTTACGAGCGCGTGCTGCACGAGACCGCCTCGCCGGTATGGCAGGCCCGCTGTGAGACGCAGATCGGCGCTGTGCTGGATGCGTTGGAACGCGACCGGACGGCACGCACGACGCCATATTGGTTCGGCGATGCGATCGGCCACGGCGACATCGCGGTGGCGTGTGTGCTGCGTTTTCTGTTCGAGGCGCATCCGGGCTTTCTGGATGCGACGCGGTGGCCGGCACTGGCCGCCCATGCGGCACGGTGCGAGAGGCTGCCGGCGTTCCAGGCGGTGGTGCAGGTTTTCATTCCGCCACGGTGACGGTGGTCAAGTCTCCGGCGTGGCCGGCATGGCCCGCGATCACGGAAGCAAAAAGCGGTAGAATGGCCGTAAGCGGGGTTGTACGCGAAGCAGGCTGTGTCTGAGGGGCCCCAGGTTCAGCATGATCAACACGAGTAGCCGATATCGATATCCGAGAAACTGAGCGATATAACGAAGATCCGACCTGCTGGTTCGAATCAATTCCGGCTGTCCCGTTACCAGCGCAGCTTTATATTCAGCAAGCATATGAACAAAAAAGCGCGGCGCGAGCAAATCGCGCGTATAATACCTGGCACGCTTGACGTCATCAGGGTACTCCCCGAGGAGTTTTTTCGCGAATATGCTGCGGCTTTTGGCCATGCGCGGGGTATAGGAGCTGCTGGACGGATAAATCCTCCACTGCGACAGCGCTTGTGAGATGAAGACGTTATCGAAGCCTTTGCGGAACATTCTCAAGAACAGATCGTCATCTTCATAGCCGGAAAGGCGGTTGTCAAATCCTTCGACCGAGTCGAACGCCTTGCGTGAAATCAGGGATGCAGAAGGTAGCACAAACATATCCGATTGAAGGCAGTGGATGAGGTTTTGCTTGGGGTGAGTCGCTGCCAGCCCGGAGAGGAATGACCTGGTAATGATACCCCCCGATTCGTCGATTTCGTCCAAATCGCTGTAGACCCATCCTAATTGTCCGGAGCGTGGCTCCAGGAACGGCTTGATCAGTTCCTCCAGATGACTGGGGTACCAGGCGTCATCCTGGTCCAGAAACGCGATGAGGTCGCCGCCGCATTGAGAGACACCAAAATTTCGGGCCGAAGACTGGCCGCCATTTTCCTTCCTGAGCAGCCGGATCGGATGCTCGGCGGCCAGTCGTGCCACGATATCCGGCCCGCCGTCGGTGGAGCCGTCATCGACAACAATGATTTCGGCCGGCTCATGCGTTTGGTTGAGCACACTCCGGATGGCCTCCTCGATGTATTTCTCGCCGTTGTACAACGGAATGATGACGCTGATTACAAAGCTGTTTGCGGATGTACTATCGGGTCGCGTTGGTGGTAGAAGTTCTCTGATAAAGTCCAGATTGTCACGCGCCTCCTGAATCGCGGAGGCATTCCCCGTCAGAAGCGACTTTTTATATTCCGCAACCATCTGCGGAAAAAATCGGGGCGCGATCAAATCCCGTACAAAGCGCCGTTCATTGAAATCGTCGTTCGGGTATTGCTCAACCAATTTCTGCGCGTATATGCGCCGGCTTCTCCCCATACGGCTTGACCACGCGGAACTATGCCGGTGGACCCGCCACTGGGTCAGTCCCTGGTCAATATAAACATTGTCGAACGCTGCCCGAAACATCCGCAAGAACAGATCGTCGTCTTCGTAACCGGAAAGCCGTTCGTCGAATCTTCCAATGTCTTCGAATGCCCTGCGTGAAATCAAGCTTGCCGATGGAAGAATGAACATGTCATGTCCCAGACAGCTTTTCAGGTTCCGCTTCGGATGCATATCCTCTTGCTCGGAAAGGGCCGAGCGGATGACCATTTTCCCGCCTTCGTCGATCTCATCGACATTGCTGTAAACCCAACCGAGCCGTGTCGAGCGTCGCTCCAGAAACGGCTTGACCAGCTCCTCCAGGTGATTGGGGTACCAGATGTCGTCCTGATCGAGGAATGCGATCAGGTCACCGCCGGAATGGGCGACACCGAAATTTCTTGCCGACGATTGACCGCCATTCTCCTTGCGGAGCAGCCGAATGGGATAGTCTGCGGCGAGCCGCTCCACCAGGACTGCGCCGCCATCTGTAGAGCCGTCATCGACAACAATGATCTCGGCCGGCGTAAGCGTTTGGCTCAGGACACTACGAATAGCAAGTTCAATATACAGCTCACCGTTATACAAGGGTATGATTGCCGCTATCTGCAAACCGGTTTCGTCCATTCGCGCCCCCCTTCTGTAGCGCCGCATACTGTCGCGGCCAACATACCACACCTCTCAGCGGATCAACACATCGGCACGACTTGATGTTCAGCATGATGCCCGGCCGCTGTTCGCGGCGGCCGCGCCTGGTTTGGCGTGGAGGCCCCGCGCGGGGCAACCGATCCGACGGCGGCCAGCCTTGGCTCCTCCCTGCCGCTTTTCCCCGGCGGCTTCGGCACCAGAGCGCCGCCAGGCGCGGCACCGATGTTGCCATCTGTTCCGATATTGAACCGATTTGGCCGACAGTCGCACAAGCCAGCCCCAATCAGCTGGGTTCACATGCGCGCGCCGCCGCCCTAATACCCGCTGGTAGGTTCCGCTTCATGGAGGAAAAACGTGGCAGGCATGATGGAAGGCAAGGTCGCCGTGGTGACCGGCGCCGGCGGCGGCATCGGACGCGAGATCGCGATCATGATGGCCGCGCACGGCGCCAAGGTCATTGTCGCCGATATCGGCGCATCGCTGGGTGGCGAAGGCAGCTCCGCCACTCCGGCGCAGCAGACCAAGCAGCTCATCGAGCAAAAGGGCGGCGTCGCGGAAATCTGCACCGAGTCGGTGGCGGCATGGGGCAGCGCACAGAAAATCATCCAGGCCGCGTTGGACCATTTCGGCAAGATCGATGCGGTGGTGAACAACGCGGGCATCCTGCGCGACGTGATCTTTCACAAGATGACGGAAGACGACTGGCTGTCGGTGATCGCGGTGCACCTGAACGGCAGCTTCTTCGTCTCCCGCGCGGCGGCGGAGCATTACCGCAAGCAGGAGAGCGGCACGTTCGTGCACATGAGTTCGACCTCCGGGCTGATCGGCAATTTCGGCCAGGCTAACTATTCGGCTGCGAAGCTGGGCATGACTGCGCTGTCCAAATCCATTGCGCTGGACATGGCGCGTTACAATGTGCGCTCCAACTGCATCGCGCCGTTTGCCTGGAGCCGCATGACCAGCTCGATTCCCGCGACCACGCCGGAGCAACAGACGCGGCTGGCGAAGATCCAGCAGATGACGCCGGACAAGAACGCGCCGATGGCGGTGTATCTGTCGTCCGATGCGGCGAAGGGCGTCACCGGCCAGGTGTTCGGCTGCCGCATGAACGAAATGATTCTGTTCTCGTCGCCCCGGCCGATCCGCATCGTTGCCAGGCCCGAGGGCTGGACGCCCGAGGCCATCGCCGAGGTTGCCATACCGGCGATGAAGCCGGCGTTCATGCCGGTGGACCGTTCAGGTGAAGTGTTCAGTTGGGACCCGGTGTAGTTGGCGCCGACCCGTCATGGCCGGGCTACGGCCCGGCCATCTGCGCTGGATCGATCGGGTTGCGTTGGACCGGCGTGCCCGATCAGCGTGCGACGATGGCCGCGTCGTTGCTGGCATCGACGCCGCGTTGGCACGCCGCAGCACGATCTTCAGGACGGAACCGCCGCCAGCGCCGGCACTGCCACGCCGACCATGTGCAGCGCGAGGTCGGCCATACGATTGCACAACTCCTCCAGGCTCAGCCTGCCGCTGGGACGATGCCATGTGTAGGCCCAACTGATCATCCCGCCGAGGGCCAGTGCGGCGAGGTTGACGTCGGCAGTATGAAAGTCGCCCGCCTCGACGCCTTCCGAAAGCAGTTGCGACAGCACGCGATCGAACTTGCGGCGAAGGGCGTTGATTTCACCCAGCGCCTCCGGTGTCAGATTCTTTTCCTCGCGGAAGAAGATCGCGATGTTGGCCTGGCGCGACAGGATCACGTGGGTGAAGTCGACGATGGCGCGATGCAGCCGCTCGGTGGGGCTGCCGGCCTGTTTCGCAGCGTTCTCCACCGCGGCGAGCGACATCTCGATGGTGGGCTTGCACAGCGCCGCCAGCAGTTCGACCTTGCTGCGAAAATGCGTATAGATGAACGGCTTGGTCACGCCGAGCTGGGCGGCAACATCGTCCAGGGTGGTGCCGGTGAAGCCGCGGGCATAGAACAACTTGACCGCTTCTTCGATGATCCGTTCACGTTTGTAGGCGAGGATTTCTTCACGCATGCCGCCAAGCCAATTCGCTGCAACTGCGGCATGGTAGCGGTGCCCAGGCGGGAAGGAAAGCATACTTACGGGTAGCGCCGTGCGCGGTCACGTAGCGTGGCTGGACCGTTCGGGCGCAGATGGCCGGCTCAGGGCGCTCAAGGCGCGGCCATGATGCGGACCCTGGGCCGGCAACAACGGGTTCGCCGGATCGACGGGACGCCCGGCCGGTGCCTATGCTGCGCCGTCTCCCGGCGCCGGCGCCAAGGCGCACGCCACAAGAACAGGAGGAAAACAATGGCGGGAATGCTCGACGGCAAGTCGGCGTTGATCACCGGTGGGGGCGGCGGCATCGGCCGCGCCACGGCGCTGGCATTTGCGCGCGAGGGGGCGCGTGTCGCCGTCGCAGATGCCATCGCGGAGACCGCGCAGCAGACCGTCGCACTGGTGAACCAGGCAGGCGGCCAGGCCATGTCACTCCCCGCCGAGGTGACGGATGCAGCGCAGGTGCAGGCGATGATCCGCGCCGTGGTTTCGGCTTATGGGCGGCTGGACTGCGCGTTCAACAACGCAGGCATCGCAGGTTTCCAAGTGGATGCGGCTGGAAAGAAGACGCACGAATGGGCGGACGACTCCTTCGACCGCATGATCGCGGTGAACCTGAAGGGCGTCTGGCTGTGCATGAAACACGAGATTCCGCAGATGCTGGCGCAGGGCGGGGGCGTGATCGTGAACACCGGCTCGATCGCGGGGCTGATCGGGCTGCCGAGTTCGTCCGCCTATGTTGCGGCGAAGCACGGCGTGCTTGGACTGACAAAGACCGCAGCGCTGGAATACGCCAAGGACAACATCCGGGTGAACGCGGTCTGTCCCGGCTATATCGAGACCAGGATGACCGAGGACACGATGCGCCGCCGCGGCGAGCAATTGATGGCGATGGTGCCGTTCCACCGCATGGGCAAACCCGAGGAAATCGCCGAGATGGTGGTGTGGCTGTGCAGCGACCGCGCGTCCTATGTCAGCGGCGCGTGTTACAACGTGGACGGCGGCTACATGGCGACATGAGGCACGGCAATGGCCAACGAAACTGTTCGTCTCGCGGAGTACGCCGCCGGCCTGCGATTCGAGGACATTCCGCCGGATGTCGTCGAACGTGCCAAGCAGTGCATCGTCGACACGGTCGCGGTGGTCACACAAGGCGGTTCCCTGCCCTGGAGCCAGATCGTCGCGCGTTATGCCCAGCGTGTCGGCGCCGGCGGGCGCAGTCGGATCCTCGGCGTTGGCGGTCGTGCGGTGCAGGCGCCGGCAGCGGCGCTGGCCAATGGGGCGTTCGCGCACGCCTTTGAATCCGACAACCTGACCAGGCCGGGCGCCGGCGTGCATCCAGGCGGCACGCTGTTGCCGCCCGCGCTGGCCGTGGCGCAAGAGCATGCCAGCAACGGCCGCGCCCTTGTCACCGCGGTGGTGGCCGGGTTCGAGGTGATGTACCGCATCGGCCGCGCCACCAAACACAGCAACGAACGCCATGGCTTCCATGCGCCGGGCACCACCGGTCCTTTCGGTGCGGCGGTGGCAGCGGGGCATCTGCTGGGGCTGGATGCGGCGCGCATGACCAACGCGCTGGGGATTGCCGGGTCGCTGGCGGGCGGGCTGATGGAATTCGCTCGGTCCGGGACGGGGGCGATGGTGAAGCGGCTGCATCTGGGGCGTGCGTCGGAGAGCGGCGTGATGGCCGCAAGCCTGGCTGCCGACGGGTTCACCGGCCCGCGCAGTGTGCTGGAAGGCGAGGCAGGGTTCCTGAAGGTCTTCTGCACCGAATGGGATATGGCGGACCTGACGCGCGGCCTCGGCAGCGATTATGCCACGATGCATCTATGCCTGAAGCGCTTCCCTATGCACATGACGGCACATACCGCAGTGCAGGCGGTGCTGGAACTGCAAGCGGAGCATGGCTTCGCCGGCAATGCGGTAGAGCATGTCACCGTGGTCGGCAACGAGCGGATGGCGACGGTCAACAACATCCGCGATCCGCGCGATGTCATGATGGCGCAGTATTCCATCCCGTTCTGCATCGCGCTGGCGTGCTACCGAGATCCGCGCGATCCGGCATCGTTCGATGAGTCCGTGCTGACGGATGCGGCCATCCGCGATCTGTGCGGGCGGGTGACGGTCGTGGCGGGAGAGTCGTCGCAGGGCATCGGGGGTGCTGCGGTGACCACGATTGTGCTGCGCGACGGCCGGTCGTTCACCCGCGAGGTGACGGAATACAACGGCACGCCAGCCCGGCCGCTCACCCGCGACGAACTGCGCGACAAGTTCGTCACGTTGACGCGGTTGCACTATGGCGATGACGCTCCGGGTGAGTTCGAGCGGCTTGCGAATTTGGAGAACGAGCAAGACCTGTCGTGGGTAGGAGCGGCGCCGTCCCGCATGTCATTACGAGGAGCATAGCGACGAAGCATTTTCGTTCGGCGAAATGCCCTGACCGTTCGCTTCCTGCATGGCCGGGATTGATTCGTCGCTGCGCGACACGCGATGACGATGGTTCAGGCGTTCGTCAGCCCACCATCGACGGTAATCGTTTGTCCGGTGATGTACGAAGAGTCCCGTGAGCAAAGAAAACGGATCACGGACGCCACTTCGCCTGGATCGCCGAAACGCTGCAAGGGGATATCCTGCCGATAGGTGTCGCCGCGTTCCGCGATGATCCGATCCGTCATCCGCGTGCGGATCACGCCGGGTGCGACGGCATTCACCAGGATGTCCGGCGCGAACCGCCGCGCCAGCGAGCGCGTCAGACCGACGATGCCACCTTTCGCCGCGCCATACGCCGCATAGCCGGCACTGCCGCGGCGGAACGCAACAGAACTGACGAACACCATGCGGGAAGGGCCGCGCGGATCCGCGTAGCGGGGCAACAGCACCGCCATGTCGTACGCATTGGTCAGATTCGCGGCCATCGCGCGATCCCAAACACCGTGATCGTGCGGATCGAGCGGGTCGGGCTCGAACAAGCCGGCCAGATGCACCAGCGCGTAGACAGGCTTGGCACGGGCCAGCAAATCGTCGCGCACGCCCAGGGAAGACAGATCCGTCGCGACGGTGAACACTCGAGTGCCGCCGAGCACCGTTTTCGCCTCGTTCAGTCGCTGCTCGTCCGGATCCAGCAGAAGCACGTGGGCGCCGTGGTCGAGAAAGGCGCGTGCCGTGGCGACGCCGATGCCGCCGGCGCCGCCGGTGATGACGATACGACGGCCGGCAAATTCCGCCATCTTATGACCTCCGCGCAGTCGTGCATGCCGCGGCAGGCCTGCGGCAATAAAGTCCGATGACAGGCTCTGATGCGGGAGAAATCGGCGAGCGAGGGTTCATGGTTCCCATTCGAATGGCACGGATCTTGGCCAGCAACGGCGCACCAGTAACGGTGCCATGGTGACCCGGCAAGGGCGCGCCGGCGGACGCTGCCTGTGGGTTAGCGCTGGGCCGACAAGGTGCGGGTATCGCGCAACCCGTGGAGAATGGCGTCGGCCAGCGCCTTGGCCACGCACTCATAGCCGCGATCGTTCTGATGCAGGTTGTCCGCGGCGATGAAGGTGATCATCGGCACACCTTCGCGCGCCCACGCCTCCATCAACCCGGCACGCGAGAACAACCCGACGCCGGTTGCTCCGGCGATTTGCGCCAGGATTTCGTCCATCAGGCCATGTTCCGGGGCGGCGTCCACCCTTGGGGAATGCTGGTTGTCCATCAGGATCACGTCGATCCCGGCTGCCTTCAGCCGTTCCACCCCCTCGGTCACCAGGTGGCGGAACGTGACGGGATCGGCGTGGCGGAGGGCGCCGTTGGCCCCGACCTGCCAGACCACCAGTTGCGGGCGCACGGCGATGACATCGGCCTGCATCCGCGCGAGTTCCTCCGGCGCGTCCTGTCCGCCGATGCCGCGGTTGATCACGGCGATATGCATACGGGGCAAAGCGCGATCGAGGTCTGCCTGCAATTCAGCCGGGTAGCTGTGTGCGGGGTCAGACGCCTTGGTTCCCTTGGTTGACGACGACCCGATCGCGACGATCAGACCTTCCTTGCCTTGCTCGAGGTCGGCGCGAAAGTTGTGCAGATGCAGAATTGGCGCCGGAGGTCCGGCTGGGCAGGATGTCTGAGCTTGGGCAACGGCAAAGCCACCCAGAAGCAGGGCAGCAGAGGCGACAAGGGCCCGGGCCGGTAAATTTGCCGCGATTGGCATTTGGCCACAGGTTGAACCGTAACGGGAGGTATTTGTCCAGGAGATATTTTACCGTCCGTCCCGATTGTTTCACGCGGCCATTACGATCCCTTGCCGGCCGCTCCCGGCCAAGGCGCGGTTCCGCACGTCTTTGGCCTGCCTGGTGCGCGTGCCTGAGGTTGAGGATGGCTCCGACCTTGCGGGCTGCGTTCGCCGTTGCGACTCAGTCCGGGAACAAGCCCGTTGCTCCCAGAGGTACGGCCAATGAGCGAGCTGCAGGACGCGCCGCTCTGTGCAGATTCTTGTTGCGCCGTCGGCGCGGTCGCGGACGATGCGTACTGTGTCACGTCGTGATCGACCGCGCATTGGTGGACTTCCAAGGCCTGTTCGGTGCGCCCGACCGGCCACCAATCGGCCCGCCGCCTACCGCCCCAGTGCTACCGCCCCAGTGCTACCGCCTCAGTGCTACCGCCCCAATGCCTGCACGATTTCCTCGGTCATCTTCTTCGCATCGCCGAACAGCATCATGGTGTTCGGACGGAAGAACAATTCGTTATCCACGCCGGCGTAGCCCGATGCCATGGAGCGCTTCACGAACAATACCGTTGCCGCCTTCTCCACATCCAGGATCGGCATGCCGTAGATCGCCGATTTCGGATCGGTCTTTGCGGCCGGGTTGGTCACGTCATTGGCGCCGATCACGTAGGCCACGTCGGCGGTGGAAAATTCGTTGTTGATCTCCTCAAGTTCGAACACCTCGTCGTACGGCACGTTCGCCTCGGCCAGCAGCACGTTCATGTGGCCCGGCATGCGGCCGGCGACCGGGTGGATGGCGTATTTCACGTCCACGCCTTCCTTCTTCAGCGTGTCCGCCATCTCCCGCAGGGCGTGCTGCGCCTGCGCCACCGCCATGCCGTAGCCGGGCACGACAATCACCTTGGAGGCGTTCTTCATAATGAAGGCCGCGTCGTCGGCGTTGCCGCTCTTCACCGTGCGCTCGCCCGTGGGACCGGCGGCCGCGCCTGCGACCTCGCCTCCGAACCCGCCGAGCAACACGTTGATGATGCTGCGGTTCATTCCCTTGCACATAATGTAGGACAGGATCGCACCGGACGATCCCACCAGCGATCCGGTGATGATCAGCCCCAGATTCTCCACAGTGAACCCGATCCCCGCCGCCGCCCATCCCGAATAACTATTCAGCATCGAAATGACTACCGGCATGTCGGCGCCACCGATCGGAATGATGATCAGAAAGCCGATGGCGAATGCCAGCAACGCGATGATCCAGAATATCACCTGGTCCCCGCCGGTGGCGACGAACGCCACGATCAGCACGAACAGGATGACGGCAAGCGCCAGGTTCAGCTTGTGCTGTTGCGGGAAGGTGATCGGCGCCCCGCTCATGATGCCTTGCAGTTTCGAGAACGCGATCACCGAGCCGGAGAAGGTAATGGCGCCGATCGCCAGGCCGATCGACATTTCGATCAGGCTTTCGGTGTACAGATGCCCCGGCGTGCCGATACGGAATGCCTGCGGCGCATTCAGCGCCGAGGCAGCAACGAACACCGCGGCCAGGCCCACCAGCGAGTGGAACGCCGCCACAAGCTGCGGCAGCGCCGTCATCTGGATGCGATAGGCAATGAAGCTGCCGATCGAGCCGCCGATCACGATGCCGATGGCGATAAGCCCGTAACCGAGGCCGCTCATGTCATGCTGCAGCAGCGTGACGACCACCGCCACCGCCATGCCGATCATGCCGTAGCGATTGCCGGCGCGCGCGGTTTCCGGGTTCGACAGGCCACGCAGCGCCAGAATGAACAATACGGCGGCGATGAGATAGCAGAAGGTGGTAACGCTCGCGGACATGACGATGCGCCTCTACTTCTGGCGGCGCTTGAACATCGCCAGCATCCGGTGCGTCACCAGGAAGCCGCCGAAGATGTTCACGCTGGCCAACATCACGGCGATGAAGCCAAAGGCGATCGCCCAGGGATTGGTGCCAAGGCCGGTCGCCATCATGGCTCCCACCACGATCACCGAAGAAATAGCGTTGGTCACCGCCAACAGTGGCGAATGCAGCGCCGGCGTCACGTTCCACACCACGTAGTAGCCGACGAAGCAGGCCATCAGGAAAATGGCGAACAGATAGACGATCGGCTCGACCACGGGTGCAAAGGCGGCCATGCCATGCGTGAGCATCTGCGCGTGCGCGGCAAGTTCGTTGGCCTGCGCCGCAAGCCGGGAGGCTTCGTCGGCCAGTTGGTTAGGGTTCATCTGCTGCGGTCTCCGCTGCGGATCAGGCGGCCTGGGAGGGAAGGAAGGAGGGGTGCACGACGGTGCCGGCGCGTGTGAGCATGACGCCTTTGACGATCTCGTCGCTGTCCGGGAGCTTGGGCGCCTGCGCCTCCTTGTTCCAGAATGTGGTGAGGAAGGTCAGCAGGTTGCGCGCATAGAGCGACGACGATGCCACCGGGATCCGGCCCGGCCAGTTGTGCCAGCCCAGAACGGTGACACCATTGGGGGTGGTTATGCTTTCGCCCGGCCGGGTTGCCTCGCAGTTGCCGCCGGCATCGGAGGCGAGATCCACGATCACGCTGCCGGGGCGCATGGAGTCGACCATGGCCTGCGTCACGATGGTGGGTGCGCGGCGGCCCATGACCAGCGCCGTCGTGATGATGATGTCATTCCTGGCGATGGTGGCGGCCATCAATTCCGCCTGCTTGCGGCGGAAATTTTCGCTCATTTCGCGAGCATAGGCGCCGGTTTGCGCAGCAGTTTCCTCGTCCTCGACTCCGACGAAGGTTGCACCGAGCGACTTGATCTCCTCCTTCGCGGCAGGGCGCACGTCGGTGGCGGAGACGATCGCGCCGAGCCGGCGGGCCGTGGCGATCGCCTGCAAGCCCGCCACGCCGGCGCCGATCACGAACACCCGGGCCGGGGGAACGGTGCCTGCGGCGGTCATCATCATCGGGAAGCCGCGCTGAAAGGCAGCGGCGGACTCGATCACCGCGCGATAGCCGGCGAGGTTGGCCTGACTGGACAGAACGTCCATCGACTGCGCGCGGGTGATGCGGGGCAGCAGCTCCATCGCGGCGGTGTCGATGCCCGACTGCGCCAGCGAGGGCACAAGGTCAGGATCGGCGAACGCGTTCGCGATGCAGATCAGCAGCGCGCCGCGGGGGATCAGCGCGCATTGCTCCGGCAGCGGCACCTGCACGGCGAAAACGATGCCGGCACCGGCAAGCGCCGCGGCGCTGTCGGGCGCGATTTCCGCACCGGCGGCGGCGAATTCAGAGTCCGGCATGGCGGCGCCGGCGCCGGCACCGGCCTGAACAGCAACCGTCAGGCCCAGGCCGATCAGCCGCTTGACCGTCTCCGGCGTGGCGGCGACGCGCGTTTCGGCGGCGCGTTGCTCTTTCAGCACAGCAAGGCGCATCGGGGCACAGTCCTTCAGTTGTTTGGGCGTACGGACGCACGCGGCCGTTGCCCCAGGCGAATATGGCGGCGCACCAATGCACCTCGCAACAAGGAGGTGCAAGGGGTGTGCCGGTCACAAGCACTGCCTAACAGACAGCCAGGCAACGACCTAGCACCAGGGCGAAGGAAGTCGATGATGCCAGCTAGCGCCGCACCCGACAGGGCGGCACGTACCTGTCTCACGAACCCTCATGCGAAAGGACGGACCATGCGTTTCACACTGTTTCTGCTCTTTGGCATTGTGCTGTATGTGTCGTCCGGGTGGGCCGCCGGCAAGCAGCACCGTCTGGTGATCCACGTCGATAGCCCTGACGCCGGGATCATGAGCGAGGCGCTGCATAACGCGGCGAATATCATCGAGACCGAGCGCAAGGCCCACGACACGGCCAAAATCGAGATCGTTGCCAACGGATACGGCGTCAAGATGTTCATCAGCGAGCTGTCTCCGGTGGCCGAGGAGATCGGGCGCGTACATGCGGCCTATCCTGGCATCGTGTTCAGCGCTTGCGGCATTGCGCTCGCCCATACCGAGAAGGCGATGAAGCGGTCGCTGACGGTGCTGCCGGAAGCGCGTGTGGTGCCCTCGGGCGCGGCTCGGATCATGGAGCTGGAAGAGCAGGGCTGGGCGTATCTGAAGCCGTGAGATGGCCCAAAACGTCATGGCGGGGCTCGATCCGGCGATCTACGCATGACCGGTCGAGCCGCGTTGCGAGCGCGCCCATCATCCAGGGCAGATGGCTGCGTCACGCTCCAATGACCGTGCGGCTGCTCAGCCGGACGATCAAGGGCAAACGCGATTTCGCTGGCCTTGTGGGAGGGCCTTGTGGGAGGGCCTTGTGGGAGGGGTTGGGAGGAGGGCGGCCGCGCGCAAATGCCAGAGCCATTCGCCACCTCCCCCAAACCCTTCCCACAAGAGGACGGGAGAGTTCTTTTTGCGTGCCCGATGTTATCCCAACACCTACAGAGTCAAGCCCGGCCATGACCGGTCCGGCGGCATAGTTACTGCGCTGCCACCTGCAACCGCTGCACCGTGCGCGGGCGCCCGATCAGCGGCAGCAGTCCGGCCAGATCCGGCCCGCTGTCCTCACCGGTCAAGGCGAGGCGCAACGGCAAGGCCAGTGCCTCGCCGCGACGTCCGGTCGCGGAGGCCAGCGCCGCCATCCAATCGTACCAGATCGAGTCCTGCCACGGCTCCGGCGGCAGCAAGTCCAGCGCGGTCGCAAGCAAGTCGGGTTCGGGAATTTCCGGCGGCACGATGGCGCCGGCAACCACGTCCCACCAGCCACGCGCCTCGCTCAACAGGTCGAGTTCGTCGCGCACCGCCAGCCAGAAGGCGTCGGTTGCCCCGGTGGGCAGGCGGTCGGCCACGGCCGCGAAGTCCTGCGACCGCAGCGCCTGCCGGTTCAGCGCCAGCAGTGCTGCCGCCTTGAAGGGAATCGGCTGCGCCGGGAAACGCCCGATATCGAACCGCGCCGCCAATCCCGCGATCGGCGTAGCGTCCATGGTTTCGTCCGTGCCGACCGTTGCCAGATAAACGGCCAGTGCCGCGCCCTCCACGCCATCATGCCGCAGGCTGCGCACCGTCCGCGCATCGACCCTGCGCGCGAGTCGTTTCTCACCCGCATCTTCCAGCGGCGGCAGATGAGCGAAACGCAGGGCCGCGGCATCGCCCCCCAGGGCGTCGTAGAGATCGATCGCTACCGCGGTCGCCGGCAAGTGCGAGTCGCTGCGGACCGCATCGGTGATGCCGGCGGTCAGATCGTCCACACAGTTGGCGAAGGCACGAGTGGGCTGCCCATCCGACCACACGACGATCGGATCGGAGAGCGATGGCAACGCCACTTCGCGATGGCCCAGCACCATATCGCGCCATTCCACCATGCGGTCGGACAGCAGGAACCGCCAATAGGGCCGCTTGCCGCCGGCCTCCGCGGCGGCGATCTGCGCTGGGGTCAGACGCAGCATGGCGCGGTCGTAGACCGCCGATTGCCCACGCTGGAGCCGCTGGTCGCGCTTGGCGCGCAGCTCGGCCTCCGACTCGAAGCATGGATACAGCCGCCCAGCCTGCTTGAGCGTTTCCGCCGCCGCGTCATAGCGCGCGCGTTGCTCCGACTGGCGCAGCGTCTCGCCCCACGCGATCCCAAGCCAGCGCAGATCTTGCTCGATCGCCGCTGCGTGGTCCTTGGTGGCCTGTTGCGCGAGGTCGGCGATGCGCAACAGCACATGGCCGTCATGGCGGCGCGCATGCAGCACATTCAGCAGCGCAATCCGGGCCGTCGCGACCGTGAGCGGACGCGTCGGCACCACAGCGATGCGGACCCGCATCATTCGTCCGGCTCGTCTTGCTCGTCCCGCCGCGGATCGAGCGCGCGCCAGTCGCGTTCTTCATCCCCCGCCGGCGTATCGACGAAATCGCCCAGCTCGGTGGCGCTGCGCCAGCCGGATTCGCCGGCATCCACCACTTCGGCATCCTCGCCGTAAGCGAACCACGCTTCCAGCACCTGCTTCGTGGTCAGGCCGGTTGCGCGGCAGCGCTCCACCGAATCGCGGACATAGCGGCGGGCGAAGGCATTGGCCTGCATCAGGGTGGGAAAGCCCCCGACCTCCTCGACGACGTTGTTCTCCGCCCCGCCCGACAGGTCGAGGATTCGCACGCGCCAGCCGCCATCGGGAGCGAACAGGTCGCTCATTGCCGAAGCGGTTCGATACGGCAGTTGGGTTTCGTGAGCCGGAGTCGCGAGGGTTTCATCATGGGCTCGAAGCTAGAAGCGAGACGGCGCTGAATCAACGGGCCGGCGAGGGCGGCGATGTCGTGCCTGTAGCGGAAACCAACTCCGTCTGTCACAGCGTCATACCACTGCGTCTCCGTCCACATGTTGGACATGCTCATTCAGCCGCGCCAGTGCCTTGCCGAGTGCGGTCCAGTGAGTGCGGCCTACGCCCTCGACCAGCGCCGCCTCCACTTCGCGCGACAGCGGCACCACACGCTGGTAAGCTTTGTGACCCTTGCGTGTCATCTCCAGGAGACGGCCGCGGCCGTCATGCGGGTCGGGCGATTGGCGGACCAGCCCGCGCGTTGCCAGAGCCGTGGCGGCGCGGCTGACCTTCACCTTGTCCATGGCCGTCCATTCGACCACTGCGGTCGGAGATACGGTGCCGAACCGCGCGATCGTCGCCAGCACGCGCCATTCCGCGATGGTCAGGCCAGACACGCTGGCATAGCGATCGGAGAGCAAGCGCGAAACGCGCGCCGCCGCCAGCGACAATTGGTAAGGCAGATACTCCTCCAGCCGGAAATCGGCCGTTGCGGACGGCGCGGCCAGGCTGAGCGGCGCCATGGCCCTCGCTGCGGTTTTCATTTAGTTTGTCTCCTCCCGGGCAGCGATTTGTCATAACGCGGAAAGCGGCGTTGCGGAATGGATTTTCTGTGTGGGAGGAGGACGGCGGTGCGGCGACAGATTTGTTTCCGTGATATGGCGCCGGATCGCGATCCGGACGCCCGCTGAGAGACGGAGGCCCCAGATGTTGGATGCCACGCACGAGCCCGGGCGCACAAGCTGGGTCGAGTCGGCCAATGGCCACAGCGAATTTCCGATTCAGAACCTGCCGCTGGGCGTGTTCTCTCGCGGCGGCGAAGCGCCGTGCTGCGGCATTGCAATCGGCGACATGATTTTCGACTTGCGCGCCGGATTGGAGACGGGCGTGTTTTCCGGCGCTGCTCGCGATGCCGCTGAAGCCGCGGCCGGTGCGGTGCTGAATCCGTTGCTGGCGCTGGGCGCTGCGGCACGCAACGCGCTACGGCAGCGCGTGTCCGATCTGCTGGATGGGCAGGGGAGGGAGCGCGCGAAACTGGTGCCGCTGGCGCCGAGGCTGCTGCACCCTGCGGCGGAGTGCACGTTGCATCTGCCGGCGGCTATCGGCGACTACACGGATTTTTTTGCCGGCATCCATCACGCGGCCACCGCGGGCCGAATCAACCGGCCGGAGAATCCACTTTTGCCGAACTATAAATACGTGCCGGTCGCGTATCACAGCCGTGCGTCGTCGGTGCGGCCGTCGGGCGAGCCGGTGCCGCGGCCGCTCGGCCAGCGCAAGCTGCCGGATGAAGCGGCGCCGAGCTACGGTCCATGCCGCAATCTCGATTACGAATTGGAACTTGGCGTGTGGATCGGGCCGGGCAACGATCTTGGCACGCCGATCCCAATCGCCGAGGCGTCGGACCATGTCGCCGGCTTCTGCCTGCTGAACGACTGGTCGGCGCGGGATATTCAAAGCTGGGAGTCGCAGCCGTTGGGGCCGTTCCTGGCGAAGAGCTTTCGCACGTTTGTCTCGCCGTGGATTGTCACGCCCGAGGCGTTGGCGCCGTTCCGGATACCGCAGCCGCCGCGTCCTGCGGGCGATCCTGTGCCGTTGCCGCATCTGCACGATGCGGCAGATCAGGCAGCCGGTGCGCTGGATATCGCGTTCGAGGTATCGCTGCTGACGCCGGCAATGCGCAAGTCCGGTGCGGCGCCGTTCGTGTTGTCATACCCGACCGCGGACATGCTGTATTGGACAGTGGCGCAGATGGTGGCGCATCACACATCCAACGGCTGCAATCTGCGGCCAGGCGATCTGTTTGGCAGCGGCACGATATCCGGGACGGAGCCCGGCAGTGCTGGGTGCCTGTTGGAAATGACGACCGGCGGACGCAACCCGGTTGCGCTGTCGAATGGAGAGACGCGGCGGTATTTGGAAGACGGCGATGAAGTGATTTTCGTCGGGCATTGCCACGGCGCGGGACACGTGCCGATCGGATTTGGCGAATGCCGCGGTCAGGTGGGCAGAGACCATCGTTAGGCAGCGCCCCGCAGCCTGGTGGCAAGTTCCTGTCATTGCGAGGCCCGCAGGGTCCAAGCATTCTCCTGCGGGCAGTGTTTCATGTTAGCCGCGGCGGATTCGCGCGCGAACGCCAGTCCATCTGCCTGAACGATATTATTGCCTTATTGCAATACAATTGCGCACGCTGCATGGACAGAGCGTACGAGCGCACATCCCTGGCCGCTAATATCCGGCCGCGCGGTCCACGACTTCCTTCAGCGGCTGGCCGTCCAGGAACCGCCGTAGGTTGTCCACGAACAAATGCGCAACGATCTTGTCGCGCGTGGGATGCCCGCCGCCGATATGCGGCAGAACCAGGATGCCCTCGGTGCCCCAGAACGGGTGATCGGCGGGAAGAGGCTCCTGCCGAAACACATCCAACACTGCGCCGGCAATCTGCTTCTGCTCTACGGCGGCGATCAGATCGGCGTCTGCGACAAGATGCCCGCGTCCGAAGTTCAGCAGGTATGCGGAGGGCTTCATTTTCGCCAGACGCGCGGCGTTCATGAAGTTCTCGGTATCCGGCGTCGCCGGGAGCAGCAGCAGCACGTAGTCCGATTGCGCCAGGACATCGTCGGTGCGGTCAGGCGGAAACACCTCGGCGACGTTGGGCAGCGGGGAGCAACGCCGCTTGGTGCCGATGACTCGCATGCGTAGTGCGGCTGCGAGCCTCGCGACCTCCTGCCCGATCTCGCCGAGGCCCAGTATGCCCAGCGTCTGTCCGTTCAGTGGCATCGCCATGCGCCGCGTCCAGCGATGCTGTTTCTGGTCCTGCTCGATCGCAGCGAAGGGTTTCGTCAGATGGAACAGGGCGCCGAGGATGTTTTCCGGCATCGAATCGCGGTGCGTGCCGCGGGCGCAAGTAAGTATGAGACGCGGCGGGAAGTCCGGGAGCGCCAGCCAGGTCTCGACACCGGCCGTCAGCGCCTGTGCCCAGCGCAGCTTTGCCATGCGCGGCAGCAGGCCGGGTGGCGCACCCCAGGCAAGCATCGCCTCGGTGTCGGCGCGCTGGGCCTGGGTGGGCGTGTCCTTGCGCGCGAGAGCGTCGACTGCGACACGTCCGGCGAGGCCGGCGGTGGCGATGGCTTCAATGTAGGGGCCGGGGGCGTCGGTCCACAGCAGCAGGCGGGTCGGGTCGGGCATGGCGGGATCCTGGTGGGGAAGGCGACGACGCTACCGCATCGTGCCGCGCCAGGCGATGGCGGTCCTTCAGCGGAATCGCGTTACGCCGGACCGATCCGCTCCACACCGGCCATGTACGGCCACAGCACTGCCGGAATCAGGATCGAGCCATCCGCCTGTTGGTGGTTCTCCATCACCGCGATCAGCGCGCGCCCAACGGCGACACCCGAGCCATTCAGCGTGTGCACAAACGCAACGCTCTTGCCGTCGGCGGCACGGAACCGCGCGTTCATCCGCCGCGCCTGGAAGTCCCGGCAGTTGGAGCAAGAGCTGATCTCGCGCCAGGCCTGCTGGCCGGGCAGCCAGACTTCCAGATCGAAAGTACGCGCCGAGCCAAATCCTGTATCACCGGAGGACAGCAGAACGCGGCGGAATGGGATTTCGAGCAAGCTCAATACCCTCTCCGCACAGGTCGTCATTCGTTCTTGCTCTGCAACACTTTGCTCCGGTTGCACGATGGACACCATCTCCACCTTGCGGAACTGGTGCTGGCGCAGCATGCCGCGCGTGTCACGGCCGGCGGCACCGGCCTCGGCGCGATAGCAATCGGTCAGCGCCGTGATGCGGATCGGCAGGTCTTTTTCCGCGACGATCTCGCCTGCCACGGTGTTGGTCAGAGGCACTTCGGCCGTGGGGATCAGCCAACGCCCGTCGGTGGTGTGGAACAGATCGTCGGCGAATTTTGGCAACTGGGTGGTGCCATAGACCGCGGCATCGTTCACCAGGGACGGCACCACCATCTCGGTATAGCCATGCTCGCGCGTATGCAGATCCAGCATGAACTGACCCAGCGCGCGTTCCAGCCGCGCCAGCGCGCCGCGCAGCACCACGAAGCGCGCTCCGGCAAGCTTGGCGGCGGTGGCGAAATCCATCAGCCCCATCGCCTCGCCGAGTTCGAAATGCTGCTTCGGCAGGAAACCAAGGTCCCGCTGCTCGCCGACCTGTTTCAGCACGACATTGGCGGATTCGTCGGGACCGTCCGGTACGTCGAGGTCCAGGATGTTGGGCAGCGACTCCAAGATGCGCTTCGTCGCCACATCGAGCTCGGCGGCGCGCTTCTCCAGGCCGTCCATGTCGCCGCGCAGGGCGGCAGCTTCGGCTTCCAACGCCGACGTATCGGCGCCCGCGCGCTTCTGCTGGCCGACTTCCTTCGACAGCGCGTTACGGCGCGCCTGCTTCTCTTGCAGCGTCGTCAGGACGGCGCGGCGCTCGGCGTCGATCGCGAGGATCTCGGGGGAGGCGGGCGGCAGGCCACGCCGCGCCATGGCGGCGTCGAACGCGGCGGCGTCATTACGAATCGCACGGATGTCATGCATGGGTCGGCACCTTGTGGCGGCAATACGGACAGCAGCAGGCAGTCTTGGCCGGGGCTAGCCCCGGCGGTCCGCGCACGATCGGCCCGAGGTGAACCACGCAGCGCGATGCGTCGCCAGCGTCATGTGTCGACGCGGCCTCAACGCCAAACGCAGCCTATGTGAGCGGTACGGCATCGCCCCTCCACCGCCTTACATTCTACCATCGCCACTGTCAGAATGGAAATCGCGTAAATCGCAACGTGTGTGGCGTATCATCCGCCCGCCCGCGATGGCGGCCCTCAGTCCGCCATGGCGATAAACGCCGAGGCAGGGTCAATCCCGGCGCCGGCCGATATTACACCTCCACCGGCTTTGGCTCGACCATCTTGGCCGCCAGAATGGAAACCTCGTACAGCGCGATCAGCGGCAACGCCAAACCGCTCTGCGTGATCACGTCGGGCGGCGCCAGGATGGCGGCAATCACGAACATCCCCACCCAGGCATAGCGCCGGTAGCGCTTCAACCCCTTCGACGTCACGATCCCCACCTTCGCCAGCAGAGTCAGCAAGACCGGCAACTCGAAGGTGATGCCGAAGGCAAAAATCAGCTTCATCACCAGGTCCAGGTATTCGGACACACGCGGCAACAGCTCGATCGGCACGCCGCCGCCACCGGTGTTCGATTGGAAGCTGGCGAAGAACTTCCAGGCGAAAGGAAACACGAAATAGTACGCCAGCGCTGCCCCGAGCAGGAACAACACCGGCGTGGCAATCAGGAACGGCAGCAAAGCCCGCTTCTCGCTGCGATACAGGCCAGGCGCAACGAACATGTAGATCTGGCCGGCAATCACCGGGAACGCAATGAACGCGGCACCGAAGAACGCCACCTTGATGCGGGTGAAGAACGCCTCATAGAGCTGCGTGTAGATCAAATGCGGATCGTGCTGGCCCTGCGCGCGCAGCACGGCCGCCAGCGGCTCGGCCAGGAAGAAGTAGATGCGGTTGGAGAAAAAGTAGCAGACGAAAAACGCGATGAAGAACGCGCCGATCGACCACATCAGCCGCCGCCGCAGCTCGACCAGGTGGTCGAGCAATGGCATCGGCTTATCGTTGATCGGATCGTCGGGTGCTTCGATATCGGTCATGGACCAGTCGTCGGTTGCCAGTCGTCGGTTGCCAGTCGTCGGTTGCCAGTCGCCAGTGTTCAGCTCACGCCGTGAGGCGCGGGCCGTGTCGCACGACCGGGGGAGGAATGAAAGCGGGAGCCTCCGTATCGGCGCAAGCGGCCGCCGCGTGCAGCACGAATTCAGGCGGAATGAACGCCGGCGCAATCGATTCCTGTCCCATCGATTGCTCCGGCGCTTCGGGTGCCGGCAGTACGATTGGGCCCAGCTCCGCTACCGCTGCTTCCTCCACCGGCGCGGGCGCCGCAAGCACGTCGGATGCCGGCGCCGGCTCCAGCGGATTGCCGGTGAAGGTGTCGCGCAGGGAGTGGTCGGGGTCGATACGCCGCTCGAGTTCGCCGCGGAAGTCGAAATTGCGGATGGAGTTGATCTGGTCGCGCACGTCGCCCAGATCGGCCTCGCGCATCATCTCGTCGACATGCGTCTGGAACTCCGAAGCCATGCGCCGGGCCTTCTTGATCATGTCGGTGATGCTGCGGATAGCGACCGGCATGTCCTTCGGCCCGATCAGGATCAGGGCGACGGCAGCGATCAGGCCAATCTCGGACCAGGCGAAATCGAACATTCCACTCGCTCAACATGGCCGACGGGCTGTGTCGGCGCAGCAATCCTTCCGATTGGCTATCCCGGTGGCGCTCGGGTCACGCCTGGGAAGTATGAACCGGACGCCCTGGCATGTATTCCATCCCTCACCCCTGCGAAAGCGCAGCGCCGTCTGTTTCCTCGGTGGGCGTGGCTGGTGCGGCGTCGGCCGACGGCTCGGAGAGATCGGCCGCAAGTGGCGGCGCATCGGACACGCCGGAGGGTTTCGGCGGCTCCAGCAGCAGGTCGCCGCGTTGTGGCAGGTCGCGGATGTCCTTCAGCCCGAACTGCGCCAGGAACTGCGGCGTGGTGCCCCACAGCGTCGGGCGGCCGGGGACTTCGCGCCGGCCCTTGGGGGCGACGAGATTGGCCTCCAGCAGCGCGTCCAGCGTCTGTTGCGACAGGCTGGTGCCGCGGATCTCCTCGATCTCCGCCCGGGTACAGGGCTGGTGGTAGGCGATGATGGCGAGCGTCTCCATGGCGACGCGCGGCAGCTTGCGCGGCACCTCGATGACCTTGCGCAGACGGGGCGCGAGGTCGGGGGCGGTGCGGAACTGGATTCCCCCCCCGGTTTCCACCAGCTCGACGCCGCGGCCGGCATAGCGGTCGCGGAGCGCGGCAATTACGGCATCCGCGTCCATGGTGTCGGGCAAAAGCTGGGACAGGGCACGGGCGCTGACCGGGGACGCGGAGGCGAACACCAGGGCTTCGGCGAGGCGTAGCGAGTCTTCGTCCGGCGCGGTAGCGGCGAGGGCCGGCGTTTCCACCGGGACAGACACTTCCGCGGGAATGCGGGCCGAGCCATCGCTGGCGGCGTCGGCTGGACCCATCGATGGTTCGACTTCCGCGACGGGTTGATTGCCGGCGACGGCCTCCGGTTGTGGCTCCGATTGCTCTGCCGTCAGAGCCTCCGGCGGGCCTTCCGCGGCGGATTGCGCCGCCTCTTCCAGCGACTGCGCCGCTTCCGTGGGAGATTGGATCTCGTCCACGAGAGACCGTGCCCCGTTTTTCGGAGTTTGGGCCTCTGCGGTGGGTGATCGTGCCTCCTCCATAGATGATCGCACCTCTTCCCAGGGAGATAGCGCCTCTTGAAAGACGGTTGCGGAGTCGGTTTCGGGTTGGGGTTCGGCGGCATTCGCGGCAGCCTCACCCCGCCGTTGATCCGCTTCGCGGCTCAACCCCGCGCAAGGCGCGGGAGAGGCAGTCGGGTCGTCGCTCATACGCCTTCCTCTACTCCGGCGCGGCTACGGTGCACCAGGATGGGCCCGAACTCGTGGTCCTGGCGCAGGCGGACGGCTCCGCCGCGAGCCATTTCCAGGCCGGCCATCAGCGTGCTGGCCATGGCTGCCCGGCGCTCGATCGGGCCCACGAGATGGTCGGGCAGGAAACGTTCCAGGCTGGTCCAGTCGGGCAGGCTGCCGACCAAGGCACCCAGCCGGTGCAGCGCGTCCTGGACGGTCCATAGCGTCAGAGGCCGCGCCTGGTAGCGCCGGGATTTGGTGCCGCGGCGCACCGCACCGAGATAGGCGCGCACCAGGGACGCCAGGTCCAGCGCGAGTCGGGACCGATCGATTTCCGTATGATCCTCCGGCGCGCCACGGGCGAACACGTCCTGGCCAAGCTGCGGCTTTGTCCCGAGCCACGCCGCGGCGGCCCGGATGGCGGACAGATCGCGCAGGCGCAGGGCGAGGACTTCGGCCGCTTCCTCTCCTTCCTCCGCGCCGAGCGTGTCGGGAGGCAGCAGCAGCCGGGATTTCAGCCAGGTCAGCCATGCGGCCATCACCAGCCAGTCGGCGGCTAGTTCCAGGCGCACGCGTCGGGCGCCTTCGATCACGGCCAGATATTGCTCCACCAAGGCGAGGATGGAGATCTTCGCCAGGTCCACCTTCTGCGCCCGGGCGAGTTCGAGCAGCAGATCGAGTGGGCCATCGAAGCCTTCCAGGTGCAGGACCAGATCAACCTCTCCCGCGCTCCGCACGGGAGAGGTTGGCGCGAGAAGCTCGCCGGGTGAGGGTGCCGCGGAGGGCACCTAGGTGTCTCCGGCGGCAGTGAGGACGAGGCGCACCGGGGGCCGCGGCACCCGCACCCGCACCCGGCGCTTGGCGCCGACTTCTCCCGCTCGCGCGGGAGAGGTTTTCAAGGCACTAAACATGCTGGACCGCGTGGCCCAGACTGGCGCCGTGGCCGGACAACAGGAAAAGCACGTGGAACGCCCAGGGCACCACCGTCTCCAAGGCCGCCTGGAATGGATCGAACGCGACGCCGAACTGGCGCAACAGCGGCGGCAGCAGGAACACCAGCAGGATCACCAGCACGATCCCTGCGCGCTCCAGTCGTGCCCAGCGCTGGGCCAAGGGCAGCGGCAGCAGCCCCACCGCGATGCGACCGCCGTCCAAAGGCGGGATCGGCAGCAGATTGAACAGACCGAGAACAAGATTGGTGAGTATGAAGTAGAACAGGAAGAACCCGATCAGCGGATGCTGCGCGACGGCCGCGTCCACTGGATCAACGCCCAAAGGCAACGGACCGGAGGGGACCGGCATCAGCACCGCCCCTACCCAGGCGAGAAAGAAATTCATCAGCGGCCCGGCCGTGGCGACCAGGGCCATGCCCCGTCGAGGATCGCGAAACTTCCATGCCGCCACGGGTACTGGCTTCGCCCATCCGAACATGAACATCACGCGGTGGAAGGCCAGCAACTGCGTGATCAGCAGGAAGCCAGGCAACAAGACGGTGCCCACCCGGTCCACATGCCGCAACGGGTTCAGTGACAGCCGCCCGGCCACTCGCGCGGTGTCGTCGCCCAAGGCCAAGGCGGCATAGCCGTGTGCCGCCTCATGCAGGGTGATCGCAAGCACTGCCGCGATCACTGCCGGCACAATCTGCGTCAGGATCTCGATCACGCCAGCAGCCGCTCTTGTTCTGCGGCCAGCGCGCGCGGGTCCAGCGGTAGGCGCCGCAATGCAGCCAGTGCCCGCGCCGCGTCCAGCCGTGCGACTGCGTCCGGCGACAGCCGTGGCGCCTTGGCCAGCAATTCCGCCGTCGGGTCCAGTTCGCCCGCACAGTAGAGTGCAATGTCGCAGCCGGCCGCGAGCGCCGCCGCCGCCCGTTGGGCGGGCGTGCCGGTCAGCGCCTGCATCGCCAGGTCATCGCTTGTCACAATACCTCCGAAGCCGAGCCTTCCGCGGATGATACCCTTGATCACCGCCGGCGACACGGTCGCCGGCTGCAGCGGGTCCCACGCGGCATAGACGATATGGGCCGTCATCAGCCAGGGCAGATGGATATTCAGGGCGAAGGGCAGCAGGTCCGCGCGCAGGTCGCCGGCATGCACGCGCGGCAAAGCGAGATGCGAATCGACCAAGGCGCGGCCGTGACCGGGCGCGTGCTTGCCCACCGGCTGGATGCCGGCCGCCAGCAGACCCGCGGCCAACGCACGGCCAAGCCGTGCCACGGCGATGGGGTCGGCGGCGAAAGCGCGGTCTCCGATGACGTTGCTGGCACCCGCGATGCCCAGGTCCAGCACCGGCGCGGCGGCCACATCGAAGCCGGCGGCGCGGCAATCGAGGCCGATCAGCGCACCTGTCAGGAAGGCGGCTCGCAGGCCGGCACCACGGTTCGAGACGAACAATCGGCCGATTGCGGCAGCCGGCGGGTGTGCGCGCCAATGCGGAGGGCGAAGACGTGCCACGCGGCCCCCCTCCTGGTCCACCATCACCACGAGGTTGCGCGGCAACACGCGCCGCAACGATGCGATCAGCGCGCCGAGCTGTGGCGGGTCGTGGATGTTGCGCGCAAACAGGATGACGCCGGCCGGGGGATGGCGGCGGAACAGGGCAGCTTCTTCATCCAGAAGCGTGGGGCCGGCGATACCGACGATGGCAGCGTGCATGAGTGGCAGCATAGCCGCCCGGTCAATTGCCATCAGCCCGAACCTGACGCCACAGCGCTTCGCGGCGTTGAAACCATGCCAGCGTGAGCCCGCAGGAAAGCCATCTCATGATGGAAGGCATCGAATACGGCGAGCGGAGGCAGTCTGCATCGCATTGCCGGCCAAACATCAATGTGGTTGGTTTTCCGACCCGTGAGTTTCTCCCAGGGACGCCCCGACCGTGCACAAAATCATGGTGGTTGCGGATGACCTGTCCGGCGCCGCAGATTGCGGCATCGCGTTCCAGCGAGCCGGGCTGTCGAGCGTTGTCCTGCTGTCCGGCGACGCTCTTGCCGTGAATGCTGACGCAGTGGCACTGGATGCCGATTCTCGGCACCTCCCCGCGCCACAAGCCGCCGCACGCCAACGGCGGCTGGTGCAGCGCCATCTGGCGCCCGGCATGCTGCTTTACAAAAAGATCGACTCCACCTTGCGCGGCAATATCGCGGCGGAACTGGCGGCGATCATCCCGACCGCCGGCGTGGCGATCATTGCCCCGGCCTTTCCTGACACCGGACGGACCACGCGAAATGGGCGGGTCTACGTGCGAAATGTGCCACTGGAGCAAACCGAGATCTGGCGGAAGGAAAATCTGGCCGGGGTTGCCGATATTGCGACAGTGCTGGAGCAAGCACACCTGCGGACGGCACGGGCCGAGCTCGATCTTATCCGCGGAGAGCGATCGGCGCTCTGCCACGCATGGAACGGCATGGCGCAGGACGGGGCAGAGGCGATCGTGTGCGATGCGGAGACGGACGACGACCTTGCCGCCATCGCGGCAGCGTCCGCGCGAATGTGCGCCCGCCACTTCTGGGTCGGATCGGGTGGCCTCGCGCGCCACCTGCCGGCAGCCGCGGGCATCGCCGCAGCCCCGACAGCCTCACCTGTGCTTCGGCCGCGCGGGCCGGTGCTGGTCGTGGTTGGCAGCCTGTCCAGCGTTTCGCGCGCCCAAGCCCGGCATCTCGCCCGGCAACCCGGCGTCGAGCCTATCCCGGTGCTGCCGGAGGTGCTGCGTGAGGGCGATGCGCATCCTGGTTGGCAGGCTGCCGTGGCCGCGATTGCAACCGCGCTGGATCGCAACGACGACGTCGTGTTGATGATCGGCGCAGAGACCTCCCAGGACCTGAGCGAGGGCTGGCGGCTGTGTGACGCGCTCGCCCGGCTGGTGCTGCCCTTGGCCGATCGCCTCGGCGGCCTTGTCGCCACCGGCGGGGAGACGGCGCGGGCCGTGCTGACGGCGTTGGGGGCTGTCGGCCTGCGCCTGATGTGCGAAACCGAGCCCGGCGTCGTGCTCAGTACTGTGGAAGGCGGACGGGCGCTGCCTGTGATAACCAAGGCCGGCGCGTTCGGCACGCCGGAGACGTTGGAGCATTGCCGGGCCGTCCTGCGCGGGACGGTGCCGGCTCACGCGGGAGCCTGAGATAAGAGCATGTCGCGTCCCATCATTGCCATCACCATGGGCGACGCCGCCGGCATCGGCCCCGAGATTATCATGAAGGCGCTCGGCCACCGCGAGGTTTACCAGCGCTGCCGCCCGCTGGTGATCGGCGATGCCGAGCGGCTGCGCGCGGTGGCCCCGGTGGTCGGCTCCGCCTTGCCGGTGCAGCCGGTGGAAGGGCCAGCGCAGGCACTCTTCTGGTTCGGGGCTGTCGATTGTGTGGACGTCGGCCTCATCCCTGCCGAGATGCCGTTCGGGCAAGTATCCGCGCAATGCGGTCATGCCGCCTATTGCTACATCGAACGCGCGGTGGATCTTGCGAAACGAGGTGCGATCGACGCCATCTGCACCGCGCCGTTGAACAAGGAAGCGCTGCACGCAGGCGGCCACATCTATCCGGGCCACACGGAGCTGCTGGCGGAACTGACCGGCACGCCGGAAGTCTCGATGATGCTGGTCGCGCCGAAGCTGCGCGTTATCCATGTCACCACGCATATCGGTCTGATCGACGCGGTCGCGCGAATCAACCCCGGCCTGGTGGAGCGCACTATTTCCCGTGCCCACGACGCACTGGAACGCGCGGGGATTTCGAACCCGCGCATCGGCGTGTGCGGCATCAACCCCCATGCCGGCGAGCATGGCCTGTTCGGCCATGGTGAGGAGGAGGAAAAGATCGAACCTGCCATCGGCGCCGTCCGCGCTCGGGGCTGGCGCGTGGAAGGCCCTCTGCCCGCCGACAGTTTGTTCTTTCGCGCGGGGCGGGGGGATTTCGACGTGGTGGTGGCGATGTACCACGACCAAGGTCATGGTCCGATCAAGGTGCTGGGATTGGAGGCCGGCGTAAATATCACGGTCGGGTTGCCCGTGATCCGCACCTCCGTTGATCACGGCACGGCATTCGACATCGCCGGCAAGGGCATCGCCGACGAAGGCAGCTTGCTCGAGGCGCTGCGGCAGGCGATCGATCTGGCGCCGGAGCGGGCGGAGGGCTGTTAGTGGCCCTGCAATGTGTCGAGTGTTGTGATGCTGACGGATCGTGGCCGCTCCACATATCATTGCGAGTTGACCACTGGCCGGCGCGGCCGACGACATGGAGCCGGACAAGTCGGTAAGAGGAAACCATGTCAGGGACGCAGGGCAAAGTCGTCGTGATTACCGGGGCGAGCGGCGGGATTGGCGCAGCAACGGCGCTGCTGCTGGCCGAGCGCGGCGCGAAAATTGTACTCGGCGCACGCCGGACCGACCGGTTGCGGGCGCTGTCCTCCCGGATCGAGGCGGCCGGAGGAGAAGCAGCCTATGCCTGCGCGGACGTGAAGCGCCGCGACGACCTCGTCAACCTGGCGGCGCTCGCGCGCGGGCGTTTCGGCCAGCTCGACGTGTTCGTCAACAATGCCGGGATCGGGCCGATCTCCCCTCTCGCCGAGCTACGTGTTGACGAATGGGAGGAGATGGTCGACGTCAACGTCAAGGGCGTCCTGTATGGAATCGCAGCAGCCTTGCCTATCTTCCGCGCACAGGGGTTCGGCCATTTTGTCAATATCGCCTCGACGGCTGGTCTGGTCGTGCGTCCGGCCATGGCGGTCTATGCCGGCACCAAGTTTGCTGTGCGCGCCATCTCTGAAGGTTTGCGCCAGGAAGCCGGCGAGACGCTGCGCGTAACGATCGTGACGCCAGGTTTTGTTCATACAGACTTCGTAGGCGGCATCACAGACCCCACCCTCCGCGGGCAGCTCGAAGCGTCTCGAGACCGCATGGCGGTCGCTCCCGACGCCATCGCCCGGGCCATCGCGTTTGCAATCGAACAGCCGGCTGATGTGGATGTAGGAGAGATCATCGTGCGTCCCACGGCTCAGGGCTAAGCAACCGTTCATATACCGCAATGTTGAGGGGCACTCTCCAGACCCAATCCGCCAGTCCCCGAGTTTCCGTCCGGGACGCCGCCACCGGACAGAAATGGAGTCGGCCACCTGATCGCATCAGCCGCCTGGTCGCATCATCAGGTCAATCGCCTGAAATGTGATCGCGGCAGGCTCGCTTCCCCTTTGCCAGAGACCATTTGCAGGTGATGCGCAAGCGCCGCCGGACCGCAACCGCGACCATGCCGCTGACGATGGCGCGCCTGACACTGGCGTCGTGGGAGACGATCCTGCGGCGCTCCATGCTGATCGCGTCTGGCACCTGCCCTCCCGCGGAGTATCGCCGCATGGTCAGGGAGAAGTTCCAGGCAATGCAGAGCGCGGGCCTCGCCGCAGCGATGGGACGCAGCAATGCGGCAATCCTGTCACCGTTTGTCCGGCGGTCGCGCGCAAACGCCAAACGCCTGCGGCGCAAATAGCCGTCCCCTCCCCTGCCCCGCCGCCACGAACCACTACCCCCGCACCCCAATCTGCTCCCATTCCGGATGCGGCACAATCGGATACGCCTCCGCCGCTTCTGGTCCACGCGCCAGCCCTACCGGATGAAACCGCATAGCCGACCAGCCGGCCATCTCCTCATAGGTGCGGTACTTCTCCAAGACCGCTGCCTGGGCTGCTTCCAGCAGTTTCTCCGCCTCCTCCGGCCGCGTCTGCACCAGCGAGCGATAGCGGACCTCGTGGTACGCATAATCCCGGAACTGCATCGTTGGCCGCGGGCTGTCCAGCACGAACGGATTCTCGTCCCGGTTTCGCAATATCGGATTGTAACGGAACAACGGCCAATACCCGCATGCCACGGCCTTGTCCTGTTGTTTCATGCCCGCCTGCATGTCGATGCCGTGTGCAATACAGTGCGAATAAGCCAGGATCAACGACGGCCCGGGATACGCCTCCGCATCGCGGAACGCCTGCAAAGTCTGCTGCGGATTGGCACCCATGGCGACCTGCGCCACATACACGTTGCCATACGCGATCGCCTGCAACGCCAGATCCTTGCGCGCCACGCGTTTCCCCGCAGCTGCAAATTTCGCCACCGCACCGAGCGGCGTCGCCTTCGATGCCTGCCCGCCGGTGTTGGAATAAACTTCGGTATCCAGCACCAGCACGTTCACGTCGCGCGAGCTGGCCAGCACATGGTCCAGCCCACCATAGCCGATATCGTATGCCCAGCCGTCGCCACCCACGATCCACACGCTGCGCCGCACCAGATGATCGGCCACCGACAGCAGATCTTTTGCGGCCGGCAGATCGCCCAGCGCGCGCAGCTTCTGCGCCAGCATGGAGACACGGACGCGCTGGGCTCGGATTTCCGACTCCCGGACTTGCGCAGCATCCAGCACCGACTGCACCAGATCCTCGCCAAGCTGCGGCGCAAGCTGCTTGGCCAGCGTGCGGGCCAGTTCCACGTGCTGATCGGCGGCCAGGCGGAAGCCCAGCCCGAATTCCGCATTGTCCTCGAACAAGGAATTGGACCACGCGGGGCCGCGGCCTTCGCGGTTGGCGGACCACGGCGTGACCGGCAGGTTGCCGCCGTAGATGGAAGAGCACCCGGTGGCGTTGGCGATCTGCAGCCGGTCGCCGAACAACTGCGACAGCAGCTTCAAATACGGTGTTTCGCCGCAGCCCGCGCAGGCGCCCGAGAACACGAACAAAGGCTCCAGGAACTGCACGCCGCGCACATTGGCGAAATCGACCCGGGCGCGATCATTCACCGGCAGATCCGCAAAGAAGCGCGCGTTCTCACGTTCCGGCTCGATCAGCGGCAGCTTGTCGCGCATGACGATCGCTTTGTCAGCCGGATCGGCCGGGCTCATCGCCGGGCACGCTTCGTAGCAAAGCGCGCAGCCTGTGCAGTCCTCCACCGAGAACTGTAGGGTAAAGCGCACATCCGGGAAGCCGCGCACATTGATCGGGGCCGACTTGAAACTGTCAGGCGCACCATCCAACCGGGCGGAGTCGAAATAGCGGCCCTGGATCACACCATGCGGGCAGACGAAACTGCACTGGCCGCATTGGATGCAAAGGTCCTGATTCCAGCTTGCGACAGTCTCGGCGATGTTGCGTTTCTCCCAGACCGACGTGCCGGACGGCCAGGTGCCGTCGGCCGGCAGCTTGCTCACCGGGATTTCATCGCCGCGGCCTTCCAGCATCAGCGCGGTTACCTCGCGCACGAAAGCGGGCGCGTTGGCCGGCACCACGGGGGCGCGTTCCCAATTGCTGCTCGGCGCGGCCGGCACCTTCACCTCAAACAGATTGGCCAACGACGCATCGACCGCGGCGAAATTGCGCTGCACCACATCCTCGCCGCGCCGCGCGTAGGTCTTGCGGATTGCCTGCTTGATATGCTCGATTGCACGCTCCCGCGGCAGCACGCCCGCCAGCGCAAAGAAGCAGGTCTGCAGCACGGTATTGGAGCGTCCGCGCAATCCCGCATTCGCAGCCACGCCGGAGGCGTCGATCACGTAGAATTTCAGCTTCAGATCGATGATCCGCTGCTGCATCGCGCGCGGCAGCCGGTCCCACACGTCTTCAGGCCCGAACGGCGCGTTCAGCAACAGCGTGGCCGCTGGGGCAGCGAGGCGCAGCATGTCCAGACGCTCGACGAACTGGAACTGGTGAATGCCGACGAAGCTCGCCTGCTGGATCAGGTATGGCGCCTGGATCGGCTGCGGGCCGAAGCGCAGATGCGACACAGTCTGCGCGCCGGACTTGTGAGAATCGTAAACGAAGTACCCCTGCGCGTACAGCCCCGCATCCTCGGCAATAATCTTCACACTGTTCTTGTTGGCGCCAACGGTGCCGTCTGAACCCAGGCCATAGAACACCGCGGCGACGACACCCGGCGGCTCGGCCGAGAACGTGGCATCCGGCGTCAGGCTGGTGTGGGACAGATCGTCGTCGATGCCGACCGTGAAGCCGTTGCGCGGTTCAGCGTGCTTCAGTTCATCGAACACCGCCTTTGCCATGGACGGGTTGAAGTCCTTGGACGAAAGTCCGTAACGCCCGCCGATCACGGCCGGCATGCGGCAACGCCCGGCCGCGCAGGATTGCGCGATGGTGGTCACCACATCCAGGTACAGCGGCTCGCCTGTCGCGCCCGGCTCCTTCGTTTGTTCCAGCACCGCAATTCCGGTGACACTTTCTGGCAGCGCAACCATGAATGCGTCCGGCGCCCAGGGGCGGTACAGGCGCACTTGCAACACGCCCACCTTTTCCCCGCGAGCGCGCAACGCCGCCGCGGTGGTGCGGACCGTTTCGGCACCGGAGCCCATCACGACCACAACGCGGTCGGCGTCGGCCGGGCCGTCGTAGTCGAACAAATGATACTGGCGGCCGGTGAGGGCAGCGAACCGGTCCATAGTTTCCTGCACGATGGGGGGTGTCTGCGCGTAGAACGGATTCACCGTCTCGCGCGCCTGGAAGAACGTGTCCGGGTTATGTGCGGTACCGCGCACCACCGGGCGTTCCGGCGTCAACGCACGCGCCCGGAAGGCACGCACCAGGTCGTCGTCGATCATCGCCCGGATCTGCGCGTCATCGAGCAAGGAGATGGTGCCGATTTCGTGCGAAATGCGGAACCCGTCGAAGAAATGCAGGAACGGCACGCGGCTCGCCAGCGTCGCGGCCTGGGCAATCAGCGCTGCATCGTGCGCTTCCTGCACCGAACCCGAGGACAGCAGCGCGAAGCCAGTGGAACGAACCGCCATCACGTCGGAATGGTCGCCGAAGATCGACAGCGCCTGCGTGGCCAACGCTCGCGCCGCGACATGGAAGACCGTCGGCGTCAGCTCGCCGGCGATCTTGTACATGTTGGGGATCATCAGCAGCAAACCCTGCGACGCGGTGAACGTCGTCGTCATCGCGCCCGATTGCAGCGCCCCGTGCACCGCGCCCGCCGCGCCGCCCTCGCTTTGCATTTCCTGCACGATCGGGACATTGCCCCAGATATTCGTTATGCCGCGCGCCGACCATTCGTCGGCAAGTTCCGCCATGGTGGAGGATGGGGTGATCGGGAAGATCGCGCAGACTTCGTTCGTGCGGTAGGCGACATGCGCCACCGCCGTGTTACCGTCCATCGTCGCGGGATTGCGCAGCATTCAGAGTCTCCGAGGTTATGGACGGGGCTGGTTACTCGTCATCGCCGGGCTGGACCCGGCCATCTGCGTACGATGATCGAGACGCGGCGTGCCGGATGCCCGGTCCTCTCCGGTAGATGGCCGGGTCATGGCCGGCCATGACGAGATTATGTTACGACACGACAACAGAACCAGCTTCCGTGATCATCTCGATCGCGTGGCACGGGCATTGGTCGAAGCACACCGCGCATCCGGTACAGCGCGCCCAATCGACGCTGTACCCCTTTCCCGGCCCCAACTTGGCAATCGCTTGCTCCGGGCACGCCGCGTAGCAATTGTCGCATTCGAAGCACACGCCGCACGACAGACAGCGCTGTGCCTCATGCCGCGCCTGCGCGGCCGACAAGCCAGCCATTACCTCTTCGAAGCCGGTCAGCCGCTGGTGCTCGGCCAGACGCTGTTGCTGTGCCACGTCCACGTCGCTGAACACCGGCAGATGCAGCATGTCGAACTGCACCACCGCTGGCCGTGCCGCCGCTTCATACGCACCGCCCCGCAGCCACGCATCGATATTGCGCGCGGCCAGTTTGCCGTGGCCGGTGGCAACCGTGACGGTCCGCTCGCTCGGCACCATGTCACCGCCGGCGAACAAGCCGGGATGGCCGGTCATCATCTGACGGTTCACGTCCACGACGCCGTCCGGCTTCACCACGATCCCGGGAACACCCTTCAGGAACGCGCTGTCGCTAACCTGGCCTAACGCGAGCACCACGGCATCCGCTTCCAACGTGTCGAACTCGCCGGTGGGCTGCGGGCGCCCATTGTCGTCCAGCGTCATCCGCTCGACTTTCAGAGTCGGGCCGACGATCTCGCGGATCGTGGTCAGCCAGTGGATTTTCACCCCTTCCTCGATTGCCTCATCCGCTTCGAAACTGTGCGCCGGCATATGCGCACGATCGCGGCGATAGACGATCAGCGCTTCCTCCGCGCCCAGCCGGCGCGCGGTCCGCGCCGCGTCCATTGCCGTATTGCCGCCGCCATAGACCACCACGCGCCGACCCAGCCGCGGCGTCTCGCCCGTGCCGGTCTCGCGCAGCAGCGACACCGCATCCAACACACGCACCGCATCGCGCGCGGGAATGTCCACGTGCTGTCCGACATGGGCGCCGATCGCGACGAACACCGCGTCAAATTTTCCCGCCTCGCGTTCCGCCAGCACGTCGGTGACCGGATGGTTCAGCACGATCTTCACGCCGATCCGCTCGATGCGCGAAACTTCGGCGGCCAGTTCAGCGCGCGGCAGGCGATAGGCGGGGATGCCGAACTGCAGCATGCCGCCGGCCACTGGCCCGGCCTCATGAATCTCGGCGTAATGGCCAAGCCGGGTCAGGTGGTAGGCGGCGGACAAGCCGCTCGGTCCCGCCCCGACGATCAGCACCCGCTTGCCGGATGCCGGTGCGCCGGGTCGGTAGTCCCAGCCCTCCGCCTTCGCCATATCCCCCAGGAAACGTTCGACGGCATGGATCGAAACCGCCGCATCCATATGGCCGCGATTGCAGCTGCCTTCGCATGGGTGATAGCAGACGCGGCCATGCGTCGCCGGCAGCGGGTTATCGGCGACCAGCACTTCCCACGCCCTGCGGTACTCGCCGGCTTGCGCCAGCCCCAGCCACCCTTGGATGTTCTCCCCTGCAGGACAGGCATTGTTGCAGGGCGGCAGCAGATCGACATAGACCGGCCGCCGGGTGCGGAACGGCCCCGTGCCCGCCTCCCGCGAGGGATCAACGAGCGGCGTCAGGTCGCGGGCCGGAAGATCCATGGCTCAACCCACCACGGGCGACAGTGCCGGACCGCGGTCCGGTTTCGCCGGCATCTGCAAGGCGCGGGCCGCGACGATGCCGTGCCACAATGCCAACACGGCGCGCGAGGTCGCCTCGGTTACGAAACAACGGCCGTCGCGGTCGACGGCGCAGATCAGCGCCTCGGGATCCTGCCGAACATGGCGCAACGCGTCGTTGATGACGTCAAGGCACTCGACTACCTGACCAACGGTTTGCAGCCGCGTGTGACGCAGAATGTCGGTCAACTGGAATACGCGCAGCCCCTGCGCCGGCGTGCTGGCATTCTCCCGCCCCAGTTCAAAAAACACCGTCACGACCGGAAGAAGATCCTCAATCTGCTCCAGTACCGCCCGCGCGTCGTCGGGCCCGAGCAAGGCGAGATGCCGCGGCACCGCATGCGTTGCCTCCGCCGCGGGCGAGAACAAACCGATGAGTTGTTGCTCCAGCCAGTGCCGCACTTCCGGCGGCGCCGCGCGAACCTGGTCTGCCGTCAGGCTGATGCCGAGCATGTCCTGTGCCCTCCGAACCACGCCACCCTGATGCGCGCGCCGGCGGCGAAGGGCATTGATCCTGATCAATCAGCCGCTGCCGCAAATCGGCGAGAATGGCGCGACTGCTGAGGGATCGTGCCATGCCTGCCCGCCTGGTGACGCTGACACTCAACCCCGCGCTGGATATCGCCTGCAGCGCAAACCGCGTGGTGCACACGCACAAGGTCCGCACACGGGACGACCACCTGGATCCTGGCGGCGGCGGCATCAACGTCGCGCGCGTGCTGCACGAACTGGGGGGCGACACGTTGGCGGTGATGATGGGCGGCGGCGTCACCGGCGCTCTGATCGAGGAGATGCTGGACGAAGCCGGCGTACCGCACCTCAACAATCCGATCGGTGGCCGCACCCGCATCTGCTTCAACGTGTTCGAGGAAAGCAGCGGACTGGAATACCGGTTTGTGCAGGAAGGCCCGGATGTCACCGATTCCGACTGGCACCGCATGCTGGAGGTCCTGGAGACCATTCCGGCCGACTGGCTGATTGCCAGCGGCAGCCTGGAGCATGGCATGCCGGAGGACATTTACGCCCGCGTCGCCCGCGCTGCGCACCGCCGAGGCCAGCGCTTCGTGCTGGACACGTCAGGCCCGCCGCTGCGCGCGGCGCTTGGCAGCGGCATTACTCTGATGAAGCCTAGCCTCGGTGAGTTGGAGTCGCTGGCTGGTGGCTCTTTGTCTGATCCGGCAGCGCAGGAGACCGAGGCACGGGCGCTGGTGCAGTCCGGTGCGGCGGAGCTTGTTGCGGTCACGCTCGGCGCGGACGGCGTATTGCTCGCATCGCGCGATGGCGTGATGCGCCAGGCGGCACTGCCTTGCGACGTGCGCAGTGCTGTGGGTGCTGGCGACAGCTTCACCGCCGCGATGACGTTGGCACTGTCACGCGGTGACCCACTGCCGCAGGCGCTGCGCTGGGGCGTTGCCGCCGGCACGGCCGCGGCGGCTTGCTCAGGCACGGCTCGGCTGCGACGGGCCGAGGTGGAGATGCAGTATCGGCGGCTGTCGGAAGCGGTGGCGGAACGCCGCGGTGCATTCGCGCCAGGCGTTGGTTGATGGCGCAGAATGGATGCAGATAGAATCGCGCGCTGCAAACATCCGCGTTCATTTATGAACCGCTTGATTATTTCCCGACGTAGATGCGGCGTGCGAGCCGCGCTGTATTCATTTTTGGTGCCATTCAACTTGCCGCCGGGTGCACTCAGCTGCGAACGTGGCAGGCCGTCCAGTGTCCGGGTGTGCTCTCGCGTAACTGCGGCACCTCCGACCTGCATCTCGCTTCGGCAAGCGGGCAGCGCGGATGGAAGTGGCAGCCGGCCGGCGGGTTGATCGGATTCGGTACCTCGCCTTGCAGTACGATGCGTTTGCGCTTCACCTGCGGATCGGGAATCGGCACCGCGGACAGCAGCGCTTCCGTGTAGGGATGGCGGGGGTTGTCATACAGTGAATCGGACGGGGCGATTTCGACCACGCGGCCGAGATACATCACCGCGACGCGATCGCTGATATGCTCCACGACAGACAAATCGTGGGCAATGAACAGATAGGTCAGGCCGAATTTTTCCTGAAGGTCTTCGAGCAAGTTGATGACCTGCGCCTGGATCGAAACGTCCAGCGCGGAGACAGGCTCGTCGCATACGATCATCTTGGGCTGCACCGCGAGCGCGCGGGCGATGCCGATGCGCTGCCGCTGGCCGCCGGAAAATTCGTGCGGGAAACGATGCAGGTGGCCGGATTGCAGCCCCACCGTTTCCAGCAGTTCCACCACGCGGTCGTCGAGTTCCTTGCGGTTCGCGGCGAGGCGATGGATCACCAGCGCCTCGCCAATGATGCCGCGCACAGTGTGGCGCGGATTCAGCGAGGCAAACGGATCCTGAAAAATGATCTGCATGTCGCGGCGCAGCCCGCGCAGATCCTCGCCTTGCAGATCGGTGACGTCGCGGCCCTGGAACACGATCTGCCCCGAGGTCGGTTCGATCAGCCGCAAAATACAACGGCCCGTAGTGGACTTCCCGCAACCGGACTCGCCGACCAGCCCCAGCGTTTCGCCAGGAGCAATGTCGAAGCTGACGCCGTCCACCGCGTGCACCGTAGGGACGTCCTTCGCGAACACGCTCGCTTTCAGCGGAAACTCCTTCCGCAGCGTGGTCACGGAAAGCAACGGGGCGGTATGGCTCATAGCACGCACGCAGAATGATGACCCGGCGCGATCTGCCGAAACGGCGGTTGCTCCGCACGGCAGACGTCGCGCACGAAGGTGCAGCGGTCGGCGAAGCGGCAGCCCTGCGGCGGATGCAACAGGCTCGGCACCGTGCCGGGAATTTGCACCAGGCGGCTGCGTCGGGTCGCGCTCCGGTCAACACGCGGTATCGAACGGATCAGCCCCTGCGTGTAGGGGTGGTGCGGATGCGCGAAAAGTTCGTTCACCGGCGCTTGCTCCACCACCTTGCCGGCGTACATCACCGCGACGCGCTGGGCATTTTCCGCCACTACACCCATCGCGTGGGTGATAAGCATCACCGACATGCCCAATCGTGACTTCATATCCAGCAGCAATTCGAGAATCTGCGCCTGGATGGTGACATCGAGCGCGGTGGTCGGTTCGTCGGCGATCAGAAGCTGCGGCTTGCAGGCCAGAGCCATAGCGATCATCGCGCGCTGCCGCATCCCGCCGGAGAAATGGTGCGGGTAGTCGTGCACCCGCCGCTGCGGATTCGGAATCTGCACCAGGCGCAGCATCTCCACCGCGGTTTCCAGCGCCGCCTTGCGCGACATTCTCTCATGGATGCGCAGCGATTCACCGATCTGGTCGCCGATCGTGTAGACCGGGTTGAGCGACGTCATGGGCTCCTGGAATACCATCGCGATTTCGCGGGCGCGGATGTCGTCCATCTGGTCCGGCGACAGCGGAATCAGATCGCGCCCGCGCCAGACGATCTCGCCCGATTCGAAACGCCCCGGCGGCATGTCGATCAGCTTCAGGACGCTACGCGCGGTGACCGTCTTGCCGGACCCTGATTCCCCTACGACGGCCAGCGTCTCGCCACGGTGCACGGACAGATCGACGCCATCCACGGCGCGCACCATGCCGTCATCGATCTTGAACCAGGTTCTCAAATTGCGGATGTCGAGAAGCACCTCGGAGCCTCTCCCGCCATCGGCGGTCGTGAGCCCGCCCCGGACCTGATCCGAGGTCTGGGCGCGCAGCGCCGAGGCCGAGGGTGAAGCGGCGGCGATGCTCTCGCGCATCTAAATAACCCGCCGCGGGTCCAGCGCGTCCCGCAGCCCGTCGCCGATGAAGTTGATCGACAGCACCGCCAGGAAGATCGCCGAACCGGGAAACAACGCCCAATGCGGCGCAATCTGCAAATAATCCTGCGAGTCGTACAACATGCGCCCCCAGCTTGGCACGTCCGGAGGAAAGCCGACGCCCAGGAACGACAACGTCGATTCAGCAATGATCGCGTTGGCGACTTCGATGGTGGCCGCGACGATGGCCGGCCCCATGGCGTTCGGCATGATATGCCGTATCACCAGCCGCAACTTCGATGCACCCAGGGCGCGCGCTGCCTCGACGAACTCCTTCTCGCGCAGCGACAGGAACTGGGCGCGGATCAGCCGCGCCAGCGGCATCCAGCGCAAGCCGCCAATCACCGTGACGATCAGTACGAAGATGCCGCCTTGCTCGCCCAGCATGCGTTGCAATGCCGGCCGGAACAAATAGATCAGCAGCAGCAACAGCGGCAGTTGCGGCAGCGCCAGAAACATGTCGGTGACCCACATCACCGCCGCGTCCAACCGTCCGCTGGCCATGCCGGAAATAGCGCCGATCAGCGTGCCGACGATCACGGCAACCAGCATCGCTGCGACGCCGACCGCGAGCGAGATTTTGCCGCCATACATCAGCCTCGCCAGCAGGTCCTGGCCCAGCGCGTCGGTGCCGCAGGGGTGCGCCAGCGACGGGCCTTGCAGCATGGCAGAGAAGTCGATCGCGTCGATCGGCACCCGCCAGATCAGCGGGCCGATCAGCACAGCAAATACGATCACGCCGAGCACAAACAGACTGACGACCGCGAGGCGGTGTTTGCGAAACCGCCGCCATGCGTCGGCAGTCGGCGACAGCCCGGCAGCGCGAGGCGCCGCAGCAGCCGGGCCGATGGCCTCAACGGAGGGCGATGCGGGGATCGAGCCAGACATACAGCAGATCAGCGAGCAAATTGAGCAACACGACCAGACAGGCGTAAACGAAAGTGACCGCCATCACCACCGGGATGTCGTCGGCAAGGATCGACGCGATCAGCAGCGAGCCGATACCCGGCACGCGGAAGATTTGCTCCGTGATGATTGTGGCGCCAAAAATCTGCGGCAACTGCACGGCGACCAGGGTCACCACCGGGATCAGGCCATTGCGGACGACGTGGCGCATCAGCACGCGGCGGGCACCGATGCCTTTGGATCGCGCCGTGGTCACGTAGTCCAGCCTGATCACGTCAAGCATGGATGAGCGCACATAGCGTACCAGCGACGCACCCTGGAACAAGCCAATCACGGCAATCGGCATGATGCTTTGCTTGAATTCGATCCACCACCAGGCCAGCCCGGTCGCTTGCACATTCGATTCAAAGACGAACGGGAACCAGTTGAGCTTGACGCTGAACACCAGGATCAGCACCAGGCCGGTGAAGAAGGTGGGCAACGAAAACCCGATCAGGCCTACGGTATTGGCGATCTGGTCCAACCAGGAATAGGGCCGGACGGCGGCCAACACGCCAACCGGCACGGCCACCAGTACGGCCAACACCTCAGATGTACCGAACAAAGCCAGGCTGACCGGAAGGCGCTGCATGATCAGCCGTGAGACGCTCTCCTGACTGGTGAAAGAAAAGCCCCAATCGCCCTGCGCCATGGCGACCAGCCAATGCAGGTAGCGCTGCCAGATCGGATCATCCAGGCCGAGCTTGGCGCGCAGTGCCAATTGCACGGCCGGCGGCACGTTCGGATTGGTGGCAATTTCGCCCAGCGGATCGCCGGGGGCGAGCGCGAGGATGGTGTAGAGAATGACGCTGATCGCCAGCAGGCCGGGAATTGCCAGCAGCACGCGCCGGAGAAGGTAGGAGCGGGACATTCAGGGAATTATCAGACGAAGCAGGCTGGCAACTCCCCCGGCGTCAATGCCGGCAACGCAACGACCGCGTAATCCCGATCGGGGTCGGCCATGAGCCGTCCACCCGGCCGGGATTGCTTCGTCACTTCGCTTCTCGCAATGACATGAAGCGCGGGGCGCGGGCATGGTGCCCCGGCGCGCTACGCTGTCTCGTCCTTGTACCACTCGGAGATGCTTGAGGTGTCGTTGTCCCAGCCGGTCAACGACGCGTGCAGGCCCTTTGCCACGCCGGACACGCCGTAGCGGAAAATCTCTGGGATAACCACGACGTGATCCACGATCAGGTCGTTGCACTTGATCAGCAGGGCGGCCCGTTTGATCGGATCGAGCTCCTGCTCCGATGCGTACCAGGTCTTGTCGTATTCGGCGTTGCGCCAACGCGGGATGTTGCGTTGTGTCCAGCCATTCGCCTTGTCGGGAATGGCGGTCGACAGATACCATTTCATCCATTCGCCGGGATCAGGCTGGCCCGGCTGCGTGGTGTACATTTGCAGATCGGCGTAGAACTTCGAGTAAGTGTCAGGATTGCCCGCATCGGAGGAAAAGAACACAGACGCCAGCACTGCCTTGATCCGGATGTTGACGCCCGCCTGTTTGCAGGAGGCTTTGACGATCTCCTGGTTCTGCTGGCGCGGCCCGTTGATCGAGGTCTGGAACACATAGTCCAGCTTGTGGCCGTTCTTGGCACGGATGCCATCCGGGCCGCGCTTATAGCCGGCCTTGTCCAGGATAGCGTTCGCCTTGGCGACGTTGTATTCCCAACTGGTTTTCTTCGACACGAACTGCGACGGGCCGTTGATGTAATTGCCCGTGGCCTCGCCGGTTTCGCCGTATATGTATTTCTGCACCGCCCCACGGTCGAACAGCAGCTTCATCGCCTGCCGCACTGCCGGATCGGTCAGTGTCGGATGCTTGGTCTTGATGCTGGACCGCTCGCCATCGACTTCCTTGTTGGGGTCGGTCTGGTTGAGCTGGATATGCTCGACGCTGGAGCCTTTGGTGAGCTGGACATGCCCCTTGCCGCCCGCCTCGAGCTGCTTCAGCACGTTGTCAGCGACCTGCAGGTTCCAGGCGTAGTCGTATTCGCCGGTCTGCAGCACGGCACGCGCCGCGGAAGTCGCCTCACCGCCGCCCTTCATTTCCACGGCATCGAAGAACGGCCGGTTCGGCTCGTGGTAATCCATGTTGATCGTGCCGGTGACGATGTCGCCGGGGTGGAATTCCTTGAACTTGTAGCAACCGGTGCCCATGGGTGCGAGGTTGGCCGGTGCCTGGCGGGACTTGGCGCCGATATAGGGTTCGAACACATGTTTCGGGATGATCATCCCGACATTGCCAACGAACGGGTTGGCCCAGAACGGCTTTGGCTTATCGAATTCTATCCGCACGGTGTAGTCGTCGATCTTGACCACCTTCATATTTGAATAGACGTACGAGGTGACCGCCGCGGTGGCCGGATCGGACGCGTACTGCCAGTTGAACACCACGTCGTCGGCGGTGAATGGCTGTCCGTCGTGCCACTTGACGCCCTGCTTCAGCTTCCAGACCACCGTCTTGCCGTCGGCCGACAGGCCGCCGTTCTGCTTGCTGGGGATTTCCGCGGCGAGCTTGGGGGTCAGGGTGGCATCGGCGTCCCACACGGCGAGCGGCTCGTAGAACAAATAGGATGCATCCTGATCCTTGGTGCCGGTGGCGAAATGCGGATTGATCAAGGTCGGCGCCTCCCACCAAAGCAATTTCAAGGTGCCGCCGCCGCCTCGCTTGGTGGGCTTGTAGACCGAGTTCGGCTGCGCCATCGCAACGCCGCCCATAGCCAGCAATTGTGTTGCCATCGGTGCGGTCAGACCCAGGGCACCCATCCGCGTAATGAAGCCGCGGCGCGACAGCCGCCCCTGCCTCACTCTGTCGATCATGCCCTGAAGGTCGCGCGTCCCCATCGTGGTCTCCCGTATCGGTTGTGAAAGCGCCTCGATTGGGCGGGCGCCCCGTGAAGGAATAATCCCTGCATGGTTACAGCAACAGACCTCCGCCCCTGGGTCAAGCCTTGTTTGCATCCTTACAGTTCGGTAGTACTTTGGGGCGTGGGCTGCAACCGGTGGTCGGGGGCGTCCGGGCCACGGCCGGTGGTCTGGACCGCTTGTGGAATCATAGCGGAGGAAACCAATGCTGGCATTCGGCGCCTCGATGTTCTTCACCGACTATTCCATGCGGCCGGACGAGCTTGCGGTGGCGCTGGAGCAGCGCGGGTTCGAATCCGTGTGGGCGCCAGAGCATTCGCATATCCCGCTGAGCCGCAAGACGGCACCTGCGGGCGGTGGCGAACTGGCGAAGAAGTACTATGATACGATGGACCCGTTCGTTACGCTGACCGCCGCGGCGATGGCGACCAAGGCGCTGAAGGTCGGAACCGGCATCTGCCTGGTGACGCAGCGCGATCCGATCCAGACCGCCAAGCTGGTCGCGTCCATCGACCAGGTCTCGGGCGGCCGGTTTCTGTTTGGGATCGGTAACGGCTGGAACCAGGACGAGATCGAGAACCATGGGATGGCGTTCGCCGACCGCCACAGGGTGGCGCGCGAGCGGGTGGAGGCGATGAAGGCGATCTGGACAGAGACCAAGCCGGAATATCACGGTGAGTTCGTGAACTTCGATCCGATGATGGCGTGGCCGAAGCCGGTGCAGAAGCCGCATCCTCCGGTGATCGTCGGCGGCGCGTTCCCGTATTCCGCGCGGCGCGCCATCCGCTATGGCAACGGGTGGATTCCGCACGCGGCTCGCGGGACCTATGCCGAGATCGCCGACATGATCCCGGAGTTTCGCAAGATGGCGACGGCGGCAGGACGCGATCCGGGAGAGATCGAGATCACCGTGTGGTTCCCGAAGCAGGATGCGGACATCATGAAGCGCTACGCCGAGCTGGGTGTGAAGCGCGTGGTGTTCAATCTGGAATCGGAGAAGGCGGATAGCGTCCTGCCGGTGATCGACGCTTGGGAGAAGGTGATGCGGGCCACACGATAACTTCGCCCGCAAAACGCGAGAGGTAATCTTCCTTACATGACCCCCTTCCGCATCGCAGTCCCCGACGCCAGGCTCGCGCATATCGGACAGCGCGTGCGCGCCTTCGCGTGGGACGCCATCCCGCCGCTGGAAGAAAACGGCGATCCGTGGTCCGCCGGCGCGAGCCTCCCTTTCATGCGCGATCTCTGCGACCATTGGCTGCACCGCTATGACTGGCGCGCGCAGGAAGCTGCGATCAATCGCTTTCCGCAATTCCTCGTCCCGCTCGGCGACCTTTCCATCCATGTCCTGCATGAGCGCGGCTCCGGCCCGCATGACCTCGCGCTGGTGCTGACGCATGGCTGGCCCGGGTCGATCATCGAATTCCTGCACCTGATCGACCGTTTCGCCCATCCCGAACGCTTCGGCGGCGCGGCGGAGGACGGCATCGACGTGGTGGTGCCCGCGCTGGCCGGTTTCGGCTTCTCTTCCCGGCCCACTGTTCCGATTGGCCCACGCGGCATTGCCGCGCTGTGGGACCGGCTGCTGCGCGAAGGCTTGGGATACGCGCGCTATATCGCCCAGGGCGGCGACTGGGGCTCGATGGTCTCGGCCATGGCCGGGCTGGATCACAGCCCGGCGCAGGGCGGTGGCTGCATGGCGATCCACCTCAACATGCTGGGCACGCGCGCCGACGCCGGCCCGATCAACGATGAGGAACGCGCCTTCGAACAACGCTGCCGGCCGTTCATCCAGGACGGCCGCGCCTATGCCGAGACGCACCGCACGACGCCGCAGACGCTCGCCTGTGCGATGGCGGACAATCCGGTGGCGCAGGCGGCGTGGATCATCGACAAGTTCCACGCGTGGTCCGATCTGCGCGGCGGCAGGGATCTGCGGGACGTTTATGATCTGGATACGCTGCTGACCAACGTGATGTTCTACGTGGCAACGGATAGCTTTCCGACCGCCACCTGGATCTATCGCGCGGCGCATGCGGAAACGGTGCGGCAGCTGCCGCCCGGCAGCCGGATCGGCGTGCCCACCGGGTTCGCGAGTTTCCCGTGCGACATCCGGCCGCGCCCGCCGCGCAGCCTGCTGGAACGCACGTACAACCTCGTGCACTTCACCGAGTTCGATCGCGGCGGGCATTTTGCAGCGTTAGAGCAATCGGATGCCTTCGCGGCCGACGTGAGTGCGTTCGTTCGGCAGGTGCGTCGCGCGCCTGCTGGCAGGTAAGCGTGGTGACAGCGCTTCGCTTCAAACCGAAATGCGCACCGGCAACGAACTGATCGAACGCAGGATGTTGGAATAGACCCGTACCGGCGGCCCCATCACCTCGATCATCGGCCAGTCGCGCTTCAGGATTTCCTCCCACAGGATCGTCAGTTGCATCTCCGCCAGACGGTTGCCGACACAGCGGTGGATGCCGAAGCCGAACGACAAATGCTGGCGCGGGCGCGGGCGGTCGATGATAAACTCTTCCGGATGTTCGATCGCGTCCTCGTCGCGGTTGCCGGAGATGTACCACATCGCGACCTTGTCGCCCCTGCGGATAGTCTTCCCCCCGACTTCGGTATCCTCCATCGCGGTGCGGCGCATGTGGATCACCGGGGTCTGCCAGCGGATCACCTCCGGCACCATGCTGGTGACCAGCGCGGGGTTGTCGCGCAGCTTGCGGTACTGGTCGGGATGGGCGTTCATCGCCAGCACGCTGCCGCTCATGGAATTGCGCGTGGTATCGTTGCCGCCGACCACAAGAAGCATGATGTTGCCCATGAACTCATGCGGGCGTGACGGCAGGTCGCGCGTCGCCTCGCCGTGCGCCAGCATGGAAATCAGGTCCGGGCGCGGCGGCTGCTTCGCCCGTTCCTGCCAAAGCTGTTTGAAATACGCCAACGCCTGGTCGAGGATTTCATTACGCTTGGCTTCGGAGTCGACTTCCGTGCCGGCGCGCGTGTTGGCCGAGGCGACATTCGACCAATAGGTGAGCTTGCGCCGCTCCTCGAACGGGAAATCGAACAACGTAGCAAGCATTTGCGTGGTAAGCTCGACGGAGACGCGATCCACCCAGTCGAACGTCTCGCCGCGCGGCAAACTGTCCAGCACGCGGCTGGTGCGTTCGCGGATGGTGGCGGACATGCGCTGAAGGTTTCCGGGCGCGACGATCGGGGAGACGGTCTTGCGTTGCTCGTCGTGCTTCGGCGGGTCCATCGAGATGAAGCTGGGGCGGCGGAAATCCATCGGCAGGTCGCGCAGCACAATGCCTCCCATCAGCGCGTCCGACGAGAACGCCTTCTGGTTGGTGTCCACCGCCATGATGTCGCGATACCGCGTGACCGACCAATAGGACCCGTAAATCCCTTGCTCGCACCAGTGTACCGGATCCTGCTGGCGCAAACGGGCGAAGTACGGGCGCCAGGTGTCGTCCTGGTAGAGATGGGGATTGCTGACGTCGATGCTCTCCAGCGGGATGGACCAGGCGTCTTCCTGCCGTTCGGCATGGATCGGAGCGTTCATGGATTGCCTCCCCTGTGGCCGTGCCAGAGGCCTGGTCGGATGTGGGCCAGCCGTCTGCGGCGCCAATTGCTACTGGAGAGTATAACGCGCAGGGGGCGGGTAGCGGCAAGGGTGGTGGCGGGTCGAAGCGGCGCCAGCGGGTATTGACGTCCCTTACCGCACCAGGAGCTTTACCGGCCGGGACCGTTCCGGCCGCAGCGGCAGGCGATCTGAAACCGGTGTTCCCCTACCCGCATGGGCGACGCGATCGGCTGATTGATCCGGATCCGCCAGCGCATCGGGCTGACCGTCAACCAGACGATCTGCGGCACATGCGGGATGGCCGTCATTCGGGAACATGCGCATGGTCACCTGGTCGTCTCCATGGCTTTTTGATCTCCTCTATAAGCTCTTGAAATGCCGTCTTCAAATCAGGAGGCAAGTCCTCGATGAATTTGCCAAATTTCTCTTCGGCATGAGCGAGGAATTCGCCCAAGTGTGACATAAGCAGCGACTGCTCCGGATAGCCCGATGCAAGCGCGTTCCCAAGAAGGCCGAGAACCATGGCAGCGATGCCCTCGCGCATGTCGGTCCGGCCGCAGGCCGACCAGACGCGCACCCCGGCCGGCGGCCCGAGCGCGCTGACCGCTTGTTGCAGCTTCGGCCCGGCGAGAGGACGTGGCTCGGGCAGAACTTCGAGCGAGCGTTTTCCGCTGAATGCGGAGACGAAGGCTGTGGGGGTGCGGGGTCTGGCGGAGGAGCTGCGAGGGTGGGGGTGAACCTTCTTCAAATAGCGGCTTCGATGTCAGTCCGTGCGAAGTCGTTGCCGACGTAGAGCGGCTGGCAATGGTGGTTTTTCGCTACCTCGTAGGCGAAGCAATCGCCGAAATTCAGCGACGCCGGATGCAGGCCCTTTCCCCGACGCCCATACCCGGCCGCGACACGCATTGCGGACACAAAACTAACGTCGCCGATCTCGAACCCGAGTTCGTCGATTAATCGCTGCATCTCTTGGCCGACGTTGCGCCGGGCGGCGACAATCATTGCTTCGGCGACGGTGCCAGCAGAGATCAACAGCCGATCTTGGCCGGCCAGGGCAGCGATGCAAACGTCGACGTCGCTGTCGGGATGTAGTCCGCATCATACAGATGATCGGAGATATAGACGTCCCAGTGCCGGAATTGAGAAGCCATGGCAACGAGCCATTCCGAGAAACCCGCTTCGCCGGTATTAATCTCTTGACCTCCTCCGATGAGGCAAACGACCACGCACCAGTCGGTATGGCGATCCATAACGCTAATGAGGAATTCCGGCTCGGACATCTCGAAATTTTTGATTGATCGCTTGGTCAGCATAAATTTCGCGGCTTGATCGCGAGTCCATGCTCTCTGAGCTTCGTCGAAGACAACGACCCGCTCATGAGGAGGAGTGGAGGTTCGAAGTGCATCGTCACGAAAATGGTCGATGTTCTGAATGAAGCTGGCCACACGGCGATGCGCGTCACTCTTGGGAGTATTTGTGCGACTGGCTTCGTCGCGCGTCAGCGCCTCGCGAAGCACGGCAACGAGCGGTCCATTGCCGGACAGAAAGACCGCGTGCTCGTCGGAATGCTCCTGGGCACGCTTGGTAGCGATGTTCAGACCCGCGAGCGTCTTGCCGGCCCCAGGCACGCCGGTCACAAAGCAGATTGCTTTGCGCTGTTTCGCCTTTGCCCGTTCGACCACAGCGGCGATACAGGCCGAAGTAACACTAAGATTTTGGGCGCCGGCGTCCGAACGAGCAATTTCCGCGACATCGTGTGACACGTACAACGCTTGTGCTGCCTGTATAATGGTGGGCGTCGGCTGATAGCCTGAAGTGAGCCAACTCGGGAAATTGAGCGGTGGTCCCTTGATTGCCACGATGGACAACTCGATGACGCGCGGCAGTTCGCTCGGAACCACGAGAACTGGAGCAGCTACCTTGTCAGACGCCCACGATAGATCTTCGAGCGGTCGGGAAACGGCACGTGTCGCGACCAGTGCAGGCACGATCGGCAATTCGTGGCTGCCCAGGTGAAAGTATTTCAGGTCCAGCGCATAATCGTGCACCTGTTCGATTGCATGACGCTCAAACTCAGAAGCCCCGACTTTGAACTCAATCACGAGCACAACGTTTCCGATGACGACTACAACGTCAGCTCGCTTCCCCATGCGAGGGATGGCCATTTCGAACAGGATATACCCCTCGAAAGAAGGACGTAAGAGGGCAGCCTGCATAATCTCGACCTGATCATTCCACGCATCACGTTGGGCCTGTTCCAGGGCGAAGCCATGCGCCAACGTAAGCTGACCAAGGATCTCGGCCACTGTCTGGTTCAAGAAGGCATCGATCGGTGCGTGGTAATACGCGACCTGCATGTAAGTTAAACACCCTGCCTGGCGAGAACACCAGCAGCGTAACAAGCATGCAATCGCATTCCAACTCTGTGGCGACCGACTCTTTGCTAATATTCTGGAAACAAGCTCAGTGTCCGGCGAACGGTCGGTGGAGTCTACGCTCCATGGGTAATGACTGGCGCGCTGGTTGCGGGGATAGGATTTGAACCTATGACCTTCAGGTTATGAGCCTGACGAGCTACCGGGCTGCTCCACCCCGCGCCAAGCGCGAAACCCCGGCGGCGAACGCCGGGGAAAACAACAACAGGGTGGATTGGAAGACCTGGCGGCGACCTACTCTCCCGTGCCTTGAGACACAGTACCATGGGCGCTGGGGATTTTCACGGCCGAGTTCGAGATGGGATCGGGTGTAGGCTCCCCGCCAAAGCCACCAGGTCGTCCAGCCTATCAAGCTGTGCGGTGGGTGCGGTTCGGTTTTGGTGCGAAGTATGTTTGCGCGGCCGGATTCAGATCGAGCAATGCGCGATCATCGGGACGCGGAAGTTCTTGAACGACGATCCGATAGATCGTTGCTGTTCATGATGGGTTGATATGTGTGTTTTGGAATATTGAACTCTATCGGGTGATTAGGACCAGTTAGCTGCGCGGGTTACCCCGCTTCCACACCTGGCCTATCGACGTGGTGGTCTACCACGACCCTCTGGGAGGCCTAGTTTTGAGGTAAGTTTCCCGCTTAGATGCTTTCAGCGGTTATCTTTTCCGTACATAGCTACCCGGCTGTGCCGCTGGCGCGACAACCGGTACACCAGAGGTACGTCCATCCCGGTCCTCTCGTACTAGGGACAGATCCTCGCAAGCCTCCAACACCCACGGCAGATAGGGACCGAACTGTCTCACGACGTTCTAAACCCAGCTCACGTACCACTTTAATCGGCGAACAGCCGAACCCTTGGGACCTGCTCCAGCCCCA
>DATKPQ010000167.1:0-2850 GCA_035523995.1 Acetobacteraceae bacterium | reverse complement strand
CAAAGCAGCGGTCTGCGAAAGCCGAGACTAGCACGGATTACAGGAGTCGGTTGAAGACATACTACGATGCCATCATGGAACTGCGCACCAGCGCGCACGAATTCATCGCCGCACCCATTCGGGGCGTTATCAACGATTATCCTCAATGCATCCATATCATAACCTGCGGCAATGCGCACATCACGGTCGATAACCCGCTGTACCAATACCTTCATATCGGCGACGCGATCGGCGTCGTCGATGCCGCGCGCGTTTTTTAACAGTCCCCCTCGACGGATTCCGTTTTAGAACGCCCATCGTGCTCTATTGTGACGGATCGGCCAGCCGACGGCGATCCGGCGCGCATCCGCCGCGAATCGCTCGCAGGCACCGTCATCGCCATCGAATAGGTGCGTTGGCCGGCAATTGCCCTTGAATAAAACGGGACCAAAGCTGCCGATCTCCGTCTCGTCGGTCCCAGTGGATTGGTTCGATTCTTGCCGCGCACGACAGCCCATGCACCATCGTGCGTCGTCAGCCTCAGCCATGTCGCCGGCGTCGATGCCACGCAGCCGATGAACACCCCGTCTGGCGGGCCGCGGCGCCTGCCGCACCCTGCACAGCCTGAGCCATTCGACACGGCGAACACCGCGCCATCCGTTGTTGCCCACGCGCTCAGCTCGACTTTATCGAACTACGCGGCATAGGCGAGAGCGTTTGCGGCTCGGTCCCATAACTGGCGGGGAATTTTGATGCTGTCCTGGTGGCACCGGGACAGGAGAGAAACCTGGTGATGCCAGATCAGGCGTCGCACGGCGGCAATGGCATCGCTGAAGGTGCAGTGCCGCTTGGGGTACCAGGCGGCGGTGGCGGCAACCAGCGGTGCGTCAGCGGCGAGGTCGTGCGCCCAGAGGACAACCAGCGAGAACAGGCCAAGCAGCGCCGGAGTGGTGCGCATGATCGCGAGATTGGACCACTGGCGTTGGGTTTCGACGCCGAGATGGGCACGGCTTTCCTGAAAGGTGACTTCCAGCTGCCAGCGCGAGACGAACCACTGAAGGATATCGACGGCGGCAGCGGCGAGATCGGTGCAGAGGAAGGCTTGCGGCGATAGCTCGCCGCGCGGATCGCGCACCAGCAGCCAACGAATTGGCACCGGGGGCAAGCCGCCACGGTACCAAACGGCGGTACCGGTGGCGATCTCCACCACACGATTGGTGCGGCCGTACCATAGAGTGACGGCATGGCGCTGCCAGACCGTGCCGGCATCGTGCAGCACCTGCGTCAGAGTGGGCAGGCGCTTGCCCTTCACCGCCGGCCGTCCGCGGCCCGCTCGCCTGGGTGGTGCAGGGGCATAAAGATTGGCGTCGAGGCGCAGCCGGGTGACGACACTGACATAGTTCAGGACGGCGCCGAGGAATTCGATGGCGGCGAACGCCGTGTCGCCGACGATGACGATCCGGCGGCCCGGCAACCAGCGATGGACCTGCAACGCGACCTGGCGGGCACAATCGAGCAATGTCTTCGCCGCGCGTGGCTTGCCATCATAGAACCGCTTCGACGGCGCGAGCACGGTGAGGAACGGCAGCCCCATGATGCGGCCGGCCCAGGGTATGTGGACCAGCAGTTGCGCGGACAGCCAGCGCAGGCCGCTGGTCTTCACGAAGTGTCCCTTGGAAGAGCGGACCGGGTCACGGTAGATGCCGCGTGCGTTGATCTTATGTCCCCAGCGCCGCTCGATGGTATCGTCGATGCCAATCAGCACGGTGGCGTCCGCGCCGACGAAGCTTCCGACCAGCAGGCGCAGCAGCCAGCCTGCCACCGCACGCGACGACCACACGGCGCGGTTGAGCACGCCATGGTAGATCGGGAAGTCGTTCTCCTGCTCGCGCCCGAGAATGCGCAATGCCGCGGTGACGGTTCGCTTGCCCGGCGCCAGGATGGCGCCAGCGACCAGCAGCAGGACGTTCTGCCAGGTCGGACGGGTGAACAGCCTGGGCAAGCCGGCCAGCCGCGACAGCAGGCGTTCCGGCAGGGGGGACTCGCAGGACGGCGGGATGGGATTGGACGGTTCCATCCCATGCGTAGAATCGACTCGGCCGAATCGCGGCAAGCGCTATCTCGTCGCGCCGCCCGACGGAGGCCAGACTGACCGCTATGACCGAACCTGACCCCACCCTGACTGCCATCGTCGCGATGTTCGCCGATCTCGAGGTGGTGAAATCCCGCGGCGGCTACACGCTGGTTGATCCCGCCAGCGGCACTCCGCTCGCCCGGCTGAAGCCGTTTCCGCAATCCGATCGCTGGGAGCTGTTCTATTGGTCGAACATGCGGGGACGCTGGCGCACCTTTGGGGACTTCGGACGCCTCAGGCTCACGCTCGAGCGAGCTCACGAGGTCTTCCACGAGGAAACAATCTTCCGCGTCGAGCCCAGCGGATGAACCCGCTCATTTTTCGATAAAGTCGAGCTCAGAACCATCGCTCATACACGGTGACCACATCCCCCGGCTGCAGGAACGTCTCCCGTGTTGCCCTCCCCTCCACCGCCTTCCCGTTCACCGTGCGCACGACCGACACGTGCCCCTCCACTGCGCGATAGGTGAAGCCGCCCGCAACCGCCGCCGCGGTCACTACGGTCATGCCCGGCTGATAGGGATATTCCCCCGGCTTGTTCACCTCGCCCAGCACGAAGATCGGCCGGTAGGCAGTCACTTCCGCCGCAACCGACGGATTCTGCAGCAGCTTGTCCCGCACCAGCAGGTCGGCGACCGATTGACCGAGTTCAGCCGGCGTCAGGCCCGCCGCCCGCACACCGCCCAACAGCGGCACTGCAATCGTCCCAGCCGCGCTGACGCGGAAGTCGCCGCTGA